>JARGOG010000035.1:44278-45854 GCA_029212785.1 Thalassobaculaceae bacterium
AAGTCGCTGGTATGTGGCGCCGAAACACAACGGCCCGCATCCGAAGATGCGGGCCGCTCTGGCAGTCGATATGAGACGGGTCAGTCGAGCCGCTTGATCCGACCGTCGACGGCGGGCGAGACCGTGCCCTTCATCATCACGTAGTCGATCACCTGGGTGGCCAGCAGGCCGCCGGCATCGCCATCGACCAGGACCTTGGCCTTGCGCAGCATACCGTAGCCATCGCCGCCGCCGCCGACATAGTCGTTCGTCGCCAACGTGTAGGTCGCGGCATCATCCAGCGGTTTGCCGCCGACGGTGACGTCGACGATGCGCGAGCCCACCGGCTTGGTGCCGTCGAAGCTGTAGGTCATGCCCGACACCTGCGGGAAACGGCCCTGGCCGTCCTCGATGCCGCTGACCCCGTGCTCAAGCGCCTCGCGAAGCTGGGCGCCGGAGAGCTCGAGTTTGACCGTCGAGTTGCCGAACGGCAGTTCAGTGAGGATCGTCTTGCGGGTCAGCTCGCTGCCGGCCGGATAGACCGTGTCGCCACGGATGCCGCCGCCATTGGCGAGCCCGATATCGGCGCCGGTCGCGGCCCGGCTGGCATCGGCCACCAGGTTGCCGAAGGCGGTCTCCACGGAGCGGATCGAGGCGCGCCGGGTGTCCATCTCGACGGCGGTCGAACCGATCACCTGGCCAAGCTCACGGTCCAGGGTGGCGGTGTATTCGTCCACCTGGGACTGCACCTTCGCGTCCGGGATGGCAGGGGCGGTGGCGACCAGGTCGAAGGTCGGCGACCACTCCAGGCGCAGCTTTCCGCGCTTCTCGACCTTGTCGAGGGTCACGACGGTCTTGGCGATGAACTCGCCCTGGGAGCCGGCGGACGCGGTCATGTCGCGGCCGTCATAGACGATGCGCGCCAGGTGGTCATGGCCACCGAGCACCAGGTCGACATCCTTCACCGATCGGGTCAGGCCGCGCTCCAGGGTCTCGCCACCATGGCTGAGAACGATGATGAAATCGGCGCCCAGTTCCTTCAGGGCAGCCGAGGCGGATGTGGCCGCTTCGGTATAGTCGGCGAAGGCGACACCCGGCCCCGGGCTGGCGAGGAAGGTGGTGTCCGGCGTGGTCAGTCCGATCAGGCCGATCTTGTAGCCCTGCATGTCGATGATCTGCGGGCCCTCGACCCCGGGGAACGCCTTGCCGTCGAGGGTGACGTTGCTGGAGATCCACTTGAAGTCGGACTCGGCGACCCGCGCCTTGAGCACGTCGTCGCCCAGGTCGAACTCGTGGTTGCCGAGGGTGGCGTATTGGACGCCGACCTGCTCGGCCAGCGCGACCATGTGGGCGCCCTTGTCGATGCCGCTCAGCAGCGAGGGCGAGATCAGGTCGCCGCCGAAGGTCACCAGTACGAAAGCGCCATCCGCCTCGGCCGCCGTCTTCTCCGCGGCGATGACGGAGGCGACCTTGCCGGCGGTCTCCATCTTGTCCCAGTCGTTCAGGTGAAGAAGCACGAGTTTCAGCGGCTCGGCGGCCGCGGGTCCGGCGAGCGCGGCCACGGCCACGAGCGCGAACACCAATGTGCGCAGGAAGG
>JARGOG010000134.1 GCA_029212785.1 Thalassobaculaceae bacterium
GCGAGGGTGGACGCACCGTCGGTGCCGGTGTCGTCTCCAAGGTCATCGAGTAAGCCTCCACCGTCAGGTGGGGTAAGACGGGGGCGCTTCGGCGCCCCCGTTTGCGTTCCGGCCCCGAGAATCCGAGTCTCTCGGGTCAGCGCAGGATTGTGAAGATGACAGAGGCGATCAGCAGGCCGGCGAACGACCAGTTCATGATCCGCCCGGTGCGTGGATTGCGCAGCAGGCCGGAGAACAGCGCACCGATTCCAAGCCAGGTCGTGTTCACCGTGCAGTTCACCGCGATCAGCACGGCGATCTTCAGCGCGGTGTCGAGCACCGGATCCTCAGGGACGAGGCTGCCGCTCGCGTAGACGGCGCCGATGGCTGCATAGGCTTTGGGGTTCACCAGGGAGAGCAGGAAACCGCCAGCGGTGGTCGGCGCGGCCTCCAGGGACCCTACGGTGCGGACCACCGGCGCATTCGCGATCTTCCAGGCCAGATACAGCAGATAGGCGAGCCCAATTGCCGTCAGCACAGGAACAGCGGCCGGCAGGGCGAGAACCATTCCGGTGATCCCCGTCGCCACCATCAGCAGGACCGTGGAATTGCCGACCAGGATCCCCGCCAGATAGGGCAGGCCGGGCCGGAACCCGAAACCGGATCCGGTCGCCGCCAGACTGACGATGGCCGGTCCGGGACTGCCCATAAGCGGCAGCGCCACCGTGAGCAGGGCTAGAACGTTCTCAAGCATACTGGGGGAATCCTGACCATCGCAACACAGGGCGCCCGCCATCCGATATGGGGGGTGCTCGGGTACAAGCCGCACTACATGCAGGAACGGTTCGCGGCGATGCCGTCACGCGGGCCGAAACGGTGTGATTGGGCGGCGTCAGACGTAAGGTTCTTGCGGGTTTCGGCGGATCGGGCCGGGGTGTCAGAAAACTGAAATTCACACTTGACGGACCCCCTGCGCATCAATAGGTTCCGCCCACCTTTGGGGACTGGCTGTGACCGGATCAGCAATGTTCGGGTCAGACGCAGTCTCAACTACCTAAGACACCAATCCCCAAAAGGCCGAAGGCGGAAGCGCAGAGTTAGTGCGCATCCGCTCATTTTTCTGTGCGGTACCCGGCTAGCCGGGGGGAGCGCGGTAATTACGGCCGTCAGGCCAAAGAGGTTGAGAGTAGCGGAAAGATGGACAGTCAAAACATCCGCATCCGCCTGAAGGCGTTCGATCACCGAGTCCTCGATCAGTCGACCGGTGAAATCGTGAACACCGCCAAGCGCACAGGCGCGCGTGTGCGGGGGCCCATTCCGCTTCCGACTCGGATCGAGCGGTTTACCGTTCTTCGCGGTCCGCACGTCGATAAGAAGAGCCGGGAACAGTTCGAGATCCGCACCCATAAGCGGGTTCTGGACATTGTCGATCCGACTCCGCAGACCGTGGACGCGCTGATGAAGCTCGACCTCGCGTCCGGCGTCGACGTCGAGATCAAGCTCTGAGGGGACGGGAACCATGCGTTCAGGATTGATCGCCCAGAAGGTCGGCATGACCCGCGTGTTCACCGAAGAAGGTGCGCACGTTCCGGTCACGGTGCTGAAGGTCGACAGCTGCCAGGTTGTCGCGCAGCGGACCCAGGGCAAGGACGGCTACACTGCGGTGCAGCTCGGCGCTGGTCTGCGCAAGGTGAAGCGCACCACGCAGCCGATGCGCGGTCACTTCGCCAAGGCGAAGGTCGAGCCGAAGCGCAAGGTCGTCGAATTCCGCGTGGCGGACGACGCACTGATCGATATCGGTGCCGAGCTGTCGGCGGATCACTTCATTACCGGCCAGAAGGTCGATGTGACGGGAACGTCCATCGGTAAGGGCTTCGCCGGTGCGATGAAGCGGCATAATTTCGCCGGTCTGCGTGCGTCGCACGGTGTGTCTCTGTCGCACCGCTCGCACGGCTCCACCGGTAACAACCAGGATCCGGGCCGCGTCTTCAAAGGTAAGAAGATGGCCGGCCATATGGGCGACGAGCGCGTCACCACCCAGAACCTGACCGTCGTCGCGACCGACGCGGTCCGTGGTCTGATCCTCGTGCGCGGCTCCGTGCCGGGCTCCGAGGGTGGCTGGGTGCTGATCCGCGACGCCGTCAAGAGCGGCATGCCCGAGGGCGCGCCGTATCCGGCCGCGCTGAAGGAAGCCGGTGCTGAAGAGGTCGTGAGCGAGGAAGAGGCCGGTGCGGCCCTGCTCGAGCAGGCATCCGAGGCGATGGGCGCCGAGGCGGATCCGACTGTGGCCGAGGGCGCCGCGGTTCCGGATGCGCCGGCGGAAGACGACGCCGAGAAGAAGGACTGAGGTCATGAAGATTGACGTCACCAACCTCGATGCGCAGAAGACTGGCGAGATTGATCTCGACGACGCCATCTTCGGGCTCGAGCCGCGCCAGGACATCTTGTCCCGCATGGTGAACTGGCAGCTGGCCAAACGCCGCGGCGGTAACCACAAGGTCAAGACGATCTCCGAGATCTCGGGGACCACGAAGAAGGCCTTCCGTCAGAAGGGCACCGGTCGGGCCCGCGCGGGTTCGCTTCGGGCGACCCAGTATCGCGGCGGTCAGACCGTTCATGGGCCGATGGTGCGTGATCATTCCCACGACCTGACCAAGAAGTTCCGCAAGCTCGGTCTGAAGATCGCGCTTTCGGCAAAGGCGAAGGCCGGTCAGTTGATCGTTCTCGATGAGGCGACCACGTCCGAGACGAAGACCAAGGCGCTCGCCGCCAAGCTGGCCAAGCTCGGCTGGTCGTCGGTTCTGGTGATCGACGGGGATGCGGTGAACGAGAACTTCGCCCGGGCCGCGCGCAATATTCCTCTGGTGGATCTGCTGCCGCAGCAGGGCGCCAACGTCTACGACATTCTCCGCCGCGACACTCTGGTTCTGACCAAGGGTGCGGTTGAGCAGCTGGAGGCGCGCTTGAAATGAGCATTCGTCCTTACAAGCCCAAGGCGAACCGGGTGAGCGAAGAGCGGGCTTACGAGCTGCTCCGTCGCCCGATCGTCACCGAGAAATCGACCCGAGGGTCCGAGTTCGGCCAGGTGACCTTCGAGGTCCCGGTGGACGCGGCGAAGCCGGAGATCAAGCAGGCCATCGAGCGTCTGTTTGATGTCAAGGTGACCGCGGTCAATACCATTCTGGTCAAAGGCAAGACCAAGCGGTTCCGGGGACGTCCCGGCCGTCGTTCCGACTACAAGAAGGCCGTCGTCACGCTCGCCGAGGGCCAGACGATCGACCTGATGGCGGGGGTGTAAACCCATGGCTTTGAAATCCTTCAATCCGACGACGCCGTCGCAGCGCCAGCTGGTCATCGTCGACCGCTCGGAGCTGTGGTCCGGCAAGCCGGTCAAGAAGCTCACCGAGGGCCTGACGAAGAAGGCCGGGCGCAACAACACGGGACGCATCACCACGCGTCGCCGCGGCGGTGGGCACAAGCGCACTTACCGGATCGTGGACTTCAAGCGCCGCAAGTTCGACATTGTCGGCACGGTCGAGCGCCTGGAATACGATCCGAACCGCACCGCGTTCATCGCGCTGATCAACTACGATGACGGCGAGCAGGCCTATATCCTGGCGCCGCAGCGTCTCGGGGTCGGCGACAAGGTGGTCGCGGGCGAACGGGTCGACGTGAAGCCCGGCAATGCCATGCCGCTGCGCAGCATTCCGGTCGGCACGATCGTCCATAATGTCGAGATGAAGCCGGAAAAGGGCGGCCAGATGGCCCGCTCGGCTGGCACCTACGTCCAGATTGTCGGCCGTGACTCCGGTTACGCCCAGCTGCGCCTCGCCTCCGGCGAAGTTCGCATGGTGCGTGCCGAATGCATGGCGACGGTCGGCGCGGTGTCGAATCCGGACCAGCAGAACATCAACATCGGCAAGGCCGGCCGCAATCGCTGGCTGGGCAAACGTCCGGCCGTGCGTGGTGTGGCTATGAACCCGGTCGATCACCCGCATGGCGGTGGCGAAGGCCGCACATCGGGCGGCCGTCATCCGGTTACCCCGTGGGGCAAGCCGACCAAAGGCAAGAAGACGCGCAACAACAAGGCGACCGATAAGCTCATCGTTCGCCGGCGCCGGAAGTAAGGAGAAGTTCGTTGGCTCGATCCGTTTGGAAGGGACCGTTCGTCGACGGCTACCTGATGAAGAAGGCCGAGAAGTCGCGCGAATCCGGTCGTAACGAGGTCATCAAGACCTGGTCGCGTCGGTCGACGATCATGCCGCAATTTGTCGGCCTGACCTTCGGTGTGCACAACGGTCAGAAATTCGTTCCGGTTCTCGTCAGCGAGAACATGGTCGGGCACAAGTTCGGCGAGTTCTCGCCGACGCGTACCTATTACGGCCACATGGCCGACAAGAAGTCTCGCCGCTGAGGCTGAGAGGAGCAGGCAATGGGCAAGCAGGCTGCCGAACGGCGACTTGAGGATACGGAAGCGAAGGCTGAGCTGCGCAATCTGCGCATCAGCCCGCAGAAACTGAATCTGGTCGCCCAGATGATCCGCGGTCAGCGGGCGGACAAGGCTCTGGCAACCCTCGCGTTCTCCAAGCGCCGTATCGCGCGGGACGTGAAGAAGCTGCTGGAGTCGGCGATCGCCAACGCCGAGAACAATCACCAGCTCGATGTCGACCGGCTGTTCGTCAAAGAGGCCTATGTCGGCAAGAGCTTGAAGATGAAGCGCTTCCGTCCCCGGGCCCGCGGGCGGGTCGGCAAGATCGAGAAGCCGTTCGCCCACATCACCGTGGTCGTGCGTGAGCGCGAGGAGCAGGACTGATGGGTAATAAGGTCAATCCGATCGGGCTTCGGCTCGGCATCAACCGCACTTGGGATTCGCGCTGGTTCGCGGGCAAGGGCTATGCCGATCTGCTGCACCAAGACATCAAGCTGCGAGGCTATCTGAACAAGCGTCTGCGCCAGGCTGGCGTCAGCCGCATCGTCATCGAGCGTCCGGCCAAGCGCGCCCGCATCACCATCTACTCGGCGCGTCCGGGTGTGGTGATCGGCAAGAAGGGCACGGATATCGAGAAGCTCCGTCAGGACCTCTCGAAGATGACCAACACGGACGTTGCGCTGAACATCATCGAGATCCGCAAGCCGGAAATCGACGCTCAGCTCGTGGCCGAGAACATCGCCCAGCAGCTGGAGCGCCGGGTTGCGTTCCGCCGCGCGATGAAGCGTGCCGTCCAATCTGCCATGCGCCTCGGCGCCCTCGGCATCCGGATCAACTGCGGCGGCCGCCTCGGCGGCGCCGAGATCGCCCGGACCGAGTGGTACCGCGAGGGCCGGGTTCCGCTGCATACCCTGCGGGCCGATATCGATTATGGCGAGGCCACCGGTTTCACGACCTATGGCACTTGCGGCGTGAAGGTCTGGGTGTTCAAGGGCGAAGTCCTGGCACACGACCCGATGGCGCAGGACAAGCGCCTTGCAGAGCAGCAGCCGGGTTCCGGCGGCGGCGACCGTCGCTAACCGTCCGCTGAGAGGAGAAGACAGATGCTGTCCCCGAAGCGCACAAAGTTCCGTAAGGCCCATAAGGGCCGCATCCATGGCCTGGCCAAGGGTGGAACGGCGCTGAACTTCGGCGCCTACGGTCTGAAGGCGACGACGCCTGCGCGCGTCACCGCCCGTCAGATCGAGGCTGCCCGTCGCGCGATCACCCGTCACATCCGCCGCGCCGGTCGCGTGTGGATCCGGATTTTTCCGGATGTGCCGGTGTCGAGCAAGCCGGCCGAGGTTCGCATGGGTAAGGGTAAGGGCTCTCCGGAGTTCTGGGTCTGCCGCGTGAAGCCGGGCCGCATCATGTTCGAACTGGACGGTGTGCCGAAGGATCTGGCCGAGGAGGCGTTCCGCCTCGCTGCCATGAAACTGCCGGTCGACACCCGGTTCGTGACCCGACTGGGCGAGTGAGCTGGAGGACGTAACGATGGCTAACAAGATTGCCGAAGACCTCCGGACGAAGTCGCCGGACCAGTTGAAGGACCAGCTGCTGCAGCTCCGCAAGGAGGCGTTCAATCTGCGCTTCCAGCGGGCCAACGGCCAGCTTGAGAACACCGATCGCGTGCGCCAGGTTCGGCGCGAGATCGCGAAGGTTAAGACGATCATGGGCGAGAAGGCCCGCGCCGGGGCTTCGGCGTAAGCACCGGTCAAGGGGTTAGGAGAAAGCAATGCCGAGGCGTGTTCTTAAGGGCACCGTCGTCAGCGACAAGGGCGACAAGACGGTGGTCGTGAACGTCCAGCGGCGGGTCATGCATCCGCTCTACAAGAAGTTCATCACCCGCTCGAAGCGGTTCTCGGCGCACGATCCGGAGAACCGATGCAAGCAGGGCGATATGGTGAGCATTATCGAATGCGCACCAATTTCGAAGAACAAGCGGTTCGCGGTCGTCTACGACGACGCTGCGGCCGGCGCGTGACCCGGACCTAGGAGGACAGGTCATGATTCAGATGCAGACGAACCTCGACGTCGCGGACAATTCCGGCGCTCGGAGGGTGCAGTGCATCAAGGTGCTCGGCGGTTCGAAGCGCAAGGTCGCTT
>JARGOG010000135.1 GCA_029212785.1 Thalassobaculaceae bacterium
GCCCGGTCAGGCTCATCACCCCGCCCATGCCCTGCACCACCATGTCGTAGGCCGGTCGCTTCGCGTAGGGACCGGTCTGGCCGAAGCCACTGGCCGCGGCGAAGATCAGCGACGGCCACCGCGCCTGCAGCGTGTCCCAGCCATAGCCGAGCTTCTCCATCGTGCCGGGGCGATAGTTCTCGACCAGCACGTCAGCCTGGTCCAGCAACTGCTCGAACACCGCCCGGTCCTCATCCACCTTCAGATTCAGCGCGATGCTTTCCTTGTCACGGTTCAGGCTCATGAAATAGGCCGACTTGCCCTTCACGAAGGGACCTATGGAGCGGCTGATGTCGCCCACGCCCGGTTCCTCCACCTTGATCACGCGGGCGCCGAGTTCGGACAGCATCAGCGTGCAATAGGGACCGGCGAGAACCCGGGTCAGGTCGATGACGGTGACCCCGGTCAGCGGGCCACCACGTTTGGATGCAGCAAGCGTCATGGGTCAGCCAAGGTCCTTCAGTTTGCGCGCCGCCTCGACGGCGAAATAGGTCAGCACGCCGTCACATCCGGCCCGCTTGAAGCCCAGCAGGCTTTCCAGCATCACCCGCTCCAGGTCCAGCCAGCCATTGCCCGCCGCCGCCTGCAGCATCGCGTACTCTCCGGACACCTGATAGGCGAAGGTCGGCACGCCAAAGGTCGTCTTCACCCGGTAACAGAGGTCGAGATAGGGCATGCCGGGCTTCACCATCACCATGTCGGCGCCCTCGGCGATGTCCAGCGCCACCTCCCGCATCGCCTCGTCGCCATTGGCCGGGTTCATCTGGTAAGTCGCCTTGCTGGCCTTGCCGAGATTGGCCTGGGAGCCGATGGCATCCCGGAACGGACCGTAGAAGGCCGAGGCATACTTGGCGGCGTAGGACATGATCATGCTGTTGACGTGACCTTCGCGCTCCAGCGCCTCCCGGATCGCGCCGACCCGCCCGTCCATCATGTCGGAGGGGGAGATGATGTCCGCCCCCGCCTCCACCTGATTGAGCGACTGGCGGACAAGAATGTCGACGGTCTCGTCGTTGGCCACATAGTCGTCGCGGATCACCCCGTCATGGCCGTGGGAGGTGAAGGGGTCCAGCGCCGCGTCACACAGGATGCCGATCTCCGGCACCTCCGCCTTCACGGCGCGAATCGCCCGGCAGACGATATTGTCGGGGTTGGTCGCCTCCGACCCCTCCGCGTCCTTCTTCGCCGGGTCCAGCGCCGGGAACAGGGCAATCGCGGGAATGCCGAGCGCTGCCGCCTCCGCCACTGCCGCAGGCAGGCTGGCCACGTCATAACGCCGGACACCGGGCATGGCCGCCACATCCTCGACGCCCGAACCCTCATGCACGAAAAGGGGCCAGATGAAATCCGCCGGGGTCAGCACCTTCTCCGACACCATCCGCCGGGTCCAGTCCTCCGCCCGGGTGCGCCGCATCCTGACACGCGGGTAGGCACCGAGCGCCGGTGTGTCAGGCCGCGCCCTCTGGTGTGCACGTCCAAGCGTCGGGGTCTCGTCATTCATGGCTCTGCCTTCCGTCAGCCCGCAGGATGGCGCGACGATAGACCAAGCTGACGACTATCAGAACCTCTGTTGTCCTCATAGACCTGCACGTGTTGTCCTCCCAAGCATACATGCTTCACTTCTGCTGGCATGAGAGGCGCGAATCAGCAACTATGCATTGATAAGGTAGATTCTCAGGGTTCGGAATCGTGGTTCACAACCTCAAGCCCTTGATCAGCTGGAGCCGCACGTGACAACCGAAATTGCAATCCTAAACAAAGCTGCCATCGCACTTGCTACAGACAGCGCGGTTACGATTTCATCACAAGATCGTCATGACAAGATCTATGATAGTGCTGATAAATTATTCGAATTGTCAAATAACCAACCAATTGCTATCATGATATACAATTCAATGTCTTTTTTAGAAATTCCACTTCCAAGTCTAATTAAGGAATATCGCAAGAAAATTTCAATAAAAAACACGGTAGAAGATGCAGCATACGGCTTTTTGGACTTTCTGAATAGCTTTTGCGCATCAAGTTCCAAGGAAATCAGTGAAAGATCAATATTTTCTGTTCTAGTTCCCTTTTTTGAGGATATGGCAGAAGAATTTAATCAGAGTTTTACGGCGGAAATATCTGATTTGATGAATAAAACAAAACTTTCTGACATCAATGATCAAGTTGAGGAAATTGGAAAAATACGAGATAAAATACTTAACAACCTAATATCTTCTACATTCGACAAACTCAAAATAAGAAATTTTGCAAATTTTGTAGGAACGACGAAGCCTCCCCGATTTTCTTCAAAATATCGAAGTATTGTGCGTAAATGTGCCCAAGAATGCTTTCCATTCGTAGAAAATATTCAACTTCGGAAATTGATTGATATAGGAAAAATGACTCTTCAGAAAGATTTGTTTTCTGCTGGCCGAACAGGCATCGTTGTGGCGGGATTTGGTAGCTCCGAAAGATTTCCATCCCTGTTTTCCGTTGAAATTGATGGAGAATATTGCGGACACCTGAAATACCGAATAACAAATAAGAATGATATCGACAGGAATGGCGAAAAGGCTGCAATAATTCCTTTTGCACAGAAGGAAATGGTTGATAGATTTGTATTCGGAATAGATGATTCTGTAAGGGACGATATCTTGGAGTTCTTGAGCGATGTGCTACCTGAATTTGGAGAATCTATCATTGAATCCCTAAATATCGCTGGACTCACTCCGACCACAAAATTGAGCAACGATATTCGCTTAGCTGAAACGAAAATTTTACAAACCCTGCGTCAAGATGTGTTTCGTGCGATTAAGGACAAATCGCGTAAAGACATTGAGGATATGGTGGAGTTCATGCCCAAGCCTGAAATGGCGCAAATGGCAGAGTCTTTGATCGATGTAACCTCGATAAAAAGACGAGTTTCCAGAGGTTTGGAAACCGTAGGTGGACCTATCGATGTGGCCATCGTATCTCGTGAAGAAGGATTTGTGTGGGTCAAGAGGAAGCACTATTTTCCCGCCGAGTTGAATTCTCGATACCGAGAGAGGCTGAAACAGCAGCTGGAGGAACCCGATGTACCAGGATCTTGAACGCTTGGACGACCACAAGCCGCTTGAACGCCCCAAGCGTCAACTGACAAAAGGAACTAAGCGAGGGGGTGACTACAAGGAGAAAACCCTAAACGAGGTGATCGACGACGCTCGCAAAGAGATTCGGTCAGTCTTCGGCCTTGGTGATTGACAGACCGCACTGCTCCCTTTCCATGTGTTTCGAATTCACCCTTGCAAACAGAGGTACTTGCCCCTGACAATGAACCGGCCTGCCGGGATGAATCCGGGCGGGGAGGAATGGTCGCGACAAATGACGACCGTCCGTTGGGGAAAACACAAGGAAACATCCAATGAAGAAATCCCTCTTTGGTGCCAGCCTGGGCCTCGCCCTGTTCGCTGCTGGCAGCGTCATGGCGGGCAGCCATGCCGCCTCCGAATGCAAGCCCTCGAAATGGGGCGCCGACGACCAGATCGGTTCCGCCAACCATGTGACACCCGATCAGGTGATGATGGCCACGAAGCTGGTGAAAAAGGGCAATTCGCACCCGCTCGGTATCGTCATCGACAGCTCGACCCCGGCCTTCCCGCCGCGTGGCCTGATGCTGCAGGTGGTCTCGCCCGGCCAGGCCGGCGGCAATCGCCTGACCCAGTTCGGCTATGAAGCCATCTACAATGACGACATCGCCCAGCTCTGGTTCGGCATCGGTCCGCAGATCGACGGCCTCGGTCATCTGGGCGAAAAGGGCATGTACTACAACTGCAACTCCGACACCGAGATCGCGCAGGTCACCGGCCTGACGAAGCTTGGTGTGCACAACATCCCGCCGCTGGTGGGTCGTGGCGTGCTGATCAACATGGCCAAGCACTTCGGTGTTGAGGTGATGGAAGCGGGCCAGTCCTTCGGTTCCGCGGACATCCGGGCCGCCGCGCAGGCGCAGGGCGTCGAGATCCGCACCGGTGACGTGGTCCTGTTCCACACCGGCTGGACCGACGGCAAGCTTGCATCCGATCCGACGGCGTGGGTCAGCGGTGAGCCGGGCATGAACAACGAGGCTGCGGTCTATCTTGCCGCCCAGGACGTCATGGCCGTGGGTGCCGACACCTGGGGCCTCGACTCCGTACCGCCCGCAAAGGGAGACAAGTTGTTCTATGGCCACGTCACCCTGCTGAAGGAAAACGGGATCTACATTCTGGAGACCATGAACACGGGCCGTCTGGCCGAGGAAGGCGTGACCGAGTTCATGTTTGTCCTGGGTCAGGCCCGGATCAAGGGCACGGTCCAGATGATCATCAATCCGGTGGCCCTCTGGTAACAGCAGCCTCTTTCGGGTTACGGGAAAGGGGAGCCGGCGGCTCCCCTTTTTCATTTCAGGATCGGACGCCCTGACCATGCAGGAAAGCCAGACCCGCAAGATCGCCATCCTCGGCGCGCCCGTCGATTCCGGGGCCAGCCTGCGTGGCTGCCAGATGGGACCGGATGCCATGCGCATTGCCGGGCTGGGGGAGGCACTGCAGGAACTGGGGCACGAGGTGCGGGATTTCGGCAATGCGGAGCCTGCGCCGCTGGCGCGGGAAGTGCCGGAACGGGGCCGGGCCCGCAACATCGCCATGACCGCCGCCTGGACCGAGAGCCTGATGGATCACGCGACCCGGATCGCCGATGCGGGCTGGACGCCGGTCTTCGTCGGCGGCGACCACAGCCTGGCCATCGGCACGGTCGCCGGTATCGCCCGTCACGCCGCAACACAGGGTCGGGAGCTGTTCGTGCTCTGGCTCGATGCCCATGCCGACTTCAACACGCTGGAAAGCTCGGAATCGGGCCACACCCACGGCATGCCCGTCGCCATGTTCTGCGGCATCGACGGCGCGGAAGTCTATGGCGCACCGCTGGAGAGTCCGGTCAATCCGCGCAATGTCACCATGATGGGCATCCGCTCCGTCGATGAGACCGAGCATGATCTGGTGCTGGACAACAACATCGACATTCACGACATGCGCGCGGTGGACGAGATCGGTTTCGCCGGGCTGACGCGGGCCTTCATCGACCGGGTGCGTGCCGCCAACGGCCTGCTGCATGTCAGTCTGGACGTGGATTTCCTGGACCCGGACGTGGCCCCGGGCGTTGGTACCACCGTGCCCGGCGGCGCGACGGTTCGGGAGGCACACCTGATCATGGAACTGCTGCATGACAGCGGTCTCGTCACCTCCGTCGACCTGGCGGAGATCAATCCCTATCTGGACGACCGGGGCAAGACCGCCCGGCTGATGCGCGACCTGACCGCCAGCCTGTTCGGCCGCCGCGTCATGGGCCGCCCGCCCCGGCGGCGCTGAAGCAGCCGTTCGGAAAGCAAGTCCCGCGTGCCCGGGACCTCAGCGCCGTGCTGGCAGCAGCGCGGAGAGGGCAACGGCCAGGATCGCGATGGCGGCGGAGGCCGCGAAGCCGGGTCCGAAACGGCCTGTCAGTTCGGCCAGCGCCCCGGCACCCACCGGGCCAACCGCCTGGCCCGCAGCGAAGATCAGGGTGATGACCGCCAGTGCACCCGCCGCACGTTCCGGGCCGACCTGGTCTCCGGCGGCGGCGGCCATGATGGTGGGCACGCTCCAGGCCGAGATACCGAAACAGACGACGGAGGCGAACAGCGCCACCTCGCCGAAGCTGCCTGCCACCAGCGCGAAGGCGAGCGCCTGCGCCAGCGACGACGCCATCAGCCCGCCGCGCCGCCCGATGCGATCCGACAGTCCCCCGAACAGGGCGCCCGAGAAGATCGAGCAGAAGCCCACGATGCTCCAGACCTGCCCGGCCTGAGCGGCGTCCATTCCACGCTCGTCGATCATCGTGGTGACGATGAAGGTCGTGTAGACCATGTAGGTGATGCCATAGCAGGCGTAGATGATCCCCAGGTGCAGCAGCACCAGCCAGCCGCGCCGGGGCGGCGGCGACCCCGCGACCGGCGGCGGGGCCGGTGTGCCATAGGGTTTCAGGCCGATCAGGCCGGGACGGTCACGCAGGCCGATGACGCAGGCCAGCAGGGTCACGGCGGCGATCATCGCGAACAGCAGCCAGCCCACCTGCCAGCCCGCGAACCCGGCAATGGGCAACAGCGCTGGCACCAGCAGTCCCGAAAGCACGATGCCGATACCGGCACCGGCCAGCATGGTGCCCGCCGCGCGCCCGCGATGCGATGCCTCGAACCAACTCGACGCCAGGCTCATCGCCGGGACGTAGGCACCGCCCGCGCCCATTCCGGTGA
>JARGOG010000136.1 GCA_029212785.1 Thalassobaculaceae bacterium
TAGGTCGTCGAAGCCGTAGATCGGTGCGTCGATCCAGCCGTCGAGATAGACCGGCCGTGTGCCGGTCGGTTCCGCCGGTGCACCGGCTTCGGCCTCCGGCTCTTGCGGCGGGGCGGGGAGCTGGCCGATGGCGGCGACCTTGGCGTTGACCAGAACCGGCGACCGGTCGGGCAGGCTGTAGGTGTAGAGCGTCTCGTGCCGTGCCTCGAACATGGCCTTGAGCCGATCCAGCAGATCCGGCGCATCGAGATCGAGTGTGTCCAGTGGCACGTCGATTTCGTAGACCTGCTCGCCGTAGCGCATGTCGGCGGCGCGCGATGTCGTCACCTCGCCGTCGAACCAGGAGGCCAGATACTTGCGCCCATCCGCCTCCATACCGTGGAACAGCGCGCGGACCGCGTCGGCCTGCAGCCCTTCGGTATCGCCGATATGGGTGCGGATGGTTTCGTAGCGCAGGTCGGTGGTCAGCATGCCCCAGGCCGACAGCACCGAGGCGACGCGGGGGACGATCACCCGGCCGAGGTCGAGCATGCGGGCGAGGCCGGTGACGTGCAGCCCCGCCGCCCCGCCGAAGCCGAACAGGGCAAAGCGGCGCGGATCGACACCGCGGCGTACCGTGGCCAGCCGGATACCTTCGGCCATCTGGGTATTCACCACCCGGTGCACGCCGGCGGCGGCTTCGATCATCGACACGCCGAGCCTGTCGCCGAGTCGGGTGAGGGCGGCCTCGGCGCCGGTACGGTCAAGCTTGTCGGCACCGCCGAGGAAACCCGTCGGGTCGAGATAGCCCAGCACCACGTTGCTGTCCGTGACCGTCGGTTCGGTCCCGCCGCGGCCGTAGCAGACCGGCCCGGGCACGGCGCCGGCGCTGTGTGGGCCGACCTGCAGCAGGCCGGCGCCGTCGACCCGGGCGATGGACCCACCACCGGCTCCCAGCGTGACGATGTCGAGACTGGGCAGGGCGATGCGCTCGCCGGCGATCGAACGGTCGGAGGCAAGCGCGATCTCGCCCTTGTCGACCAGGGAGATGTCGGAGGAGGTTCCACCCATGTCGAACGGGATCAGATTCTCCACCCCGGTCAGCTCGGCGGCATGGCGCGCACCGGCAAGCCCGCCGGCGGGCCCGGACAGCACGGTGGCGACGGCGGACCGGATCGCTTCCGAGATCGGCGCCACCCCGCCATGGGACAGCACGATCAGCGCGGCATTGCGGTAGCCGGCCTCGTCCAGTCGGGCCTCCAGGCGGCGCAGGTATCGCTGCAGGGCCGGACCGACATAGCCGTTGACCACCGTCGTCGAGACTCGCTCGAACTCCTTGATCTGCGGCAGCACGTCGGCGGAGACGCAGACATAGGCATCCGGCAGGGCCGCGCGCACGGCCTCTGCAGTGGCACGCTCATGGGCGTCATTGGCATAGCTGTGCAGGTAACAGACCGCGACGGATTCGACCTTCTCGGCCTTCATCGTCTCGATCGCCGCCGCCAGAGACGCGTCGTCCAGCGGTGTCTCGACAGAGCCGTCATGGCGCATGCGCTCGCGCACGCCCAGGCGCAGGTGGCGCGGCACCAGCGCTTCCTCGCGCGGCATGCGCAGATTGTAACGGTCGGGCTTGAGCCCCTCGCGCATCTCCAGCACGTCGCGGTGGCCCTCGGTGGTGAGCAGCGCCAGTTTCGCGCCCTTGCGTTCCAGCAGGGCGTTGGTGGCGACAGTCATGCCGTGGACGATGCGCTCGGTCTTGGCCAGCAGGTCGGCGCGGCTGAGGCCGAGCATACCGGCGAGTTTCTCCAACCCTTCCAGCAGGCCGATGGATTGGTCCTGCGGTGTCGAGGGGGTCTTGGCGAAGGTGACGGTGCCAGCATCATCGACCGCGACCAGGTCGGTGAAGGTGCCGCCGATATCGATACCGATGCGATAGGTCATGATGTCCTTGGAAGCCATGTCTGTACGTGCCCCGTCAGCGCTGGACGAGGGGGAGAAGGCCGGCACGCATGTCGGCGTCCCGGTCCTCTTGCGGGCGTTCGGCCGGATCGCCCCATCCGCCGCCGCCGGCCGACTGGACGTGGAATACGGATCCGGCAGGGACCGGCAGGCCTTCCTGCTTGGTCTTCAGCGTGACGGACGGGCCGACCGGCGGGTGCATGACATAGTGGTGCGTGGCGCCTTCGTGACCGCCCGCCCGGCCGTTGGACGGCACCCGCGCGCCTTCGCCGGCGGTGTTCACCACCGCGTCCTTCTCGGTCTCGAGCCGCAGCCGCAACTCGCCTCCGGCGCCGCCGATAAATCGGCCGTCGCCGCCGGTGTTGGGTCGGAACTCATGGGTCTCGAAGAACAGCGGGAAGCGGGCCTCGGCCACCTCGACCGAACCGAACTTGAGCCCGCCGGCCGAATGCCATTCGCCGGAGCCGTGCCAACCGTCGCCGCCGGGCGACGCGCCGCCGCCGGGCCGGGCATGGAACATGTGCCAGATGAAGGGCCGGTCGCTGCCCGGAACCGTTCCCTTGATGGCGAGGCGGAAGCGCTTTCCCCATCCCGCCATTGCGCGGTCGGGGCAGGCTGGGGCGACGGCGTCGACGATGGCTTCGACGATCTCCTGGCTGCAGTGGGACGTGCACAGCGTCACCGGCGCACCGGGACGTGCCCAGACCACGGTGCCTTCCTTGGCGATGACCTCGACCGGCCGCATCGAGCCTTCGTTCTTCGGGATCTCCTTGTCGAGCAGGAAGGCGATCGCCATGGCGACGCCGGAGCGCATGTTGGCGAAGGAGGAGTTGATGAACGACGTCACTTGCGGCGAGGAGTCGCTGAGGTCGACGGTGATGCCGCCGCCCTTGATGGTCACGGTGGCGCGGACGGCGATGTCGGTATTGCCGCGTCCGTCGTCGTCCAGCGGCGCGACACCGCGATAGGTGCCCTCGGTCCAGGTGGAAATGACGGCCCGGGCCTGGCGCTCGGACCCGTCGAGAATCTGGGCGACTGCGGCCAGAACGGTATCGGCGCCGAACTCCTCGATCAGGGCGATCAGGCGCCGCTCGCCGAGATGGACCGATCCGGTCTGGGCCGCGAGGTCGCCGAGGAAGTCGCGCGGGTGGCGGACGTTGATCGACAGCATGTGCAGAAGGTCTTCCCGCGTCTTGCCCTTCTCGGCGAGACGGATCGGGGGAATGCGCAGGCCTTCCTGCCAGATTTCCGTGGCGGCGGCGTTGTAGGCGCCGTGGGTGGCGCCGCCGATGTCGGAGTGATGGGCGCGGTTGACGGTCCAGAACACCAGTCGGTCGCCGGCGAAGACCGGGACGAAGGCGGTGACGTCAGGCAGGTGGCTGCCGCCGAAATACGGGTCGTTCAGCAGGAACACGTCACCCGGGCTGACCTCGTCGCCGAAGGTCTCGACCACGGCGCGGGTCGCCCAGGGCATCGCGCCCACATGGACCGGAATGTGCTCCGCCTGGGCCACCAGATCGCCGTCGGCGGCGCAGATCGCCATGGAGAAATCTCGGCTGGAATTCAGGATCTGCGAGTAGGAGGTGCGCAGCATCGCCTCTCCCATCTCCTCGACGATTCCCACCAGCCGGTGCTGCACCACAGACGTGGTGATGGGATCGATTTCGGTCGGTGTGTCGGTCATCGCAGGGATCCGTTGGCAGTCCGGGAAGGGCGGGACCCCGAGCTTAGGGCTCTTGCTGCGGTGCGTCATCCCGTGAAAGTCAGAGACAAAGGTAATTGACGTTCACGTCAATATGAAACCATCCTGTCCCATGACCGACCGCTTCACCATGACCCAGCTTGTGCGGGAACTCGGACTGACCAGCCGGGCAATCCGGTTCTACGAGCAGCAGGGACTGATCTTCCCTGGCCGCCAGGGGCGCTCCCGCGTGTTCTCCGGGAGCGACCGGACCCGCCTGATCCTGATCCAGCGGGGGCGGCGTCTCGGCTTCTCCATTGCCGAGATCCGGGAGATCCTGAACCTTTACGATCCGAGCGAGGGCGACCGGGCGCAGCTTGTCCACCTGCTGCGCAAGATCCGCGACCGCCGCGCCCAGCTCGACGCACAGCGCCGCGACATCGAGGCGATCGAGGCTGAGCTGGCTGTCCTGGAGAATATCTGCCTCGACCGGTTGTCGGAGGATGCGGCGTGACCGATGCGGCTGACGCGGACGTCAAGTACAGGGTCTCCAACCCGGCTTATGCCGAGCGGGTGCGGGCGTCCTTCGGGCGCCAGGCCTTCATGGGCTTCATCGGTGCCGAGATCGCCGAGGTGGCGCCGGGCGCCGTCGAGATCCGGTTGCCGTATCGCGCGGAACTTGCACAGCAGCACGGGTTCTTCCACGGTGGCATTGTCGGAACCATCGCCGACAATGCCTGCGGATATGCGAGCTTCTCGCTCGCAGATGCGGCAAGCTCGGTGCTGACGGTGGAATACAAGCTGAACCTGATGGCCCCGGCGGCCGGCGATCTGCTGATCGCGCGGGGACGGGTGCTGCGGCCGGGCCGCACCCTGGTGGTGGCCCAGGCCGACGTCTTCGCGGTCAGGGAGGGCCGCGAGAAGCAGGTGGCGACGGCCCTCGCCACCCTGATGCTGATGGCCGGGATGGCCGACGAACCGCATGACCAGAGTACTCCCGGAAACAAGTCCCTTGGAATGGACGGAACCCCATGATCCCGAACGACTACCCGAGCCTGAACTTCGATCTCGGCGAGACCGCAGACATGATGCGCGACAGCGTGCGCAGCTTCTCGGCCGACGAGATCGCCCCGCGCGCCGCCGAGATCGACCGCGACAACACCTTCCCGCACGACCTGTGGCGCAAGATGGGCGCGGTCGGGGTGCTCGGCGTGACGGTCAGCGACGAATACGGCGGCGCCGGCATGGGCTATCTGGAGCATTGCGTGGCGATGGAGGAGATCAGCCGCGCGTCCGGCTCCGTCGGCCTCAGCTACGGCGCCCATTCCAACCTCTGCGTCAACCAGATCAACCTGAACGGCACCGAGGACCAGAAGAAGCGCTACCTGCCGAAGCTGATCAGCGGCGAGTATGTCGGTGCGCTGGCGATGAGCGAGCCGGGGGCCGGCTCGGACGTGGTGTCGATGAGGCTGCGGGCCGAGAAGAAGGGCGACCGCTACGTCCTCAACGGCTCGAAGATGTGGATCACCAACGGCCCGACCGCCGACGTGATCGTGGTCTATGCCAAGACCGATCCGGAGAAGCACCAGCACGGCATCACCGCCTTCCTGGTCGACACCAAGACGAAGGGTTTCTCGGTCGCCCAGAAGCTGGACAAGCTCGGCATGCGCGGCTCCGACACCGGCGAGCTGGTGTTCGACAACGTGGAGGTGCCGCAGGAGAACGTGCTGGGCCAACTCAACGGCGGGGTGCGGGTGCTGATGAGCGGCCTCGACTACGAGCGCGCCGTGCTGGCCGCCGGGCCGACCGGGCTGATGCAGGCGGCCATGGACGTGGTCATCCCCTATGTCCACGAGCGCGAGCAGTTCGGCCAGCCGATCGGTACCTTCCAGATCATGCAGGCCAAGATCGCCGACATGTATGTGATCATGAATGCGGCCAAATCCTACGTGTACACCGTCGCCAAGGCCTGCGACCGGGGCGAGGTGACCCGCAAGGACGCCGCCGGCGCGATCCTCTACGCCGCCGAGAAGGCGACCTGGATGGCGCTGGAGGCGATCCAGTGCCTGGGCGGCAACGGTTACACCAACGACTATCCGACCGGCCGCATCCTGCGCGATGCCAAACTCTACGAGATCGGCGCCGGCACCAGCGAGGTCCGACGCATGTTGATCGGCCGTGAGCTGTTCAAGGAGACGGCGTAGGGCGATAGGGATCCCTGACAAGGGATGCGGCCGGCGCCATGATCGGTGCCGGCCGCGCCGCCAGTCTAACTGTCCTGCACCGATACTGTGAGCATCATGCCGTTGTCCTCATGGAAGAGGTTGTGGCAGTGCAGGACGAACTTACCGGTGAAGTCGACCTGATGGCTGGTGGTATAGACGACAGGCCCCTGCAGAAGGGTGTTCTTATCGGTCGAGCCGCCCTCGAAGTAGACCGTGTCGCGCCAGATCGGCAGTTGGTAGTATTCGTTTCCCAAGGGAATTCCCTTGGCACGGGCAATCATTTGGAACGAGTTCACATGTATATGGAAGATATGGGCGTCATTGGTGCTGGACAGTGCCCAGCCGTTCAATGAATTCAGCGCCAAAGTGAGCTGG
>JARGOG010000036.1 GCA_029212785.1 Thalassobaculaceae bacterium
AGGCGTAATGTCGTGCCGGGTCGGTTCGGGCCAGCTGGAACTTGGTAACGACGTCCGCAGGCGTGTAAGGGCGCTGCCACCAGTCAGGCATAACCGGCCAATCATAGGAGATCGCAAACCCGTCATCGGGCGGGCGCGAAACCTTATCCGGGCCGAAATACTCCGCGAACCGATGTGCGGGGTTCTTATAGTCTTCGTACCGTGTCTCGGCATTCTGGCGACGCTTCTCCATGTGCTGGATCATGCTGTTCGCCATGTCGGCTGACACGCCTTTCAGCGGCAACGCGTCGAGCGCCGATGCATCATGTTCGATCCGGAGTCGATCGGGGTCGAGCAGGATCAAGGGCCAGGATTGCGAACTGGTCACAGCCACGTGGTCGACGTCTTTCCAATCCACCCCAGAGCTTTTCAGGCAGAACTGCAGAAAGTCGGCAGTGAGAAACGCCTGACGCTTCACACGGGTGAAGCGCTCTCGCTGGAACAGGCCCAGCACCCGACCGCGATCGACAATGCATACACCGGCGTCATGGGCGAAGTTCAAACCAACAATGAGCATCTGGGTCGAACCTGCGGCGTTGCGGTGTGGACGGCACCCGTTAGGCGCGTATCGGACGCCTAACGAGTTTCGCTCATGGGGTCAATTCAATCGCCCAAACCGACCAACACTACCTCGCATGCGGCGTGAGGATCTGGCGCACCGCTTCTCCCGAGGCCAGCTTGTCGAAGCCGATATTCACCTTGTCAAAGCCGATATGCTCGCCGATCAACTGGTCGACCGGCAGGCGGCCCTGGCGGAACGCCTCCAGGTATTTCGGGATGTCGCGAACCGGCACGCAGGAGCCCATGTAGCTGCCGCGCACGGAAATCTCGCGGCTGACCAGATCGGCCGCCGGGATCGGGAAATCAGCCCCCTGGGGCGACAGGCCGACCGTGACCAGCTGGCCGCCGGTCTTCAGGATGTCGTAGCCGGTCTTCAGCGCCGGGATCACACCCGCCCCCTCCAGCGAGACGTCGACGCCGCCGCCGGTCAGGTCCTTGATCTGTTGCACATGGTCCGCCTCGCGGGCGTCGACCGTGTGATGGGCGCCAAGCTGGCGGGCAAGGCCGAGCTTGGCCGGGTTTATGTCGACGGCGATGACCTGGGCGGCGCCGCCGAGGATGGCCCCGAGCATGGCCGAGAACCCCACGCCGCCGAGGCCGATGACGGCGACCTTGTCGCCGGGTGCCACGCGGGCGGCGTTCAGCGCGGCGCCGACACCGGTCATCACCGCGCAGCCGAAGATGGCGGCGGTCTCGAGCGGGATGTCACTGTCGATCTTCACCACCGATCCGCGGTCGACAACGGCGTATTCGGCGAAGCAGGACACGCCCGTCTGGTGGTTCACCGGTGCGCCGGTGCTGTCGCGCAGGCGCTTGCCGCCCCCCATGAGGTCGCCCTTGGCGCGGGCGATCGCATGGGTCTCGCAGATCTGCGGCCGACCCTCCAGGCAGCGCACGCAGCGCCCGCAACTGGCCGAGAACTGGAACACCACCGGGTCGCCGACCTTGATGTCGCGGATGCCGAGCCCGACCTCGACCACCTCGCCCGCGCCTTCATGGCCGAGCACGACCGGAAGCGGGCGGGGACGCGATCCGTTGATCACGGACAGGTCCGAGTGACACAGACCGGCGCCGACGACCTTCACCAGGAGTTCGCCCGGGCCTGGCGGATCCAGCTCCACCTCTTCGACGGCCAGCGGAACGCTCTTGGCATAGGGCATCTCGGCCCCGATTTCTCGCAGGACACAGGCACGCATCTTCATCTGATCTTTCCTCCCGGCGTTGGTCCCGCCGTCTTTGCTTGATGTCATCGGTGCAGGGTGATTGGGACGAGCCTATCGCGGTGGCGGAAGCGCCGCCAGCCATGGAAACGCGCCGCGCTCTAACGCAGAGGGCGCAATGTGACGGCAATCCTGTCGGCGAAGGCCCAGGCGACCGGGTCCGGCACGTCGATCCGCAGATCGCTGACACGCCGCCGGCCGCCGCCATCGCCGTCGAACAGATGCCGCGCCGCCGCGGTATCCGGCAGGTAGGGCGACAGCAGGAACCCGGCGCGCGCGATGTCCGGAATCAGCCGGTGAGTGTGCCGGGAGCCGTCGGCCAATGTCACGGTCAGCGTGATGGTTGGCGTCTGGTGAAGGACGGTCAGGACCTGGCCCGCCACTGTCTGGGAAATGTCGATCATCGCCACGACCGGCACGTCGTCCTCCGGCAGCGTCAGGCGCTCCCCCGGCCGGATCGTCATGGACTGCCCCGCGCCGAGGGCAATGACGGTGTCCTGATCGCGGCGGTTCAGCACCAGGACGTCGATCTCGCCGTCCAGATGGCGCATCGGACCGGCAAGGCCGGCATCCGCATAGCGGCGCAACAGGATCGGCCAGAGCGGCCCCTCCGCCAGGCTTGGGTAGCGGTTGTCGATCGAGCCGGGCGACAGAAGGATCGTGTCCGGTGCCTCGTCGCTGTCGAAAAAGGCGCGGTTGGCGGCGATCAGGGCGGCCGTATAGGTCGAGTATTCCTGGAAAATCGGCCGCGGGTGATAGGTGGGGCCATCGGCGAGATCGGCGGCGACCAAGGCGGCCTGGAGCGACGGCACCGTGTCGATTGATCCCTGAATGCCGGTCAGCGGGTTGCGGTTTCGGATCCCGGTGAGAGCGACCGCGCGGCGCCGCTGCATCTCGGCCATCCAGGCGGTCGGAGCGGCCAGAATCGCCGCTGCCTGCGCCACCGTGTCGCGGGGATTGTAGACGAGGGTCTGCAGCGCCACCGCGACGAGCCCGAAACCCGGTGCCAGCGACAGCCGGATCGGCGCCAGGATGGCAATCGCCAGCGCGGCGACCAGGAGGAGCCGGCGCGGGCGGAGTGACGGCGCCCCATCGGCAACGGCCGCGAAGAGTGCGGCACCGGTACCGAGCGTGGCCCAGGACACTAGGGTGTGCAGGTCGTGTCGGGTGAAGCCGGCCTTGTAGGTGACAAACCAGAAGATCGCGACGGCCAGCAGCATCAGGCGACCGGACCGGGTGCGTAGCCGGTCGGCCGGCCGCGTCGTCGCCACGACCAGGGCGAGCACGGTCATGCTGGCGACGAGGAAGGCGGTGAGCTCGATGGCCCGACGCCAATCGAACACCGACATCGCATGACTGAAACCACGGGCGACGTCGAGGCTCAGGTCGATGAACTCAGGCAGCGCCGCCAGCGACTGCCCGGCTGCCAGATAGGCGGCCAGCGCGACGATGAGGCAGAGCGGGGTAAACACCGGAAGTCGACGATCAAGCAGGCGGTCGATATCGACGACTAGCAGCAGAGCGATCGCCAACACGGCGAAAGTCGTCTTTATCAATGCGGCGAAACCGCAATAGGCAGCCGCCAGCAGCAGGTACCACAGCGGCGTCGTGGCGCGCCGTTGGAAATGCAGAAGAACGATCAGGAGCGGCAGCAGGAAGTAGGTGCTGTCCTGGACCGTCGGCAGGGAGACCAGGGCGGCCGCGACGGCGATGCCCGTTGGTCCGGGACCGGCCTCGCGCAGGGCGAAGGAGATCCCGAGGCCGGTCAGGAGGGCGCGGAGCGAGGACATAGCCAGGATCTCGGCGGCCAGGTCCGGATGGAAGATCCGCTGATAATGGTAGCCGTAGGGGCCGAAGGTGAAGACGATGTCCCGTCCCCACTGCGCGCCTCTCAGCGCCGCCTGCTCGACCACCAGGCCCCAGGCCGGGTCGAGGCCGTCGCCCGGCAGGGTCATCGACAGCGGCGCCAGCGACAGAAAGAGGGCGGCGGTAATGGCGGCCGTCTTCAGCCATCGGACCTGCACCGCGGTCATCCGACGATCACTCTCAGATAGTCGGCGATCCCGCGCCCATGCTCCCATTGCCGGGGATATCCGAGCGAGACCTCCTCGAAGCGGGTGGCGTCGCGCATATCCGTGCGGCGCGTGTGCAGGTGGCCGCTGACCGCCGCATAGGCGTTGAATCGCGCGTGCCAGTCGTCGGTCAGAACGGTGCCGCACCAAGGTGTGAAGCGGGGGACACGCGGGATGCGCACGATGTCGCGCCTGAGCGGCCAATGGTTCACCAGAACCGTATGGGAGCCGGCCGGGATCTCGCTCGCGAGGCGCCGTTCCGCGTCGGCCAGACGGGCGTGACACCACGCGATCCGGCTGGGGTGGGGGGCCGGCGAGAGCAGGATCTCGTCACTGCAGACGTTGTGGGTTTCCTCGGCCCATTCGATGACGCCGCCGAGCGGCACGTCCTCGGGCCGGAAGCTGTAATCGTAGAGCAGGAACAGCGGGACGATGACCAGCCGCTCCACGCCCGCGGGCAGAGGTCCGGGCCAGAGCGGGAAGGGGTCCTGCGGCGTGTCGACTCCGAGCGCCCGGATCCGTGCCACCAGGGCCTCGTAGCGGGCGACCCCGACCGGCTCGTCCAGGCTGGCCCGCGCCCAGAGTTCATGGTTGCCGGGCACCCAGATCACCCGGGCGAAGCGGTCGGCCAGCAGCGCCAGGGCGTCGGCGACCATGTCGATCCGCTCGGCCACGTCGCCGGCGACGATCAGCCAGTCATCCGGATGTGGTGGCAGGGCGTCCAGGGCGGCGCGGTTGATTGAACTCGCCAGATGCAGGTCGGAAATCGCGAGCAGGCGCACCGGAACTGGCCCTACCGATACGGGTCGTCGGAGGTCAGGAACCCCTTCACATAGCGCCGCACGCCTTCCTCCAGGGTCGTGAACTGGTCCGGGTATCCGGCCTCGCGCAGCCGGTCCATGCGGGCCTGGGTGAAGTACTGGTAGCGGTCGCGGATCGCCTCGGGCATCTCGATGAACTCGATCCGCTCCTCCTGGCCGAGCGCGGCGAACACCGAGCGGGCGAGGTCGGCGAAGCTTCGCGCCGAACCGGTGCCAAGATTGAAGATGCCGTTGACCTTCTCGGCCTCCAGCAGCCAGAGCATCACCCGCACGCAGTCGTCGACATAGACGAAGTCGCGCAACTGACCGCCGTCGGGATAGTCCGGATTGTGGGAAGTGAAGAGCTTGGCGCTCTCGCCGGCGACGATCTTTGGCGTGATCTGGGCGACCACGCTTTTCATCGTGCCCTTGTGATACTCGTTCGGGCCGTAGACGTTGAAGAACTTCAGGCCGACCCATTGCGGCGGATGCACGCCCGAAGCGGCGAGCCGGATCGCCCGGCGGTCGAATGCGTGCTTCGACCAGCCATAGGCGTTCATCGGCCGTAGCACGGCGAGGCCGTCCGGGCTGTCGTCGTCGTCGAATCCGGCCTCGCCGTCGCCATAGGTCGCTGCCGAGGAGGCATAGATCAGTCGCGTGCGGTTCTCGGCGCACCAGTGCCACAGCCGCAGCGGCAGGGTGATGTTCTCGCGCACGATCAGGTCGGCGTCGCGCTCGGTCGTGGCCGAGATGGCGCCGAGATGGAAGATGGTGTCGACATCGCCGCGATGGCGGTCGAGGAAGGCGAAGAAGTCCTCCGGCGGGACGATGGCGGCGAGGTCGCGCTTGGCAATGTTGCGCCACTTCTCGTCGGAGCCGAGCCGGTCGACCACCACGATGTCGCCACCCACCGCAGCCTCCAGGCCAGCGACCAGATTTGAGCCGATGAAGCCGGCACCGCCGGTAACGATAATCATGTGACGGGATACTCCTGATCGGCCCGAACTGCGCAGGGGGAACACGCTACACGAAGCGCCGAAATCGCCCAACGCTTTGGCGTCGCCGACGGTCAGGTCCCGGGTGCGGCAACCCCGTCCTTGATCCCGGCGGGCGGCGATGACATATCCACAGGTATCAGGAGGTGAGCCATGCAGACCCGCAGCCGCTTGTTCGACGATCTTGCCCGTGTCGCCAATGGTGCGCTCAGCGCCGCGGCCGGCGTGCGCACCGAGATTGAACAACTCGTCCATCAACAGTTCGAGCGCTTCCTGGCCGACCGCGATCTCGTGACCCGCGAGGAGTTCGAGGCGGTGGAGGCCATGGCGGTGAAGGCGCGGCGCGAGCAGCAGGCGCTGGAGAAGCGTCTCGCCGATCTCGAGGCGAAACTCGGCGAGGCCAAGAAGAGCGCACCGAAGCGCAAGGCCGCCACGGGTGATCGACGGCGCGCGGCGGCGGCCACCCGACGCACCTCGGCGCGCAAGACCAAGGCCGACGAAACACCGTCGAAGGACGAGTGATTCGCCCCCTTTCGGGAGCGCGACCGGGTCTGCCGACCCGGGGCCGTCACGGGACTGTCAATTTCGGCGGATCAGGTTTCTCCCCGATATCAATGCCTTCCGGGACACACTGAATATCGAGTGTGAACCTTAGATTTCATACAAAATCTTGTGTTGAATGGGCGACTCCGGTTTGTGAGTCTATGAGTTGTGGTGATTCGGCGGCCTACACCACACGATGTGGCCGACCAGGGCAGATTGTCGGCCGATCTCTGCCCGACCCCGGGCCGCCCCGACGCGCCGGCCAGCGCGCCCAAGGGGGAAATTTCCGACATGTCGGTTACCTTTGTTGATACCGCTAGTGTCCATCAGAACCCGCTCGATCTGCTCGAAGAGTTGGTCGGAGCCAATGAATGGGCCTTCGATCGGGCCGGCGCCGATGAAATGGCCGTGGAGATCTCCGGCCGCTGGTGCGATTACCGCCTGTACTTCTTGTGGCAGGAAGACCTTGGCGCACTGCATTTCTCCTGCCTGCTGGAGAGCAAGGTGCCGGTCGAGAAGCGGCGCGAGGTCTGTGTCCTTCTCACCCTGCTGAACGAGAAGCTGTGGCTCGGCCATTTCGATCTCGGCTCCGAGGACGGCGTTCCGATGTACCGTCATACCCTGCTGGTCCGCGGCACCGGCGGCGCCTCCGTCGAGCAGATGGAGGATCTGGTCGAGGTCGCCCTGAACGAGGCCGAGCGGTTCTTCCCGGCCTTTCAGTTCGTGATCTGGGGCGGTAAGACGGCGGAGGAGGCGATCGCCGCCTCCATGCTCGACGTCGTGGGAGAAGCCTGACAGCCTCTCCTGAGCGGAGGCTGACAAGAAAAGGCTAAGGAAATGTCCAAACCCCTGGTGCTCATCGGCTGCGGCAAGATGGGTGGAGCCATGCTGGCCGGCTGGCTGGAAAGCGGCGAGGCCGCCGGCGGCGTGCATGTTGTGGAACCTCATGCCGACGCGATGGGCGATCTCGCCCGCAAGGACGGCGTGACCGTCTACGCCAGCGCGGATGCGCTGCCGAAGGATCTGGCGCCGGGCGTCGTGATCCTGGCGGTGAAGCCCCAGAGCATGGACGACGCCCTGGTTCCCTTGGCCCGGCTGGCCAGCTCGGGCGCCTATTTCCTGTCGATCGCCGCCGGCAAGACCATCGGCTATTTCGAAGCCAGGCTCGGCGCGTCGGTGCCGGTGATCCGCGCTATGCCGAACACGCCCGCGGCGGTCGGCCGCGGCATCACCGCCTATGTGGCGAATGCCCATGTCGGCGACGCGCAGAAGGCGCAGGCCCAGCGCCTGCTGGAAGCGGTCGGCGAGGCGCTGGAGGCCGAGCAGGAGGATCAGATCGACGCGGTGACGGCGCTGTCGGGCGGCGGTCCGGCCTATGTCTTCCTGCTGATCGAGGCGTTGGCGGCGGCCGGCGTGAAATCGGGTCTGCCCGAGGACATGGCCATGCGTCTCGCCAGAGCGACGGTGTCCGGATCCGGCGAGCTGGCGCGGCAGTCGAGCGAACCTGCCTCGCAACTCCGCATCAATGTCACCAGTCCGGGGGGCACGACGGCCGAGGCCCTTAAGGTGTTGATGGACGAGAACACCGGCATCCAGCCGATCTTCGATGCCGCCATCGCCGCCGCCACGGCCCGCTCGAAGGAACTCGCCGGTTGACCGGTTCTTGATGGCGGCCGCGGAAGCGACATATTCATCATCATGACAGATCGAAGCGAAAAGACGGGTGACTCGGCGACGGCAGCCGACCTGCTGGCGGTGGCCGCGCTGGAAATCGCCGCCGCCGAAGGCTGGCGATCGGTCACCGTGGCCGCCGCCGGCGAGCGGGCGGGCATGGCCGCACTGACCGCTCGGCGCACGGTGCGGTGCAAGGCCGGATTGCTGGCGGCGATCTCCGGCCGGGTCGATGACGCGATGCGCACAGCCCTGGACGAGGACGCGATCGACCCGTCGATCCCGATGCGTGACCGGCTGTTCGAAGCGCTGATGGCCCGACTCGACGTTCTGGCCGTTGATCGCGACGCGTTCGTGTCGATTCTCGATGGCCTGCCGCGCGATCCGGTGACGGCACTCGCATGCCTGCCGGGCCTCGGCCGGTCGATGGCGCGCACGCTGGAAGCGGTCGGCGAGCGCCCGTGGCCGCCGTTCGGACCGCTCAAGGTGAAGGGGCTGGCGCTGGTCTGGATGGCCACACTGCGCATCTGGCGGCGCGACGACAGCCCGGACATGGCCACGACCATGAAGGCGCTGGATGGTTACCTCGCCCGGGCCGAAGAGATGGCAAACACCTTCCTGCCGGGCGCCCGGGTGGTTAACGAAGCGGCGCCCGCCCAGGAATCAATGTAACCGAACCGACTTCTACCTTGCGAGCCGGACTGACGCTGGGTAAGGTCGCGCCGCTTCGCCCGGGTGCGCTGCCGCCCCTTCCGCTCACCATGTCGGTTCGTCCATGTCGACACGCGCCCCGAAGATCCTGGCCTGCAATTCCAACAGGCCTTTGGCCGAGGCCATATCCGCCTATTTGAATCTGCCGCTCACCAAGGCGGACATTCGCCGGTTCTCCGACATGGAAGTGTTCGTTGAGATCCAGGAGAATATCCGCGGCGAGGATGTGTTCGTGGTGCAGTCCACGAGCTATCCGGCGAACGACAACCTGATGGAACTGCTGGTCACGCTGGACGCGCTACGCCGCAGCTCGGCGCGCCGCATCACCGCGGTGATCCCGTATTACGGATACGCCCGCCAGGACCGCAAGTCGGGCCCGCGCTCGCCGATCTCGGCCAAGCTGGTGGCCAACCTGATCACCAAGGCCGGGGCCGACCGGGTGCTGACCCTCGACCTGCATGCCGGCCAGATCCAGGGCTTCTTCGACATTCCAACCGACAACCTGTTCGCGGCCCCGGTGTTCATCGACGACATCAAGGCGCGCTACGGGGACGAGCCGCTGGTCGTCGTCTCGCCGGATGTCGGTGGTGTGGTCCGGGCGCGCGCCGTGGCCAGCAAGATCCACGCCGACCTCGCCATCATCGACAAGCGTCGTGAGCGCGCCGGCGTGTCGGAAGTCATGAACATCATCGGCGACGTCGACGGTCGGCGCTGCGTGCTGGTCGACGACATTGTCGATAGCGGCGGCACGCTCTGCAACGCCGCCGAGGCGTTGATCCAGGCCGGCGCGATTTCCGCCGACGCCTATATCACCCACGGCGTGCTCTCCGGCGGCGCGGTCGCCCGCGTGACCTCCTCGCCGCTGACGGCGCTGGTGACCACCGACTCGATTCAGGCGACCGAGGCTGTCCGGGTCGCCCACAACATCCGCAAGCTCTCCATCGCCCAGCTGCTCGGCGAGGCGATCCAGCGGATCAGCGAAGAGCGCTCGGTCTCCAGCCTGTTCAACTGACGCCGGAGCCGCGCTCCACCGCCTCTTTTGGGTGGCGTAGCGCCTTGATTCGCGCTATACGCCCCGCCTTGTCCGCCCGGCACCCCTGGAGGCCGGGCTTTTCATAGGAGACATCGCAATGGCTGACGTTGCTACGTTGAACGCCAGCGCGCGCGATCGGGTCGGTAAGGGGTCCGCCCGGGCTGCGCGTCGTGAGGGGTTCGTGCCCGCCGTCATTTACGGCGACAAGAAGGATCCGCTGCCGATTCAGATCGAGAAGCGGGCATTGGACAAGTTGCTGGCGAAGCCCGGCTTCTTCTCGCACCTGATCGACCTGAAGGTCGGCTCTGACAGCCACCGCGTTCTGCCGCGGGACCTGCAGCAGCATCCGGTCACCGATTTCGCATGGCATGTCGACTTCCTGCGGGTGTCGGCGACGAGCCAGCTGACGGTCGATGTCCCGGTCGAGTTCATCAACGAGAACGGGGCCCCGGGCCTGAAGCGTGGCGGCGTGCTCAACGTCGTGCGCCACACCGTCGAGATGAATTGCCGCGCCGACAACATCCCCGAGAAGCTGATCGTCGACCTGTCAGGCCTCGAGATCGGCGATTCCGTGCACATCTCGGCGATCACCCTGCCCGAGGGTTCGACTCCGGTGATCGACGACCGTGACTTCACGATCGCCACGATCGCCGCACCGACCGTCGCCACCGACACGGATGGCGAGGAGACCGGTGAGGCGGAAGCGACCGAGGGCGCGGACGCCGGCGAGGAGGAGAGCGAGGAGAGCTGATCTCCGACCGCTTTCCCAAGACTTTCGGCGCCCGCGATCCAGACCCCGGATCGCGGGCGCTGGCATTTTAAGTGCCTGGATGGCATCACCTGCTCGAACTTCCCGAAGCGCGAGGGTTTCCCATGCTGCTGTTCGTCGGCCTCGGCAATCCCGGTCCGAAATACGAGGGCAACCGCCACAATATCGGTTTCATGGCGGTGGAGGAAATCGCCCGACGCTACAGTTTCGGCCCCTGGCGGGCCCGCTTTCAGGGACTGGCGAGCGAGGGCGTGATCGCCGGCGAGAAGGTGATGGTCCTCAAACCCATGACCTATATGAATGAGAGCGGCCGATCGGTCGGCGAGGCGGTGCGTTTCTTCAAGCTGCCGGTCGACGCGGTCTCGGTGTTCTACGACGAACTCGACCTGGTGCCGGGCAAGATGCGCCTGAAGCGCGGCGGCGGGTCCGGCGGCCATAACGGCATCCGCGACATCGATCGGCATATCGACAAGGACTACCGTCGGGTGCGGCTTGGCATCGGTCATCCAGGCGACAAGGACAGGGTCCATTCCTACGTGCTTTCCGACTTCGCCAAGGTCGAGAAGAGCGCCTGGCTGGACACCCTGATCGACGCCGTCGCCCGCGAGGTGGAGGAACTTGTGCGCGGCGACGAGGCGCGGTTCATGAGCCTTGTGGCCCATGCCGTGTTCCCCCCGCCGCCGAAACCGGCTAAACCCGCGCCGGACACCACGAGCGAACCATCCAAAGACACTCCAGCCAGCGACGGAGCGTAGGCCCATGGGCTTCAATTGCGGCATCGTCGGCCTGCCGAACGTCGGCAAGTCGACGCTCTTCAACGCGCTGACCGCCACCGCGGCGGCCGAGGCGGCCAACTATCCCTTCTGTACGATCGAGCCGAATACCGGTCGGGTCGCGGTTCCGGATCCGCGTCTGGAGGATCTGGCGAGACTCGCCAAGTCGGCCAAGATCCTGCCGACCCAGATCGAGTTCGTCGACATTGCCGGTCTGGTGAAGGGGGCGAGCCAGGGTGAAGGCCTCGGCAACCAATTCCTCGCCAACATCCGCGAGACCCACGCCATCGTCCATGTGCTGCGCTGCTTCGAGGGCGAGGTCACCCATGTGGACGGCTCCGTCGACCCGATCCGCGACGCCGAGACCGTCGAGACCGAACTGATGCTGGCCGATCTGGACAGTATGGAAAAGCGTCTCCAGGCATTGGAGAAGCGGGTGCGGGGCCAGGACAAGGAAGCCAAGGCTTTGATGCCGTTGGCCCAGAAAGTCGTCGAGCTGCTGCGCGATGGCCAACCGGCCCGGGTGATGCTGGCCGATCTGGACCCGGAAGAGACGCGCCTGTTCAAGCAGATGCAGCTGCTCTCCGCCAAGCCGGTCCTCTACGTCTGTAACGTCGAGGAGGAGAACGCCGGCAGCGGCAATGCGCTCTCCGCCAAAGTGGCGGAAAAGGCCGCGGCCGAAGGCGCCGAGGCGGTGGTGATCTCCGCGGCCATCGAGTCGGAGATCGCCCAACTTTCCGATCCCGAGGAGAAGCAGGAGTTCCTGGACAGCCTGGATCTTGACGAGCCTGGTCTGACCAAATTGATCCGCGCCGGTTACAAGCTGCTCGACCTGCTGACCTTCTTCACCGTCGGTCCGAAGGAAGCCCGCGCCTGGACCGTGCGTCGCGGCGCGAAGGCGCCGGAGGCGGCCGGGGAGATCCACACCGATTTCCAGCGCGGCTTCATTCGGGCCGAGACCATCTCCTACGCCGACTACGTCGCCACAGGGGGCGAGCAAGGCGCCAAGGATGCCGGCAAGATGCGGGTGGAAGGCTCCGAATACGTGGTGCAGGATGGTGACGTCTTCCATTTCCGTTTCAACGTCTGACCACGCAAATCCGGGGGAAACACCATGGCCGATACGCTCAAGCTGAAGGCATCCGACGGTCACGAGTTCGACGCCTATCTGGCTCAGCCGGCGGGCAAACCGAAGGGAGGTCTGGTGGTGATCCAGGAGATCTTCGGCGTGAACAGCCACATGAAGAGTGTCGCCGACGCCTATGCCGAGGACGGCTACCTGGCGATCTGCCCGGCGCTGTACGACCGCTACAAGCCGGGTATCGAACTCGGCTATGACGAGGACGATGTCACCGAGGGACGCGAGATCCGTGCCAAGGTCGGCAATGACGACCCGCTGATGGACATCGCTGCCGCCGCCGACGCCGTGCGTTCGGCCGGCAAGGTCGGCGTCGTCGGCTATTGCTGGGGCGGCACGATGACCTGGCTGTCGGCGACCAAGCTCGACGGTTTCGCGGTGGCCTCGAGCTACTACGGCGGCGGCATCGGCGGGCTCGCCGACCTGCAGCCGAAATGCCCCGTGATCTTCCATTTCGGCGAGCAGGACCACGCCATCCCGATGGACGAGGTCGATAAGATTCGCAAAAGCCATTCGGATCTGCCGGTCCATGTCTACCCGGCCGGCCACGGCTTCAACTGCGACGCCCGCGGCAGCTTCGAGCCGAAGAGCGCCGAGATCGCCCGCGAGCGGACGCTGGAATTCTTCAAGCAGCATCTGGGCTGATCCGGTCTCACCACGCACCCGACCGGCGGCGGCCCGACCGTCGGTCGTCGGAAAGTCCGGTTCCCCTCTCTGCGTCCCCATCCTAAGGTAGCGGGATGGGGAGTGGTGCGCAGGACGGCGAGTGGCCGACCGACTGTGCCCGGTGTTTCGGTCTGTGCTGCATCGCGCTCGCTCATCAGCCGTCGGCGGGGTTTCCGGCGGTGAAGGTGGCCGACACTGCCTGCTGTCATCTGAACGATGATTTCCGCTGCTCGATCTTTGCGACCCTCGAGGCGAACGGTTTCCCGGTCTGCCGAGCCTATGACTGCTTTGGCGCCGGTCCCGTCGTAAGCGCGCGGATGCGTGCCGAGTGGGGGCCGTGGACGCCGGAGCTGGTCGCGGGTGCAAAGGCGCATCTCGACGGATTCCGCGAATTGGCGCGCATGCGGATGCTGATCGCCGCCCTGCGCCGTGAGGGGTCGGATGACGCGATCGCCGTCGCCGACCGTCTGGCGCCCATCGCCGAGGCCTTCCGTCGGACCGGCCGAGTCGAGGTCGATGCCACGACCGCGCAGTTCATGCGTTGGCACGAGCCGCTGATCTCGGCCATTCTGGTTCCGCTCAAACAACAAGCATCGAATAAGGGGGGAGCATGAGCGGTCTCGACGGCAAAGTGGCCGTGATCACCGGCGCGACCAGCGGGATCGGCCTGGCGACGGCCGAGGCGTTGTCCGAGCGGGGGGTGAAGCTCGTGCTGCACGGCCGGCGCGGGGAGCGCCTCGAGGCGCATGCCGCCCGACTGCCGAACTGCGTGGTCCTGGCGGGAGACATCGCCGATCCGGCCACGCCCGACGCGCTGATTGCGCTGGCGCAGAAGTCCTTTGGCCGGTTCGACATCGCCTTCGCCAATGCCGGCCTGATCGCCAGCGGCCCGGTCGACGAGATCGACCTCGACGCGATGTCCGACATGCTGAAGGTGAACATCGACGCGACTTTCCGCTTCGCCTACACGGCGGTGCGGCACATGAAGGCGACAGGCAGCGGCGACATGCTGTTCACCGGTTCGGTGCTGGGCACCAAGACCCGACCGATCGCCGGTGCCTACGCGGCGACGAAATACGCGGTCGAGGCGCTGGCCGAATCCCTGCGCATGGAGCTGGCCGGGTCCGGTGTCCGTGTCTCGGTGGTGGAGCCGGGGCTCGTGCGCACCGACCTGCACCGGGACTACGAGGTGCGTCCCGAGGTGAGTCAGAACGTGCCGGAGCCGCTGACACCGGCGGATATCGCCCGCGCCGTGGTCTTCGCCGTGGAGCAGCCCAGATCCGTGCTGATCCCACGGGTCATGGTGCTGCCGTCCGGCCAGAATGTCTGAGGGGGAATGAGATGAAGATCACAGGTTTGCGGACCCGAGCCATTGAGATCCCCTTCGACAAGCCGATCGGGACCGCCATCCACCGTATCGAAGGCGTTGCCGGCCTGCTGGTCTGGCTCGATACCGACGAGGGCATCACCGGCGAGAGTTATCTGTGGGCGATCGGCCGTCACCGCCTGCCGGTGCTCGACGCCATCACCCGGATGCTGGGCGAGCGCATGATCGGCAAGGATCCGCGCGATACCACGGCCCGCTTCGACGAGATGTGGGGCGAGATCAACTTCCTCGGCCACAAGGGCGTGTCGCTGTTCGGCCTCGCGGCCATCGACTGGGCGTGTTGGGACATTCTCGGCCAGTCGCTGGGCGCCTCGGTCTCGCGGTTACTGGGGCGGCGGCGCGACCGGGTGCGGGCCTATGCCTCGGGAGGTCTGTGGGCGACGATGACCATCGACGCGCTGCAAGAACAGGCGCGCGATTTCCTGGATCAGGGGTTCCGGGGCATGAAGATCCGTATCGGCAAGCCGGATATCGGCGAGGATATCGAGCGGGTCGCCGCCGTACGCGAGGCGATTGGCCCGCAGATCGACCTGATGGCCGACGCCAATCAGGGTTTGTCCGTCCCGCACGCCATCCGTCTCGGCCGCCGGTTGGAGGATTTCAATCTCGTCTGGTTCGAGGAACCGGTGCAGGCCTACGACCTCGAAGGCTCGGCCCGGGTCGCCGCCGAGATCGACACGCCGATCGCCAGCGGCGAAACAGAATACGGCCGCTATGGCTTCCGCGACATGCTGGAGCGCAAGTCGGCGGACGTCCTGATGCCGGATCTGGAGCGGGTCGGCGGGATCACCGAGTGGATCCGGGTCGCCAACATGGCCGCGTCCTATGACGTGCCGGTCAGCCCGCACCTGTTCACCGAGCACTGCCTGCAGCTCTGCGGCGCGGTCTCCAACATCAACTACGCCGAACACATGCCCTGGTTCCGCCCGCTCTTCGCCGAGCAGGTGGCGATGGAGGATGGCGACCTGCTGATTCCGGATGTTCCGGGCATGGGGTTCCGGTTCGATCCGGACGCGGTGGAGCGGTTCGCGATCGATCGGAGCGCATCCCGGCGTTGATCTCGAATGCCCGAAACACTGTTGCCGGAATGCGACGCCCTCAGTCTGCACGTTCCCTTGACCGAGGAGACCCGGTATTTGATAGGGGCGCGCTCGACGTCTTCGAGGGCGGACCGCTGACGGCGGAGGCGGGCGCTCTCTTTCGCGACCGTCCCAATCTGATCCTCACTCCGCATGGTGCGGGCGTGGCGATCGAAAACAACGAACGGGTCGGCCGAATGGTCGCCGGCTCGACAATTCGGCATCTGGAGGAAATGGACGCATGAGTGGCGTCGAAAAGGAGTGGGTGGGCGACGTACCGGGCGCCCTGGACGGAGTCCGCGTGCTGGACATGTCCCGGTTGATCGCCGGCAATGCGGTGACGCATCTGCTGGCCGATCACGGAGCCGAGGTCATCAAGATCGAAAAGCCCGATGGCGGCGACGATCTGCGGCACTGGAACATGGCGGGGGTGACGACCCACTGGAAGGTCATCTGCCGCAACAAGAAGAGCGTTACGCTCAACTTCCGCCAGGAAGGCGCTGTTGACCTGATGCTCGACCTGGTCGCCTCGGCACGGGTTCTGGTGGAGAACTTCAAGCCCGGCACGCTGGAGAAGATGGGGATCGGGCCGGAGGTGCTGCTGAAGCGCAATCCGAACCTGATCATCATCCGGATCTCCGGCTGGGGTCAGGACGGCATGTGGGCGCACAAGCCGGGCTTCGGCAGTCTGGTGGAGGCGATGAGCGGGTTCGCCGCGATGAACGGCTTCGCCGACCGCCCGCCGGTGCTGCCGCCGCTGGCGCTGGCCGACATGATCGCCGGCCTGTATGGGGCCTTCTCGGCGATGGTGGCGATCCGCGAGATCGAGGTGAAGAAGGGACCGGGGCAGGTGATCGACCTGTCGCTGTTCGAGCCGATCCACTCGGTGCTCGGCCCGATCATCGCCAATTACGACCTGACCGGTCGGGTGCCGGAGCGCACGGGATCGCTTTCCAACCAGTCGGCGCCGCGCAATGTCTACCGCTGCAAGGACGGCAAGTATGTCGCGCTGAGCGCGTCGATGCAGGCTATGGCGCATCGGTTGCTGCGCACCATCGGGCGCGCGGATCTGGTCGACAATCCGAAGTTCCACACCAACACGGACCGGGTCGCCAACCGGGATGAGCTCGACCCGATTGTCGGCGCGTTCATGGCCGAGCGGTCCCAGGCCGAGAATCTCGCGATCTTCGAGGAGGCGGGAGTGACCGTCGGCGCCGTGCCGGATGTGAGCGAACTGGCCGAGCATCCCTATCCACGCGATCGCGAGGCCATCGTCTCCATGCCGGACGCCGATATCGGCCGCATGGCGATGCACAACGTCATCCCGCGGATGTCCGGCACGCCGGCGCAGCTCCGCAATCCGGCCCCCGAACTCGGGCAGCACAATGACGAGATCTGGACGGCGCTCGGCCACGATACCGACGCGCTGCACACAAAAGGACTGATCTGATGACCGGCACGGCTTCCCTGCCTGCACCCCTGTGGCGTTCGCTGCTCTATGTCCCGGCCAGTGCCGACCGTTTCGTCGCCAAGGCGGCGGAGCGCGGCGCCGATGTGGTGATCCTCGACGTCGAGGATTCCATTCCGCCGGACCGCAAGGTCGAAGCGCGGGCCGCGTTGCCGGGCTCCATCGCCACGGTCGCCAAGTCGGGGCGTGTCGAGGTGATGGTGCGCATCAACCGGCCCTGGCGGCTGGCGATCGCCGACTTGGAGGCGGCGGTGATCCCGGGGCTGGATGCGCTCTGTCTGCCGAAGGTCGACAGCGCCGACCATATTCTGGCGATCGACGAGGTCGTCGGCGAGCTGGAGGCCGAGCGCGGGCTGCCAGCCGGTCATGTGCGCTACGCCGTGCTGGTCGAGACCGCAAAGGGCGTGCACGAGGCTCGGGCCATCGCCAAGGCGAGCCCGCGGGTCGCGGCGATCACGCTCGGCGGCGAGGACATGTCGGCCGATCTCGGTCTGCCGGAGCCCGATCCTGCCGTGCTCGACCCTTATGACGCGCTGGTCCGTCTGGCGGCGCGGGAAGCGGGCATCATTCCCCTGGGATATCCGGGCTCGATCGCCGAGTTCACCGATCTCGACGCCTTCCGGCGCGGGGCGGAGCAGGGTCGGCGCAATGGGACCGAGGGCGGCATGGGTATCCACCCGGCGCAGATCCCGGTGCTGAACGCCGCCTTCACCCCGACCGACGCGGAGATTGCCCATGCCGAGGGCCTGCTCGCCGCCTTCCGGGACGCGCTGGCCGAGGGCAAGGGGGCGGTCGCCTACAAGGGCAAGATGATCGACAAGCCGATCGTCGATCGCGCCGAGCGCATCGTCGCCATCGCTCGACGGCTGAAGGGAGCGTAGTTCGGTGACCCGTTGCGGGGGCGCTTGGTCAACGATACGATCGGGGTGAGGAGCTTAGTTATGTCCCATAATCTGATCGTCGTAGCAGCGAGGTGTGTGGTCCGTTAGCGGAAACCATATCCGTTGCCATGCGCCCCCGAACCCGGTTCGGGGGCTTTTTGTTTTGGAAGGCCCGTGATGCCATGCAGAAGCCCAGCTCGCCGCCCGCGCTCGCGACTTTGATTCTGCTCACGGCGATGGCCACGATGACGATGAACCTCATCGTCCCGTCGCTCGCCAACATTGCCGAGGATCTGCAGGCGGATTACGCCACCATCAGTATCGCGCTGGGCGGTTACCTCGCGGTGACGGCACTGGTCGATGTGAGTGTAGGCCCGCTGGCCGACAAGATCGGCCGGCGGCCGGTGCTACTGGTGGCCTTGACGGTCTTTACCTGCGCCTCGCTGGCCGGTTCGATGGCGCAGAGCGCGTGGGCGTTCCTGGCGTGTCGGATGCTGCAGGCTGGCATCGCATCGGGCTACATCCTGTCCTTGGCAATCGTCCGGGACACCCGTACGGGGCCGGACGTACCGCGGCTGCTGAGCAAGATCAGCATGGCGATGGCTCTGGCGCCGATGCTGGGGCCGATGGTCGGAAGCCTGCTTGACGCGGCGTTCGGTTGGCGGGCGATCTTCCTTCTCTATACGGCCGTCGGTGGCGGGCTGCTGTGCCTCGTCTGGTTTGACCTCGCAGAGACGCGGCAACAGCACACGGACTCGTCGCGCAAAGAAGCGGGTGGCGTGGCGACCCTTCTGCGCGCGCCGACGTTCTGGTGCTACGTGCTCTGCACCGCGTTCTCGACCAGCGCCTTCTACGTTTTTCTGGCGGGGGCGCCGATCATCGCGTCGTCGGTATTCGGCATCGATACCGCTCAGCTCGGTGTGTTCGTCGGAAGCATCACCGCCGGGTTTATCGCCGGCAGTTTCGTCGCCGGGAGGCTTGCCAGATCGCTGGCATCCACCACGGTGATTCTCCTGGGTCGGGTCGCTGCCTGTAGTGGCATGGTGATGGGGCTCGCCATCCTGACCTTCGGCACGGCCACGCCGCTTCTGTACTTCGGCTGCACGATTTTCGTCGGGTTTGGGAACGGCCTGACGACGCCGAACAGCAACGCGGGCGCTATGTCCGTGCATCCCCGGCTCGCGGGGAGCGCGGCGGGGATCATCGGCGCGACGACTCTCGCCGGCGGCGCGCTGATGACCACAGGAACGGGCGTCGTCCTCGCCGACAACCCCTCTCCCCAGCTATTGATGACGCTGATGTTGGCGACGTCCTTCGCCGGCCTTCTTGCCGCAATCGGCGCCATCCGCCTGGAGAGGCGGGAGGAGCAAAGTCGGCTCACGGCCGGAGGAGGAGGCGTGGAATGAACGCGGCCGCTCAGGAGTTGATCCGGGGCTCCGGATCGAGATCGGAGGAGCCGATTGCCGGGGCGGTGCCGGCCGACGGCCGCTCGACGGTGAAGATGTGCGACGCCAGGGGCTCGCCGGCCTCCAGCCGCAGCATTTCGGTTCGCTGATCGAGCACGACCAGCCGCGCGTCGGCGGCCATGGCCCGGACGTAAGCGGCGGAATGGCCGTAGCGCAGGGTTGGCAGCAGGCGCATGACCTCGCCTTCGGCGCCGCCCGTCGAATCCAGGGCCTCGACGGTGAGCACGGCCCTCCCGCCGCTGCGCAGCGCCATGGAAATACCGGTCATCACGTTTTCCAGGCCGCCGACATAGTTCAGCACATCGCCGGCGATGATCCAGTCATAGAGCCTGGGCGGCTCGAGTAGGAAGGTGGCGATGTCGGCCTGATGCAGCATGTCGTAGATCTTCTTGTCCCGGGCCTTCTCCAGCATGCCGGCGGAGAGGTCCACGCCTTCAAGCCAACTGCAGTGCTGACGCAGCCGCTCGCCAACCAGTCCGGTGCCGCAGCCGAGATCGAGCACCGTGCCGAGCCCACCCGGCGCATTACCGGTGGCTTCCGCGATCAGCACCGGCCCCTGATAGTCCAGGCTCTGAAGCAGTGTGCGGTCGAACCGCTCGGCGAAATCGTCGAACAGTGCCCTCACATAAGAGGTCTGCTGGACCTCGGGGGCGGGTGCCGCGCCGAGCAGGGCCAGATGTAGCATCGCGCCGTGTCGGTCTTCGGTACTGAGGTCGAGATAGTGCCGGAAGATCGCCACCGCTTCGGCGCGCAGGCCGAGCTTGGCTCGGATCTCGCCGGTCAGAATGAGCAGGTCGAGCCAGTCCGGCGCCAGCTCCAGCGTCTGTTCGAGCAGCGAAAGCGCGCCGTCGAGATCGCCCTGGTCGATCAGCGAACGCGCATAGCCGACGCGGCGGTCAGCCCGGGAATCCCTGGATGTCATGGTATGAGCGACGGAACCTGTTTCCCGCAACACCTGCGGGGTGGCTGCCCGACCCTCCGATAGCAGCTGATGATCGGCTAAAATACTACCGACCGGGCTCCACGGATAGCACTAGGATTTGGTCCGTAGATCCGCGCGGAACGCATAGCCTCGGTGCACTGGGCGGATGTCGACCTCGGCCCGGCCCGAGGCCTTCAGTTCGCGCAGATAACCGATCAGTTCCGGGCGCGCGTGGACGCCGAACAGATCGAGCCACCAGAACAGCATGCGCCGGAACCAGCGGGGCAGGTCGGCCTGGTCGCCGAAATCGACGATATGTACCTGACCGCCGGGCTTGAGCGACCGCAGCGCATGGTCGATCGACTCCCGCCAGGGCGGGATCATCGACAGGGAATAGGAGAACACGATCCGGTCCAGCGGCTGGTCGAGCCTGAAGGCCGATGCCGGATCGAACCGTTCGGCAAAGCCGTGTACCAGGGGAATACGGTCGGCCAGCCCGGCGCGGGCGATCTTGGCGGTGGCCGAGCGCAGCATTTCGGTCGAGGCGTCCAGGCCCATCAACCGTGCCAGCGGATAGCGCCGCGCCATCAGCACCAGGTTGCGCCCGGTGCCGCAGCCGATCTCGCATGCGGTTTCGTCCGGCTGCAGATCCAGTTCTTCGATCAGCAGATCCCGGCCCAACAGATAGTAGCGGCGGCTCAAGTCGTAGATGTGCCTCTGCAGGCGATACATGTCGTCCATCTTGCGATGAACGACACTGGTATCGGTACTGGCGATATCGGGACCCGAGGCGTCCTGGCCGCGGATATCGTCCGCCATGTGCTCAGTCCTTGAGGGTGTACAGGTGGAAGCCGCCATAGATCGATGACCGGTCGGCTGCGGTGTGAACCTTGCTCTCCGCCTCGTGATACTGGAAGCGATCCAGCATCTCGTTCGGGATGCGGCCCGGCAGGATGCTGTCCTCCCCGGCGGTGCGGAAGATCACCCGCGTCCCCGGCTTGCCGGTGCGCAGGATCTCGCCCCAGAGTTCGGTCAGCTGCTCCGTCGTCATCCAGTCCTGGGCGTCGAGCAGGACATAGCGGTCGAGCGACTGGTCCTCCTGGTCCTGCAGCCATGCGGTCACCGAGGTCTGCTTGAATTCGGCCCGATCGAGCTTGGCCTGCAGTTCGTTATAGTAGCGCTCCTGCAGGTAGCGCGGCACCGCGATCCGGTCGACCTTGTCGTAACCGCGCCCGAAAGCCTGCCAGGCGAAGTAGTTATCGGTGAACGGGAAGTCGCAGGCCAGTCGCTCCAGCCGGGCACGCATCAGGCCGGCCATGTTGCCGCCGGAGGAGGCCGACAGTTCCTGAAACTGTGCCGGCGGGATGCCGAGACCGAAATAGCTGACGGGCAGGCGGCAGATCGCCTTCATCACTCGGGTCTCGAAGATCGGCTCGATCAGCGTCTCGAACAGCCAGCGCTGCTCCTCAAGGTTCCGCGCCGTCAGCAGCCGCTTGGGATTCTTGCCGCTCAGCCGCGCCACCAGGTGCAGCAGGCCGATGAAGCGCCCGAGCACGCCGTGCTTATAGATGTTGCGGGCGAACAGGTTGATCCGCCGTCCGGTCAGGCCACGGCGCATCCAATAGGCATGGGTTTCCGGATCGAGATGGTCGCGCACATGCTTGTGGAAGGCGCGGACATTGCCGCTCTCATCGGCATAGCCGAAAAGCCGGAAGAAGGACTCGTAGCTCGGCAGGTGCTTGAGCGCCGCGACCTTCAGATGGCAGAGCGCGATGTGATGCGGGTTGAGATCGACGGCGGTGACCTGCTCCGGCGACTCGGTCAGATAGTTCAGGACGTTGCAGCCGCCCGAAGCGATCGTCAGAATCCGGCTCTGAGGCGTCAGTTGCAGTGCCTTCAGGTCGACCTCGGGGTCTTCCCAGATCTGCGGATACACCAGGCCGTGAAACATCACGATGAACGCTCGGTCGAGCACACCGCGCTTGGTGAAGCGGCGGTGCGGGGTAACGGCGTCCGAGAGCAGGGAGTTCTTCTTCATCTTTCACGCCTCCAGGGATCGACGGCTCAGCCTAGCTGAGTCGCGCAGCGCGGCGTTCGGTCGAATGGCGATTTCATCAAAGTTTAATCCGCGCCGCCATCCGTACCGGAATACGGCCGTTCTCGCGCTACTTGCTGGCTGCCTTCGCCTTTTCGGCCTTCTCGGCCTTTGCGGGCGTGCCGCCATCGACGGGATAGTACCCTATTCTGAGCGCGAATCGATTGCGGATCGACTCCAGAACCTTTTCGCTGTCCCGCGGCATGGGGATCTTGCGGTCGAGCGCAAACAGCAGCAGGGCGCCGACGATCTCCTGCGGTTCAAACTTGAGCTGAACCTCCTCCCCGCTGTCGGGCAGCAGGCGCAGCAGACCGCGCGGCGGCTCCTCTCCGGCAACGCCGCCAACCGGTTCCGCGGCAACGACGGTCGCGATCGGCAGTTTGCGGCCGCTCTTCTGGCAGAACTTGACCAGCGCCTGGGCGGCCTCCTGCGGCGTGAAGAGGATGAAGCGAAATTCGGCTGGCATTGGGTCGCTCACGGCGGGAAATGGCATTCGATTAAAAGTGTATCAGTTAAATTGTTAACATCACCATAATGCTCGTCCGGAGAAGGGCGGCACCGGCAGCGCCTGGCCTATGGCCGACGCACGACTCCGCCTCCGCGCACCGATTGGGCGCGGAGGCGGAATATCGGCGCGCGGGCGGCGAGGCCCGGGCTAGTGCGAGGACAGGAAGGTGCGGACAGCCGTGATCGTGGCGGCGGGCTGCTCCTCCATCAGCCAATGACCTGCCCCCGGGATCACCAACTCCGTCACATCGACGGCGGCGTTGCGCATCACGACCGCTTCACTGGCGCCGAAGGAGCGTTCTCCGCCAACGGCGAGAACCGGCATGGCGATCTTTGTGACGCTGGTTTCCGCGTTGTCGATCGCATCCTGTCGAATGGTGCGAAACTGGGCGAAAGCGGATCGCATGGCCCCGGGACGCGCATACAGGGCCGCGTAGTGCTGACGGGTCGCCTCGTCGATCTTCGCCGGGTCGCCGGCGAACTCGTTCCAGAAGCGGTCGAGATAGACGCGCTCCCGGCCGGCCACCAGGCGCTCCATGTCAGGCCCTCCGAGATCGAAGTGCCACAGCAGTGAATTGCGGACTATCGTGTCCCACGGCGGTATCCCTGGCACCGGCGCGTCCATCACCACGAGCTTATCGGTTTTGTCCGGATACCGGGCGGCATAGGCATAGGCCACCATGGTCCCGATATCGTGGCCGACGACCGCGGCGCGATCGAGGCCGAGATGTGTCAGGACAGAGCGGATGTCCGCCGCCTGCGTGCGTTTGTCGTAGCCGTCCTTTGGATATGCGGACAGACCTATTCCGCGCAGGTCGGGAACCACGACCGTATGGTCTCTGGCGAGGTCGGCCGCCATCGGCGCCCACATGTCGCCTGTGTCGCCGAAGCCGTGAAGCAGCACGACCGCGGGGCCCTGGCCGCCGACCCGGACATGGATGGTCTGGCCGTCGGGTTGTTTGGGCATCTGGATGTCCAACACGCGAAACGACGGCGGGAACGGCTGTATTTCAGCCGAGGCCGGCGCTGCGAGAAGGAAAATCAAGGTGAATGCACTTGTGGCGTAACGAAACAGCTGGCGCATATTTCACACCGTTCCGCGGGGAGGGCGGCCACGTGGCCGTCGCATCCAGTCCCCGCAGGCCATCAGACTGTAGATCTCGGCGGGCCGGCCAACAAGATCGCATCCGGCAGGCGAGCGATGACACCCGCATTGCCGCGCCCCCGGCCGATGGGCTAGAACCGGCGCTGATTGATCTCATGCTCCGTCGAAGGATCGTGCCGAATGGCCTCCTATCAGTACATCTACGTCATGAACAGCCTCTCCAAGGTTTATCCGGGAGGGCGCGAGGTTCTGAAGGACATACGGCTGTCCTTCCTGCCGGGCGCGAAGATCGGTGTGCTCGGCGTCAACGGTGCCGGTAAGTCGACCCTGCGGAAGATCATGGCCGGGGTCGATACCGAGTATCAGGGCGAAGCGTGGGCGGCCGATGGGATCAAGGTCGGCTATCTGTCGCAGGAGCCGCAGCTCGACACCGATACCGATGTGCAGGGCAACGTCATGCGCGGCCTCGGCCCGATCAAGGATCTGGTCGACAAGTTCAATGAAGTCTCCATGCGCTTCGGCGAGGAGATGACTGACGACGAGATGAATGCCCTGCTGGCCGAACAGGCCGAGTTGCAGGAGCAGATCGACGCGGCCGACGCCTGGGATCTGGATCGTAAGGTCAACATCGCGATGGATGCGCTGCGCTGCCCGCCGGGCGACGCCGACGTGTCCAAGCTGTCGGGCGGTGAACGCCGTCGGGTGGCGCTGGCCCGCCTGCTGCTGTCGCAGCCCGATATGCTGCTGCTGGACGAGCCCACCAACCATCTGGATGCCGAGTCCGTGGCCTGGCTGCAGCGCATGCTCGCCGACTACGCCGGCACCGTGGTGACCGTCACCCATGATCGCTATTTCCTCGACCAGGTCGCGGGCTGGATCCTGGAGCTCGACCGCGGCCGGGGCATCCCCTACGAGGGCAACTACTCCGGCTGGCTTGTGCAGAAGCAGAAGCGGCTCGAGCAGGAAGGTCGTACCGAGGCGGCGCGGATGCGCACCCTCAACAACGAGCTGGAGTGGATCCAGCAGAGCCCGCGGGCCCGGCAGGCAAAGTCAAAGGCCCGTGTGCAGGCCTATGAGGAACTGCTGGCGCAAAACCGGGAGAAGGCGCCCGATACCGCCCAGATCGTCATTCCGCCGGGACAGCGTCTCGGCGACGTGGTGATCGAGGCCGAGGGCCTCACCAAGGCGTTCGGCGATCGGCTGCTGATCGAGGACCTGACCTTCAAGCTGCCGCCGGGTGGTATCGTCGGCGTGATCGGGCCGAACGGCGCCGGCAAGACCACCCTGTTCCGCATGATCACCCAGCAGGAGACGCCGGACACCGGCGCCATCCGGATCGGCGAGACGGTCACGCTCGGCTATGTCGATCAGAGTCGCGACAGCCTGGATGCCAGCAAGACCGTCTGGGAGGAGATCTCGGACGGGCTCGACGAGATCGATCTCGGCCGGCGCAAGATGCAGAGCCGCGCCTATTGCGGTCAGTTCAACTTCCGCGGCGGCGACCAGCAGAAGAAGGTCGGTCAGCTTTCCGGCGGTGAGCGCAACCGTGTTCATCTCGCCAAGATGCTGAAATCCGGCGTCAACGTGCTGATGCTCGACGAGCCGACCAACGATCTCGACGTCGATACCTTGCGGGCGTTGGAGGAAGGACTTCTGGACTTCGCCGGCTGTGCCGTGGTCATCAGCCATGATCGCTGGTTCCTGGACCGCATCGCCACTCACATCCTCGCCTTCGAGGGTGACAGCCATGTGGAGTGGTTTGAGGGCAACTTCGAGGCCTATGAGGCCGACAAGAAGCGCCGTCTCGGCGCCGATGCCGACCAGCCGCACCGCATCCGCTACAAGCCGGTGGTGCGGGCCTAACCCGCATCGCGGAATGTCGCGGCATGGCGATGGCGCCACGTGAAAACCAAAAAGGCGGCGGAGATACTCCGTCGCCTTTTCTCGTTCCGTCGGATGAGGGACCGCAGGAGCGGTGGTCGCAGGAGCGGTCAGCCGCCCGACGATTTCAGGCCGGCCATCTGCCGGGTCAGCGCGTCGATCAGCGCCTGCACCTTGCCGCCATTGCTCTGGATGACCGAGGCGTATTCCTGGCGCTGGGTGACGCTCATGCTCACCCCTTCGATCACGATATCGACGATCTTCATGGCGCCGTTGGAATCGATCACCCGCCATTCCAGGCGATAATCCTGGTTGCTGTTGGGGTCGACGATCCGGCTTGAGACGACATTGAACCGGCCGTCCTCGCGCGAGCTGTCGACCACAAGCTTCTGGCCCCTGTAGTCGTCGAAGCGTCGGGCGTAGGTGTAGACGATATTGTCGGTGAACGCCTTGAGGTAGGCCGCCTGTTCCGCATCCGACGCGACGCGCCAGTAGCGGCCCAGCAGGAAGCGGCCAATCGCCGGCATGTCGAAATACGTTTCGACCAGATCGCCGAACGCCTGACGCCGCTCCTCGGCCGCCAAACTCTTGTCGGAGACCAAGCTGATCGCCTTGCCGGCGAACTCCTCGACAAACGCGCCCGGCTCGGGCGCGGACCGTGCCTGACCGGCCGGCATGGCAATCAGAAGAACTAGAATAAATGCTCGAAAAATACTGCCCATTTACCGATCCTCGCTCGTCAATCGAGTTTCTGCCAGGGTGTCAGCGTTGCTATGAACGTCGTTACCCAGCCCGCAATGTCAATCGGAGGAGCGTTTGCCGCTTTGCTCGATGGGTGCGTTGGTTGGCTGGAATTCCTCGAACTCCCCCGACGATTCCGCGCCTGAAGCGCTTGCGGAGGCAGGAGTGTTGTTACGGATCAGCGCTTCGCGGCGCTGCTTGTAGATGGTGCGGACGCGGGCGTAGTAGTCGACCGACGTCGCCTTCAGGTCGTTGATATGGGCGAAGTTCTGCGCCCGGAAATCGACCGCGCCGACGACCTTGCGGGCAATCTGGTAACGGAACCGCGCATCCTCGTCGCCGCCGATGTAGTTGATCGGATCCATGAAGTAGTCGGCGACCAGACCGGTCGTGTCGCGCAGGTTCGACGGGCCGATCAGCGGCAGCACGAGATACGGGCCGTCATCCGCGCCCCACACGGCGAGTGTCTGTCCGAAATCTTCCGGCCGACGCTCAAGACCGAGCCCGGTGGCGTTGTCGACCAGACCGAACATCGGGGAATTCGCCACGAAGCGGGACGCATTATGCTCCAGACCTTCGAGGTCACCCTGCAGCGCGCTGTTGGCGATGTAGAGCGGGGAGCTCAGCCAGTCCAGGAAGTTCCGGACGACCTCACGGATCGGAGCCGGGATCACTTCCTTGTAAACGTAGGCCGTCGGCTGCAGCACCATGGTGTCGACAGCGTCGTTCATCGCAAAGACAAGACGGTTCGCCGGCTCGATGGGGTCATAGACCGCACCATCGCCTTGCTCGCCCTGCGACGCGCAGCCGGCAAGCATGAACAGCGCCAAAGAGGTTCCGATCGCTACCCGACGCATCGAGGCCTAGCCCTTTCAATCCGCGCGACCAAGATTCGCGCCCATCAACACTGCAGGCGAACCTTAGTCGTCACTATCGAATTCGACGCGACGGCTCCCAGCAACGTATAAATCGAGTATCACAAGGCGAATTGATTGACCAGTCTGAGCCATGGTCAGGCTCAGCCTTGAGCCGCGGTGTTGCAGAAATGTCGCGGTTAACGCGGGGGCGTGTGACTTACCGCACGCGGCGCGCCAGCCCATGCGCTTTGCGCTGCCATTCGACTGCGCCGACCGCGCGATAAAGGCGTCCGGCTTGCACTAAAAGTGCAGCGGCCGTGGCGTTGTCGCTGTTCACCGCGAGCAGTCCGATCTGCAGTGCGGCGTCCGCTTCCGACAGCCGGTCGCCGATGCTCTGGAACAGAACCCGCGCTTCGGCATAGGCCTGCTGGGCCTGCTGAAGACGGCCCTGGGCGGACTCCAGATCGCCGATCGCCCGGATCGCCGTGCCTTCGCCATGCGGATCCTGGAGCTTGGAATACATGCCGCGTACCTGGGCATAGTTCACGCGCGCCCGATCGAAATTCTCCATCAGCATGTCGAGCTGGCCGAGATCCATGAGGGCCTGCGCCGCGTCCCGGGCGCCGCCGGCATTCTGATAGTGGCCATAGGCCTCTTTCATAACCTCGCGCGCGGAGCGCTTCTGATCCCGGGCGACATCCACATGGCCGCGTCCCTTTTGGGCATCGGCCAGAATGAGCAGATCGTTGGAGCTCTTCGACTGCGCGATCACCCGATCGAACAGGCCGCGGGCCTCCTCCAGGTTCCCGGCCATGCGCTCCAACTCGCCCAAGCCGATCATGATCCGGTTCTCATTGTCCCGTTCGCCCGACTCCACGAACAGGTTGCGCGCGCCGTTGCCATTGGCGCGCGCCCAGTCGAAACGGATGCGGGCTCGGCGGATGTCGCCGCGCCCTGCGATCAATTCGCTGTTGCCGATTCGGCGCCCGGCCTGCTTGAAGCGGGTGCATGCCTCCAAGGCTGTCTCGCGGGCATCGGTCCCGCGCTGCATGCGCCGGTAGGCGTCGGACAGGCAGAGCCGGACCATGCCCTCGCCGACATAGTCGCCGGTACGCCGGTACAGGGACAGGGCCCGTTCGAACCGGTTCTGGGCCTCCGCGCTGTTACGCTCCAGTCGGAAGACCTCTCCGCGGGCGTAGAGCGCATGCGCTTCGCCGATCCGGTCGCCGACCTGACTGAACAGGAACCGGGCCTGGTCCAGATGGTTGCCGCCTTCCTCGTGCTTGGTGACCCGCACACAGGCTTCGCCGAGACCGAGAAGGGCCGCGGCCTCGCCGAACCGATCGGTGTCGGCGGAGAAAGCGCGGCGCGCATCGTCGAACCGCTGACGGGCCGCCTCGTAGCTGCGCTGCTGCAGGTTCATCATGCCGAGGCCGACCAGCGCGCGCCCCTCGCTGCGGATATCCTTGTCTTCCTTGGCCGCGCTGTCGGCCTCCAGGTAATATTTCTCGGCCGCTCCGAAATCGCCGGACTCCGAGGCCAGGTCGCCCTGGCTGAGCTTGACCAGCAATTCGCCGGCCTTGTCCTTGGCCTCGCGGAACAGGGCCGACGCCTCGGAGAAGTTCTTGCGTGCATCCTCGGGCAGGCCACCGATCCTGAAGCCTTCCCCCTGCGCCCAGAGCCGGCCGGCGGTCGCCGCCGGTCCGGTGGAGAGCACGCCGCCCGATCTCATTGCCTGGACGCCGCCGGAGCGCTTGATCCCGCGGCTGACCCACCAGTCGACGGTCATCACGCAGACCCCGACAAGGACCACGGTGAGCGCGAACATGTGCTGGAAATTGATCCGGTTGTCGGCGGTGAAGATGTAGCTCGTGCCGGCGGCGAGCAGCGTCAGGGTGATCATCACCAATCGGCGACGGAGAGCCCCCAGGTTCCCGCGCCGGCGGGCACTGTCGATCGCTCTCACACTATGATGTCCCTGTCGTTAAGCGCCGCTTACCGGGCGAATCGCTGGTGTCCAGGCTGTGCCGAACCCTTGTATTGGCACTGGAAACGACCTCCTGGCAGCTTCCGACGGATTATCGCCGATTTCCGGCTCAAATCCAAACGTGACGGCCCGGTTACTTGCCGAACTTGCGGTACACCGGTCGTAACAGGGCGGGCAGCAGATAGATCGGGAACTGCAGGATCGCGAGGTAGAGAAAGGCATCCGGATGGAACGCCGCCGGTGCGGCGCCCAGTACGATCGCCATGTTCCGGTTGCCCGAGATCAGCGCCACTGTCGTCGCCGTGCGCCGGCCGGCAGGCAGGAACAGCACGAAACCGATCAGCTGCAGAATAAGACTGACCGCGAACACCAGGGCGAGGAGCCCGGCGACCTTGGCCGGATTCGCGAGCGCCGCACCCGTCACTCCGTCCATGACCGCCACCGCGAAGACCAGCATGATCAGCACGAAGCCGCCATCGATCGCGGCGGAGTGCTTCTGAATCCGGGCCGCGCCGGCGACCATGCGGATAGCGGCCGCGGCGATTCCGGCCAGCACCAGCATGGCTGTCAGCCGCAGCATCAGTTCGCCGACGCCGATATGCAGGTCGAGCCCGATCAGGCTGAGCACCAGTGGTGGCAGGGTCAGCGGCATCAGCAGTCCGCCCAGGGTCATCGCCATGAGCGACAGGGCGCCATCCAGCCCGAGGATGGTTGCCAGCGCAGTCACCGAGACCAGGGGTGGCGAGGCGGTCCAGACCACGACGGCCACGGCCACGCCGGCTCCGAACCAGCTTTCGAGGTCGAGCAGCGCCACGCCGGCCTGGCCGATCGCCGGGGAGACCAGCAGCACGAATCCGACGACCGGCAGAACCCGCCCCGGACTGCGCGCCGCCGCCAGGACGGCCGATGGCTGCAGGCGCAGCAGCGAGAACACGAGCATCACGATGATCGTCGGCACCAGAAGCGGGCGCGCGAGGGTCGCGAGATCGGGCAGGGCGAGGCCGAGAAACACGCCGACGGCCAGCAGCGCCGTCGCATGTTTGCCCATCCAGGCAAGGGCGGTCATGATCCGCTGCGCGAGCGAGAGAAGAAATCGGGACTTTTGGAGCAGGGCATGAACGACGCGGGATGGTTCGATTCGGGGACGACCAAAGTGCGCCCAGACTGGATCGACTACAATGGCCACATGAATGTCGGTTACTATCTGGTCGCGTTCGATATTGCGACCGAGGAAGTGTGCGTTCATCTGGGCGTGGGCGAAGCCTATCGCCGGGCCAACGACGCGTCGATCTTCGTGCTGGAGGCGCATGTGACCTATGACCGCGAGGTGATCGAAGGCGCCCCGCTGGCCTTCCGGTCGCGGATCGTCGATCGCGACGCGAAACGGTTTCATCTGATCCATCACATGTACCATGCTGAAGACGGGTTTCTGGCCGCGACCAACGAGTTGATGTGCATGCATATGGATCTGACGACGAAGCGCTCTGCGCCGTTGCCGGATCAGGCCGCGGCGCGCCTGGACACGCTCTTCGAGGCGCATCAGGCAGCCGGTGAGCTGGACGGCGTCGGCCGCAAGATCGGGATCCGGCGCAAGACCTGAGGGTACCGGCCACAGACCCAGGGGCCGTGGGCACCGGGACAGCGATGCGGAAGGGAACGATGCAGCAGCCCGTCAAACCTGCCGAGGAGAAGGTGCCGGACAGCTCCGCAATGGCGGCGGCGCGTGACGCTGCCATCGCCGCGCTGGATCTGATGGTCCGCCACGACATTCCACCGATTCCGGAGAACTTTGCCGTTTGGTTCGCCTACGCGACCGGCGGTGTGGGCAATCTGCGGCGCACGATCGACGTGCTGCTGACCAGCGGACGCGGCATCGACGAGGGGCAGGTCGCGGAACTGTTCGAACGCTTCATCCTGCCCGGCTATCGAGCCCAGGCGGTCGAGGACATCGCCGAGAATCTCGACGACGTCACCGATGGGCTGGCCCGCAGCCTGGACAAGGCCGGTGCCGGGGCCAGCAGTTTCGGGCGGGTGCTGTCGACGGCCACCAGCGCGCTCGCGTCTGCTGGAGGTGGGGAGGAAATCCGAACACTGATCGACACCCTGCGTCAGGAGACCGAGTCGGCGCGCAACAGCAACGAGGCCCTGCGCGCCGAGCTTGCCAACACCACCGGCGAGATCGCCGCCCTGCGCCAGAAGCTCGAGGAGACGCGCGCGGAGGCGATGACCGACGGTCTGACCGGCATCGCCAACCGCAAGCGGTTCGATGTCGTGCTGCGGGAAACCGCCGGCGCTGCGATGGAGACCGGCACGACGATGACGCTGCTGATGCTCGACATCGATCACTTCAAGCAGTTCAACGATACCCACGGCCATATCGTCGGTGACCAGGTGCTGCGGCTGGTCGGCCGGACCCTGACCGAATGCGTGCGCGAGAGCGACATTCCGGCCCGCTTCGGCGGCGAGGAATTTGCAGTCGTGCTGCCGGAGACCGAGCTCGAGGATGCGCGGGTGATGGCGGAACGGATCCGCAAGCGGCTCAACCAGAAGCGCGTCACCCGGCGCACCAGCGGCGAGGATATCGGCGTGGTCACGATCTCCATCGGTGCCGCGCGATACGAGTACGGCGAGCCGATGGCGGCTCTGGTCGCCCGCGCCGACCTCGCCCTCTACCGAGCGAAGCAGAAAGGCCGCAATCGGGTCATGATCCAGGGCGAGTGACCCGCCCTGGCGTCCGATGCCGGGCCGCTTACCGGTTGGCGGCCCAGACCTGCTTGTAAAGTTCCACGATTTCGCTGTGCTCCGGAACCCGCGGGTTGTTCGCGTGGGAGCCCGACGCGATGCACTGGGACGCCATGGTGTCCATCAGCCCGCTCCACTTCGCCTCCTCGATACCATAGGCCGGCGGAGTCGGGACCTGTAGCTCCTCGTTGGTCTGGTAGAGCCAGTCCAACAGCTTGTTCGCCGCGGTTTCGTCGTTGTCGCCGGCCTTGGCGGCACCGATCAGCCGTCCGGCCTCGGCATAGCGGTCGAGGGCGGCGGCCAGCGAGAACTTCGTGACCGCCGGGAGCAGCATCGCGTTGGACAGGCCATGCGGCACGTGGAAATGGGCGCCGATCGGCCGGCTCATCCCGTGTACCAGGGCGACGGAGGCGTTGGAAAAGGCCATGCCCGCCTGGGTCGCGCCCAGCATCATCTGCTCGCGGGCGTCCCGGTTGTCCGGCTCGAAGCATGCGGTTTTCAGATTGGCGCCGATCCGCGTCATCGCCGCGATCGCCATGCTGTCGGAGAACGGATTGCGCTTCTGGCTGACGAAGGCCTCCAGCGCGTGGGTGAAGCTGTCGATGCCGGTATCCGCGGTCAGGCGGAACGGCTTCTTCATGGTCAGCTCGAAGTCGACGATGGCCGCGTTCGCCTGTCCGGCGAGGCACATCACCAGCATCTTCTCGTCGGTCTCGACATCGGTGATGACCGTGCCGCGGGTGACTTCCGAGCCGGTTCCGGCGGTGGTCGGGATGCAAAGCAGGGGGACGGATGCGGTATCGACTCCGTTCGGCACCTTGTAGTCGCGCATTTGTCCGCCATGGGCCGCCAGGATGTTCATCGCCTTGGCGGTGTCCATCGGTGAGCCGCCGCCGAACCCGATCAGCCCGTCGAAACCGCCAGAGCGCATCCGCTCGGTACCGGCCGAAACCACCGTGGTGGTCGGGTCGGGTACGGTGTCGGAAAAGACGTCATAGGCGATTCCGGCGGCCGAGAGCGGATCGGTCAGTTGCGCGATCATGCCGGAAGAGACCATGAACGGGTCGGTGACGATCAGCGGCCGACTGACCTGGAGCTTTTCCAGGACCTCGCCCACCCGGCCGATCGATCCACCGCCGACCAGCATGATTCTCGGCCCAAAGATCGTGGCGCTCATGACGCATCCCCCGTTTGCTTTTTGGTGATTGAAGTGTGGCGCGCACGATACGCGAGGCATGGAAAATGCCGCAAGCGCTGGTGATACGATGCGCCGTCCGCGCGCCTATATTTAACCGTGTTAGAATCACGTGGCCGCATACCGGCGGTCGGCAGGGCGGGATCCATATGGCGGGTATTCAGGACACGGTGGTCTTTCTGACGGCGGCGGTTATCGCCGTGCCCGTGTTCCGAAGGGCCGGGCTCGGCGCGCTGCTCGGCTATCTCGGCGCCGGCGTGGTCATCGGACCGTCGGTGCTCGGCCTGATCGACGATGTCGACGCCATCCTGCATTTCGCCGAGTTCGGGGTGGTGCTGCTGCTGTTCATCATCGGGTTGGAGCTGATGCCGGCGCGCCTGTGGGCCTTGCGCCGGCCGATTTTCGGTCTCGGCCTGGCCCAGGTGGCGATCAGTGCAGTCCTGATCGGGCTCGGTTCCTATGCTCTGGGCTACGGCGTTCAGACGGCCGTCGTCGTCGGTCTGGTGCTGGCGCTGTCGTCCACCGCCTTCGCCATCCAGACGCTGGCCGACCGAGGCGAGTTGCGCACCCAGCAGGGCCGGGCCGCCTTCTCGATTCTGCTGTTCCAGGATCTGGCGGTGATCCCCTTGCTGGCGGTCCTGCCCTGGATCGCCGACGCGCCGAATCTCGCCGCCGAGGGGGCGACGGAAGCGGCTCTGGCCGATACCGACTATCTCTCCATCGCCTATTCCATCGCCACCGTGGCACTGATCATCGTGCTCGGCCGCAAGGTGCTGCGCCCGCTGCTGCGCGTGGTCTCCAGCACCGGGGTGCAGGAACTGTTCACCGCCGCGGCCCTGCTGGTGGTGCTGGCCATGTCGCTGGCGCTCGAGCAGATCGGGCTGTCCATGGCGCTCGGCGCCTTTCTGGCCGGGGTGTTGCTGGCCGACACCGAATACCGCCACCGCCTGGAAGCCGATATCGAGCCGTTCAAGGGGCTGCTGCTCGGCCTGTTCTTCATCGCCGTCGGCATGTCCATCGACCTGGCGAACTTCTTCAACGCGCCCTTTACGGCGCTCGGCGTGGCGATCGGACTGGTGGCCATCAAGTCCATCGCGATCTTCGCGCTTGCCCGAGCGGTGCGGATGAAATGGGAATCGGCCCTGGCCCTCGCCGCAGTCCTGCCACAGGGCGGCGAATTCGCCTTCGTGCTTTTCGGTGAGGCGATCAATGTCGGCGCGGTGGACCGGTCGACCGCGGATTTCCTGATCCTGGTGGTCGCGATCTCCATGGCGATGACCCCGTTCACCGTGCAGCTCGCCGACTGGGTGCGCGACCGCTACTCGAAAAAGGCCGTGGCCCAGGCGACGCTGGAGGAGATCGTCGATCCGGAGACCCAGGTGATCATCGCCGGGTTCGGGCGCTTCGGGCAGATGATCGGACGCCTGCTGAACATGCGCCGCATCAAATTCGTGGCGCTCGACAGCGACCACGACCGCATTGCCATCGCTCGGCGTTTCGGCAACGAAGCGTATTTCGGCGATGCCTCGCGCCTGCAGATCCTGGAGGCGGCCGGGGCGGGGCGGGCGAAGCTGCTGGTCATCGCGGTCGACGACCCTGAGCGCGCCGATGCGGTCGCCCGCGTGGCCGGCATGCATTTCCCCAACCTCAAGCTCTTCGCCCGCGCCCATGACCGTTTCCACGTCTACCGGCTGATGGAACTGGGCGTGGATCAGGTGGTGCGCGAGTATTTCGACAGCAGCCTCGACATGGCGGGCCGGGTGTTCCGCGAACTCGGCGTGCCAGGGCGCCGGGCCGACCAGATGGTCAAGCGCTTCAAGGAATACGACGAGGAGCTGCTGCGCGAGCAGTACCGCATCCACCGCGACGAGGCGGAGATGATCCGCACCTCCAAGGAGGCGGCCGCCCATCTCGCCAGCCTGTTCGAGCACGACCAGGAGGTCGCCGAGCAGGAGGAGGAAGAGGAGGCCGCCAAGGCGGCCGGCGAGTTGCCCCGGTCCGACCGCCCGAGACCGACGGCGGCGGAATGATCAGTCTATCCGCCATCGCGGACGCACCCCGGGGATGATCCGGGGTGACGAATTTCGGTCTTGGAAGAGAGAGCCCTACGCCGCCGTCCGATAGGTGTCGCGGCCGGCGACAAGCGTCGCCAGGGTCTTCGCCGGGGCGCCTGGCGTCTCCGCGACAACCACGATGTCGGCCCGCTTGCCGGTCTCGATCGTGCCTCGGTCGTCCAGGCCAGCCGCCTTGGCCGGGTTGGTCGAGATCAGACCCCAGGCCGTCGGGAAATCGCAGTCGCCGTCCCTGACCAGGCGGAACGGGGCCTGCGCCAGGGCCGGGTAGTAGTAGTCGGAGACCAGGATCGTGCAACGTCCGTCGCGCACCTCTGTCGCGGCGGTCAGACCGCGGGTGCCGAGATGGCTGCCGCCGCGCAGGATGTTCGGGGCGCCGCAGATCACCGGATCGCCCAGGGCGACGGCGGTTTCCGCCGTGGGTGTGTTCATCGGAAACTCGGCGATGCGGCAGCCGAGGCCGTGGAACCAGGTCCGTGTGTCCGGCTCGTAATCGTCATGGCTCGCCAGCGCCACGCCCAGTTCGATCGCCGCTTTCGACAGGCGTTCAATGGAGGCGGGCACGTCCGGCTGGCGCGAACAGACATCGCGCAGCAGGTCCATGAACTGGTCGTGGCTGAGCCCGGTACGGCCGACATAGGTTGCGGTCGATTTGCCGTTCTGCTCGATCTCCTTCAGGGAGACGTGGCTGTGGTCGTTGAAGGCCAGCAGGTCGACGGTGCCGTCCGCCAGCCAGCCCAGCACTTCCGCCTCCGCGGCGAGGTTGTGGGTCTCGTGGCGCAGGTGAAACCGGGTGTCGCATCCGAGCCGGGGCCGCGCCGCTTCGATCGCCGCCTTGAGCTCGAGTGTCGACTCGCGGCCACGCAGGCCGGGCTCCCAGGAATAGGTGACGCCGTGGTAGGCGGTGGTGATGCCGTTCGACAGCAACTGCGCGTCGGTGTCCTGCAGGGCGAGGTCCATCGCGAAATGCACGCCCGGGCGCGGCATGATCTGGCGTTCGAAGGCGTCGCCATGCAGGTCGATCACACCGGGTAGCACCCAGGCCTCGCCCGCGTCCCAGACATCGCCTGATTTCTCGGCTCCAATTGCGGTGATGGTGCCGTCCTCCACCGTCACCACCGTATCGGCGACCGTTCCGTCGGCGAGCAATACCCGTCGGCTCGCTATTCCTCTTTTCATCGCCGTCTTCTCCTGTGGGGGCGCCCATGGCATAACCGCCGCGCCGAGGGGTTGGCCCTCTCTGAATGCAGGTTTCTAGATACCCGTTTCGCGGCCGGAAGCGCCACAGCTCAAAGCGACTTTCACCGGAGTGTCACAATGCCCGACCCTTCTGGAATCTCCTTCCCGAGCTTTCCCGACGATGCCGCCGCCGAGCCGGATCCACAGGCGCCGAGATATGCGTTCTACGTCGCCCCGGAGCCGGGCTCGCCCCTGTCGGAATTCGGCGCGACGTGGCTCGGCCGCGACTGCGCGAGCGGCGAGGCGAGAACTCAGCCGGCGGTCGACGGCCTGAGTGCGGAGCGCCTGGCGGAACTGACGAGGAGCGCACGCGGCTACGGCTTTCACGCCACGATCAAGCCGCCCTTCTATCTGCGCGACGGCCGCAGCGAGGCGGAGCTTGTGGACGCGTTCGCGGCCTTCGCCCGGAGTCGCGCGGCCTTCGAGGTCCAGCTCGGCCTGCGCACCCTCGGCGGTTTCCTGGCGCTGATGATGGCGCCGCCGGACCACCGCATGGCCGCGCTTGCCGCCGACACGGTGCGGGATCTCGATCCGTTCCGCGCGTTGCCGAGCGAGGCCGAGCTGGAGCGCCGACGCGCCTCCAAGCTCTCGGCCCAGCAGGAGACGCTGCTGCAGCAATGGGGCTACCCGTATGTGATGGGCGAGTTCCGCTTCCACATGACCCTGTCGGCCCGGCTGCCGGACGGACCGGAGCGCGATGCCATGGTGGCCGCCCTGACCCCGCGCGCCGAGGCGGTGACCGCCGAGCCGTTTCACATCGACGCGCTCGCCCTGTTCAAGCAGCCCCACAAAGGGGCGGATTTCGTCCAGGTCCGGCGTTTCGGCTTCGGCGGATAGGCTTTCCGGCCTTAGGCGGGGACCTGGGCGTAGGAGGAGGCGGCGGCCTTCGCCAACCCGTTGACGACGCCGCAGAACGGATCCGACGACACCAGCGTCGCCTCCGGCACGCAGCCCGCCAGGGTCTCGCGTACGACCGGCAGAAGGGTCGTGCCGCCGGTGAGGACGACATGGTCGATCTCCCGCGCCTCGACTCCGGCCAACTCCAGAGTTCGGTGGACGCCGGTGCGCAGGCTCTGCAGCTCGCCGCGGATCGCGTGTTGCAGTCGGCTCTCGTCGACGACCGGCACGGACATGTTGCCCAAATCGGGTAGGTCCATGCCGGCGGCCTCGCCCGAACCCAGGCGGATCTTCAGATCCTCGACCCGGGCCGCCAACCGGTGGCCGAGCCGGTGATCCATCACGTGCAGCAGCCGCCCGATCTTCTCCGGTTCCAGAGCCAGCCGGTGGATATCAATGATCTCGCCGCGATTCTTGGACGAGTAGAACAGGTGGATCTTGTGCCAGGAGGCGAGGTCGCCGAAATAGCCGGCCGGTACCGGCAGGATTTCGCTCGACGTCAGGCTGCGGGTCTGCGAGCCGAGCCCCAGCAACGGCATCACCGTGTCCAGCGAGATCCGCCTGTCGAGATCGGTGCCGCCGATCCGCACGCCGTGATTGGCCAGGATCTCGAAGCGCTCCTCGCCTGGCGCGAGTGGTTCCCGGCGCCAGCGCGCCACGGAAAAATCCGAGGTGCCGCCGCCGATATCGGCGACCAGCACGACCTCCGGCGTCTCCATCAGGTCGCTGGCGTCCAGCATGGCCGCGACCGGTTCGTACAGGAAACGCACGTCGGTGAAACCGGCTTCCACGAAGATCTCGCGCAGATAGGCCTCGGCCTCGGCGTCGCGCGCTTCGTCGTCGTTGAAGCGCACCGGCCGACCGGCGACGAGCGTCGACAGGGCCACCCCCTCGCGGCGCTCGACATCGTCCTTCAGGAACTGGACAAAGCGCTTCAGGAGTTGGCGGAACGGCCAGGGCCGGCCGCCGAGGATCGTGCGTTCCTCTGTCAGGCTGGTGCCCAGGATGCTCTTCAACGCCCGCAGGTAACGGCCATCGTCCTCGGCGAGGAAACAGGCCTCCGCCTGGGTGCCGAACAGCAGTGTTCCCTCGTCTTCGCTATAGAACAGCGCGCTCGGAACCAATGGTCGACCGTCCGCGAACCGATGCAAAACCGGCTGCCCGTCGCGCACGAAACCGATCGCCGAGTTCGACGTCCCGAAATCCAGACCGGCAGCAATCGTCGGCGTCATTGCGAATGCCTCCATGCGTATTGGAGAGCGGCGCACCGGATGGGCGTCCGCACGTCGCGGGCGTGAAATCGGCCCCTGTGACCGCAGGGGCCGTCGGGCGGCCCGGAAAATGGGCGCGGACCCTATTCCAATGCGCGGGAGAATGTCACCGGGAAATGCACCGGGCGGTGTCAGACCTGCCTGGCGGCAAGCGGCTGTGCGTCCGTCGGCAGCGCGATCCGCGCACTGCCGGTCACCCCGCCGATCGCCCGCTCGGCGCGTGGGGTGCGCCCGAAGCATTCGCGGTAGCATTTCGAGAAGTGGCTGGCCGACACGAAACCGCAGGCCAGCGCCACCGACAGGATCGACATCGACGTCTGGGTCAGCAGTTGACGGGCCCGCTGCAGGCGCAGGGTCAGGTAGTACCGGGTCGGCGTGGCGTTCAGGTATTTGCGGAACAGCCGCTCGAGCTGGCGTGTCGACAGGCCGGCGCGTTCTGCGAGATCGGTCTGGGTCAGCGGCTCCTCGAGATTCGATTCCATCTCGCTGATCACCGAGATCAGCTTGGGGTGGCTGACGCCGATACGGGCGCGCAGTTCCATGCGCTGGTGGTCGTGCGGTTCGCGGATACGGTCGTGGATGAACTGCTCCGACACCTGGTTTGCCAGGTTCTGGCCGTGCTGGCGGCCGATCAGGTGCAGCATCATGTCGAGCGACGCGGTCCCGCCGGAGCAGGTGAACCGGTCGCGGTCGATCTCGTAGAGGTCGGAGGACACTTCGATCTCCGGGAACTCCTCGGTGAAACCGCCGAGGTTCTCCCAATGGATCGTGCAGCGCCGGTCATCCAGCAGCCCGGCCTTGGCGAGGACGTGGCTGCCGGTGCACAGCGCACCGACCGCCCGACCCTGGCGCGAGGCGCGGCGCAGGAAGCCCAGCACGCGTTCGTCCTCGAACTTCTGCACGTCGATGCCGGCGACCACGGCGACGACCCTCTCGCGGTCGAGCTGGGACATCGGCCCGTCGGGGACGACTTCGATCCCGTTGCTCGCGGAGACCGGATTTCCATCGACGCTATAGACCCGCCATTCGTAGAGCGTGTCGTTGGCCATCCGGTTGGCGGAGCGCAGCGGCTCCACCGCGGAGGCGAAAGCCATCATGGAGAAATTGTTGACGAGCAGAAAGCCGATCCGAGTCGGGATTTCGTTTGGATCATCAAACATCGCGAGACCGCACTCCCAGCTAGCCTCATTGGACGCTTCGACGGCCGGGTGCCTGAGCAGCAGGTGTCGGACGCAGAATACTGCGATTCTCCGCTGCCACGCATTCACAAAATCGTCTTGTCGTCCGGAAAATGGTTAATGCCGTATACACTTACCTCAGCCCCAGACAAGCTAGAATATGCGCGGGCGGCACGAATTCGACCGACAGCATGGCGCGGTCGGTCAACGACATGTCGCGCGCAAGCAAGACAGCATCCGCCCACCTGGTTTCGTCAGGACCCGTCATGCCGCCCCTCTCCGACCTCGCCGCGCGCCTGAGCCCCCTGGGATTGATTCCGCGCGGCGGATTCGCAGTGGTGCCGGATGACGGACTCGACAATACGGCCGTCGTGGTTCTGGTGGGGAACGCCGGGCCCGCGCTGTGGCCGGTCTTCAGCGCACAACGGCGCGACGGGCGAGACCCGCTGGATTCCTGGGTCCGGCGGCGACTTACGCCGGTGGCGGCGCGACTGGGCGCGCGGCTGGTCATGCCGAATGACGGGCCGCCCTACGCCCCGTTCCAGCGCTGGGCGATGCGGGCGGAGGCGGTGCATCCCTCGCCGCTCGGGCTGCTGATCCATCCCAGATACGGCCTCTGGCATGCCTATCGGGCAGCTCTGCTGTTTTCCGCGGCGATCGAGCTGCCCGACCGCGAGGAGACGGCGAGTCCCTGTGCCGACTGTACCGACCGTCCCTGCCTGTCGGCCTGTCCGGTCGGAGCGTTCGACGGTACCGGTTACGACGTGCCGGTGTGTCGGGCGCATGCGGCGGGGCCGCGGGGCCACGCCTGTCGCAGCGGCGGGTGTCTGGCGCGCCATGCCTGTCCGGTTGGACGCGGCCATGCCTACGGTCCGGCGCAGCAGGCGTTCCACATGGCGGCGTTCCTGCCTTAGGGGTCAGAGGCCGACATCGCCGACAAGGCCGCGCAGCAGATGGCCGACCGCGTAGGCGAGCCCGGCGGCGGCGAGGCCGATGACCAGGGTCTCCAGGCCGGAGCGCCACCAGGCGCTGAGCGACCAGCGCGACTTGGCGGAACCGATGGCGAAGAACACCGCCGCCGTCACCGCCGTCGAGACCGCGAACCCGCCGCCCGCCATATACGGGATCAGCGGCACCAGCCCGCAGACCCCGAAGGCGGAGAAGGTGACCCAGGCCGCGACCCAGGGCGAGCGCAGGACGGGGGCCAGGTGATGCTCTTCCACCAGCATGGTGTTGGCCCAGCGGTCCTCGTCGGCGGTGATGGTATCGACGGCGCGTTCCAGGGCGCGGCCTTCGAAACCCTTGGCGGCGAAGATCTGTCGGATTTCCTCGCGTTCGCCGGCGGGTTCGGCGGCGATGTGCCGGTGCTCCATGGCCAGCACCCTTGCCGCCTCGTCCTTTTCCGCCTTGGTGCCGGAATAGTTGGCCGCCGCCATGGAGAACCCGTCGGCGATCAGGTTGGCGAATCCAAGGACCAGGATCACCCCGACCGACAGCTCCGCCCCGGCCACCCCGGCGACGATGGCGAAGGTGGTGACGGCCCCGTCGATCCCGCCATAGATCCAGTCGCGCAGATACTGCGCATCGGGCTTGCCGGCGATGCGGGCGCGGATGGACGCGGGGTCGTGATCGTGCTCAAGGGCCATGGGGAGAGTGTAGCGGCAATGCTTGAAGGATTAGGAGGGTAAGTTGGTGTATAAATAAAAATTACTAATCTATAACAAATCAATTAGAGAAAGTGGATCATGTCTGGTTTTGCTCATTGATTCCAAGAGGTTCATTGAGGAATAATAATCAACACCCACAGAAAATACAATATCATCTATCTCTCTATACTCATTTTTATCTTTCATATACTCACTAATACATTGAATTGCATTTAAATAATATTCATCCAAATTTAATACTATTGTGTCTATGAAAGACAATTGCCGAGCGGAGTGCACAATCAGGTTTCTGCATCTATAAATTCTGTGTATTTGCCACTCTATTCTCTTTTTATGCGAATTTATAAAATTGTATAAAGATTTTGCATCGGAAAAATTTTGATTAACCTTCATAGCGCGCAGTCGACAT
>JARGOG010000037.1 GCA_029212785.1 Thalassobaculaceae bacterium
GACGGCAACGACACGCTGACCGCGACCGGTGACGGCAACGATCTGCTGATCGGTGGCAATGGACCGGATCAGCTCTTCGGCGGCGCCGGGGGCGATACGCTTTCCGGTGGTCACGGCGACGATCTGCTGGTTGGCGGCCCGGATGGCGACACGATGGTGGGCGGCCTCGGCAAGGACACCTTCGTCGCGGCCGATGGCGACCTGATCGACGACTACGAGAATCAGGACCTGGTCCGTGTCGCCGGATCCTTCGGCAGCGACAACGTCACCTTGAGCTCCGACGGCACGACGACCACGGTCTCGGTCGATACCAACGGTGACGGTTCGAGCGATATGTCGTTCGAAATGACCGGCGACTTCACTTCGGTTTCGGCCACGACCCAGGGCGACGACACCTATCTCTACTTCGGCAACGGCAGCGGTCCGGGTATCGGGGGTGGCGGCGGTGGCTGGGAGTCCAGCGGCAACGGCAGCGAAAGCGCGACCGTCACCGGCTCGGATGGTGACGACACGCTCACCGGCGGTCACGGCAACGACGTGCTGTCGGGCGGTGCCGGCAACGATTCCCTCGGCGGCGGCAACGGGACCGACACCATCTCCGGCGGTGCCGGCGACGACACGATTGATGGCGGCCACAACAGCGACGTGCTGTCCGGCGGCGACGGCAACGACTCGATCAACGGCGGTAACGGCACCGATGTCATCGAAGGCGGTGCGGGTGACGACACGCTGAGCGGCGGCCACGGTGCCGACACGCTCTACGGCGGCAGCGCCGACGACACGCTGACGGGCGGAGACGGCAACGACACCCTGACCGGTGGCGATGCCAACGACTCGCTCCAGGGCACGCCCGACAACGACACGATCTCCGGCGGTGACGAGGACGACGAGATCTCGGCCCTGTCGGCGGCGGACGTGGTGTTCGGCGGTGGCGGTAACGACACGATCTCCGGCGGCCAGGGCGACGACGTGCTGAACGGCGAGGACGGCGACGATGTCGTCTTCGGCCAGGACGGCGCCGACACGGTCAGCGGCGGCGACGGCGATGACACACTGTCCGGCGGTGCCGGTGACGATGACGTGGTCGGCGGTGCCGGCAGCGACCTGCTGGATGGCGGCGAGGGCGCCGACGACATGTCCGGCGGTTCGGGGGCCGACACGCTCTCCGGCGGTGCCGGCAACGACTCGCTGGCCGGTGGCGGCGACAATGACCTGATGATCGGTGGCGCCGGCGGTGACCGGATGGCCGGCGATGGCGGCGACGACACCCTGTCGGGTGGCGACGGCAACGATCGCCTGACCGGTGGGGCCGGTAATGACGAAATCGCCGGCGGCAGCGGCGCCGATTGGGTATTCGCGGGAGACGGCGCCGACACGGTCGGCGGTGGGGCCGGCACCGACTATCTGTTCGGCAATGGCGGTGACGACGTCTTCACCGGGTCGCTTGACGATCTGAACGGTGACTTGCTCGGTGACTATGCCGAAGGCGAGGAGATCAGGATCTCCGACCTGACGGATACCGGCACGCCGGTCTCGCTCACCATCGACGGCACCAAGACCATCGTCGAGATCGGCGATGACGGAAACGGCAACCCGCTCTCCAGCTTCCGCGTGTCCGGCAACTACCAGGGCGCGCTGCTGACAGAGACGCCCGATGGCGTCACGCTGACCCTGAGCGAAGATCCGATCGATCCCTACGGTACGACGGAAGATGACGACACCCTGACCGGCACGCCGGAGAACGACACGATCAGCGCCCTTGGCGGCGACGATCTGGTCCTCGCGCTGTCGGCCAACGATGTTGTCTATGGCGGGGCGGGCAGCGACACGATCTCCGGCGGCCAGGGCAATGACGCGCTGTATGGCGACGCCGGTGGCGACAGCCTGGAAGGTGGGGCAGGCGACGACACCCTGATCGGCGGCGCCGGCAATGACACGCTGAGCGGCGGCGACGGGCGCGACGTGCTCGACGGCGGCGAGGGCGACGACCTGTATCGCTGGTCGGGTGACCAGACCGGCGGCATCCGCAATTACCAGGTCGGCGACCCCGAAAACCCGCTGACCGACGGCTCGATCACCGACGCGGAGAGCGCCAACCCGGGCAACGCCGGCCACGCGCGCTACGACACCTATACCGACAGCGGCACGGGCGACAGCGATACCATGCTCGGCACCGACGGCGCCGACGACATCGTGCTGGATTTCGACGGTCGCCGCCTGTCGGGCATCGAGGTGATCGACGGTGGTGCCGGTAACGACATCATCGACCTCGCCAGCCACCGCTACGAGATGGGCGACAGCACCCTGCTCGGTGGCGCCGGCGACGACTCGCTTTGGGGCAACCTGGGCGACGACGATTTGTCGGGTGGCGTGGGCAACGACTGGCTGGCCGGCAATTCCGGCGACGACACCCTGTCGGGCGGTGCCGGCAACGACCGGCTCGAGGGCCTGTCGGACGCCGATGTGCTGTCCGGTGGCGATGGTGACGATTCCCTGTCAGGCGGCTCCGGCGCGGATGTGCTCGACGGCGGCGCCGGCAACGACACGCTGTCGGGTGGGGCCGGGGCCGATACCCTGACCGGCGGCGCCGGCAACGACGTCTTCGCCGGCACGGCGGCGGATCTCGACGGCGACCGGATCACCGACTACGACGCTGACGAAGACACGCTGCGGGTCACCGGCGGCACCGATCAACTGTCGGTCAGCCTCTCGGTCGCGGACGATGTCACCACGGTCGGCCTGGACACCGACGGCGACGGCTCGATCGATGCCAGCTTCGAGGTCGACGGCGCGTTCGGCACGGCCGAGATCACGGTGGATGCTGGCGGCGTCGATATCGCGCTGGCACCGGAAGTGCCGCTGGAGCGGCTGACCCTGACCGCGATGGGCAAGGTCGATCTCGACGGCGACGGCGACCTGGAGCAGATCTGGCGCCTGAGCAACCCGAACGACGTTGCGATCGAGGCCACCGCCGACATGTACGGCGTCGACGATCCGCAGGACGGACCGGTCACGGCCCCGCCGGGCGACAGCTTCTTCTGGAGCGAGGCTTCCAGCGGCACCATGGTCGTGCGCTACGAGATCAACGATGTCGAGCGCCAGGAGACCAAGGCGTCCAACCCGAACGCGGCCGATATGGACGCGCTGGAGGAGGCCGGCTTCGTCAACCCGTTCGGTCCGACCGAGGGTGACGACACGCTGGTCGGCTCGAACGACGCCGACGTGATCACCGGCCTTGCCGGCGACGACCTGATCTCCGGCGGCGGCGGCGGCGATACCCTGTCCGGCGGTGCCGGCAACGACACGCTCATCGGCGATGGCGACACGAGCCCGGCGGCGTTCGGCATTGACGGCTCGAACTACGCCGAGACCGATACCGGATACGCGGTCACCGGTCGCAAGATCGTCGACGGCGCGCTGACCGAGGCGAGTGTCGACCATGTCTCCACCTCCGGCGGCAGCCTCGGCGTCGAGGGCGGCACGGGCAGCGGTCCGGCGGTGCAGCTTGGCTACGACCCGGCCACCGGCATCTCCGAGGAGCTGATCGTCCAGCTCGACCGCCCGGCCGGCTCGGCCACGGTCGAGGTCGACCGCCTGTTCCCGGATGAGGGCCAGGGTGGCGAGGTTGGTCACTGGGCGGCTTATCGCGACGGCGTCCTGGTCGGCGAAGGCGACATCGACACGACGACGCAGACAGGCATCTCCACGACGGTCGAGATCGCGCCGGAAACGGCCTTCGACACCCTGGTCTTCACCGCCCTGCCCTATGGCGGCGTGAGCCAGAGCGGGTCGACCGACAGCAGCGACTACCTGATCTCCGGCATCTCCGTAACGCCGGAGGCGGCGGACAATTCCGTCGGCGACGTGCTGGTTGGCGGTGCCGGCAGCGATGTGCTGATCGGTGGCGTAGGCGACGACGCGCTCTATGGCGGCGCCGGCGATGCCAGCCTGATCGGCGGCGAGGGCGACGACACGCTTTATGTCGACAGCATTGACGACCTGAACGGCGCGGCGGTCGACGGCATCGAGCATCTGGTGGTGGGCGGCGACAGCGGACCGGCCGACGGCTGGAACCTGCTGATCAACGGCGACTTCGAGAGCACGCCGACCGAACTGACCAACGTCTGGACCATGTTCCAGGAAATCGAGGGCTGGACCGCGGTCGATACCGATCCGGAGATCGAAGGCACCGCGCCGATCGAGATCCAGCACGGCCGCATCGGCGGCGCGCCGGTCTCGCCGGACAGCTGGGCGACCGACAACAACGTGCTCGAGCTCGATAGCGGACCCGAGGAGGGCGGCCAGCCGGTCAACCACAACAACGCGCTGGTCGAGCAGACCTTCACGGTGTTCAACGAGGGCACCTACACCCTGTCCTTCGACTACGCCGCCCGCGAGTTCTCCGGGTACACCTCCGAGACCAGCGGCTTCGATATCCTGATCGACGGCGAAGTGGTCTACAGCCAGGAAGAGGCGCCGCACGCCTGGGTGAGCGACTGGCTGACGCTGGATCTGGGGATCGGACAGCACACCATCAGCCTGCGCGGCACGCTGATCGAGGACCGCCACGGTGCCCTGATCGACAACATCGAGCTGGTCGCCGGGACCGAGCCCGCACGCGAGCTGCTGGCAAGGGCCGGTACCTCCGGCAACGACCTGCTGCTCGGCACCGCGGGTAACGACACCCTCGACGGCCGTGGCGGCGACGACACCGTCTCCGGCGGCGACGGCAACGACGTGCTGATCGGCGGCGAGGGCAGCGATGCGCTTTCCGGCGGCGCGGGTGACGACATCCTCTACGGCGGCGCCGGCGATACGGCCCTGGTCGGCGGCGACGGGTTCGACACGGTCTATATCGACAGCGTCGACGACCTGGACGGCGTGAACGTCGAGGGCATCGAGAAGCTGATCATCGGCGGTCAGGCCGGTCCCGGCGCGGGCGTCAACTTCCTGCTCAACGGCGACTTCGAGACCACCCCGTCGCTGAACCACGGTAACTGGGGCACCTTCACCGAGATCGAGGGTTGGCTTGCCGAGGACGCTACGCCGCTGGTCGTCGGCACCGCGCCGATCGAGATCCAGCTGGACGATGTCGGCGGACCGTCGAACGGCAACAACGGAAACCAGCACGGTCACGGCAACGGCAATGGCCATCACCATGGCCATAACCACGACGGCGACAACCAGGTGCTGGAACTCGACAGCCACAATGAACTGGGCGCGCAGGCGGGCGACACCAACGCCAAGGTGACCCAGGCCTTCACCATCCAGGATGCCGGGCTGCACACCCTGTCGTTCGACTTCGCCGCCCGCCAGTACGGCAGCGATCCGGCCGGCACCAGCGAGTTCAGCATCGAGATCGACGGCCAGACGGTCTACACCCAGACCCATGCCGCGACGACCTGGCACAGCGCCGTCGTGAGCCTCAACCTGGAGGTCGGCGAGCACACGATCTCCTTCGTCGGCGCCGATGCCGACGGCACGTCCGACTCCTATGGCGCGCGGATCGACAATGTCGAACTGGTGCTTGGCGACGAGCCGGTGCGCGATCTGCTGCCGGCGCTGGATGTCACCTCCGACGACGTCACGGTTCTGGCCGCCCAGGGTACCGACGGCATGATGCGGGCCCTGGCGGTCGAGGAGGACGGCACCACGGTGCTCGACACCCGCGCGATCGGGTCCGGCGACCGGGTTCTGGCCACGGGTGACTTCAACGGCGACGGCGCCGACGACGAGGTTCTGATCCAGAGCACCTCGACCGGTACCACGGCGATTGTCGGCGTGGATGCGGGCGGGATCACCGAGCAGGGCAGCCGCAGCGGCATTGCCGCCGACGCGACCGTCGCGGCGACCGGCGACTTCGACGGCGACGGCAGGGACGACCTGCTCCTTGGCGACAGCTCGGCCGGTACCGTCGCGGTCTGGCAACTCGGCGAGAGCGGGGCCGCCACCGGCGGTCTGGCCCAGAATGTCGATGCCGGCTGGTCGCTGGTCGGCACCGGCGACTTCGACGGTGACGGGACCGACGACCTGCTGTGGCGCAATGGTGCCACCGGCGGTGTGGTCGTGTGGAGCGATGTCGCCGCCGATGGCGGTGCCACCGCCGGCAGCGAACTGGAACTGGATGCGTCGAGCGAGATCCTCGGCATCGGCGATTTCGGCGGCGACGGGCGTGACGATCTGCTGCTGCGCGACGCCGACGGCACCGTCACCCTGTGGGAGATGGATGGCGGCGCGATCGGCACCAGCACGGAGATCGGCGAGGTCGACGCGGTCTGGCAGGCGGACCTGGTCGGCGACTTCACCGGCGACGAGAAGGCGGACATCGTCTGGCGCTCGGGTGACACCATGACGCTCTGGCAGATGCATGGGGCGACGGTGGTCGAGGACGACACCATCTCGGTTTCGGCCAACTGGCGGGTCGTGGATATCGACGATCTGGCGCCGTCCTTCACCCGTGATCTGCTGCTGCACAATGACGTGGGCGAGGTCGCGGTGCTCGATGTGGTCGACGACGACAACCCGACCTTCGAGGTCCTTTCGACAATTCCGACCGACTGGTCATTGATCTGATAAAATCTATATAATTTTGATATTATCGAATCGGGAGAGAATTCGAGCCGGGTCACGAGACGATCGGATTCGCTAAAACCCTCGTATTTTTGCCAATTTGCGGACTTACGCTCGCGTTTACCTCGGATGAAGACAGTGATAGCTTCACATCTCTGCTCGGATGCATCGGGCGGTTGCCAACCGAGTAGACTGACCAAGACGGGATAGAAATGGCGCTGAGCCAGACGCAAAATCGATCACGAGGGCCGAGCCAGGAATATCTGCTGCTCGACTATCTGCAGCGGCTCGGACGTAATCTCGACGGCCGGATGGCCGTTCATATCCACCTTTCCCGCCTGCGCCCGCAGAACCGCCAGGAACATCATATCCGGATCGCGGCCGCGACGTTCGAAGGGATGACGAACAATTACGAGGGGCAGATCTTCATCCTCTCGAACATGGATCTCTTCTTCATCTGCAAGGACGCGGCGATCGAGGACATCGACGCGGCGATCATGAAGGTGCGCTATCTGTTCAGCGAGGATCCGCTGAGTCAGGGCGATGAGGAAGAGGATCTCGCGCGATTCTGTACCTGGTACAACGTCGAGACGCAGCACGACGAACTGCTCGACCTGGTCAAGTCGATGCACCGCGAGCGCGAGCGCAAGGCGCGCCTTGCCGTCGCCAGCGAGAAGGGTCAGCAGAAGGCCAAGGGGTCGCGCAAGGCGCTGGATCCCGAACAACTTGGCAAGCTGGAGAATTTTCTGCGCCGGGCCGATCTGTCGAACCTGATGCGTCGTCAGCCGATCTGCGCCATCACGCCCGGCAACATGAACCCCCAGCCGGTGTTCCGCGAGCTGTACATCTCGATCGCCGACCTGCAGCAGTCGGTGCTGCCGGAGTTCGACCTCGCCTCGAACCTGTGGCTGTTCCAGCATCTCACCCAGACGCTGGATTCCCGCATGCTGTCCATGCTGGTGCGCAACGACGATACCTCGATCGCCAGTTCGTTCAGCATCAACCTGAATGTCGGCACCATTCTGTCGCCGCCGTTCCTCAACTTCGACAGCTCGCTCAAGGCGATCGCCCGCGGCACGGTGGTCATTGAGCTGCAGAAGATCGATATCTTCGGCGATATGGGCGCCTACATGTTCGCGCGCGATTTCATGCGCGAGCGCGGCTACCGGATCTGCCTCGACGGCCTGAACCACCTGACGCTGCAGTTCATCGACCGCGAACGGCTCGGTCTCGATCTGCTCAAGCTGATCTGGTCGCCGGACATGGCGGATGATCTCTCCGGCAATCGCACCAGCGAGTTGAAAGAGCATATCGACCGCTGCGGCCGCGCCCGCATCATCCTGACGCGCTGCGACAGCGACGAGGCGATCCGCTTCGGCCAGTCGCTGGGCATCACGATGTATCAGGGCCGCTACGTCGACAAGCTGCTGACCCAGGAATCCCGGATCAGCTGACCGGCCCTTCGACCTCCGCGATAGCGACCTTCCCCGCCGTTCCGGGGACGCTCAGTCGCGCGGGGCGTGCTTCGCCAGGATTCGCTGCAGGGTGCGGCGGTGCATCTTCAGCCGCCGGGCGGTCTCCGAGACGTTGCGGTCGCACTGTTCATAGACCCGCTGGATATGCTCCCAGCGCACCCGATCGGCCGACATCGGGTTTTCCGGCGGCGGCGGCAGTGCATCGGCATGATCCAGCAGGGCGGCGGTTATCGCGTCGGCGTCGGCCGGCTTCGGCAGGTAGTCGAGCACGCCGGCCTTCACCGCGGCGACCGCACTTGCGATGTTGCCGTAGCCGGTGAGCATGATGATCCGGGCATCCGCGCGGGCGTCCCTGAGCGCGGCGACGATGTCGAGGCCGTTGCCGTCGGAGAGCCGCAGGTCGAGGATTGCATAGGCAGGTCGCTCGCGTCGGGCGGCCGCCACCCCCTCCTCAACGGACTCCGCCAGCCGGACGTCGAAGCCGCGCCGCTCCATGGCGCGTCCCAGGCGGTTGCGCAGGGGGGCGTCGTCGTCGACGATCAGCAAGGTGACATCCCCGCCGCTGGGCGCCGTCAGCACTTTTGTTTCCAGTTGATCCGCCATCATCATGATGTCCGTTCACGTTCCGGGCGCCGATCCGGATCGGGGATCGGCATGGATCTGTTTCTATAATGTGACGCCGCCCGTGACCAGCACATAGGCGGTCAGCTCAATCCGACCACCCCGTCCGGCCAGCGGATGATGATCTGGGCGCCGCCTTCGCGCCGATTGGCGAACTCCACCACCGCGCCGGTGCGCCCCAGCAGGGTCATGGCGATGAACACGCCGAGCCCCATATGGCCGTCCCGGTTGCCGCGCCCGGACACGTAGGGCTCGCCGAGCCGAGTGAGCAGGGTGATGGGAAAGCCGGGGCCGTCATCCTCGATGGTGACGGTCAGCGTGCGCGGCTCGACCAGGATCGCGACCTCGACCGTGGCCGTCGCGAACTGGACCGCGTTCTGGATGAACGCGCCGATGCCATGCAGCAGTTCCGGGCTCGGCTTCACGGTCGGAACGTCGCCGCTGAGCCCGGTGTCTCCGGAGCCGTCACGGTCCTGCACTTCGACGATCACCGCCACGTCGTCGCGCTGATGCGGGGCGGCGGCCTGCTCGATCAGCAGGTCGATCGGAACCGCCGAGAACGGCTGACCGGCATCCGGGGTCGGGTCGCGCCCGAGGCTGGCGAGGATATCCCGGCACCGCTGGCTCTCGGACAGGAGCAGCTGCGCATCCTCCGACAGATCGCTGCCCTTCGGCAGTTCCCGCGCCAACTCGCGGGCGACCACGGCGATGGTGGCGAGCGGGCTGCCCAGCTCATGGGCGGCGGCGGCGGCGATCCCGCCCATGGCCGCCATCCGCTGTTCGCGCGCCAGCGCCTGCTGGGTGGCGGCCAGCGCGGTCGAAAGCTGGCGCGCCTCTTCCGCCACCCACCAGGCATAGGCGGCGTTGAAGATCAGCGCGATGACCAAGGCGCACCAGATGCCAGTGACATAGAGGTCCGGAAGCGAGAAACCGGCCTCGATCCAAGGCAGCGGCAGGTGGGTCACGGTCAGGACCGTGGCGGAGACCAGGGCCAGCAGGCAGAGATTGATGGTCGATTTGCGACCCAGGATCGTCGCCGACACGGTCACCGGCGCCAGCATCATCAGCGCGAACGGGTTCTCCAGCCCGCCGGTCAGGTAGAGCAGGACCGCCAACTGCATGATGTCGAAGGCGAGGTAGAATGCCGCTTCGCTCTCCCGTAGGCGTTCGCGGCCGTCGCGGCGCATCTGCAGGCGCAGGTTCAGCAGGGCGGAGGCCGCGACGACCCCGAGGCTCGGCGCCATGGGCACCGGGGAGCCGAGGCCGAAGGCGACCATCACCAGGGCCGCGACCTGTCCCGCCAGCGCCACCCAGCGGATCACCACCAGAGTGCGCACGCTGACGGTCCGGGTGGTGATCGGGCGATCCGGATCGAGGCTGTCCTGAACGTATGTCATGGCCGAACAATGGCTCGGGACCGCGGAACTTTCCAGGCCGGGATCGAGCGCTTATGTTCCTGGCTCCGCCGTTCCCCCCACCAACGGTCTCTCCATGGAACCTGCTCTCGAAGTCAGGCATCTGACCAAGGCTTTCGGCCCCGTGCGCGCCGTCGACGACGTCACCTTCGCGGTGCCGCCGGGATCGACCGTCGGCCTGCTCGGTGGCAACGGGGCCGGCAAGACGACGACGATCTCGATGCTGCTCGGGCTGCTGCTGCCGACATCGGGCGATGTGCGCGCCCTCGGCCACGACCTGGTGCGCGACCGCTATGCCGTTCTGCATCGCATGAACTTCTCCTCGCCCTACGTGGAACTGCCGCATCGCCTGACCGTCGGGCAGAACCTGGTCGTCTATGCCGAGCTTTACGGCGTCACCGACGCCAAGGGCCGGGTTGCCGAACTGGGGGACCGGCTGCATATCGCCGACCTGATGGACCGGCCGGCCGGTAAGCTCTCGGCCGGGCAGAAGACCCGCGTGGCGCTCGCCAAGGCGCTGGTGAACCATCCGGATCTGTTGCTGCTGGACGAGCCGACCGCCTCGCTCGATCCGGATACCGGCGACTGGGTGCGCCGCTATCTCGAGGAATATCGCGATGATACCGGCGCGACGATCCTGCTTGCATCCCACAACATGGCCGAGGTCGAGCGGCTTTGCGACGACGTGCTGATGTTGCGCGCCGGGCGTATCGTCGACCAGGGCAGCCCGGCGGATCTGTTGGCCAGATACGGACGGCGGACGATGGAGGACGTGTTCCTCGACATCGCCCGCGACCGCAAATCGGAAACTTTGGGTGACGAGGTGCCGGCATGACCGTAGCCGGCCGCCCGAGCCGAACCGTCGGTCCTGCCGCCTCCGCCCGGCGGGTCGCCGCCATGGTGCGGCGCTACTGGTACCTGATTCGCGGATCCTGGCCGCGTCTGGCCGAACTCGCCTATTGGCCCACGGTGCAGATGATCCTGTGGGGGCTGGTCTCCCAGTTCTTCATGACCCAGTCGAGCTGGCTCGCCCAGGCCGGCGGGGTGCTGATCGCCGGCGTGCTGCTGTGGGACCTGCTGTTCCGCGGCCAGATCGGCTTCACCATCTGCTTCCTGGAGGAGATGTGGTCGCGCAATCTCGGCCATCTCTTCGTCAGTCCGCTCAGACCCTGGGAACTGGTGGCGGCGCTGATCACCATGAGCGCGATCCGCACGGTGCTCGGCGGCGTGTTCGCGGCGGCGATCGCTATCCTGCTCTACGAATTCTCGATTTTCGATCTCGGTCTGCCGCTGCTGGCGTTCTTCCTGGTGCTGATGGGCATGGGCTGGGGCATCGGCATGGTGATCACGGCCGTGGTGCTGCGCGCCGGGCTCGGGGCGGAGTCGCTCGCCTGGGTGGCGATGTTCGCGCTGGCGCCAATCAGCGCCGTCTACTACCCGGTCGAGACTTTGCCGGAATCGGTGCGCTGGCTCGCCTGGTTGACGCCGTCCGCCCATGTCTTCGAAGGCATGCGGGCGCTGATGGTCGACGACGTGTTCCGCTGGGACCTGCTGGGCCGGGCCGTGGCGCTCGATGTCGTGTATCTGGGCATTGGTGCTGCGACCTTCGCCTGGGCCTTCGGCAAGGCGCGGGAAGAGGGCAAATTGCTACAGACGGGGGAGTAGGGACCTCCCTCCGAGAGTTCCGCGCCCAAATTCGGCCAGGATCCCGACTCAACGCCCTGCCCGCCGTAGCACATGCAGCGGCTCACGCCGCGATCAACCGGGCCGCCTGCGGATGGCCGGCCAGGTCCCGACGCGCGACCTCGCGGGCGAACAGCAGGGCGGACAGATGCAGTCCGTTGACCTTCCGTCGCCCGGACATGATCTCGGCGACGGCTTCGGCGGGATCGACGGTCAGCACGTCGATGGTTTCGCCGGGATCGAGTTTTTGGGTTCCGGTCGGCACCACGCCGAGCGCCAGATAGACGTGGCAGATGTTGGTCGCCGTCGCCGGGTTCGACCAGAATGGCGGCAGGGTGATCCATTCACCCCCATCGTATCCGGTCTCTTCCATCAGCTCGCGCGGCATGGCCAGGGCCGGGTCCTCGCCGGCCTCGACGGTGCCCGAGGGCAGGCCGCGCACGATTTCGCCGGCGGCATGGCGATACTCCTCGACCAGGACGAGCTCACCCGACCCGGTCAAGGCGACGACCATGCACCAGTCGTTCAACTCCAGCACATGGTAGGGATCGAGCACGCTGCCGCGCTCGGTGACGCAGCGATCCATGCGATGGCGGATGAAGCGGTCGGAGAACGCCATATGACTGCTCTCGACCGTCCAGGGAGCGGGTTTCAGGCGCATCGCTGGATCACCGGCGGATCAGTGCGCCGTGCCCGGGCCGGCCACGCCGGCCGAGGCGAAGGTCGCCATGCCGGCATGGCACTCGGCGGCAGCGCGCAGAATGCCGATCGCCAACGTCGCCCCGCTACCCTCGCCGAGCCGCATGCCGAAATCGAACAGCGGCTCCTTGTCGATGATCTGCAGCAGCTTCGCGTGGCCCGGCTCGACCGAGCGATGGGCGACGATGCAGTGGTCCAGGGACTTCGGGTCGATTTTCCACAGCACCGAGGCGGCGACGGTGCAGGCGAAACCGTCCAGCACCACCGGCGTGCGGGCGAGGCGGGCAGCGATCACCGCGCCGGCGATCGCCGCCAGTTCCATGCCGCCCAGCGCGGCTAGTTTCTCCAGCGGGTCGGTCAGGTGCGCGTGCTTTGCGACGCCCTCGGCCACCACGTCGGTCTTGCAGACGAGCGCATCTCCGGTCACCCCGGTACCGCGGCCGACCCAGTCAGAGACCTCGCCGCCGAACAGCGCGCAGGCGAGTGCCGCCGCCGAGGTGGTATTGGCGATACCCATCTCGCCGAGGCAGAGGACGTCCAGGTTGGGCTCGACCGCCATCATGCCGTAGGCCATGGCCCGGGCGCAGTCGCCGTCGTCCATGGCCGGACCTTCGGTGAAGTCGGCGGTCGGCCGCTCCAGCGCCATTTCGTAGACCCGCAGGTCGGCGTCGAAGGCCTGGCAGAGCTGGTTCACCGCGGCCCCGCCGGACACGAAGTTCTGCACCATCTGCGCCGTTACCTCGGCCGGATAGGCCGACACGCCCCGGGCCGCGACACCGTGATTGGCGGCGAAGACGGCGGTGCGGGGATGGCGCATCTCCGGCGGGTGGCGGCCCTGCCAGGTGGCGAGCCAGCTCGCCAGCTCCTCCAGGCGGCCGAGCGAGCCACGCGGCTTGGTGAGTTGGACCTCGCGCTCGGCGGCCGCGGTGGCGGCTTCCAGGTCGGGGCCCGGCAACTCCTTGAACAGAGCGCGGATCTCGTCGAGCGAGGCGTCGGCGGGGTCGAAACCGGTGTTGGACATGGGTCCTCGTCAGCAGGGACGTGGCTGTACTCTATGCGCCACGGTTGTTGCGATGTCGGGCGAAGGCTATACCCGCTCGACCGATGTGACGCAAAGCGAGACCATCGACATGACCCATTCGGCTTCTCCTGAGAGCGATCCCGGCGCCGGAAGGGGCGGCCCGACGACACGCTGGTTCGACGAGCTCGGCCTGGCGACGGTGTTCCTCACCCGCCTGCCCTGGCCGCTGCCGATCCGCGACCTGCGCCCGCTGATGGCGGCGAGCTGGGCGTTTCCTGTGGTCGGCATCGTGATCGGGTTGATCGGCGGCGTCGCGTTCGCCGTCGCCGACACGCTCGGTCTGCCGGGCGGCGCGTCCGCGCTGGTGTCACTGGCCGCCGCGGCGCTGGCCACCGGCGCGCTGCACGAGGACGGGCTTGCCGACATGGCTGATGGATTCGGCGGTGGCCGCGATGCCGAGGGCAAGCGCCGGATCATGCGCGACAGCCGGATCGGCAGCTATGGCGTGCTCGCGCTGATCCTGACGGTCGGATTCAAGGCCGCCTGTCTCGCCGAGCTCGACGCGGACGCAGCGGTTCTGGCGATGATCGCCGCTCACACCCTGGCACGGGGCGTGGTGCCGGCGCTCGCCCGGTCGCTGCCTTTCGCCGCCGGAGACGGGCTCGGCCGCGCGGCCGGCAAGCCCGGACGCACCGGTGCGCTATGGGCCGCCGGGATCGGCGTGGGCGCGGCGCTCTTCGTCCTGCCCGCCGGGATCGGCATAGCCGCGGCCCTGGCCGCCGGCGTCGCCGCATTGGGAGTCGGCCTGCTCGCCCGCCGGCAGATCGGCGGCATCACCGGCGACGTTCTCGGGGCCGCCGAGCAGCTGGCGGAAACCGCCGCGCTGGCCGCCATCACGATCTACTTCGCGACCTGAGGAGTGAGCATGTCCGCGCCAACCCGCTGGTGGCTCGTCCGCCATGCCCCGGTGATCAATCCGAGCGGGGCGATCTATGGCCAGTCGGACATCGACTGCGACGTCTCCGACGCCCGGGTGTTCGGCGCGGTCGCGGGCATCCTGCCGACAGATGCGCTCTGGCTGCAGAGCCCGCTGACCCGTACCCGCAAGACCGCCCAGGCGCTCAAGGCGGCGGGGGCGGTCGGGCCGGAACCGATCGACGAGCCGCGGCTGATGGAACAGAGCTTCGGCGACTGGCAGGGCGGCGACCGGGCCGTGGTGCGGGCCCGCCATCCGGAAGCCTATCGCCGGTTCTGGCTGGCACCGGCCGACGAGCGGGCGCCGAACGGCGAGAGTTTCGTCGATGTGGTCGAGCGGGTCACCGACGCGTTGCAGGAGTGGAGTGGGAAGGCGCCGGGACGCGACATCGTCGCGGTGGTGCATGGCGGGCCGATCCGCGCGGCACTGGCCCACGCGCTGGCGCTGGCGCCGGAACGGGCGCTGTCCTTCCATGCGGAAACCGTGTCGGTGACGCGGGTCGACCTCTATCCCGACGGCCAGTCGGCGGTAGTCTTCGTCAACGCCACTCCCTGGCGGTTCTGAGGTAGTCCGGCGGGTTCAGGATCGAGTCGACCCAATCGACCGCGACATCGATCGACCTGGCCGGAACCTCGCTGCGCTCGATCGGGCGGCGGATCATCACGATCGGCAGGTCGAGGCCGCGGGCGGCGCGCACCAGCGGCGCGTCGGCCGCCGTTCCCGTCGCCCGCATGACCACGGCCTGGGCCTCGGTGCGGCGGAGCAGCAGGGTGTCGCCGGCGACGCTGTATGGCGGCGGAGCGACAATCGGCTCGAACCGCGGCGGCAATGTCCAGGAGATCGGCGCCTTGGCAAGCCGGGTCGGGAACCGCAACCCACCGACCGGCGCGAAGGCGGCGATATCCTGCGGCGGCAGCCAGAGCAGGGCGGTTCGGGCGACCGAGGCGATGGCCCCGACGGCGCCGTCCAGGTCCCGTACCTCGACCCAGCGGTCGAGGGGGTGGCGCTCCCATCCGCGCGGCCGGTAGGTCAGGCGCGACATCGCTCCGCGTCGGGCATTGTCGCGTAACGCCCGCACGGTGGCTCGATCGAACGGGTCGAGCGCGTCGATCACCGCCGCCGCTTCGCCGATTGCCGTGTCGCCGATCCGGTCGACCGTGCACCCGCGCGGCGGGCGCGTGCCGCCATGCAGGGTGACCAGCAGTCGGGCATCCGGGGCGAACCGCTCGGCCAGTTGCTCGGCCAGACGGGCGCCGTCGGCGGTGCCGACGAAGATCCGGACCGTCCGCGCGACGGTCGGCGAAAGGGGGTGCGGATCGCTCATGGCGACAGCCTAGGGGGTGCCGCTGCCTGCGGCAATTCCGCCGATTCCCGGTTTCGTGTCTTTGACGTGGAGGGCCGTCTCCCATATGACCGGTCAGGCGCTTTCGTTCCGACCCGCCGAAGGGTGATCCCATGTCGTCCCGCGTGTTCTTCTTCGTCGTCACCCTGCTTGCCGCGGCCTTGGCCGGCACGGTCACCGCCGGATACTTCATCTGGCAGGCGAAGGAGGGCAATGTCGAGATCGGTGGGCCGTTCACCCTGATGGACCAGACCGGCACGGTGGTCACGGAGAAGACCTATGCGGGGACCTGGCAGATCGTGTTCTTCGGCTACACTTTCTGCCCCGACGTCTGTCCGACCAACCTGGCGACGGTGACCACGGCCCTGGACGAGCTCGGGCCGCTGGCGAAGCAGGTCACGCCGATCTTCATCTCCGTCGATCCGGAGCGCGACACCGTCGAGCAGCTCGCCTCCTACCACGAGTTCTTCCATCCCAGCTTCGCCATGCTGACCGGTACGCCGGAGCAGGTCGCCGCGGTCGCCCGGGAGTTCCGCGTGTATTTCGCCAAGGCGGAGAGCGACGACGCCTCGGACTACCTGATGGACCATTCCTCCATCACGTATCTCCTGAATCCGGACGGCGAGTACGTGACCCATTTCAGCCACGACACCCCGCCGGAGAAGATCGCCGAGACCCTGCGCGGCTACATCCAGGGCTGAGGCCACTCTCTCGCACTCTCACCGATTTCCTGGATCGCCCGGCCTCGGGCCGGACGTTCAGGAAGTCGGCGAGGGGGTTAGAGGGGCGGGGTGCTACTCCGCGGCCGATGCCTTGCGGTCGGCCCCGGTATAGGCGGCGGCGCTGTTGCCGGCGAGGCGGCCGAATACGGTGCCGGCCATCAGGCCGCTGCCGCCGGGATAGTTCTCCACGAACAGCCCGCCGACCAGCTCCCCCGCCGCGTAGAGGCCGGGGATCGAGTTGTCGGACAGGTCCTGCACCTCGCCGCGGCCGTTGATCTTGAGCCCGCCGAACGTGAAGGTGATGCCGGTCGTGGTGACATAGGCTTCGAACGGCGGCTCGTCGATCGGCAGGGCCCAGTTGGTCTTGTCGATCTCCAGGCCCTTGGTGGTCACGCCGTCCAGGACGGCCGGATTGAACTTGCCCGGCCGACACGCCGCGTTGAACTCCGCGATCGTCCTGCTCAGCGCGTCCGGCGCGATCTCCAACGCGGCGGCCAGATCCTCGATGCTGTTGGCGGTGACCTTGGTGACCTCGCGGATGCGGTATTCGTCGCGCAGCAGCGGGATGGTCTTCTGGTCGAAGATCTGCACCGCCGTGCGGTAGGGCTGACCCATGATGGCGCGGCCGAACTTCACGTAGGTGTGGTTGCGTACATCCTCACCCTCGTTGACGAAGCGCTCCCCGTTCATGTTGACCATGATGCCCCAGGGGTAGGAGTGCTTCTGGAAGTTGTCGAGCACCGAGCGGTCGCCATAGGGCGGGGCGGAGATGTCCCAGCCGACCGAGTGGCAGCCGGACCAGTTGCCATAGGGCCGCGCACCCATATCCAGCGCCATGCGGATGCCGTCGCCCATGTTGTGACGGGTGCCGCGTACCCGGCAGAGATCCCAACCCGGACCGAGATAGCGCACCCGCATCTCCGGGTTCGACTCGAACCCACCGCAGGCGAGGATGACCGCGTCGGTGGCGATCTCTTCGTAGCCGTCGGGACCGAACACCTCGATGCCAGTGATGCGGCGGCGCTTGTCGTGGATCAGTCGGGTGGCCCCGGTGCCGTAGCGGATCTCGCAGCCAAGCCGGTCGATCTCCGCCAGTTCCATCTCGATCAGGCCGGCGCCGCCACCGACCGCCTCGATATTCACGCCGCCGTAGAAGTGATGCTTGCCGTCGACCAGGAAGGATTGGCGGCCGAACATCGGAATGAAGCGGACCCGGTGCTCGCGCAGCCAGGCCATGGCCGGACGGGATCCGTCGATCAGGGTCCAGGCCATGTCCTCGTCGGACTGATGACGGGTGACTTTCATCAGGTTGTCGTAGAACGCCTGGCGGTCGTGGGATGGCAGTACGATCTGTTCGCGCTCGGCGTCGGACAGGTCGACCAGCACGTCGGTGACCGCGTCGTCGATGCCGGTGTGGCAGAACCGGAAGCCGCCGGCGGTGAAGTACGAGTTGCCGCCCTTCTCGTCCTCGTTGGCCTTCTCCAGGATCAGCACACTGGCGCCGTTCTCACGCGCCGCCATGGCGGCCGAGAGTGCGGCATTGCCCGCGCCGACGACGACCACATCATATTTCGCCATTGCCGTTTCCTCCGTGGCGTTGCGTATTTTGTCAGGAGATTGACACTTTGGTTTTCGACAGTAAATTTAAACATTCATGGCAATTAATAAGAAAAATAGAATTATCGATGGATTACCTGCTCAAGGAAATCGGCGTCTTCGTGCGGATCATCGAGCTTGGCAGCTTCAAGGCCGCGGCCGAGGACCTGCACCTGACGCAGTCGGCCCTGACCCAGCGCCTGAAGAAGCTGGAGGAGGCACTCGGCGTTCGGCTGATCGATCGCACGACGCGCAGCGTGGCGCCGACGGCCGTCGGCCGAAGCTTCCTCCCCGTGGCCAAGCGGCTGTTGATGCAGTTCGAGCAGTCGATGACGGATCTGAACAACCTGATCCAGGCCCGGACCGGACAGGTCACGATCGCCAGCCTGATTTCGGTCGCGACCTATGTTCTGCCGGTCGCGCTGAAACGGTTCAGCCAGGCGCACCCCAATGTCAGCGTGCGGATCTTCGACGACCCGGAACAGGAAATCGCCGGCCGGGTGCGGCGTGGAGAGGCGGAATTCGGCATCGACATGCAGACCGCCACTCTGGATCCGGAGATCGAGGCGATTCCGGTGCTGCAGGACCGCTACGTTCTGGTTTTCCCGGCTGACCACCCGGCCTTGCCGGAAGGCCCGGTGGCTTGGGACGCACTTGCCGACCTGCCGCTGGTCACCTACGGGTCGCGCAGTGGCACCAACCAACTGATGCACGCCCGGGCGCGGAACCTTCCGGGCACCGGAAAATGGCGCTACGAGGTTCAGCATCTGTCGACCCTGCTGGGGCTCGTGCGAGCGGGGCTCGGTGTCGGTATCGTGCCGACCATGGCGATGCGGGGACAGGAGGACGCGGTCCTCGCCCAGCGGCCGCTGGTGGAACCCGACCTGCGACGTGACATCGTTCTGGTGCAGCGGCATGGGGTCGATCTCTCCCCGGCGGCGGAGATCCTGAAATCCTTTATTCTGAACGCTTTCGAGCGGTTCGGGGACCGGGCCTGACCCGACCGGAGACACGCGCCAACAGTCGGGTGCTAGCCATCTTGATCGCAGCGGGACTGCACCATATTGTCGGCCCTCAACATACCGCCCGGAGGAAACCGATGAGCGAGCGCATCAAAGGCGTGATGGCTGCCGGCCTGACCGCGTTCAACGACGATCTGACGATCGATGTCCAGGGAACCCTGGACCACAGCAAATGGCTGCTCGCCAATGGCTGCGACGGGGTCCTGCTGTTCGGCACGACCGGCGAGGCGAACTCGCTGTCGATGAAGGAGCGGCTGGACTTCCTCGATGTGCTCGGCGGCTCCGGCCTGCCGATGGACAAGATGATGATCGGCACCGGGTGCTGCGCCCTGCCGGACACCATCGAGCTGACCAAGAAGACCCTGGAGATCGGCATCGAGTCGGCGCTGATGCTGCCGCCGTTCTACTACAAGAACCCGAGCGATGACGGCCTCTACGCGACGTTCGCCCGGGCGATCGAGGGGGTGAACGACAGCCGCCTGAAGGTTTATCTCTACCACTTCCCGCAGATGTCGGCGGTGCCGTTCAGCCATGACCTGATCGGCCGCTTCCTGAAGGACTTCCCGGGCGTGTTCTGTGGCATCAAGGACAGCTCCGGCGATTTCGAGAACATGAAGGCGATGGCCGAGACCTTCGACGGTTTCGACGTCTTCGCCGGTACCGAGCGCTATCTGCTCGACACCCTGAAGGTCGGCGGTGTTGGCACCATCACCGCGACCGGCAACTGCACGTCGGCGATGTGCGGCGCGGTCTACGCCGCCTGGAAGGCCGGCGCGCCGGATGCCGAGGGTCTGCAGGAGCAGCTCACCGCCCAGCGCCTGGCGCTGCAGAACTATCCGGCGGCGGCCGGCCTCAAGGAACTGCTGGCCCGCGAGAGCGGCAAGTCGTCCTGGCGCAATGTCCGCCCGCCGTTCCTGCCGCTGGCCAAGGAAAAGGCCGACGCCCTGGCGACCGACATGGCCAAGGTGAACTGGCAGCTGCCGGCGATGGCGGCGTAAGGAAAGACCTTCCGCGTCTCCCCGGCCCCGCACCGGGGCTCAGGACAACTGCCTGCTGGAGCGCTTGGCGATTTCGCTCAGGCGCTCCAGCACGCTCCCTTTCTTGGCCCCGGCGCAAGGCCGGGAGGATCGGTGGGGGCGGGCCTCAGGCAGCCTTCGTCCGCGTCGTCCGGTTCACCAGATAGACCCCGGCGAACACGAAGACGACCGTCGCCCAGAGCCAGGGCGACGGCACTTCTGCGAAGATCACGAAGCCCCAGAACAATCCCGCCACGTTCACCACGTAGCTGACCTGGCTGAGATAGACCGGGCCGGACCGCGCGTTGATCTCGAAATACATGATGTAGGCGACGCAGGTGATGAGGATCTGCCCGGTCATCGCCAGGTCATGCGCGTTCAGCCCGTCGGCGAAGAGCGGATGGAACGCGCCGGCTGCGAGCATCACCGGCAGGCTGCAGACCGAGGCCGTGGCCATCATGCCGAAGGCCGCCGCCAGTGACGATGTCCCGGCGGGCCGCAGGCGGGCGGCAAGAACGCCGTTGCTGGCGTAGAGCACCGGCGTGAGCATGCCGAACAGGACCCACAGCGTCATGTCGGCGCTCGGCAGGCTGGAGTCCGGCAGCACCAGGAACAGGACGCCGATCAGGCCGAGGCTCAGCCCCGCCAGCGCCAGTGGCTCGAACCGCTGCACGCCGGTCGCCACCGCCAGCGCGAAGGTCATCATCGGCACCATCGTCACCAGGGTCGAGATGATCCCGGCCGGCAGATGCAGGGCGGTGGTCACGATGGTGATGCTGGGCAGCACGGTGCCGACAATGCCGGTCGCCGCATACAGCAGCAGGTGGCGGCGGGTCGTGGGCACGGTGACCCCGGCGCGCCGGCATGCCACGAACAGGAACAGCGTCGCTCCGGTCGTCTGCATCCAGACATAGGCCAGCGGATGGATGCCGCCGAGCACCGCGGTCTTCGACAGCGAAAAGGACAGACCCCAGAGGTTGCCCAGGACGAGCATCAGGATCAGGGGGACGTGCCGTGCGGGGATCACCCGCTCACCGCCGCCGCAGTTCCACCGGTCGGTCGGGTCATGTGAACGGCCAAACCCAGGGAATGATCACGACGCCAAGGGCGACCAGCATGATCTCCAGCGGCAGGCCCATGCGCCAGTAGTCGCCGAACTTGTAGCCGCCCGGCCCCATGACCAGCAGGTTGTTCTGGTGGCCGATCGGCGTGAGGAAGGCACAGGACGCACCGACGGCGACGGCCATCAGCATCGGGTCCGGATTCACGCCGATCGCCGCCGCCAGCCCGACCGACACCGGCGCCATGACCACCGCCGTGGCGGCGTTGTTCATGATGTCGCTCAGCGTCATCGTCAGGATCAGCACGATCGCCAGGATGATATGCGGGTCGGCAGACCAGGCGGCGGCGGCGATGGCACCGGCGATGACGTTGGCGGCTCCGGTGGTCTCCAGTGCGCCGCCGACCGGAATCATGGCGGCCAGCAGGACGATCACCTGCCAATCGATCGCGTCGTAGACCTCGCGCATGCTCAGGCCCTTCACGAACACCAGGGCGACGACGGCGGCGGTCAGCGCCACGGCGGCAGGCAGGATGTTGGTGACGGTCGCCACGATGGCGGCGGCGAACAGCAGGACCGGCACCAGGGCGCGGCGCGGCTCCAGGGAGAGCTTGCGCTCGGCCAGCGGCAGGCAGCCGAGGGTGCGCACCGTCTCGGTGATCTGGTCGCGCGCACCCTGCAGCAGCAGCACGTCGCCGGCGCGGAACTGGACATCGCGCAGACGGGAACGGACCGGGGCGCCGGAGCGGGCGATGGCCAGCAGGTTGATGCCGTAGCGCGCCCGCAGAGTGACCAGCGCCGGCGTGCGGCCTTCGAGCCAGGATCGAGGCGTCACGACGGCCTCGACAATGGCCAGCGCGTCGGTGTCGATCGGGCTCTCGCCGTCCTCGCCGGGCAGATCCTTGGCGGCGACCATCTTGAAGCCCTTGGCCACCAGTTCCTCGATCGCCTCGGTATCGCCATGGACCAGCAGAACGTCGCCGACTTCCAGCTTGGCCACGTGCAGGCGGCGGATCACCCGATTGCGACCGCGCACGATGCCGTCGAACTGCGGCGGCGTCTCCATCTCCTCGGCGATCTCGTCGATGGTCTTGCCGACGATCTTCGCGGCTTCCGGCACTATCAGTTCGGTCAGGTAACCGTCGATATCGAACGGGGCGTCGCCCTCGGCGCGATTCTGGCCTGAAGACGGGATCAGCCGCCAGCCGACGAGCGTGAGGAACAGGATGCCGAGCACCGCCATCGGCACCCCGGTCCAGGCGAAGTCGAACAGCTCGAATCCGTGGCCGGTGATCCGGCGGTGATAGTCGGCGATCAGCACGTTCGGCGGGGTGCCGATCAGCGTGACCAGGCCGCCGAGAATGGTGGCGAAGGACAGCGGCATCAGGACCAGCGAGGCCGAATAGCCGGTGCGCTTGGCCATCGACAGGGCCACGGGCATCAGCAGGGCCAGCGCACCGACATTGTTCATGAAGCCCGACATCGCGCCGCCGAGCGTCGACAGAGCGACCAACTGGGTCAGCCGGGTCGCGGCGAAACGCTCGATCCAGGCGGCGATCAGGTCGACCACGCCGGACCGCGCCAGCGCGCTCGACAGGGCGAGTACCGCGGCGACCGTGATGACCGCCGGATGGCCGAACCCGGCAAAGGCGTCTTGCGGAGTGACCAGGCCGAGGAAGACCGCGGCCATCAGGGCGAGCATCGCGACCGCGTCCACCCGCCAGCGTCCCCAGATGAACAGGACGACGACGACGGCGAGAAGCGACAACGTACAGATCTGGTCGGTGGTCATCGGCGGATCCGGTGGTATGCCCGCGGCGCGGGGCGGGAGCCTCGCCGGGGTTTCCGTTGAGGCATTAATCCTTTGTTTACGGGGGTCTGTTTAGCTTATTCGGGTGAACTACGGGAGTATCGATCCATGCCCTTCGATGCGCAGCCCTTCGTGGATGCCGAGCTGAGCGGCTACATGGCGCCGAGCGAGGCCGCACTGATGACGCCGGTCGGCACGGTGTGCGAGCCGGTTCTTGCCACGATCATCGACAGGCTCGGCAAGCTCATCAACTCGATACCGGAGTCTCGACGCTGATCCTGTTGGACACGAGATTCGCCCAGACCACGTCCCGGATCACCGCTCCTTCGACCAGCGGTTCCTCATCCAGCAGCATCCGGCCGAAATCGGCAATTCCCAGAACATGATCCGCTTTCCAGCCGTTCTCCCCGAGCGGCATGGTCACCCGCTGCGCCGCGATGAAGGTGCCGCGTGGTGACGGGTGCTCGGTATTGGTGAAACAGCAGGCGGGCTCCCGGGCAACCCGCGTCCAGCGTTCCTGAATCACGCGGGCGCTGCTCGGCGGATACATGTCGCTGATGCTTCTGCCGCGCAGCGGACGATCGTAGGGGCGCTCCACGTCGGCGCCCGCGAGGCGGTAGACGAACTCGCCACCCGGAACGACCCGCAGCACGTACAGGCTGCTCAGCGCCCAGGGGATGTCGGTCGGGTCGATGTCGTCGAAGGACGGCATCAGCCGGGTGCCCCGCCGGGCGTTCCAATAGCTCACGAACCGCCGCAGAGTGTCCGGCGCTTCGGCGGGCAGGAACCGATCGGCAAAGGAGCTCACGGCATCCCCCCGCGATCGGACGTCATCGGGAAAGGTCGGCCCATCGAATGTCCCTGGTGATCATGCCGTCGCTGAACAGAGACCGGCTGTTCTGGATGTCTTCGAAAACGGTAAACCCGACAAGGTGGTCCGCCGTGATCCGGTCTTTCCCCAGCGGCAGAAGCACCCGTCGTGCCCGCAGGGTCACGCCCTGCTTCGACGGGTGGCTGGTGAACGAGTAATAGCCCACCGGCTCGTCAATGACCCGACGCCAGCGTTCCAGGATCTTGGACGAACTCTGTTCGGCGAATAGGTCGCTGATCCGCGCGCCTTTCAGTGACCTGTCATAGCGTTGCGCGATCGCCTCGCCGGCCAACCGGTAGACGAAGTCGCCATCCGCCTTCGCTTCGACGATGTAGATCTGCGAAAGCGCCCAGGGAATCTCGACCGGGTCGATATCCGTGAAGGCCGGCATCCGGCCGTCGCCGCGTTTCGACATCCAGTACTGCACGAACTCGCGTATCCGCTGCGGCTCTTCGGCGCCGATAAGGCGGTCGACGGGCACAATGGGCTCCGCTGCCTCTGGCGGTTCAGCCGGCATCTACCATTCCGGGGTCAAGGTCGGGAGCCGCAAGGCGATCGGGGGGATCGGTTTCATGCTATCAGAACATGGTCTCGATGACCCGGTCGGGCGGGGTGTGGCCGTCGACGAAGGTCTTCACGTTGACGATGACCTTGTCGCCCATGTCCTGGCGGCCCTCGATGGTGGCGCTGCCCATGTGGGGGAGCAGCACGACGTTGTCGAGATTGAGCAGGCCGCTCGCCACCTCCGGCTCGTGCTCGTAGACGTCGAGACCGGCACCGGCGATCCGGCGCTCCTTCAGGGCGTCGACCAGAGCTTCCTGATCGACCACCTCGCCGCGGGCGGTGTTGACCACATAGGCATGGGCCTGCATCAGGCCGAGGCGGCGGCGGTTCATCAGATGATATGTGGCCGGCGTGTGCGGGCAGTTCAGCGACAGGATGTCCATGCGCGCGACCATCTGGTCGAGGTTGTCCCAATAGGTCGCTTCGAGCTCGGCTTCGATATCGCCATGCACCGGTTTCCGGTTGTGGTAATGCACCGACAGGCCGAAGCCCCGCGCGCGGCGGGCGACCGCCTGGCCGATCCGGCCCATGCCGACGATGCCGAGGCGCTTGCCGTGGATCCGGTGGCCGAGCATTCGGGTCGGTGCCCAGCCGCTCCACTTGCCCGAGGTGATCAGCGCGTTGCCCTCCACCACCCGGCGCGGCACGGCGAGGATCAGCGCCATGACCATGTCGGCGGTATCCTCGGTCAGCACACCCGGCGTGTTGGTGACGGTGACGCCGCGGGCCTTGGCCGCGCGCAGGTCGATATGGTCGACGCCGGTGCCGAAGGAGGCGATCAGTTTCAGGCGTTCACCCGCCTGCTCGATCAGGCCGCCGTCGATCCGGTCGGTCACCGTCGGCACCAGCACGTCGCAATCCTGCATCGCGGTCGCCAGCTGGTCGCGGGTCATCGGCTCGTCCGACAGATTGAGGACGGTCGAGAACAATTCCATCATCCGGGTCTCGACCGGATCGGGAAGCTTTCGCGTGACGACGACGCGCTTCTTCGACTGCGGCATGTTCTCCTCCCGGCGATCGACCCGGCCGAAAACGGCACCGGTCCACCTGCGTTCGGCCGTGGGTTAGCAGGCGTGCGACGCCCTGTCACCTGCGACGATGCACGGTCCACGGCGCCGACACCGATGGCGTCGATCCAAGAACGCATATTGTAGTGTGCGGCCTTAACGAGCGCCATGGATAGCGGTATAAGTTGAAACGACCGACACCCCTTCGCCACCTCCGGACTTCAAATGCACGTGCTTGTCCTGCTCCTTGCCGTCCTTCTGGCCGTGCCGGCCTCGGCCGGAGCGCAATCCGGTGGAGGGCGTTCGGCGATGATCTCCGTCGGCAGCGAGACCGGATTGCCGATTCCGCGCTACGTGACCCTGCGGGCGCGGGAGGTCAACGTGCGCACGGGCCCGGGGGTGCGCTACCCGATCGACTGGGTGTTCCAGCGTCCGAACCTGCCGGTCGAGGTGGTGGCTGAGTTCGACACCTGGCGGAAGATCCGCGACTTCGAGGGAACCGAGGGCTGGGTGCACCAGTCCATGCTGTCCGGCCGGCGCACGGTGATCGTGGTCTCCGCGGTGCGCATGCTGCGACGCGAGGCGGCGGAAGGCGCACCGCCGATGGCGCGGCTCGAGCCGGGGGTGATCGCCTGGCTCGAGGCCTGTCGCGCGGAATGGTGCGAGGTCGAGGTCGCCGGCATCGACGGCTGGCTGCGCCGTGCCGATGTCTGGGGCGTGCGTGCCGACGAGGCGGTGGCGGAATAGCGCCGACCCGGCGGCCTCCGCCCCGCGCAGCCCCGATGGCCTATGACGACGGACTGGGTCAGATCCCGTGATAGCGCTTGAACCACGCGACGAAGCGCGGGATGCCGTCTTCGATGCCGGTCGTCGGGGCATAGCCGAGGGCGTGGGTGCTGGCGTCGATATCCGCGTAGGTCTCGAGCACGTCGCCCGGCTGCATCGGCTTCATGTCGAGCCGGGCCTCGCGCCCGCAGGCGGCCTCGATCACCCGGATGTAGTCGAGCAGAGCGACCGGCTGATTGTTTCCCAGATTGTAGACGGCGTTGGGAACCCCGTCCTCGGCAGCCGAAGGCGGATGGTCGAGGGCGGCCAGAACGCCGGCGACGATGTCGTCGACATAGGTGAAGTCGCGCCGCATCCGGCCATGGTTGAATACCTGGATCGGCTCGCCCCGCAGGATGCGCTCGGTGAAAAGCCAGGGCGACATGTCCGGCCGGCCCCAGGGGCCGTAGACGGTGAAGAACCGCAGGCCCGTCGACGGAATGCCGTACAGGCTCGAATAGCTGTAGGTCATCACTTCGTTGGCCTTCTTCGTCGCGCCGTAGAACGACACCGGACGGTCGACCCGGTCCTCGGTCGAGAACGGGATGTCGCGGTTGGCGCCATAGACGCTGGACGAGGATGCGTAGACGAAGTGCCGGAGCCCGCCATGGCGCGCGCTCGGCTGCATGCGGCCCCGCGCCATCTCCATCATCACCAGATGGCCGACGAGGTTGGCGCTGGCGTAGTCGAACGGCTCCTGGATCGAGTACCGCACGCCGGCTTGGGCGCCGAGATGGACGATCCGGTCGATCTCGGGATGGCGCGCATCGAACTCCGCCATGGCGGCCCGGTCGGAGAAATCGATCCGCTCGAAGCTGAAGCCGTTGCGGTCCCCGATCTCCGCCAGCCGTGCCTGCTTGAGGGCCGGATCGTAATAGGCGTTGAGATTGTCAATGCCGATGACCCGGTCGCCCCGATCGAGCAGGGCGCGCACGGTATGCATGCCGATGAAGCCGGCGGCGCCGGTGACGAGCACGGTCATCTGTTTGGGCTCCTACGGAGGACCTCGATTCGACAGCGAAGCCTGCTTAACGGTTCCACCGCGCGGCGTCGAGGCTGACTCGCCGAGTTTGGGAGAAATTTCAGGGGCTTCGTTCAACAAATTGTGAAATATTCTAAAAAAAACTCGAAATCCTAGAGCTATTTTGATACGGACTGTGTGGGGATTGGGGGGAATTTGGCCAGCGCCGAGGTATTGGACGAATGGGATGGTCCGCTTGATCCGGTCCTGGAAAGGATCGGCAGTGCGGAACGTTGCTCCGCGCTTCTCACAATCTGGAAGGCGGCCGGTGCCGGGCGGGATAGCCCGCCCGCGAGATCCACGCTGGATCCCATCGTACTGGCGAAGGCGGGGCTGCTGCCCTTCATCTGGCTCCTGGAACGAGACGAGGCCGGGGAATATTTCTACCGTCTGGTTGGCGAGGGAATCCGCAAATACTTCACGTCGCCGATGCGCGGGCGGTATCTCCGCGACGTGTTCGACGACGACATGCTGCATCTGGTCAGCGGTCGGTGCACCCGGATTTTGACCAAGCGGCTCGTGATGTTCACCTCCGGCACCGTCTATCGCGACGGTGATCCGCTGTATTACGCCCGCCGCATCCTGTTGCCGCTCTGCGACGAGGAAGGGACGCCGAGATTCGTGATCGGAACCGTGGATCAAACCAATGTCGGCAATGATTTCAATCGGATCGGTAGCCCGCGATTTACCAACGACTTCATCGCTTTTCTGAAGTTTGAAGACCTCTAGGCGCCAGCCGGGCCGGATTCCCGGAGCAAGCTCTGGCCCCGTTGCCAGGGCCGCGGTCCTCTGTCCTAATCAGGCGTCAAGATCCCGGTGCTGGCGACGGTGTGTTGTCGGTTAGGTCAGCACCCATTACCTTTGGGTCACAGGCTCGCATCCCACATCAGGGAGAGACAACCAGACGAGCCGGGAGGCGACAGATGGTTCAGTCCAGCCACGCGCAGACGAAGAACGCGCTAGCGACTGTAACGCTCGACGATAAATACACGCTCGATCGGGGACGGATCTTCCTGACCGGGGTGCAGGCGCTCGTGCGGCTGCCGATGATCCAGCGCCGGATCGACAAGGCGGCGGGACACGACACCGCGACCTATATCTCCGGCTATCGCGGTTCGCCGCTCGGCGGCTACGACCAACAGCTCTGGCGGTCCGGCAAGCTGTTGAACGAGCACCGCATCCATTTCCAGCCCGGCGTGAACGAGGAACTGGCGGCGACATCCGTATGGGGCTCCCAGCAGCCCGGGCTGTTCCAGGGCGCCACGGCGGATGGTGTGGTCGGGCTTTGGTACGGCAAGGGGCCGGGGGTCGACCGCTCGGGCGACGTGTTCAAGCACGGAAACTTCGCTGGCTCCGCCAAGCTCGGCGGCGTGCTTCTGTTCGCCGGCGACGACCATGTCGCCAAATCCTCGACCGTTCCGCATCAGAGCGAGTACGCCTTCGTCGACGCCAATATCCCGGTGCTGAACCCGGCCGGCGTGCAGGATACGCTTGATTTCGGCCTGCTCGGCATCGCGCTCAGCCGGTTCAGCGGGTGCTGGGTCGGCTTCAAGACCACCGCCGAGATCATGGACAGCACCGCCTCGGTCGATGCCAATCCGGATTCGGTGAGCATCACGATCCCCGAGTTCGACATGCCGGCGGGCGGGCTCAACATCCGCTGGCCGGACGACTGGACCACCCAGGAGCACCGGCTGCAGGACTTCAAGCTGCCGGCGGTCCGCGCCTTCGCCCAGGCGAACGCCTTCGACAATGTGGTCTGGGACACCGACAGGCCGCGTCTGGTGATCGTCACCACCGGCAAGTCCTATCTCGACGTCCGTCAGGCGCTGGACGATCTCGGCATCGACGCCGAGATGGCCCGCGACATCGGGCTGCGCCTGTACAAGGTCGGGATGACCTGGCCGCTGGAGCCGTCGGGCGCCATCGCCGCGACGGCTGACGCCGAGAAGGTCCTGGTGATCGAGGAGAAGCGCTCGCTGATCGAGTGGCAGCTCAAGGAGATCCTGTACGACCAGCCGCATGCCCGCCAGCCGAAGATCGAGGGCAAGAAGACCCTCGACGGCAAGCCGCTGCTGCGGGTCAATGGCGAGCTGTTCGCCAACGAGATCGCGCTGGCCATTGCCGACCGGGTGCTGGAGATCACCGATCTCGACCGGATCAAGGCGCGCCGCGCCCTGGTCGAGCAACGCATGAGATCGGAACAGGCCAAGCCGTCGGATTTCGCCCGCACCCCGTATTTCTGCTCCGGCTGCCCGCATAATACTTCGACCAAGGTGCCGGACGGCTCGCGCGCCATGGCCGGCATCGGCTGCCACTTCCTGGCGTCCTGGATGCCGCGCAGTACCGAGACCTTCACCCAGATGGGCGGCGAGGGCGTGCCCTGGGTCGGCATGGCGCCCTTCACGGAGACAAAGCATATCTTCGCCAATCTGGGCGACGGCACTTTCAACCACTCGGGCTCGCTCGCGATCCGCCAGGCCGTCGCCGCCAAGGCGACCATGACCTACAAGATCCTGTTCAACGACGCCGTCGCCATGACCGGCGGCCAGCCGTCGGACAGCCAGCTCACGCCGTGGATGATCGCCCGCATGGTCGCCGCCGAAGGGGTGGCGCGGATCGACGTGGTCACCGACGACCCGGAGAAATATCCCTCCGACAGCATCTGGCCCGCCGGCACGACCGTGCATCACCGCGACGAACTGGATTCCATCCAGCGCGACCTGCGCGAGACGTCGGGGGTCACGGTCATCATCTACGACCAGACCTGTGCCGCGGAAAAGCGCCGGCGTCGCAAGCGCGGCCTGATGGAGGATCCGAACAAGCGGATCTTCATCAATGAACAGGTCTGCGAAGGTTGCGGCGATTGCGGGGTGCAGTCGAACTGCGTGTCGATCCAACCGGTCGAGACCGAGTTCGGCCGCAAGCGCCAGATCGATCAGTCGACCTGCAACAAGGACTATTCCTGCGTGAAGGGCTTCTGCCCGAGCTTCGTCAACGTGATCGGCGGCAAGGTCCGCAAGAGTGCGGGCCAGGCATCCAAATCCGATACCCCGCCGGCGGTCTTCGAGGCCCTGCCCGAGCCGACGTTGCCGAGCCTGGACGAGCCCTATGGCATCCTGGTCACCGGCATCGGCGGCACCGGGGTCGTCACCATCGGCGCGCTGATCGGCATGGCGGCCCATCTGGAGGGCAAGGGGACCAGCATCCTCGACATGACCGGCCTGGCCCAGAAAGGCGGCGCGGTGATCAGTCACGTGAAGGTCGCGAGCTCGCCGGATGCGGTGCACGCGCCCCGGGTCGCCACCGGCTCGGCCGACCTGATGCTGGCCTGCGATATCGCCACGGCGGTGTCCAAGGACGGCCTGAAGGCGATGAGCCGGGAGCGGACCCGCGCGGTGGTCAATACCCAGGAGACGATGACCGGCGCCTTCACCCAGAACCCGGACCTGCAGTTCCCGGCGGAAGGCATGAAGGCGCAGATCCGCGAGATGGCCGGCGACAACTCGGCCGAGTTCGTGGACGCCAACCGCATCGCCACCAAGTTGCTGGGCGACAGCATCGCCTCCAACCTGTTCATGCTGGGCTATGCCTTTCAGAAGGGACTGGTACCGTTGAGCGCCGAGGCGATCGAGCGGGCGATCGAACTCAATGCCGTCGCCGTCGCCTTCAACAAGCAGGCCTTCCTATGGGGTCGCCGCGCCGCCCATGACCGCGACGCGGTGGAACGGATCATCGCGCCGAAGACAGAGACCCCGGCGCGGGCCGCGCCCGAGACCCTCGCCGAGTTGGTGGAGCGGCGCTTCAACATCCTGACCGAGTATCAGGACGCGACCTATGCCGGGCGTTACAAGGATCTCGTCGATACCGTCGCGGCGGCCGAGACCAAGGCGGTGCCGGGTAGCGACGCCCTGACCCGGGCTGTCGCCCGCTACGCCTTCAAGCTGATGGCGATCAAGGACGAGTACGAGGTCGCCCGGCTCTACACCGACGGCACGTTCCTCAAGCACTTGAACGAGAAGTTCGAAGGCGACTTCAAGCTGCAGTTCAACCTCGCCCCGCCATTGTTCTCAAAGCGCGACCCGGAGACGGGCAAGCTGCAGAAATCGGTCTACGGGCCGTGGATGCTGAGCGCCTTCGGATTCCTGGCGAAATTCAAAGGCCTGCGCGGGGGGGCGTTCGACATTTTCGGGCGTACCGAGGAGCGGCGGATGGAGCGGCGCCTGCGCGACGAGTATATCGCCCGCATGGAGCGCTTGGCTGAGGGGCTGACGTCGCAGACCCACGCGGTGGCGGTCGATCTTGCCCTGGTGCCGGAGCAGATCCGCGGCTACGGCCACGTGAAGGACACCCATGTGGCCCGTGCCGAAGCCAAGGTGAAGGCGCTGGAGGAGCAACTGCGCAACCCGGACGCGGCGAAGCGGGCGGCGGAATAGGGCGTGGCGTAGTGGAGCTCTGCTAGCAGGAGCATCACCCTACTATTTTGTCATCCTGGGAGACCCCGGACGTAGCCCGGGACCGAGGGACTGTCGTAGCTGGCTGGGTCCCGGCCGACCTCCGCATCAGGTCCGGATCCGCCGGGATGTCGGTGTTTGAAGGGACTGACGCGCCCCGCCTACGCCATCCCGAGCGCGCGCTTGTAGACCTCGAGCAGGGTCTCCAACTCGTCGCGGTCGTCCTCTTCCATTTTCCGCAGGCGCAGGATCTGGCGCATGATCTTCACGTCGTAGCCCTGGGCCTTGGCTTCGGCGAAGATCTCCTTGATGTCGGCCATCAGGTTGGCCTTCTCCTCCTCCAGATTCTCGATGCGCTGAATGAAGGACTCAAGCTGGCCGGCGTTGATGCCGCCGACATAGGGGGAGTCGCCCTCGCTGGCGGACGCGATGCCCGAATTGTTGCTGGCGGGCGCGGGGGTGGTCTCGGCGTCGTAGTCGTCCGACATCGCGGGCTCTCCTTCGGGCGGTCGGCGCGCGGGCTGCCGCGCGGGAAAATCGGCTCAGAAAACGGTGGCGGACCCTACGCGCAGCCCGCGGCGCAATCAAGCTTGACAGTGTTGGAACAAAAATAGAACATCCGCCGTCCTGGCACAAGGAGCCCGGCAACAGGAGACCGTCATGCTGGCAACCATGATCTCTGATCCGACCGACCCGGTGCGGGCCCTGTGGGAGCGGATGAACCATCGCGACTGGGACTCGGTGACCCGGCTGCTCGACGGCGGTTTCCAGGCGATCTGGCCGCAGACCGGCGAACGGATTCCCGGCCCGGCGAACTATGTCGGTCTGAACCGGAGCTATCCCGGCGACTGGAAGCTCACGGTGAAGTCCGTCGACGCGACCGCCGAAGGGGCGGTGGCCCGAATCCACATCTCCAACGGCGAGGAGGACCTCTACGCCGTCGGCTTCTATCGGGTCATGGGCGGCAAGATCCTCGGCGCGGAGGAATACTTCGCCGATGCCGGTACCCCGCCCTATGACCGGTCGGAGTGGGTGGAGCGGATTGCTCCCTGACGGGGTGGGGTTGTGGCGCTTGCCCATCTCTGTCTCCCCGGCTACACCGCGCCCATGAAGGACGGCATCGAAACCCGACTCTATGTCGACGCCCCGCTCGCGGCGGGCGGCGCGGTGCCGCTCGGCCTCGACCAGACCCATTACCTCAGGAACGTGTTGCGGCTCGGCCCCGGCGAGGGGGTGGCGCTGTTCAACGGGCGTGACGGCGAATGGCGGGCTCAGATTGCGGCGGTGTCGAAAAAAGCCGCCGAGCTCGCCGTTATCGAACAGCTCCGCCCGCAGCGCCCCGAACCCGATGTCTGGCTGGCCTTCGCGCCGATCAAGCGCGCGCGCATCGATTTCACCGCCCAGAAGGCGACCGAGCTCGGCGCGTCGCTGCTGTGGCCGGTGATGACCCGTCACACCATGGTCGACCGGGTAAATACCGACCGTCTGCGCGCCAATGCCGTCGAAGCGGCGGAGCAGAGCGATCGGCTGACGGTGCCGGAGGTGCGGGAACCTGCCAAGCTGGAGACGCTGATCGAGGCCTGGCCCGAGGACCGGGCCCTGATTCTCGCCGACGAAACCGGTGGTCCGCCGATCGCCGACGCGCTGGCCATGCATCGCGACCGATCACTTACAAGGGCCGGATTCCTGATCGGACCGGAAGGGGGCTTTGCCGAAGCGGAACTTGACCGGCTTCGGAAGCTGCCGTTTGTTACGCCTGTCAGCTTGGGAGCGCGTCTCCTTCGCGCCGACACGGCCGCGCTCGCGGTGCTTGCCATTTGGCAGGCGCTCGTGGGCGATTGGACCACTCGCCACGACTGAGACCGGAGGCCCGATGTCCCGTCCGCCTGAAGATCAGGGTGCGCCCATCACCGACAAAGCGCAGCTGATCGAGTGGTTCTCCTCCGGCGTCACGCCTCGAAGTGACTGGAAGGTTGGAACCGAGCACGAGAAGTTCGCTTTCCGCCTGTCCGACAACAAGCGTCTGCCCTATGAGGGCGCCGACGGGATCGGTGCGATTCTTACCGGTCTCCAGCGTTTCGGCTGGCAGGGGATCGAGGAGAAGGGCAAGGTCATCGCCCTGACCCAGGGGCGCTGTGCGATCACGCTCGAACCCGGTGGCCAGTTCGAACTGTCCGGGGCACCGCTCGACAATCTGCATCAGACCTGTGACGAGGTGCACACCCATCTCGCCCAGGTCCGCGAGGTCTGCGACGAACTCGGCGTCGGCATGCTCGGTCTCGGGTTCGATCCGACCTCGACCCGCGAGGACATCACCTGGATGCCTAAGGGCCGATACGGAATCATGAGCGCCTACATGCCGAAGAAGGGCTCGCTTGGCCTCGACATGATGAAGCGGACCTGCACCATCCAGGCGAACCTCGATTTCGAGGACGAGGCCGACATGGTGGAGAAGTACCGGGTCTCGCTCGCTCTACAGCCGATTGCCACCGCACTCTTCGCCAACTCGCCCTTCACCGAAGGCAAGCTGAACGGCTTTCAGTCGTTCCGCAGCCATGTCTGGACCGATACCGATCCGGATCGCTGCGGCATGCTGCCCTTCGTCTTCGAGGAAGGCTTCGGCTTCGAGCGCTATGTCGACTACCTGCTCGATGTGCCGATGTATTTCGTCTATCGCGACGGCGAGTATATCGATGCCTCGGGCAAGAGTTTCCGCGACTTCATGGCCGGCAAACTGCCGGAGATGGCCCAGCATACGGCGTCCATGGGCGACTGGTCGGATCACACGACCACGGTCTTCCAGGAAGTACGTCTCAAGAAGTACATCGAGATGCGCGGGGCCGACGGTGGCCCCTGGGGCCGGATCTGCGCCCTGCCGGCGCTTTGGGTCGGCCTGCTCTACGACAAGGGCGTGCAGGATCAGGCCTGGCAGCTCTGCCGCGACTGGACGGTCGCCGAGCAGGAGGAGCTGCGCAATATCGTTCCCAAAGACGGGCTGTCGGCCCGGTTCCGGGGGCGGAGCCTGCAGGAATGGGCCGGTGATGTGGTGGATCTCGCCCGCGAAGGGCTGAAGCGGCGCGCCCGGCTCGATTTCCAAGGCAAGGACGAGACCGTCTATCTCCAGCCGCTCGAGGAGATCGTCTCGACCGGCCGCAGTCAGGCGGCAGACCTGATCGAGGCATTCGACGGCCGCTGGAACGGCAGTGTGGATCCGGTGTTCCAGGAACTGCGGTATTGAGGTCGCGGCACCCGGTCGAGCGACGGCCGGGTGCCGCGGATTTTAGCCCATCATTCAGATCGATCGAGCCGCCGTCCCGATGACCGCGCACCTGTCGCCGTGCCCTGCATGGCGCGGCGTCGCGGTTGGGCGGCGGCGCCTTCGTGCGTTAACCGGATGTTAAAAGTTGGGTCTCCATTTTGCATCGCACAATGTGCAGATCGACCAGCGCTCATACGGCGGTGTGGCGAGACTCTAAACGCTATACATTTCGATTTAAATAAAAAGACTACGTTAGAATTTGAATATTAAATAAAACACCGTGCACTAATCAATAGTTCTGAAGATTTCATATTGATATACAATCTGAATATATGATACCGTAAGAATATTGTGGGGAATTATCGGCGGTCTATGGAGGCAACGGCTGGGAGTGATTGTGTGAGGACGTCAATGCACCGTCTATCCGGCGTCTGAACTCTTTTGCGGGCAGGAGCAGATTTCCAAATCACATCGTCGTCCGACGCACGGACTTGACCGCCTCTGCTGGTCGGTCGCGAGGGCGGTCATCATTCATATACCCCGTAGCGCGCGGCGCGAGGGCTCGGGAAGCGCTTGCCGTCTGAGGAGATCGGATCTCGGCCTCCGAGGCGGCCGGTTGGGAGAGAGTGGGAATGGAGCGGTCGGTCTTTATCTCGGGAGCGGATCTCGCGGCGCAGGTGGCGGCGCAGCGCATGATCGGCGACGGTGATCGGGGGTTCCGGGGACCGGTGAGCTGCGAGATGGGCGTCGAAGTGCCGCCCGGTGCCGTCATTGTCGGATGTCTCGCCCAGGAAATCTGTTCGATGGGCGAGCCGCGTGACAGCGGTGTCATCTCGGTCGTGATCGTGAAGGACCATGCCGCCGGAATGGAGGCGGTGCGCACCGGCGCGGACCACTACATCCTGGCCGCCGATGTCGACGGACCGGTGCCGGAGACGGTCGCCCTGCAGATCCGGCGCGCGGACCGCGCCCTGGTGGGCGGTTTTGCAAACGGCGTGATTCCCGCCGAGAATTGCGTCGATGGCGACGCGTTCCGCTGGTTGATCTCCTATTCCGGCTCGGTCGTGCACCGTCACGGCCAGATCGGCTACGTGATCCTCCTCCGCGTGCTTTCGGAGCCGTCGGTGCCGTCGCGGTTCCTGGCCGAGCGTATCAGCGAGCGGCTCTGCAATGCCATGCGATCCGCGGACATCGTCAGCTGGCTCGGCCGGAACTGGTTCGCCGCCCTGGTGGCCACCGGCCTGACGCTCGAAGGTGCGCATATCCTCGCCGGTCGCCTGCGGGACGCCTGCGAACTGCCGATCGAGATCGACGGGAAACAGGTCGTCGTGCGCTGCAATATCGGCATGACGACCTATGGCGGTAACGAGATTGACCCGGACATGATCCTGGACCGGGCGGCCGCAGCGGTCGACCAGTCGACATGGAGCAACTTCAGCGACTCGATGCAGGAGGTGCCGTGATGAGCCGTAAAGACCGGCCGATGCCCCTCAGCTTCGAAGCCCGCGGGGCGAGTGTTCCCTTCGAGACCAACAGTCTGAAGGAATGCCGGCTGCGGGTCGTCGATATGGGACGGGATCTGGACTGGGAGATCACCGTGCCGAGCGGCATGGGAGGAACCGACTCGCGCAGCGTCATGATCCTGCCCTGGCGAGACGTGCCAGCCTTCGCCGGCATGTCCCTGCGGGACAAGGAACTCTACCACCGCATCGACGATATTCCCGATGAGGAGTCGCCGGACCCGTTCAAGATCCGTGAGCTGCGGATCCGTGTCGATCAGACCATGGGCGAGACCGACGAGGTCCGCGCCCAGGCGGCGCTCGAGGTCGACCGGGAGAAGCAGGACCGGCTGATGACCTATCTCAGCTTTCTGGCACAGCTCACCCGGGATTGCGGCATCCGCAAGGGCGATGCCTTCATGGCGAACGCCGATACGGCCCTGCTGATGCGCCTGACCAAGGACAAGGACGCCAGCAAGGAAGCGGGCCTGGATGCCTCTGTCCTTACCGAGCGGGTGCTGTCCTTCGCCTCCGAGGAACTCGGGGCGCCGGTGAAGGTGGTCAACCAGCGCCTGGAGGAGCTTACGAGCTACATGGCGCCGTTCGGTGCGGTGAACATCGAGGCGGAGAACAAGACGGACGGATTCCTCACGCGGACCCGCAACGAGATCAAGCGGATGGACCGGACGATGACGCAATACGCCAAGACGTCCCGGTCCGAGACCTCGGACCGGATCACGCTGGTGCGGTTTGCGATCAAGGATTTCCTCGATTACGTGGACGACCGTTTCAATCAGATCGAGCAGTTCTTTTCGTTCTTCATGAATGTCTTCCGCGAATACGACAAGACGAAGGGATTCGCGCAGCAGATCCGCCGTGACGTGTCCTATGCGCTGGATGGCTGGAGCCATCTCTGCGGGATCTGGTTCACCGCCTTGGACAGCAATCAGGGCGAAAACATCGACGACGCGATCGGCTACATCCTGGCCAATCTGCCGGTCATGCCGGATGAGGAAGTGAGCCAGGAGGACGAGCGTTCCTCCGTCCGTCGCGGCTTCGAGATGGCGCGGGTGCAGATGGTTCGCACGATGGTCAGTTGGACGGACAACACGGTGGACAAAGAGCTCGAGCAGCGGGTAGCCGCCGCCAAAGAGGAAAGGGCCAAGCCAAAGATCCAGCCTGGCGACGTCAAACGCCGTCGGCGCGCCGGCGCCCGGATGTAGCCGGACCCTTTAGGTGAGGTTGCGGCCACGCCGGTCAGCCGCCCCAGGCCTCGACAAGGGGGCCGGTCGCGCCGAACAGCGGATCGGTCTGCGGCCGGGTGACGGACGCGACCGCCGCCGCCACGCCGTCGCGCGGGTCACCTTCGCGCTTGAGATCGGCGTCCTCCTGACCCGGCGGATAGCAGCCGCAGACCAGGAAGTCGCGGCTCGACGACAGGCACTTGTGTCCGGTCCCCGCCGGCAGCACCAGGGCGTCTCCATGGCGCACCGTGATCCGCTCCCCGCCCTCTCCGCCGAGCAGCAGGTCGGCCTCGCCGCCGACGCAGATCAGCGCCTCATGGGCGTTCGAATGATAGTGGTGATAGGGAAACACCCCGTAGAGCCAGGCTCCGCCCCAGCCGTTGCGCCGCACCGTCGCCTGCACCTCCGAGACCGGGAGGTCCCGGGATATGGCCGCGCGGACGATCACCACCGGCAGGTCCGGGTTGTTCGGCGCCGCCGGGTCGGCGGCGAAGACCAGCGTGGTGACGGCGTGGCGGTCGTCAGACATGGTGCCTCCTGTTCGTCTGCTCCTTAGTCCGGCGAGACCGTCAGGGGATGCGCGTGGTCATGGGTGAATCCGCCCGTGTACGCGGCCAGATACGGCATGGAGAACGCCACCACCACGCTGACCGCGAGCCCGGCGAGCGCCTTGGCGATATCCCGCGAGGCGGTCTGCCCGGCCTGGCGCAGGGAGGTGACCTGCAGCATCAGCACCAGGCCGAGTTCGCGTCCGGCCAGCAGTCCGAGAAACACCCAGGTGGTGCTCATCGGCACGTTCGACAGCTCCTTGAAGAAGATCAGGATCAGCGCGTAGCTGAAGTCGATCAGCGTGGCCGAGCGGATGTCCTGGGTATTGGTCTTGGAGGTGACGATCCCCTGGATCGCGCCGCCGCGGCGATAGAACAGGTAGGCGTGCAGGACCAGCATCACCACCAGCGCGAAGATCAGCATCGACAGATCGAGCTGACGCGGCAGGTAGGCGAAGATGTTGGCGAGGTCCTGGACCAGCCACTGGCTCCACAGGAAGCCGGTCGAGATCCACTGCAGCGCCACCCAGTACCGCGCCGGAGGCTGATCTCGGGACGTCAGGAATCGGGCGTAGAACAGCTTGCTGATCGCCAGATAGACGACGAGGCCCACCGCGAAGGCGACCAGATAGCCGACCACCGACTTCAGCAGCATGCTCGGCAGCGCGGCGGCAGTGAAGGAGGTCAGGATCAGGAAGGTGGTGCTGACCGGGATGCCGTATCGGGTCAGGACCAACACGATCAGCGGAGGAAGTACCAGGGCCCAGGTGAACAGATCCGGGATCGGGACCGTCTCCAAGCGACCGTAGGAGATGTCGCCGTCATAGGCGAACCAGCCGTAGAAGAACACCACCGTCAGGATCCCGCCGGCGAACAGCCACAGCACCCACCACGGCCGATGGCTGTTCGAGCTCAGGAAGGTGCCCAACGTCTGGATTGCGTCGTTGGCCACCACCGAATAGGCGGCGAGCAGGAACCCCAGCATCATCAGCAGATGGTGAGCGTCGAATTCCATGGGGCTGTTTCCTTTTCGTCTCGGCGAGGCGGAGCATGTCGGGGCGGAGTATGATGTCAGGATCCGCGAACCGTCATTCTGTTTTCACCCGTCGCCGCACCTTGACCCCTGTCGGCCCCGATGCTCGACTGCGGCAAAACACGTTCACAAGCAATCGACTGGAGGAAATGAGATGGCGCGCAAGCGGTATGAGGATCTGCGCAGTGCGCGCTGGTACGGGGCGGCCGACCTGCGGGCCTTCGGCCACCGTTCGCGGACCCTGCAGATGGGCTATTCCCGCGAGGATTGGAACGGAAAGCCGGTCATCGCCATCATCAACACCTGGTCCGAGATCAATCCCTGCCACACCCATTTCCGCCAGCGCGCCGAAGAGGTGAAACGCGGTGTGTGGCAGGCCGGTGGTTTCCCGGTCGAACTGCCGGCGATCTCGCTCTCCGAGCCGTTCCAGAAACCAACGACCATGATGTACCGCAACCTGCTTGCCATGGAGACCGAGGAGCTGCTGCGCTCCTACCCGGCGGACGGAGCGGTGCTGATGGGCGGTTGCGACAAGACCACGCCGGCCCTGCTGATGGGGGCCGCCAGCATGAATATACCGTCGATCTTCGTGCCCGCCGGCCCGATGTTGCGCGGCAACTGGCACGGCAAGACGCTGGGCTCCGGCTCGGATACCTGGAAGTACTGGGCCGAACTCAAGGTCGGCAACATCACCGAGCGCGACTGGGAGGAGATCGAGGAGGGCATCGCCCGGTCTCCCGGTACCTGCATGACCATGGGCACGGCGGCGACGATGATGAGCGCCGTCGAGGCACTCGGTATGTCATTGCCCGGCTCCAGCGCCATTCCGGCCCCCGACTCGAACCATTCCCGCATGGCGGCACTCTCCGGCCGGCGCATCGTCGACATGGTCTGGGAGGACCTGAAACCGACGGATGTCATGACCGAGGGCGCGTTCGAGAATTCGATCTCCACCGTCATGGCCATGGGCGGGTCGACCAACGCCATTGTCCACCTGATCGCCATGGCCGGCCGCCTCGGCTTGCCGATCGACCTCGACCGGTTCGACACGATCTCGCGCCGAGTCCCCTGGCTCGCAGATATCCGGCCGTCGGGCAGGTGGCTGATGGAGGACTTCTTCTATGCCGGCGGCCTGCCGGCGCTGCTCGGCGAGCTCAAGGACCTGCTGCACGCCGACGCGGTCACCGTCTCCGGCAAGACGCTGGGCGAGGATATCGCCGCCGCCGACGTCTATAACGAAGAGGTCATCCGCCGCCGCGCCAATCCGCTGAGCAAGCAGGGCGGCCTGGCGGTGCTGCGCGGCAACCTGGCGCCGAACGGGGCGGTGATCAAGCAAACCGCCATGGACCCGAAGTTCATGAAGCATCGCGGTCCGGCGGTGGTCTTTGCCGACTATAACGACATGGCCGCGCGCATGGACGATCCTGCCCTGGAGGTCACGCCGGACAGCGTGATCGTGCTCAAGCATGCCGGACCCCAGGGCGGGCCGGGCATGCCGGAATGGGGCATGCTGCCGATTCCGAAGAAGATTCTGGAAATGGGCATCCGCGACATGGTGCGGATCTCCGACGCCCGGATGAGCGGCACCAGCTATGGCACCTGCGTCCTGCATGTGGCGCCGGAGAGTTGGATCGGCGGCCCGTTGGCCTTCGTCGAGGATGGCGACATGATCGAGCTCGATGTCGACGGACGGCGCCTGCATCTCGACGTGTCGGAGGAAGAGCTGAACGCCCGGCGCGCCGCCTGGACCCCGCCAGAGCGCAAGTTCGAGCGCGGCTTCGGCGCGATCTACGCCGACCACATCACCCAGGCCGACAAGGGCTGCGACTTCGATGTCCTGATGGGCACGATGGCGACGGCGGAGCCGGAGATCCACTAAACCGGAGCCTTTCGTCATGTCCGATGCCAAAGTCGCCCTCGTCACCGCCGCCGGCTCCGGCATGGGGGCGGCGATTGCGCGCAAGTTGGCGGCGGAAGGCTATGCCGTCGCCATCAACTCCTCCTCCGGCAAGGGGGAGGCGCTGGCGGAGGAACTCGGCGGGATTTCGGTGACCGGCTCGAATCTGGAGCCGGACGTGCTTAAGGCGCTGGTCGATGCCGCCCTCGACAAATGGGGGCGGATCGACGCGGTGGTGAATTCCGCCGGCCACGGCCCGAAGGGGCCTGTGCTCGAGCTCACCGACGACGACTGGCATCTCGGCCTCGACGTCTACCTGATGAACGTGATCCGAATGGCGCGACTGGTCGTGCCGGTCATGGAGAAGCAGGGCGGCGGGACCATCGTCAACATCTCCACCTATGCCGCCTTCGAGCCGGAGGCGGCC
>JARGOG010000038.1:0-24406 GCA_029212785.1 Thalassobaculaceae bacterium
CAGTTCGGCAATGTGAGTGATCGTGAGGGACGCATCGCTACGGGCGAGGCGGGTGATTTCCCGGTTCCTGCGTTTGCGTAGCTTGCGGTTCTGAACCCGCAGTTTGACCTGGTAGAGCTGCTGTGCCGTGGCGTCATCGAAATCCACCAGCGTGGCGGCCTCGGCGATGATCTCCTCAAGCGTCCGAGGGATGGCCTGGTTGGTGACGGAGCGGCGAACGAACCGGTACAGCATCCAGCTTCGCTGGCGCCGGTCGGAGAGATAGACGCTGCCTTTCGCAGCGCTGCCCGGTTCATCGGCGTAGCCGCCGTCGTCGGCGGTCGATTTCCCAATTTCCGGTGACGCGCGGCGCAATGCATCCGCCGTCGCCTCAAGAACCAGCGCGACGGCTTCGACAAGGTCTGCCGGAACCTCGATTGAGAGGGTGACGGTCGGGGAATTATCCCGCTGGTGCTTGACCTTAGGTGCCATGGGGCACCTCGGTCGTCAGCGGTGGGAGGGAGGTGCCGTGGCTGCGGTCATGTGGAACATTTGATCCACATGACGCGCATAATGTATATTATGGGAAATCTGATATGACGAATTGCCGCTTCCGTAGGTTTCCGGGTCGCAGCGGTTACCCCACACCTTATATGGAGTCTCTCATCATACCGGGTTATAATGCCGCTCAGCCAAACACATAGCCTCTCTTCCTTGAGATGAAACCGAGCCGGACATACGGCTCTCATGACGGCACAGACGTCCGCGCCGCGATGAGAACCGTATCCAGACCTCTCACAGATCTCCGGGGCCCCGATGAATTCCCAGTCGTTGGCGATGAACGCTATGTCGAAGAACGCCGTGTCGAAGCCTGACCAGGTCAGCCAGAGCGACGCAACGGATCCCGAGCAGATTATCCGCCTGAGCGAGGAAGTCGCACGCATCAGCCGTGAGAAGATCGCCGACATTCAGTCTATCACCGGTCGCACCCGCATCCTGGCGCTCAACGCCCTGATCGAGAGCGCGCGCGTCGGCGAGTTGGGCCGCGGTTTCGCCGTCGTCGCCGGTGAAGTCAAAGGCGTGTCCACCGAGATCGCGGAAATTGCCGATGCCCTTGTCGAGGAACTGTCGGAGAAAACCAGTCTTCTCGAGACCATCGGCCGCCAGGTCGTCGACCACCTCACCGGCCAGCGCCTCATCGACCTGGCACTCAATGCCATCGAACTGATCGACCGTAACCTCTATGAGCGGACCTGCGACGTGCGCTGGTGGGCCACGGACAGCGCCGTCGTCGAGTGTCTGGAAAAGCCGGACGCCGGCACCATTCAATACGCCTCCCAGCGCCTTGGCGTGATCCTGTCAGCCTACACTGTCTATCTCGACCTCTGGATCTGCGACACCGAAGGTCGGGTCATCGCCAACGGCCGCCCGGACCGATACGCCGCCGCCGGCACCGACGTCTCCCGCGAGCCTTGGTTCCGTGAGGCGATGCAGACCAGGTCGGGCGACGATTATGTCGTCGCCGATATCGCCACCAATGCCCATCTCGCTCACCAGCCGGTCGCGACCTACGGCGCGGCGATCCGCGAAGGCGCCAAACTCAACGGTCGGCCGCTGGGCGTGCTTGGCGTCCATTTCGACTGGGGGCCGCAGGCGGCGTCCATCGTCCAGGGCGTACGGCTGTCGGATGTCGAGCGTGCCACGACGCGGGTTATGCTGGTCGACGCCAAGAACCGGATCATCGCCGATGCCGGACATGGCAGCGGCAGCAGTGAGCGGTTCGACCTGAAGACCGATGGTCGGGCTTCCGGCACCTATCACCTGCCCGACGGCGGAACGGTCGGCTTCCACCGGACCCCCGGCTATGAAACCTATACCGGCCTCGGATGGTACGGGGTGCTGGTACAGTCCTGACCGGTCACTCTGGCGACGGCGGCGGGCTCTTGTAGTCGATCTGCGCCGCCGCGCAGCGCCCCTCCTTGTCGACCATGGCGCGGAGCACCGTGCGTTGGTCGCTGTCGGAGAACACCTTGGAGAAGCGGATCGTCTGGTCGGATGTCCGCAGGAACACCCGATGCTCGCGGCATACCGCCATCAGGTCCTTGAGAAAGGCGCGCGCTTCGTCGCGGGACATCACGTTCTTCTGGTGGTCCTTGGCGAGGTCACCCAGCAGCTTGGGATCAATCATGGCGGGACGCCGCTCCGTTTTCGCGATACGATTCGTCTATGACCAGGGTAGCACTCGAACGTGCGCTGAAGAAACCGGGCCGCATTCTGACGTGGCATGCTGGTGCCGGTTGCCGGAGCCACAAGTCCTCGATGCGGGAAGACTATTATACGGTCATCCCCCCTCACCTGGCGTCCTTCGTTCATGGTTTCGGCTCAGATACCACGGAAGCCGACGTCCTGGAGCTGTTCCTGGAGGAGATGCTGATCGACCTCGCCGTGCTCGAGGCGGAGATGGATGAGATGGCGCGGGACGATCCGCTGATCCCGAGCGTGGCGGACGGGGATGGCGCGATCCTGTTCGAGGTCCGCGGCTATTTTCAGGGCTGCATGGAGTTCTACGTCACCCAGCGGGTGCAGCCGCGCACCGACCCGTTCCGGGTCGAGAAGGAGCCGCGCTGGCTGATCCTGGCGAGCCCGCATGTGCGCCTTCCGGCGCGCTGTGCGACGGCGTTCGACGAGTTGCTGGACCGCTGCGAGGCGGTGTCGGCGCGGCACGACCTGATCCTGGACCTGGAACAGGTGCGCGACGGGTTCCGGACGATGCTGCGGCGGCGGACGGCAACACCGCTGACAACCAGCCTTTACGGCCGGGCTCCGGCATCGACCACGGCGGCGATCGGCTAGTCAGAGGCCGACCACCAGCCCGTCATAGCCCGGCTCGACGCCTGCCGGGCATTTCGCCAGTGTTTTCGCATAGTCCAGCCGGCCATTCATATGGGTGAGATAGGCCTGTTTCGGGGCCACCCGCGCGATCCAGGCGAGCGCTTCGGCGAGCGAGGCATGGGCGCCGCTTTCCTCCTCGCGCAGACAGTCGACGATCCACAGATCCAGATTGCAGGCCGCCAGCCGGTCGAGTTGCGCGTCACTCAGCACCGCCACGTCGGTCGAATAGGCGAAACGGCCGTCGAAGATGAAGCCGAGGCTCTCGCCGGACACGCCGTGATCCTGGCGCATCACCTCGACCGAGAGGCCGGCGATATCATAGCGGCCCTCGCCGAGGTCGAAGCGCTCCAACGGCGGAACGAAATGCGGCGGCGACGTCGGTGCGGCTTCGACCATGTATCCGAACCGCGCCATCAGGTCGGCCCAGGTCACCGCGTCGGCATAGGTCGCAATGCGCTGTCGCGTGGTCCAGTACAATGGCCGCAGATCGTCGATCCCATGGGTATGGTCGGCATGGATATGGGTGAACAGCAGGGCGTCGATGCGGTCGACCTCGGCGTCGAGAAGCTGCTCGCGCAGGTCCGGGGACGCGTCGACCAGAACCCGCCTGCCCGCCTTCTCGACCAGGATCGAGCAGCGGCGTCGGCGGTTCCGGGGCTCGGCCGGGTCGCATTGACCCCAGCCGCCGCTCAGGCTCGGCACGCCGACCGAGGCTCCGCACCCGAGCATCGTCACTTTCATCGCGCACCGGTCATGCGGCGCCCGCGGAACCGACGGGGGTGAAACCGGGAGGGGGCGGCACACGGTTGAACAGCCGCAGGAAGTTCTCGGTGGTGATCCGAGCGCTCTCCGCCTCGTCCAACCCCTTGGTCTCGGCCACCACCCGGTGGGTATGGACCACATAGGCCGGCTCGTTGCGCTTGCCGCGATAGGGCGGCGGCGCGAGATAGGGAGCGTCGGTCTCGACCAGCAGCCGCTCGACCGGCAGATCGGCGACGATGTCGCGCAGATCCTGGCTCTTCTTGAAGGTCACGATGCCGGAAAGCGAGACGTAGAAGCCAATATCCACAGCCCGCATCGCCAGCGCGCGTCCGCTGGAGAAGCAGTGCAGGACGCCGGTGAACGGACCCTTCGCATACTCTTCCTCAAGGATCGCGGCGGTGTCCTCGTCGGCATCGCGGGCATGAACCACCAGCGGCAGCCCGGTTTCCCGCGCGGCGGCGATATGGGCGCGGAAGCCCTCCACCTGGGCGTCGCGCGGGCTGTTATCGTAGAAATAATCGAGGCCGCACTCCCCGATCGCCACGACCTTGTCGAAGCTATTGGCGAGGTCGACGATGTCCCGGCTCGGGATCCCCCGCTCCTCGCCCGCCTCATGCGGATGCGTGCCGACGGAGCAATAGACCGCGGGGAAGCGCTCGGCCACGGCGCGGATGCGGTCGAACTGCCGGATGCGGGTGCAGATCGTCACCATGCGGGCGATGCCGGCGCGCTCGGCCCGGGCAACCACCTCGTCCAGTTCCGGCGCGAAGGCGTCGAAATCCAGGTGGCAATGGCTGTCGACCAGAATGGGCGGTGTCGAGGTCATGGCGAGACAGTCGGTCGGTGAGAGGACGGCGTCGAAGGGCGCCTGACCTGGGTAGCCCGTCGCGGTGGCCCGATCAAGCCGCGCGCGCCCCGGGCTCCATCATGCACGGCGGCGTTCCAGCCCTTCGCCGAAGGCCAACGCGTGGATCGCGTCGATCAGCACCTGTTTACGGTCGAGGTTCAGCGCGCCCTCCAGGTGAATCAGCCGTCGCACCGCTTCGCGCCGCCGAAACACGGCCTCGACGCCGACGCGCTGAACATAGGCACGGCCCGCGTCCAGGTCGCCGGGCACAATCTCGCTCAGTCCGGGGGCGGCATTGGCGGCGCGGATGGCACGGTCGATCCAGCGCAGCAGCAGGTCACTCCCGGTCCGGAACGGATCCTGCTCGCCCTCTTTCGGCTTCCGGCCGCCCCAACTTCCCGCCAGCGCATGAAGCCGTTCGCCCCGGACGTCCGGCAGATCGCCCAGAACGGTGGCCACACTGCGATACAACTCGGCACCGCCGGCTTGCACGAACTCGATCGCCCGTCCCGGACTTCCTTCGGCCAGGCGCAATACAAGGTCGAGGTCGGCGGGCGGCAGATCCGGATGAGCCCGCCCGACAAGCCGCGCGACGTCGCCATTCTCCAGCGGTGACAGCATCAGCCGACGGCAGCGCGACCGCGTGGTCGGCAGCATTGCGTTCAGCGCATTGGACACGATTATAATCAGTGTCTTGGATGGTGGTTCTTCAAGTATTTTAAGAAGCGCATTCTCGGCGTTTCTGTTCATCCGCTCCGCCTCGTCGACGATCGCGACGCGCCAGCCGCCGGAGCTGGTCTTGAAATGCAGCGAGCTTTCGAAGGCACGGACGTCATCGACCCGGATCACCGCGCTCATCACGCCACGCTCGTTCGGCTTGCGTCGCAGGATCTTCAGATCCGGATGGGCCTCGGCGGCGGCCAGGCGGGCGGCAGGGTGATCCGGATCGACGGCCAGGCTGGTGGGTGGCAGGGCGTCGCCGAACAGGCCGCCCGACGCCTCTCCGCCGCCGGTTAGAACGAACTTCGCCAGTCGGAAGGCCAGCGTCGCCTTGCCGATCCCCGGCGGGCCGGCGAACAGCCAGGCATGGGGCATGCGACCGGAGGTCCACGCTTCCAGCAACAGACGCTCCGCCTCCACATGGCCGATCAGGCCAGTCGCCGCGGCCGGGGTGGGCAGGTCGGCCGGACCGTCTTGGTTGCTGTCCTCGCTCATCGCGCCAGTCTAGCCGAGCGGGAGGCGATCCGACACGACCGCCAGAATGTCGCGGGTCACCGCGTCCACCGGCTGGGTCCCATCGATCAGCGCGCAACGCCCGGGATCGGCGGTGGCCAGATCCCGGAAGCCCTGGGTCACCTTTGTATGGAAAGCGGTCCCTTTGCGCTCGAACCGGGTCTCGGCCCCCACCCTGGCATCGGCCCGCCCAAGGCCGACGGACGGGTCGATATCCAGGATCAGGGTCAGATCCGGCCGGGTGCCCTCGGTCGCGGTGTCGATCAGCGTCCGCAGCATCGCCATCGGCACCCCGCCGGCGGCGCCCTGATAGACCAGGGTGGAATCGGAGAACCGGTCGCAGATCACCCAATCGCCTCGCGCCAACGCCGGACGGATCGTGCGAACGACGTGATCGCGACGGGCCGCGTTCATCAGCAGGGCTTCGGTGACCGCGTCCCACTTTCCGGGCTCGCCCGTCACCAGAAGCTGCCGGATTTCCTCGGCCCCCGGCGCGCCGCCCGGCTCACGGGTGCGCACGGCCGTTATCCCCCGGCCATCCAGCCAGGCACAGAGTGCCGCAGCCTGGGTCGACTTGCCGGCCCCCTCGCCGCCCTCCAGCGTAATGAAGCGCCCACGCGGGGCGGTACCGTCACTCACCCGTGCTCGGTCCCCAGACCAGGTGGCCGACTGCCGCGGTAATCCGCCCGAAAGGCCCCAGCTTCGCGACATCCGCGCCGGCGCGTAGCGCGACCACACGATCCTCCATGTCCGGAGCGGCGATCCGCAGCCGGGCCAGGACCTGCCCCTTGACGATGGGCGCCGGGATCGGTCCCTCGTACTCGACGGTGACCCGCATTTCCTTACGGGCGGTGCGCGGCATGGTCAGGATCAGCTTGTTTTCGGTGACCAGGGGCACGGACGGCCGATCGCCGAGCCAGACGGTCGCCTGATCGATCACCTCGCCGGGCTCCAGGAGCTTGTAATTGTCGAACTCGCGGAACCCCCAATCCAGCAGGCGCTCGCCTTCGCTGGAGCGCTCGCGGACGCTGGAGAGGCCGTTGACCACGAGGATCAGGCGCCGGTCGCCGCGTTTCGCGCTTGCGGTCAGGCCGTAGCCGGCATTCTCCGTGTGGCCGGTCTTCAGACCGTCCGCGCCCATGGCCTTGTAGAGCAGCGGATTGCGGTTGCCCTGTTTGATCTCGTTGTAGGTGAAGGTTTCCTCGGAAAAGATCTCGTAGAATTCCGGGAACCGGCGGATCGTCTCGCGGGCCAGAATGGCGAGACCCCGCGCCGTGATGCGGTGATCCGGGTCCGGCCACCCCGTCGCATTGCGGAAGGTCGCATCCTTCATGCCAATCTCGGCCGCCTTCTCCGTCATCAGCTCGGCAAAGGCCTCCTCGGTCCCGGCGATGGCCTCGGCCAGCGCGATCGAGGCGTCGTTACCGGACTGGACGATGATGCCGCGCAGGATGTCGTGAACCGTCACCCGGGATCCGACCTCGACGAACATCTTCGAGCCGCCCTTGCGCCAGGCCTTCTCCGAGATCGGGATCTCGTCATCCATGTGGAGCCGGCCGTCCAGGAGGCGTTCGAAAGCCAAGAAGACGGTCATGATCTTGGTCATCGACGCCGGCGGCATCAGCGCGTCGGCATCCTTCTCGAAAAGGACCTGCCCGGTGTTGTAGTCCAGCAGGATCGCCTCACGGGCATTGGTCTCGATCTTGGCGGCGCTTGCAGCCGACGGAACGGCGATCGCCAGGAACATCACGAGCGCGGCAATACGGTTGTGGAGGCTCTGTCTCATCTTCGGCGATCCGCTGCGGTGAGTGTGGGCGGTGGACGGCAGTATCGGCGGCATGGTGGCGGGCGAATGGGACAGAAGTGCGGCGTGCCTCATCGCGTCAGTCGAGGACAATCCGCGAGCCCGGATATCCAGCGACGATCACCCGCTCCAGCAGGCGGTCGGCGTTGTCGACATCGTTCACAGGACCGATCCGCACCCGATAGAAGGTCTTGCCCGACACCTTGGCCGGCTGCACATGCGCGCCCTGGAAAAAGGCACCGAGGCGGCCGGTCAGCCGGTGGGCGTTTTCCGGATCCTCGAAGGAGCCGGCCTGGATATAGATTTGCGTCGGTTGCGGCTTGGTGCGGCTGACCAAAGGACGCACCGGCGAGGCCGGCACGGGCGCCCCGGTTTGAGCCGGCGCCGTGATGGGGGCCGCCGCCTTCGGGCTGGCGGGGGCCGTCTTGGCCGTCTGCGCGCCGCTCGGCGCGTTGAGCACGGCGACCTGTACGTTGCCGGACGGCGCCGCGGTCGGGGTCGGTGCCTTCGGCAGGGTCGGATCCGGCGGCGGGAAATATTGCTCGCCCCGGGCCTCGGCCCGTTCCTGGAGACTCTCCGGTTCCAGCAGCTCGACCCGGACCTTGGCCGTGCCCTTGTTCAGGAATCCAAGCAGTTGGGCACTGCGCCGCGACATGTCGATGATCCGTCCATGGGCGAAGGGCCCGCGGTCGTTCACCCGCACGACGATCGAGCGGCCGTTATCCAGGTTGGTGACCCGCACGATGCTCGGCATCGGCAGCGTGCGGTGGGCGGCGGTCAGCGCGTTCTCGTCGAAGGCCTCGCCGTTGGCCGTCGGTTTGCCGTGGAAGCCCGGACCGTACCAAGACGCGATGCCGGTCTCGGAATAGTCCCATTCTTCCTTCGGATAGTACCAGACTCCTTTGATCTGATACGCGCTGCCGACCTTGTAACGCCCCTTGGAGGCCGGCGCGTTCTGGCTCTTCGCCGTCTTGGCCGTATGCACCAGCAATTCGGTCTCGGCACATCCCGCAAGCACCAGACCAAGGCCCAGGATTGCCGCCGAAAGCCAAATTCCCGTCGATGACAGACGTTCTACAATTCTCATGATGTGGTGGTCCCGCTGATTTCCACCGCTAGATCGTGAAACTACCGTGCTCCCAGAGCATCGGCAAGTGTGCCGACCGCGATGGCGAAATAGGTCGACCGGTTCCATTTCAGGATCGTCTCGAAATTCTGATAGGCGACGAAGTAGCGCGACGCGCCATCGCGTTGGGTCACCTCGACGATCCGGCCCTCGACGGCCCGCGACGGCAGATCTCCGCCGTCCCTTTGACGCACGCCGATCTGCTGCCATTGCGGCAGGGTCTTGCGGGTCTCCTTCTCGATCATCGCGCGGTCGAACGACTTGGGAATCGACACCTCCCGGCCCCAGGTCAGGTCGTCGCGCCAGCCGGAGCCGGAGAGATAGGTCGCGATCGAGCCGAACACGTCCGGCAGGCTGCCCCAGATATCCTTGTCGCCGTCATGGTCGTGGTCGACGGCGAACCGGTGGAAGCTGGACGGCATGAACTGGCTCTGCCCCATGGCTCCGGCCCAGGACCCCTGCATGTCCTTCGGCTTGATGTGTCCCTGCTCGAGAATGTCGAGCGCCATCATCAGTTCCTTGCGGAAGAAGGCGCTGCGGCGGCCGTCATAGGCCAGCGTCGCCAGCGCGTCGACCACGGGGAAGCCCCCGGTGATCCTCCCGAAATCCGTCTCGATGCCCCACAGGGCGACGATGAAACGGCTCTGCACGCCATACTGCTTGGACACCTCGTCGAGGATGTCCGCGTGCTTCTGCAACAGCGCGCGGCCGTATTTGATGCGGCCGGACGTGACCACGCGGGCGAGATATTCGTCGACCTTGAGCTTGAATTCAGGCTGGCTGCGGTCGAGTTCGATGATTCGCGGGATCGGCTTCACCCCGGCGAGCGCCTCATCGAGGATGCGATCGGAGACGCCGCGCCCCTTGGCCTCCTGGCGCACGCCGTCGAGCCAGACACTGAACGGCTGCTCGTTCGCCGCCGCATGTCCCGTCCATGCCGCCACCAGCAGGCCGAGGCCCGCGCCGAGCGCTATCAAGGGCGCACGTCCAAAAGTCATCCTCACTGCCGTCTCCCTGGCCGAAGTACCCCTGCCCGCCCGACATGGCGTGTGCCACGCCTGAGCGGCCGCTTCAAGCCCGGCCAGTGACGCCGGTCGGATTGGCGGTACGATTTGGCGCGCCGCGATCGCGGGTTTCCCCGTGGTCCTTGCGATGCGGGGCAAGCACTTGTATCGATGCACAGCGGCATGCCGCGACACGGACGGGTGGCCGAGTGGTTGAAGGCAGCGGTCTTGAAAACCGCCAGGGGTGCAAGCCCCTCGTGGGTTCGAATCCCACCCCGTCCGCCAGGTCTGATTCTCGGTTGTCTACATTCTGTGAGAACCGTTCCTCATCGAAACATCTCCCCACGGCAGGTCGCCGATAGATCCCAGGGAATGGTTTTCATACTGACCCGGATGGTGGCGGATCATGTGACGCGCTATGGCGCAAGGGGCGGCCGCCGTCCTCTTTGACCACCGGGCACCGCGCTTGCCTGCACATGCAAAGACCCGCAGCCGCGCCACGCCGGGTTGCCTCGCGGGCCGGCTCGTGGTCGGCTTCGGGCATCGCACGATAAAAGGAGACGCGGCGTGAGCGACCATCACCACCACGACGGGGACATCGACTGGAAGACCCAGGGGGTGAAAGTGATCCCGGGTGACCAGCTCGACCCCAATACCGCACAGACCCCCGGCATGAACCGCGCCGCCGCCATCAATACGGCGCGGGCCGGCGCCCAGAAACTGTGGGCCGGAACCGTCAAGATCCACCCCAACGCCAAAACCGGCGCGCACCATCACGGCGCGCTCGAGAGCGTGATCTTCGTGGTCAGCGGCCGTGCCCGCATGCGGTGGGGCAACAATCTCGAATTCGTGGCCGAGGCCGGCCCCGGCGATTTCATCTTCGTGCCGCCCTATGTGCCGCACCAGGAGATCAACGCCTCGACCGACGAGCCGCTCGACTGCGTCCTGGTGCGCAGCGACAACGACAATGTCGTGGTCAACCTGGAGATCGACCCGGTCGAGAAGCCGGAAGCGGTCAAATGGGTGGATCCGATCCATCGCGGCGAGACCTGAGGTCAGCGCCGGCGACCGAGGCGCAGCGCAGGAGAGCGGACATGGAACGCGTCACCGGCGGTTGCCTGTGCGGTGACGTCCGGATTGAGGCCACGGGGCGGCCGTTCCGGGTCGGCATCTGTCACTGCCTGGACTGCCGCAAGCACCACGGGGCCCCGTTCTATGCCGCCGCGGTGTTTCCCGAGAGCGCGGTGACGATCGTGGGCGAGACGCGCGACTATGCGGGGCGGTTCTTCTGCCCCCGCTGCGGGTCGTCGGTATTCGCGCGGACCGGTGACGAGGTTGAAGTGCATCTCGGATCCCTGGATTCACCGGACCAACTGGTGCCGACCTATGAACTCTGGACCGTCCGTCGGGAGTCCTGGCTGCCTCCGTTTCCGTCCACGCGGCGGTACGACCGGGGCCGCGAGACCGGCGTCGGTTCGGAGGAGTAGGTTGTCTGAGCGACGGAGCATGTGGACCGTTTCAGGATGGGCCCGCGGCCTCGACGGCATTCCGTCAACCGTTCAAATCATCGCGACGAGCCGACCTCGACCCGAGGACATGGTCTCTCCGCCCCACCCGGCCCTGATCTCCGGTCCGCGCGGATCGCCGCTCCTGGAGCTCCGTCGGGATTGACAGCCTGGGGGCTGCGGGATTAGCTCTGACACTAGGTCAGAGACGCCCGCCGCTCGCCAGGATATTCCTGACGGTGAAGATCTCCCGGCCGGATCGGCCGCGTCGATATCCTGCGCACGACCCTCCCCTAGACGGTCCCGCGGCAAGGCGAGCCCCGCTTCCAGAGACCGCATAGAGGAACGGAGTCGTCGTCATGTCCCCGAACATCCACACGCTCGACCAGGCCAAGGCACGGGCCCGGGAAATCCGCGCGGAATTCGCCGCCGCGGGCTCCCCGATCGGCCACGCCGCGGCACTGGAGAAAGTGGCAGGAGAGCTCGGCCACCGCAGTTGGAACGCCCTGTCCGCGCGGCTGACCAATCAGCCGGAGGTCCCGCTCCAGGTCGGCGATCGGGTCGCCGGACGATATCTGGGCCAGGGTTTCGATGCCCGCGTTCTGGCCGTCCGCTCCCTATCGGAGGGCAGCGCGATGGCGATCACCTTGAAATTCGACCAGCCGGTCGACGTGGTGACTTTCGACAGCTTCTCGTTCTTCCGCAACCGCGTCACAGCGACGATCTCGCCCGGCGGCACTTCCTTCGCCAAGACCGGTGACGGCGTCCCGCACCTGATCGTCGCCCGGCTCGACGAATAGACACACCCGGATGCACCTGGTACCCGGACCCGCCTCCTGTGAGGCGGGTCCGTGACGCCCGGCGCGACGGGTCGGGGTCAGCCGAGCGCGCGGGTCAAAGGTCCGGATCCGCTGCGCAGGGCCCCTGAGGCGACGAGAGGCACCAGATATGTCGCCAGGAATACGGCATTGATCGCGGCGTTGATCGGATAGCCGGTGACCATCGAGAGCGCGCTGTCGACCGCGAACCAGAGAACCATCGCCGCCGTAACCCCGCGCCACAAAGCCCCGGGAAGTCCGGGTGTCCGCACCAGGACCAGCATGGTCACGCCCCACCCGAGCAGGATGGCGCCCATCACCCCGACCGCGAAACGCATGCCCGGCGCGTCGAACAGGCCGCCCTCCCAGACAAAGCCGCTGATCAGCGCGACGTAGACCCGCGCCCCGAAATCGGTCGACGGCAGCGCCGCTCCGGCCAGTTCCAGACCGAGAATGATGGCGATCGCGCACCATACCGTCATCCAGACCTTCCAAATCCCTTGCATCGTCTTCTCCATCGTTGTGGACGACGGTACGGTGACGATCCGGGTGTATGGGGGCAATTACCTGCCAGGTAATGGACAGCACGCGGGAGCGTTGCGACGATGGGGCCATGTCTACGCCTGTCACACAACGAGCGGACGCCGGGCGCGCCTTTGGCACCACCCTGCGGCGCTATCGCGCGGCGCGCCGGGTCAGCCAGCTCGACCTGGCGCTCACCTGCGACGTCTCTTCCCGCCATGTCTCGTTCCTGGAGACCGGTCGCGCGCGTCCGAGCCGGGACATGGTTCTACATTTGGCGGCCGGACTGATGCTGCCGCTCGGTGCGCGCAACGCCATGCTGCAATCGGCCGGCTTTGCGCCGGTATTTCCTGCCTCCGAACTCGATTCCGAGGCGATCGAGCCGTTCCGGCGGATTCTGGACGAGATGATCAGCCGCCACGCCCCCAATCCCGCCCTGCTCTGCGACCGGCACTGGAATGTGCTTGATGCGAGCCCGTCGGCCGGAACTCTGCTGTCGGCCCTCCGGTCGGACTCCGGCGAGCGGAATCTGATCCGGTTGCTCGCGGAAAGCCCGACCGCGCCCGATGTCATCGCCAATCTTCCGGAAGTTCTGGAGGAAATGGCCGCCCGGCTGAACCTCGAGGCCTTGGAAGCGGGCGACGATCCGATCCTGCCGGCGCTGCTGGAAACACTCGCCAGCGCCGCGCGCCGGCATCCGATGCCCCATGGCCGGCAAGGTCGGCGACCGGTGCTCCCGGTCGTGGTGAACAGCCCCGACGGGCCGCTCTCCTTCCTGTCGGCGGTCGCCCATTTCGGGACGAGCGAGGACGTTACCGTGCGGGACCTGCGCCTCGAGCTTCTGTTTCCGGCGGACGACCGGACGCGCGCCGCGATGGCGGCACTCGGCGCCGGATAGCCGCGGTCTCCCGCTATTGCCCGTCTTCCGTCTGAAGCAACCAGGCGACGGCTTCGGCGAGGTCGAAGAACCAGCGCCGGTGATACGGCCGTGCGTCGTCGAACCCTTCGGCCCAGAGCTTGAGGATGTGCGAATCAATTTCACTCGACACGACACAGGCAATGCGCAGATAGCGATACGGCGAGCGCTCGTTCTTGGACCGGAATATGTCGCGCAGCGCCGCACTCGTCAGCTGGCTCAGATCCGCGTCCCGCAGGTCCCAAACCACGCCTTTGCGCCGACCATCGGGGTCAAGTCCCTTCAGTTCTTGAATGATTGGGATGATGGTCTCCGGCACGAAACGATCGCGCATTGTGATCTCAGCGACCTCGCCGTCCCTATAGAACGTAAAGCTGTGACCTCTCATCGCGTGCCTTTTACTCTTATCGCAACCACATCCTGGACGGATTGAGGCGCGCCTTATACCGGATATTGAGCCGAATACAGCCTGTTCTATGGGTAAATGCGTTGCCGGCCGATGCGACAGCCGTAGGCGCGGCCGGCGGCTGTCTAAAGATATTTTCGCTTTTCGCGATACGGTTCGAAGACGGCATAGAAAATAAAAGCATACTCGCGCGCGGTGATCCGATAAGGGGTGATCAGCCGGCGGACCCGTCTGACATAGTCTAGCGCACCGATATAAGGGCCTGCAGAATAGACCGGCCCGCCATGGCGGATCGACCACCAGAACTCACGGCGCATGACCTCCCGGTTCTTGAGCGGCAGGTCCCGCATCGGTCGGTTATTGCCGTAGAAACCGTTATGCGCCTCGATCGCACTGCCGATCATCACCACCTGGAACGCCCGTTTGGGCGCTCCGATCAGTTTGGTGAGGCAGACATTCGGCCAGTGACGTGGCGGCAGGTTCAGGATATCGAAGGAGTCGTAGTCCGGCAGTTCGCCGATCTCGCCATCGGCATCGAACCAGAGTCGCGCCAGATCCCGCCATGGTCCTTCCGGCCCGTCGCCCGGATGCGTCAGCAGATGCCGCTCCTCGGTACTGTAGGAGCGGTCGGTACGATAGGATTCAAGGGTCGTATACAGATCGTCCATTGATCCACCCGTTGAAGCATGAGGCGACGGCGCTTATCTTGAACGTAGGTTGTTAAAGGATCGCAAAGATGCCCGACGGTGCTATTCAAGAACGCGTATTCGGCATCACCGAGAGTGCCGCCAAACGAATCGCCTTCCTGAAGACGCAGGAAGAGAACGGCGATGCGCTGCGCATGCGCGTGTCCGTCCTTGGCGGCGGCTGTTCCGGTTTCCAGTACGTCTTTGATTTCGACGGCGGCCGGAACGACGACGACCATGTCTTCGAACGCAGCGGCGTAGAAGTTCTGGTCGACGATGTGTCGCTCGACCTGCTCGCCGGCGCGCAGCTCGACTACAAGGACGAGCTGATCGGCGCGTATTTCGCGGTCGAGAATCCGAACGCGACCTCGTCCTGCGGCTGCGGCACCAGCTTCGCCATCGGTTGACCTCTCTCCTCGTCGCCATCCGGACTTGCGGCGGTCGCGCGTTTGCGCTGACCTTGGGCCTCCCCCGCGCCCATCCGCGAGCGAGAGAGCCAAACCGATGAAGATCGCCACCTGGAACGTCAACTCGATCAAGGCGCGCCTCCCCAACGTCCTGGAATGGCTGAAATCGGCCGAACCGGACGTCGTGCTGATGCAGGAGATCAAGACCGTCGATGACGGGTTTCCGCGCCGGGAGATCGAAGACCGCGGCTACTCCTGCGCGGTCCATGGTCCGAAGAGCTATACCGGCGTCGCGAGTCTCTCCAGGCGCGGCCTGGAGAACGTCTCCGCCGGCCTGCCCGGCGACGACAGCGACGAACAGGCACGCTATCTCGAAGCGACGGTCGACGGTGTGCGGGTCGCGACGATCTACCTGCCCAACGGCAACCCGACCGACACCGAGAAATTCCCTTACAAACTCGGCTGGATGGCACGACTGAAGGAGCGGGCATCGGCGCTGCTGGCCGACGAACGGCCGGTCGTTCTCGGGGGCGACTACAACGTCATTCCGACCGACGACGACGTCCATGACCCGATCGCCTGGCAGGGCGACGCGCTGATCCGCCCGGAAACCCGCGCCGCTTTCCGCCAGATCCTCTGGCTCGGATACACCGATGCGTACCGGTCGAAGGACCCGACGCCGCACAAATATTCGTTCTGGGACTATCAGGGCGGCGCCTGGCCGAAGGATCACGGCGTTCGCATCGACCATCTGCTGCTGTCGCCCCAGGCGGCCGACCGGCTGGAGAGTGCCGGCATCGACACCAAGCCGCGCGGCCGCGAGAAGGCGAGCGACCACACGCCGGTCTGGTGTACGCTCGCCGACTCCCCGTGACCGCCGAGCCGATTGTCGAAGGGGGCTGTCTCTGCGGCGCGGTGCGCTACCGCGTCGACGGTCCGCTGCGCGAGACCGCCCATTGCCATTGCACGATGTGCCGACGCAGTTCGGGCGCCCCGGCGGTGACCTGGACGGTGGCCGATCCCAACGCGTTCCATTGGACCGGTGCGACGCCGGCCGTCTATCGCTCCTCCCCCGGCTGCGCGCGCACCTTCTGCGCGGTCTGCGGATCGAAGCTGACCTTCACGGACAGCACGCGTCCCGGCGATGTGGATATCGCGACCGGCGGGCTCGACCGGCCTGGTGACGTGATGCCGGAAAGCCAGATCTACGGCGCCTCCCGGGTGCTCTGGCTCGACCTCGACCCGCAGGTGCCGTTTCGCGTCGGCGACGCTCCACAGGACCACCGCGCGACGTCTCCGCCCGCTGAAGAACGCCATGCCGGCGGATGCCTGTGCGGAGAGGTCCGGTTTTCCGTCACCGGCGCGCCGGCACGCGCCAGCATCTGCCATTGTGAAACCTGCCGCCGGGTGACCGGCGGCCCGGTTACCGGCTGGGGCATTTGGCGACGCGTGGCCGTCGACGGCCTCGGTGAAACGGCCGTCTATTCTTCCTCACCGGACGTGACCCGCCGCTTCTGCCGGACATGCGGTGCGACGGTCTCGTTCGACGCGGAATCCGATCCCGACAGCATCGCCCTCGCGCTCGGGCTTCTGGACAGGCCGGAAGCTTTCATCCCCACCGACCAAACCTACGTGGACAGCGCCCTGCCCGGCCTTGTTCTCAGCACCCCGGCGCGCCGGTGGCCGGGCGCTTTCGAGGTCGGACCGTTCTGAGATCAGCCGCCGGTCCAGACCGGTCCCAGCGGCGACAGGCGCATCCCCTTGCGCAGCTTGGTCCACGGCAGCTTGGCCGGATCGGCGATCATCGGCCCCGGGGCCGCTGCCACCAGGATCTCCTGGGCGATGGGGGCGAAATCGGCGCGGAAATGTACCGAGGACTTGTTCACCAGGATTGCCTGCTCGGTCGGCTCGATGCCGACATAGCGGTACAGGTTCTGGTCGGCCATCTGCACCTTGTTGGTCGCCAGCGCGATCCGCACGCCGCCGATCCGCAAGCACGCGGACGGGCCGAGGCGCATCTTGGCGTTCTTGTAGAACGGCCCGGTACCGGTCGTGTTGCCGTCGTGCAGGGCTTCCACGGCGTAGGTTGCCTCCAAGGGCGTGTCGCCGGGGATGCCGGAACAGCCGCCGAGGGGGATGGTGATCTCGGCACCCACACCGGCCGCATGGGCCGCTTTCGCCGCCGCCGGGTCGATCATCAGGCCGATCGCCGCCTTCTCCACGCCTGCGTTCACCAGCGCCTTCAGCATGCCGGCCGTGTCGCCGTTGCCGCCGGCACCCGGATTGTCCTGAGTATCGGCGATGACGACCGGCTTGCCGGCGCCCGCCGACAGGCGCACCGCCGCGGCAACCGCTTCGTCCGGATCGTAGATCTTGCCGGCGAATTCTGGTTCCAGTCGGGCTATATCGGCGGCGATCGCGTCCGCGGCGGCATCGGCATCCGCCTGGGTCGCGCCATAGGCGAACACTGTCGGGCCGCAATCGTGGATGTCCGCCGCCGGAAAGCCTGGCAGGTAGGAGGTGGTCCACACCCCACCGATCTCCATTGCCGTCATACGGTCGTAGACCGGGCCGGACGGCGCCATCATCGTGCATTGCCAGGACAGCGGAATGAGAAAGTCGAGCTGGCGGTATGCCTTGGCCGGCTTGCCCTCGCTCAGGATGCGGTCGAGGATCGCCGCGGTGCGCTTGCCGGTGTCGGCCATGTCCACATGAGGATAGGTCTTGTAGGCGACACAGGCGGTGACCATGTCGTGGAACCGCCGGGTCATGTTGCCGTGCAGGTCGAGCGACACGATGACCGGCAGGTCTGGACCGACCACCTCACGGACCCGGGCGACGGTCTCGCCCTCGCCGTCCTCGTGGCTCTCAGTCACCATCGCGCCGTGCAGGCAGAGATAGACCGCGTCGATCTTCCCGGCCTGACGGATGCCGTCGCAGATCATCTTCGTGATGCGCTCGAACGCATCGTCGGTGACCTCGGCCGAGGGCGAAGCGGCGGCCCAGGTGGTTGGAACCAGTTCATGGCCGGAAGCCTTGGCCCCCTCGATGAACCCCGCACAGGAGATGTTGCGGCCTTCCATCGCCGCGAACAGATCGTCGCCGGTGGTCACCGGCGGCCAGCCTCCGCCGATATCGAAGGCCTCATAGTCGGCCTTGGTCGGCGCGAAGGTGTTGGTTTCGTGCTGAAAGCCGCCGATCGCGATGCGCGCCATGCTGTTCCCCTGACGTCGAGACACTGGAGAAGAGGAGCTTAGACGAGGTCCGCGCCCACGAGAACGTCTGGAAATCGGCCGCCGCGCCGGCAGGATACCGGACATGCCGGCCCGGACACCGGACGGAAGACGGCGTCGCAACCCTTCCCCAGGTGGAGATCGGGGCACGGTCCTCGCTTTCTGATGCCCTCTTTCCTCAGTCGGTCAGGTCGGCGCCCCGAGTTCCGCCGCGCGAAAGCAGTCGCCGATCCAGGCGGTCACGGCTCTGACGGCCGGGTTTCCGGAAATTTCCCGGGGCGTCACGGCCCAGTACTCGGCCCGCAGGTCTTCGATCGGCGGAGACAGACGCAGGACGCCATGCATCCCGTCCCCCATGAAACACGGCAGGATCGCAACTCCGACACCGCTGGCGACGGCCGCCGCCATCTGGTCCGAGCGCGACAGTCGGGCCGCCGGCGCCCGATCGTCGATCAGGGTGGTGATCCACCGCATGGCTGAATAGTGCTGCTGCTCGGCGATGAAGGTTAGCCACGGCAGAGCGGCGAGATCCCCACGCGGCAGCGGCAGCGCCCGGCCCTCGGCGAAGCCACGCGCGCCATACACCGCGCAGCCGATCGACCCGACCCGCCGGGTCACGCCCTCACCGTCCGGCGGCAGGCGATGGCGCACCAGCACGTCGGGCACCCGGGCTCTGTCGGCCACCGTATCGCCGGAGATCACCAGATCGATCCGTGGACCGGCCGTCAGTTTCCCAAGGCCGCGCGCCAGGATTGCCGCGGACCATTCCATCGCCTCGACCCGCACCGTTTCCGCCAATCCACCGACCATGTCGCGGGACCGTTGCTGCACCCGCAATGCGGCGGTCTCGACGGCACGCCCCTCCGGCAGCAAGTCGGCCCCCGCCGCCGTCAGCCGGTGTCCATCGCGATCCCGGGCGAACAGCGGCAGACCAAGGTCGTTTTCCAGCGCCCGGATGCGGCGCGCCACGGTCGGCTGCGTGACGCCAAGGGCTTCGGCGGCCCGGCGAAGGCTGCCGGAACGGGCGACAGCGAGGAAGGCGCGAAGATCATCCCAGTTCATGAAACGAATTTTTAACGGATGGCCCTAATTCGTGGAATGAAAAATTCCTGCGCCGCGCTCTATACCGAAACATCGCGCCACCGTCCGGAAGTCTGCACGATGCGTCCCGCCATCCTGGTCACCGTCGCCGCCATTCTGTCCTGGGCGGCCCTCATCGCCATCAGCCGGATCCTGTTGGTGCGATTCGGCTTCGATCCCTGGGCCTATACCTTTCTCCAGCTCTGCGCCGGCGGCGTCTGCCTGCTGGCGATCGGCCGACAGGGACGGCTGTCGCTGGCCAGTCTGAAGCGCCCGACGACATGGCTGCTGGGCCTGCTCCGGGTGCTGTCGGCGGCCCTGTTCACCGCCGTCCTGGTTTGGGTCAGCGCGATGGAAGCGGGCGTGCTGGCGGCCGTGAACGTCCCCATGGTGGCGGTCGCGGTCTGGCTCGTCTTCGGCCGCCGTCCTGCGCGGCGCGAATGGATCGGACACATGGTTGTCCTGGCCGCCATCGTGCCACTGGTGCTGACGCTGGAAGGCGGGTTCGCCAACCCGGCGGTCGTCCTGATGCTGCTGAACGAGGTCTGCCTGGTTGCCGGCACGCTCCTGGCCGAACGCCACCCGGACAACAGCGGCACCGACCCCGGCGCCCGCGCCCGTTTCACCGGTGCCGTGCTGTTGGTGACGGCCGGACTGTTCCTGGTACTGCGGGTCGTCGAGGATGGCGGCGTCGGAACGATCGACTGGAGCCCGCCGCTGGTCATCTCCGCCGTGCTGGTCGGCGTTGTCCTGCGCGGACCATCGATGTTCCTGACCTTCTGGTCGACCCGGCTGATCGGCGCCCAGAACTACACCGCCTGTTGCACCGCCCTGCCGGTGATCGGCATGGGGCTGGAACAGGCGGCGTATCATTTGGGGCTGATCGACATCAGCCGCTTCCGACCGGAGACGGTGCTGCTGACGGCCGGCGTGGTCGCCGGCACCCTGATCGTCGTCGCCGCGCGGGTCCGGGTTAGCCGACCTGCGCCAACCGGCTGAGGGCGGCGGCAAGCCGGTCACGGCGCTCCTTTTCCTCGGCCAGCCGGTCCTTGTTCTCCTCGACGACCTCTGCCGGCGCCTTGGCGAGGAAGCCCTGGTTCGACAGTTTCTTGTCGATCTTGGCCATCTCGCCCTCCGCCTTGGCGATCTCCTTGGCGAGGCGCGCGCGCTCCTGGTCGATGTCGATCACATCGGCAATCGGCAGCACCAGGGTCGCCTCGTCGAGCACACCCTGGACCGCACCGGCCGGGGCCTGGCCGCCGACTTCGATCGACGACAGCCGGGCGAGACGGGTGATCAGGTCGCGGTACTTGTCGGCCCGGGCGGCACCATCGGCACCGGCGCCGATCAGCATCAGCGGGATCTGGGCCGAGGGCGGGACGTTCATCTCCGCGCGGATCGAGCGGACCTCGGAGATCAGCCTCACCACCCAGTCCATTTCCGCCGAGACATCGGCGTCAACAAGGTTCTTGTCCAGCACCGGCCAGGGCCGTGCGACCAGAAGCTGGTCCGCCTCCTCGCCGAAGCTCGCCCAGAGCTCCTCGGTGATGTACGGCATGATCGGGTGCAGCAGATGCAGCGCCCGATTCAGCGCCCAGGCCGTGGTCGCCCGGGTCTCGGCCGCACTCGGGTGCTCGGTGCCGCCTTCCGGGGTCTGCAGGATCGGCTTGGTGAACTCCAGGTACCAGTCGCAGAACGTGCCCCAGAAGAACTGGTAGAGCGCCGCGGCCGCCTCGTTGAACTTGTAGGCCTCCAGCGATCCGGCCACCGCGTCGGCGGTCTTGGCCACCTCGCCGACGATCCAGCGGTTCACCGTCTCCTGGCAGGATGCCGGATCGAAACCCGGGTCCGCTTTGCAGCCGTTCATCTCGCAGAACCGGGCGGCGTTCCAGATCTTGGTGGCGAAGTTGCGATATCCCTCGACCCGGCCCTCGGCCAGCTTGATGTCACGGCCTTGCGCTGCCATCGCCGACAGCGTGAAGCGCAGCGCGTCGGTGCCGTACGTGCCGATCAGATCGAGCGGGTCGATGACGTTGTTCTTCGACTTCGACATCTTCTGGCCCTTGGCGTCGCGCACCAGGGCATGGATGTAGACCGTATGGAACGGCACTTCCTTCATGAAATGCAGCCCCATCATCATCATCCGGGCGACCCAGAAGAAGATGATGTCGAAGCCGGTGACCAGCACATCACCGGGATAGTACCGCGCCAGATCCGGGGTTTCGTCCGGCCAGCCCAATGTGGAGAACGGCCACAGGGCCGACGAGAACCAGGTGTCGAGCACGTCCTCGTCGCGGGTCAACTCAACGGCCTTGCCGTAGTGCTTTTCGGCGGCGGCAATGGCTTCCTCGGCGCTCTCGGCGACGAAGACCTCGCCGTCCGGGCCGTACCAGGCCGGGATCTGATGGCCCCACCAGAGCTGGCGCGAGATGCACCAGGGCTGGATGTTGCGCATCCACTCGAAATAGGTCTTCTCCCAGTTCTTCGGCACGAAGACGGTCTTGCCGGTCTCCACCGCCTCGATCGCCGGCTTCGCGAGCGTGGCGGCGTCGCAGTACCATTGATCGGTCAACCACGGCTCCAGCGGCACGCCGCCGCGGTCGCCATGGGGCACGGTGTGGCGATGCGGCTCGATCTTCTCCAGCAGCCCGGCCTCTTCCATGTCGGCGACGACCACCTTGCGCGCCTCGAAACGCTCCATGCCCCGGTACTTCTCCGGAACCTCGTCGTTGAGATGGGCGCGGGCATCCATGATGTTGATCATCTCGAGGTTATGGCGCTTGCCGACCTCGAAATCGTTGAAATCATGGGCCGGGGTGATCTTCACCGCGCCGGAGCCCTGCTCCGGATCGGCATACTCGTCGCCCACGATCAGGATGCGTCGGCCGACCAGCGGCAGGATGGCGTATTGGCCGATCAGGTCCTTGTAACGCTCGTCCTCGGGATGCACGGCGATGGCGGTGTCGCCCAGCATGGTTTCCGGGCGGGTGGTGGCGACGATGATGTGCGTGTTCGGATCAGTCTCCAGCGGATAGCGGAAGTGCCAGAGATTGCCGTCGATCTCCTTCGGCTCGACCTCCAGGTCGGAGATGGCCGTCACCATCTTCGGATCCCAGTTCACCAGCCTTTTGTCGCGATAGATCAGTCCCTCTTTATGGAGCTGAACGAAGACCTTGAGCACCGCCTTGGACAGTCCCTCGTCCATGGTGAAGCGCTCGCGCTCCCAGTCGGGGCTGGCGCCGAGGCGGCGGAGCTGGTTGACGATCGTGCCGCCGGACTGACCCTTCCACTCCCAGACCTTATCGATGAACGCCTCGCGGCCGATGTCGCGCCGGTCGATACCCTCGGCGGCGAGGTTCCGCTCGACCACCATCTGGGTGGCGATGCCGGCATGGTCGGTGCCGGGTTGCCACAGGGCGTCGCGTCCGGCCATGCGGTTGTAGCGGATCAGGATATCCTGAACCGTCATCGTCAGCGCGTGGCCCATATGCAGGCTGCCGGTGACGTTCGGCGGCGGCATCATGATGGTATAGGGCTGGGCGTTGGAGGCGACATCGCTGGCGAACGCGCCGGACTGCTCCCAGCGGCCGTACAGCCGGGCCTCGACGTCGGCGGGGGAGTAGGTCTTCTCAAGCATCGGTCGGGTCCTCGACGGGCGCTGGGTCGGACGCGGGGGCGGCCGCCGACGGACAAGGTCCGGGGCCGTCCACCTGCGTCAATGACGACGGACGCCGTTCATAGGCCAAGCGGGCGTGAAACGCCACACCCAGGCCGCAGATTTCCGCCACGCAATACCGCGGAAACCCGCCCTACCAGCGATCCCGGCGCTGCGACAGCATCACCAGGCGCTCGATCTCCTCGCGGACCAGACGCTCGACCATCGACGGAAGGTGCTGGTCGAGCCAGTCCTTGAGCATCGGGCGCATCAGCTCACGGGTTAGACGCTCGAGCGTGACCGCGCCGTTGCCGAGCGGGAGCTCCTGATAATCCTCGTTGAGCTTGGCCTGCAGTTCGGAGAAGGAATGCACCGTCTCCTGAGCCTGCGACGGGGAAACGAGGCCCTGAGGTGTCGGTGCGGGCCGGGCTACCGGAGGCGGCGGCGGGGCATAGACGGCCTGGGGTTGCGGCGCGGGCTCTGGTTCCGGCTCGGGCTCTGGAAGCGGCACCGGCTCGGGCTCCGGTTCCGGCTCGGGTTCCGGTTCGGGATTGGCATAGCGCTGCTCATCGAACAGCGGCTCGGCCTCCTCCTCATCGTCATCCTCGTCGGCTTCCATATCCGACAGGTCGAGGACGTCTTCCTCTTCTTCGTCCTCTTCCTCTTCGCCCTCTTCCTCAGGCTCCGGTTCCGGTTCCGGCTCTGGTTCGGGCTCAGGTTCAGGTTCCGGCTCGGGCTCCGGCTCGGGTTCAGGCGCGACTTCCTCGTCCGCCGGCGCTTCTTCTTCTTCGTCCCCATCCTCGGAAATGATTCGGCGAATCGACGCCAGAATCTCTTCCATCGATGGTTCTTGCGTATCGCTCATGCCTTCGCCCCGGCGACCCTAGCATTCCGGTACATTCGAATCTGAAGAATACCCGATAAACCGCTGTCCGGCCAATACTTCACGCGAATCGCCGTCAGTTCCCCGGCATCTTGCCCGGAGGCTCGGTGCCGTAGTACTTCGACTCGACCGCCAGGTAGTGCTGGTCATAGTCGTAGATTTCGACCGGGAGGCCGAGATCCTGAGCCGTCAGGCGGCCCAGCGATGAAAGCAGCGTGAAGGCCGCGACGATCGCATTGCGATCGGCGGTAACGAGATTGACCTGGGCGTCTAGAAGTTCCTGCTCGGCATCGAGAACGTCGAGCACCGTCCGCGCGCCAACGGTGGCTTCCTGCTGCACACCGTCGAGGGCGATCTCCGCCGACTGTACTTCGGACCGCAGGGACTCGATCTGGGCGAGTGCGGTCTTGTAGTCCTCGAACGAGCTGGCGGCGGTCTCCACGACCGATCGCCGCTCATTGTCGACCAGGAGGCGAATCCGGTTCGCATTCTCCTTGGCCGCACGGACCTGCGAGTACACGATACCCTGCTGATAGATCGGCACGGACAGTTGCAGTTCGGCCGACAGGGTGCTGACCTCGTTGTCGCCGCCGCTCGTGTTGTAGGTCTGCTCGGCTTGGGTCACCAGACTCAATTCCGGCAGCAGTT
>JARGOG010000038.1:24416-39196 GCA_029212785.1 Thalassobaculaceae bacterium
GATGATGTGGCGCGCGGCCAGTTCCTGGAACTTGGCCTGCACCAGAGAGTAGCTCTCCTGCAGGGCGATCTCGACCGCCTCGTCGCGGGCGGTCGGCAGGCCCGGCGGAATGGTCGGCTCCGTCAGCTCGGTCGGCACGACGCCGATAACGCGTTCGAACGTGACCCGCGAGGTGATGAGGTTGCCCTCCGCCTGCGTCCGGTCGGCCTGGGAGCGCGCCCGGCGCGCCTCGGACTGGGCGACATCGGTTCGGGTCACCTCGCCGACGCGGAAGCGGTCCTGGGTCGCCTCAAGCTGCTTGTCCAACCGCTGAACGTTGTTGATCTGCAGATCCAGGATCGACGTATCGCGAATAACGTTCACATAGGAGATCACCGCGCCGAGCAAGGTGCTCTGTTCGGATTGGAACAATCCGGCCCGGGCCGCCTGAATATTGGCGTCCGCCTCGTCCACGTCGGCCTGAACGCGGCCGAAGGTGTAGATCGGCTGGGTGGCGGAGATGGAACCGGTGATCGGGAAGGAATGGTCGTCCGTCGTCGTCACGCCGTTGCTCTCGGCGGTCACGTCGGTCACGCCGAAACTACCCGATGCGGTGATGCTCGGCCGCCAACCGCCGCGCGCCTGAGGCGCGTTCTCGTCGGTCTGGCGCAGGTCGGCACGCGCCGCCAGCAACTCAGGGTTGGTTTCATACGCGAGGGCCAGCGCCTCTTCCAAGGTCTGCGCCAGCGCCATCGAAGGCCCGGCCACCGCCATCCCGGCAACCAGGGCCACAACAGCGGCCGACGTACGGAGCGACTTCGCGAACGAGGTCATGGACTTCCTTTCAGCTTGCGATAGCCCAGGCAACGAGGTGTCGGGGTGAGATGGGGACGGGGCGTTAGAAGACAAACCCAGCCTCCTGGCGAAATTCTGAGAGCATCGGCGTGCCGGCATCGAACAGGATGCGTCGGCCGATGCGGGCACCGAGCTTCTCGTACAAAACCGCGACACCGGGCTCGGTTGGCGAACCGCCTTCAATGGTGACCAGTCGGCCGCCATCGGCCAACTGGTCGAACAGCTTTGGCGGAACAGCGTCAACCCCGCCGTCGATCAGAATAACGTCGTAGGGTGCCTGCTTGGTGTAGCCGTCGCCAAGCGCGCCGGTCACGATCGCGGCGTTGTCGATTGTCAGTGCCTCGAGGTTGGCGTTACCGGCGTCGACCAGATTCTGGTCTTCTTCGATACCGACGACCATCGAGACCAGTTTGGACAGCACGACCGTCGCGTAGCCGGTCCCGCAGGCGATATCGAGCGCAACGTCGCCCGGCTTCGGCATAGCCGCCTGCAGCAGACGGGCGAGCACCATCGGCTCAAGCAGGTAACGGTTGCCGCCGACCTCAAGCGCCTCGTCGACATAGGCTATGCCGCGCTTGGCCTTGGGCACGAAAACTTCGCGCGGGATCGTGTCGAACGCGTCGATCAGAGCCGGGTCGGTAACCTTGTTGGTTCGGATCTGGCTTTCGACCATGTTCAGGCGTGCCAGCGCGTAGTCGACCATCACATTACCTCACCGCAACGCGCGCGCCGTCATCCGCGGGATGATCGGCGCCGAAAATCCTAGACCAGCTTTATAGGCAAGACATTGGCCCGACACAATGAACTCCGAACGTGAAGTCGCCAACATCCTGCCAGACTCCGGCTGTGGATAAACTGTGGACAGACTCGACAAATCCGTGATTTGTCTGGTGAATCGGGCATTGACGCACGACGTGCGCCTACCCATAGTTTAGTTCTCTACAGGCACAAATTGGAGGGAACGATGCTCGCATCCCCATATCTTGCCTCCGGTTGGTTCGGAGTGCGCAAACGCTGAGGTAACCATGCCGGAGCTAACCTGAGCCGCGGCCCTCGAAAGGGAGCCGCGGCTTTTTGTTTGTCATTTCATATGGTTCCAGCCGGCGGGTGGGTTGCCCGCCAATGTTCCGCGATATCGACCCGCCGGGTGATCCAGGTCGCCCCCTTGGCCTGGACATGGTCCAGGAACCGCGCCAGAGCCCGTGTCCGTCCGGGGCGCCCGACCAGTCGCTGATGCAACCCGATGGACAGCATCCGCGGCCGTTCCGCCCCCTCGTCCCAGAGCTGGTCGAAGGCATCGGTGATGTAGCGGTAGAAATCCTCGCCCGATCCGTAGGAGGCCGGCGCGCCGAATTTCACGTCGTTGGTATCCAGCGCATAGGGAATGACCAGGTGATCGGTCCCGTCCACATCGACCCAGTACGGCAGGTCGTCGTTGTAGCTGTCGCTGTCGTAGCGGAACCCGCCGGCCTCGACCAACAGGCGCCGGGTGTTCGAGCTCGGTGCGTAGCGGCAGTACCAGCCCTTCAGACGCTGGCCGGTCATCCGCTCGGTGATCTCGATGGCGCGGGCGATATGCTCGCGCTCCTCGTCCTCCGACAGCTCGAAATGGTTGATCCAGCGCCAGCCATGGCCGGCGAACTCCCAGCCCGCCTTGGCCATCGCCTCGGTGGCGACCGGGTTGCGTTCCAGGGCCATGGCGCAGGCATAGACCGTCAGCGGCAGGTTGCGCTCGGTGAACAGCCGGTGGATCCGCCAGAATCCGGCGCGCGGGCCGTATTCGTAGAGCGACTCCATCCCGAGATCGCGGTCGCCCGGCGGGTGACGGCCACCGACCGCCTCGGACAGCCCGGATTCGTTCTTGGCATCGCCGTGCAGAACGTTGGTCTCCGAGCCTTCCTCGACATTCAGCACGAAACTGAGGGCGACACGCGCGCCGTCCGGCCAGGCCGCGTGCGGCACCCGGTCGGCATAGCCGACGAGGTCTCTGGGATAGTCACCGTTCATGCCCCGATCTCCTTCCTGAGGGTCCCCTTTGCCAGGCGGGCCGCCCCCTCGCCCGCGATCCGGCCAAGGGTGACCGCCGTCAGCAGGCCGTTACCGGAAAGGTAGCCCTCCACGCCGGTGCCGGACAGCCCCACCGCCGCGCCGCCTCCGGCGAATAGGTTCGGCAGCGGCACGCCGGTCGCCGTCAGGACCCGGGCTGCGGTGTCGATCGCCAACCCGCCCTGGGTGTGGAACAGCGCACCGGTGACGCGCACGGCGTAATAGGGCGGCGCGTCGAGGGCTGACGCGGTGGTGAACTCCCGGCCGAACGGGTCGGCGGCCTTGCCGGACGCCGCGTCGGCACTCCCGCGCAACGTGTCGGCAAGAGGGGCCTGCGGACAGCCGATGAGCTTGGCGAGGCTGGCAATATCCGGCACTTCCCGGATCGCGCCCATGGCGTTGGCCCGGCGGTAGTCCTCATGGCCCATCGCCAAATCGTGCAGCCGGCGGTCGTAGACGTTCCAGGCGATCTGGCCCGGCTGGGCCAGCACCTTCAAAGCCTGCTCCGAATAGCCCGCATGCTCGTTGGAGAACCGGCGGCCGTCGGTATTCACCTGAATGCCGCCCTCCATCATGATCGCCCAGGAGATCAGGACGCCATGGGGATGGGCGACGGAGCCGTGGCCCTGGTAGCTCCCCATCTGCGCCACGGCGGCGCCGAGGTCGGTGCCCCAGGTCACCGCGTCGCCCTGGTTGCCGGCATGGCCGAAATATAGGGCATCGGCCATTTCCGGGATGAACGTTCGAAGCATCCCGGGATTTCCGCCGTAGCCGTTACAGGCCAGCACCAGGGCGTCGCAGCCCACCTCATCCGTCGTACCGTCCGGCCGCGTCATGACCACGCCCAGGATCCGTCCGCCATCGTCGGCAATCAGATCGCGGACGGTGGCGTCGCAGATGATGTCGACCCCGGCGCGCGCGGCTGCGGCGGCAAGCGACCCGACCAGGGCGGCTCCCGTCTTCTCGGGATGGGCGTGCATACGGTAGGCGCTGTGCCCAGGATAACGGAAGGCAGTCTCCAGGATGAAAGACTGGCCGTGGCTGTCGGCCAGCCATTCCAAAGTCGGTCCGGACGCCTCGCAGACCGCCCGGCCCAGAACCGGGTCGCCCTCGCCGTGATTCTTGCCCTGGATGTCCGCCAGCATGCGGTCGACGTCGTCCGCCGCCTCGGCCGCCCGCTGCCAACGGGTGTCGCAGGCCGGGATGTAGCCGGCTGAAAGCGATGTCGAGCCGGACGGGACCGGGTCACGCTCCAGCACCAGAACCTCGGTCCCGGCATCGCGGGCCGCCAGGGCTGCGATCAGCCCGCAGGCGCCGGCACCTATGATCAGCACCGGCACATGGGCTTCAGGCGCCGTCCCGCGCCGGAGAACCGCCATCAGGCGGCCTCCCAGGCCGTCGCCACCTCGGCGATGCTCGCCACCTTGCTGACCGGCCGCAGCGCGTCGATGGCGGTGCGGTGGATCTGCTCGGAGAAGGCGGCGCAACCATCCTCCAGCACCACGGTGTCCAGATCGCGGACATGGGCGTCACGGACCGTCGAGGCGACGCCGCCATTGGTCACGATACCGCCGACAATGAGCGAGGTAATGCCGGCTTTCTTCAGAACCCACTCCAACCGACTCATATAGAAAGCTGAAAATGCTACCTTCTCTACTTTCATATCGATGGGCTGTAGTGCGTCGACCACATCATGTCCCCAGCCACCGGATACGAAATCCCCCGTGGTCAGGAACGGCCGAACCGCTTTCAGATGCGGCGAGATCAGCGGCTCGCCCCCCTTGCCCGGCACCAGGGTGAAGTGAGTCGAGACGATCCACCCACCCTTTGCCCTGACCGCGTCGGCCAGTGGTGCCAGCCGGGTCGGCAGGGCCGCGATGTCCGCCGCCGTCGCCCCCCCCCGGGCATAGGCGCCGGCGGGGTGGATGAAATCGTTCTGCAGGTCGACCAGCAGCAGGGCGGTGGCCGAAGGATCCGGAAAGCCGAGATCGCCACTCATGAACTCTCTCCGATCAGGACATTGCCGTAGGTATCGACCTCGCCGACCAGACCCGGTTCGATCAGGATCGTCGTATCGCTCTGTTCGAGCACGGCCGGACCCTCTATCCGGGCACCGACCGGCAGGGCCAAGCGGTCGACGATGGTCGCGTCGTGCCAGGCGCCGTCGACATAAATGTCGCGCTTGCCGCGGATCGCGGCCTCGACCGTCACCCCCTCCTCCGGCGCCAGCAGCGACAGGTCGAACCGCGGCCGCTTGCCGACAACGGCAACGCGGAGGTTCATCAGCCGCATCGAGATGCCCGAGAGCAACCGGCCGTAGGTTGCCGCATAGGCCGTCTCGAAGGCGGCCCGCACCGCCTCCTTGTCGACCGGCTTTCCGGCGGCCGCGTCAATCGGCACGGCGACGGTGTGGGTCTGACCGACATAGAGCATGTCGAGTTCGACCACCGTCTCCAGGCCCTCCAGGGTGACGCCGGCACCGCGCACGGTCTTCGTGCCCGCCTCCGACAACCGATCGACAGCCGCGCGCAGGGCGGTCGCGTCCAGATCGTCAAGCAGCACGTTCCAGGTCTCGACGAAATCCTGACGCAGATCGGCGATGGTGCAGCCAAGCGCGCTGGTCACGCCCGGATAGCGCGGGACCAGGGCCTTCTTCAGCCCGACCTCGCGGATCAGCGCACCGGCATGAAGCGAGCCGCCGCCGCCGAACGGCACGGCGACGAATTCCTTGGGATCGTGGCCGCGCTCGATGGAGACGACGCGGATCGCGCCCGCCATCTTGGCATTGGCGACCCGGATGACCGCCTCGGCCGCCGCTTCGGCGCTCTCCAGCCCGAGCGGCAGAGCGACGTGATCGGTGATCGCCTGGCGCGCCGCCGTCACATCGAGACGGTCGAGCTTGCCGCCGATCGGCCGATCGGCATTGATCCGCCCCAGCACCAGGTTGGCGTCGGTCACGGTCGGACGGGTGTTGCCGAGCCCGTAGCAGACCGGCCCCGGATCGGAGCCGGCACTTTCCGGGCCGACCTGCAGCAGGCCGCCGGCATCGACCCGGGCGATCGAGCCGCCGCCGGCGCCGATGGTGATGATCTCGATCATCGGCGAGCGCACGACCAGGCCGAAATCGATCGACGTCTGCGCCGCCAGCGCGCTTTCGCCCTCGACCACGAGGGAGACGTCGAAGGACGTGCCGCCCATATCGCAGGTGATCAGGTTCGGATACCCGGCGACCGAACCGATATGCGCTGCGGCCGTCACACCGGCAGCCGGCCCGGACAGGGCCGTGCGCACCGGCACCTTGCGGGCCGTCTCCACACTCATCACGCCGCCATTCGACTGCACGATCAGAACCTGAGCCGGGGAATGCGCCTCTCCCAGCGCCTGTTCCAGGCGGGCGAGGTAGCGGCCAACCGGCGGCTGCAGATAGGCGTTCAGCGCCGCGGTCGAGGTCCGTTCGAACTCGCGGATTTCCGGCACGATCTGGTGGCTGGCGGTGATGTAGTCGTTGGGCCAGACCGCGCGCACCGCCGCCAGGGCCGCGCGCTCGTTCTCGGCATTGGCATAGGCGTTGATGAAGACGATGGCCACCGCCTCGCAACCGAGATCGTGCAACCGCATCGCCGCCGCCTTGACCGCCTCCGGGTCGACGGCGGCGCGCACCGTGCCGTCGGCGAGCGTGCGCTCGACCACCTCCAGGCGCCGGTCGCGAGGCACGACGGGCTCGAACTGGCCCCACAGCCCCCAGGTGCGCGGCCGGTCGCGGCGGCGCATCTCCAGCACGTCGCGGAAGCCCGCGGTGGTGATGATGCCGGTGGCCGCACCCTTGCGCTCCAACAGGGCGTTGGTGCCGACGGTGGTGCCATGGACGACCGTCGAGAGCGCGGTCAGGTCGCCCGCCCCCGCTTCCAAGCCGGCGAGAAAGCCGACGGCCTGGTTCGCCGGGGTGGAGGGAACCTTGGCCACACGCGCGGTGCCGGCCGCCTCGTCCAGAACGAAGACATCGGTGAAGGTGCCACCGACATCGACGCCGGCGATCAGGTGGGGGGTGTTCGTACTCATGCTGCTCGAAGCTCGCTGGTCGCCTGTTCATCGAGGGTGCCGTCTTCGGAGACGACGACTCGGTACCGGTCGCGGGCGGAAGCCACGCTGACATAGCCGAGGCGCACGTCCTCGGCCACGCGGGCAGGCTCGCGTTCCACGGGGGCGCCGTATCCGCCGCCGCCCGGGGTCTCGAGCAGGACGGACTGGCCCTGGATCAGCTTGATGCCGACCATCTTCGACGCCATGGGCGGGTGCGCGGCGCCACCGTCGAGGCCGGCTGGATAAGTAAACCGGTTGAGGGCCGCCGCTTCGCCGCCGACCACGCCGGCCGGGGCATAGCGCCCGCGCTCGCCGAACAGAAAGGCGTCGGCCTGCTCCTCCAGAAGCTCGATCTCGTAGACCGCGCCAAGGCCGCCGCGGTTGCGACCCGGCCCGCCGGAATCCGCGCGCAGGGCCCATTGCTTGAACATCACCGGATAGGCCGCTTCCAGGATCTCCAGCGGCGGAATCGTTGCCGTCGAGATCGGCGCGTTGCCGTGGTTCAGGCCATCACCCTCCGGATGACCGCCATGGCCGCCGCCGAAGAAACTGAACATGACCCAGCGGCGCCCATCCTCGCGTCGGTAGCCGGCCAGCGACAGGGCGTTGATCGTGCCGTAGGCGCAACCGTTGACCCGCTCGGGAGCGGCCTGGGCCAGCGCCTGGAAGCTGAGATCGATCAACCGCAGGATGGTCTCGGTATAGCCACCGACCGGGCGTGGCGCCCGGGCGTCCAGGATCGACCCATCGGGAATGACGAAATCGATCGGTTCGAGCACGCCGGCATTGGCCGGAACCTCCTGGAACACATGCTTCATCGCCACATAGCACGCCGCGATCGTCGTCGAGCGCGCGATGTTGACCGGACCGAGACAGGCCGGGGCCGAGCCGGTGAAGTCCAGGGTCAGGCGGTCACCGGCGACGGTGATCGCCAGTTGCAGTGGCAGCGGCACATCGACGATGCCGTCGTTGTCGAGGAAATCGCCGGCCTTGTAGACCCCGTCCGGCAACGAGGAGATCTGCGCCCGCATGAGTGCCGCGGCACGGGCCTTCAGTTCCTCGAAGGCGGTGGCGACGGTGGTGTCGCCATACTCGTCCAGCAGATCGCGCAGCCGGCCCTCGCCCAGCTTGAGCGCGTTGATCTGGCCGTTCAGGTCGCCGTAGAGACTGTTCGGCAGACGCGAATTGGCCTGCAGGATGTCGACCACATCCTGGCGGAACCGTCCGGCCTCGAACAGCTTGACCGGCGGCATCAGGAAGCCTTCCTGGAAGCACTCGGTCGCCGCCGGGTTGTAGTTGCCCGGCACGTTGCCGCCGACATCGTGGTAGTGGCCGACCGACGCCAGGTAACAGAACACCTTGCCGTCCCGGAAGATCGGCTGCACCAGCCGGAAGTCGGACAGGTGCGTGCCGCCGTCATAGGGGTCGTTGAAGATGTAGACGTCGCCTTCTTCCAGGCCGCCGTCGCGCGCCGCCTTGTCGATCACGGTCTTCACCGCGAAGGCCATGGCGCCGACGAAGATCGGCAGGCCCGACTTGCCCTGCACCAGGGTCTCGCCGGTTTCGGCGTGATACAGCCCGTGGGAGGCGTCGTGGGCCTCGGCGATGATCGGGTTGAAGGCGCTGCGGAACAGCGTGGCGTCCATTTCGTCCGCGATCTGTTCCAGCCGTCCGTTCAGGACCGCGAGCGTGACGGGATCAATCGTCCCCATCTGTTCCTGTTCCTTTGCGAGTTGCAGTCCGGGCCACGGCGGCGGCGTCGTAGCGCGCCCCCTCGGCCAGCATGTCTGGGGTGCCGAGCACCGCGTTCAGTCCGGTGAGGTCCAGCATGCGGTCGCGCCAAGGCGCCGTCGTCCCATGCTGCTTCAGCGACGCGAAATAGGCCTGCATAGCCGGCACCATCGCCCGGGCCGTTCCGCCCGGGAAGATCACCACCTTGAAGCCGAATTCCGCCATCTGCCCGGTCGAGCGGATCGGCGTCGCCCCGCCCTCGACCATATTGGCGAGCAACGGCACCCGCGCGGCGAAGCGGCGCGAGATCTCGGCAATCTGCGCGTCGTTTTCGGGGGCTTCGACGAACAGCAGGTCGACGCCGGCCTCGACGTAGCGCTCGGCTCTGTCCAGGGCGGCCTCGAATCCTTCCACGGCGATGGCATCCGTGCGGGCCATGATCAGCGTGTCCCGCCTTGCGTCGAGCGCGGCCTGCAGCTTTCCGACCATCTCGTCGGCGCTGACCAGGCCCTTGCCCTTGAGGTGGCCGCAGCGTTTCGGCAGCGACTGGTCCTCGAGTTGGATCACGTCGGCGCCGGCCCGCTCGTACTCACGCACCGTGCGCTGCACGCTCAGCGCGTTGCCGTGACCGTTATCGCCGTCGACGATCATTGGGATGGAGATCCGCTCGCGAACCGCGGTGATGGTATCGGCGATCTCGCGCAGGCCCATAAGCCCGATATCCGGACGCCCGAGCCTGGAATAGGCGATCCCGGCGCCCGTGACATAAGCCGCCTCGAAGCCGGCCTGCTCGACCAGCAGCCCGGTCAGGGCATCCCAGCAGCCGGGGGCGAGCACGATGCCGTCGCCCTTCAGCAGGGCGCGCATACGCTCCGTTGTCTCGGTCATGGCCCCTACTCCCCCGCCTCGGCGAGCGAGACCGCGTTCAGCCGGCGGGTGAGTTTGTTGATGTCGTCGAGCGCCTCCAGCCGGAAGCAGTCCTCATAGATCCCGCGGGCCACCGCATCCGGCCAGACCAGGCTGGTCAACTCGGCGTATTTCCGATCAAGTTCGGCATCGTCGTAGGGATCTTCGGTATCGCCCCGGTTGGTCTTGGTTTCAGCCTCCAGCACCGTGCCGTCGGTCAGAGTGACGATCACGCGGGCCGGGCGGAAATCGGGCATCAGCGCGGTTAGGGCCGGATCCTCGACGACCTCGACCTTGTCGGCGAAGGCCTGGATTTTCTCGTCCAGGACCTTGTCCCAGGTGAAGCTCTCAACGCCGCTGGACCCGTTGATCAGGGTCGAGGCGACGGCGAAGGGCACCGAGAACTTGCCGGCGAGCGTGTTCTTCGGCGAGGTGTCCCGCAACTGCGCGGCCAGCGAATAGGTCTCCACGCGCACGCTCCGCACCTCGTCCGGGGCGAGTCCGCCGCGCTGGTCGACGACCATGGCCAGCGCATCGAGCGTGCCGTGGTTGTAGCGGCAACAGGCGTGACGCTTGAAATAGTTGCGGGCGATCTCCCAGCGGCTGCCGAGGTCGCGAGTCATCTCCTCCGGCTTCCATTCGGTCGAGATCACCGTGCCCCAGATGGTGCCGAGACCGTCTGCCTCACCGGTGAAGCCGCTCTCCACCATCTGCCAGGCCATGATGCCCATCTGGCCGGAGAAACCGGCGAAGGAGTTCCGCACCGTCCCGCCCTGCAGCATGGTCTGTCGGCTGGTGGCGAGGCCGAGGGTGGAGGCGACGTTGATGGTCTCGCGCACCTGCGCGGCATCGGCTCCGGCGAGCTTGGCGACGGCGACCGCCGCTCCGACCGTGCCCCAGGTGCCGTGCGGATGCATGGTGCCAAGGATCTTGGCCGCGATCCCGATCCGCGCGCCGATCTCGTAGCCGAGGATCACCGCGGTCAGCACGTCGGCGCCAGAGGAGCCATTGGCCTCGCCCCAGGCAAGCGCCGCCGGGATGGCGTGGATGCCCGGATGGCCCCGGCTGTACTGGTTGCCCTCGTCCAGCTCCAGAAAGGTGCCGGCGGTACCGTTCAGGAAGGCGGCCTTGCCGGGTTCGGTGCGCTGGCCGGTGCCGATGATGCTGGACTCGCCCCCCGCCACCGGCACGAGCTTGGCTTTGAGCGCCTGGACCTCGGGCTCGCGGGCGCCGGCGCCGATCGCGGCCATAATGTCGGTAAAGACACGATGGCCCCGATCGGCCGCCGCCGGCGCGATATCCGCCAGCGTGGTGTCGGCGATGAAGTCGCAGACCTCGTCAAGATAGCCGGTCATTTCATCCTCCCTTGGGTTTCTTCATTAGCGTGCCGACATCATCCGCCGCTCCAGCCGCGAGAGCAGTCGGACTATCGGCCACAGCATCACCAGATAGATCGCCGCCGCCGCCATCAGCGGCGTGGCGTTGTAGACAAGTCCCTGGGCGACGCGGCCCATGCGCAGGAGCTCCGGCAGGGCGACCACGCTGGCGATCGACGTCGCCTTGATCAACTCGATTGTGTTCGATGTCAGATCGGGGGCCACGTTGCGCAAGGCCTGGGGCAGGATCACGTAGGTCATCGCCTGCACCCGAGTCAGCCCGGTCGAGCGCGCGGCTTCCATCTGTCCGGCCGGAATGCTTTCGATCCCGGCACGCACAATCTCACCATAGTAGCTGCCGGAGTTGAAGGTGAAGGCCACCAGCACCGCGGCGAAAGGGGGAACGTCCCAGCCGAAGAACGGCAGGCCGTAGGTGACGTAGATCAGCAGCACCAGGGGCGGGATCGAGCGGAAAAAGTCGACGAACACCACCAGGCAGACATTGAGGCCGCGGATGCGGAAGCTGTGCACCGTCGCCAGGAACACGCCGAAGCAGAACCCGAGCGGAACGACGGCGAGGCAGAGCTTGATTGTCATCCACCAGCCGCTCAGAAGCAGCGGATAGATCTCACGCAGACTGTCCGCGTTGAAAAAGCTGAACTTGATGACTTCCCAGTCGAGCATGTCCGGCCCTCCCCTCAGCGTTTCCAGGCGTAGCGCGATTCGACCCAGCGCGACGCCATGGTGAGTGGGAAGAAGATCAGCAGATACCCGACGGCCGCCATGGTCAGCGGCGACGTGTTGGCGGCGTAGGCGAGCGAGGTCTGGGCGACCGTCAGCATCTCCTCCACCGTCACCACGCTGGCCAGCGCCGTGTTCTTGGTGATCGCGATCGTGCGGTTGGTCAGCGGCGGGATCGTCATGCGGATCGCCTGGGGGATGACGACGTAGAACAGGGTCTGGGTGAAGCCGAGCCCGGTGGAGCGCGACGCCTCCCACTGGCCTCGGTTCACTGAGGTGATGCCGGCCCAGTAGATCTCCTCGGCGAAGGAGGCCAGAACGAAGGCCAGCACCAGCCAACTGATCACGAAGGCGGACATGGTGAGGCCGATGAATGGCAGGCCGAAATAAAAGATGATCAGGATCACCAGCGGCGGCAGCGCGCGGAACAGATCCACGAACAGGATAATCAGCCAGTTCACCGGCCTGATCTGGAAGGCGCGGATCACCGCGAGGGCGAGACCGAGCGTCAGGCCGGTGACGATCACCGACAGTGCCAGCTGGATGGTGACGACGAAGCCGGCCGCCACGTCCGGCAGGTACTTCGCCATGACCTCGAGGTTGAAGAACTGGTCCAGGAAGCGATCCATATCGGCGCCTCAGTGCCCGGTGACGCTGGTGAGGAACGCCTTCAGCCGGTCCGAACGGGCGTCGGTGAAGACCCGCTCCGGCGTGCCCTCCTCGACCACCAGCCCGCCATCCATGAAGATCACCCGGTCGGCGGCGTCGCGGGCGAAACGCATCTCGTGGCTGACCACGACCATGGTCATGCCGCTTTCCCTGAGTTCGCGCATGACCTCCAGCACCGAGCCGACAAGCTCCGGGTCCAGCGCCGAGGTCGGCTCGTCGAACAGGATGACATCCGGTTCCATGGCGATGGCGCGGGCGATCGCGACACGCTGCTGCTGACCACCGGAAAGCTCGGTCGGGTGATTGCCGGCCTTGTCGTCAAGGCCGACCCGCGTCAGCGCCGCATGCGCGCGGTCTTCGGCCTCACTGCGCGCCATCTTCTTCACCTTGCGCAGCGCCAGCGACACGTTGCCCAAAGCCGACATGTGCGGATAGAGATTGAACTGCTGGAACACCATGCCGATGCGCTGGCGCACCTTGTTGATGTCCACGCCCCGATGGGTGATCTCCTCGCCGGTGATCTTGACGACGCCGCGGCTCGGCTGCTCCAGCAGGTTGCAGCAGCGCAGCATCGTGCTCTTGCCCGATCCGGACGGCCCAATGATGAACACCAGTTCCTGCGGGGCGACCGTCAGGTTGACGCCCTTCAGCGCCTCGAAATCGCCGAAGGATTTATGGATGTCATAGGCTTCGACGACGTATCTCGGGGCGGCAGTGGTTTGCGCCATCTGGGACCTCACGCGGGCGGGCAGGAACGGATTGCGAAAGGAACCGCCGGCCACGCACGGGCGGCCGGCGGTCGACAGTCAGCGGGTCAGCAGCCGCTGCCGGACGGGGTCTCGTCGTATCCGGGCATACCGGGCACGCCGATGCCGGGCTCGACCTTGTAGGCGGCCCCGCCCTCGATCGGCTTCTGACCGGTCCACTTCTCGTGGATCGCCGCGACGGTGCCGTCGGCCTTCATGCACTCGACGACCTTTTCGAATTTGGCGCGCAGCTCGGCATTCGAGCTGTCGAAGGCGAAGGCACCGACACTGCCCGACTTGATGACCAGCTCCGAGGGCACGACCAGCGGGTTCTTCTTCGCCGTCCAGCCGACCACGGTGTCGCCGGCGAAGTTGGCATCCGCCCGGCCGGAGGCAACGGCAGCGATGGCGTCGGCGTTCTTGCCGAACCGTTCGATCTTCCAGCCGTACTGCTCCTCGCGCTCGGACAGGTACTTGTCGTAGAAGTTGCCCTTGTTGACCGCGATGGTCTTGCCCTTGAGGTCGTCCAGGGAGGTGATCTGCGGCGCGCCGCGCTTGATCAGGAACTGGTAGTTCACCTCGAAATACGGCTCGCCGAAGAGCATCTTTTCGGCGCGCTCCTGGGTCACCGTGGTTGGAGCGATGATGGCGACGTACTTGCCGGCGGCGAGACCGGCGAAGATGCCGGACCATTCCTGGTCGACGATCTCGAACTCGATGCCCAGACGTTTGGCGGCCTCGGCGGTCAGGTCTACATTGTAGCCTTCCACGCCACCGGCCGGCACCGCCATCACGTGCGGCGAATAACCGACATCGGCAGCGAACTTCATGGTCTCGGCCGATGCTGGTGCGGCAACCGCGAGGCACAACGCGGCGACGGTTCCCAAAAGCATAGATTTCTTCATATCCAACCTCCGTCTCCTGTTCAGATTGTGGCGAAACGTTCGCCGGTCACGCGGTCCCCGGTCTTGCGCCGGCTTCCACAATTCGATGCGCCCATTCCCTATGCCCCGACATCTCCGTCGGCACGCCAGGTGTCGTCGACGGCCGAGGGAGTTCCGGTCACGGCCTCGGCCGACCATTCAGCAGTCGCGTCGAGGCCGCGGCCCAGGGTCATGGTCAGGCGATAGAGATCCGAGCGGTACAGCGCGATCAGCAGCTCGATTGCCCGTCCGTCGCGATCGCGCACGACACGGCGGATCCGCAGCAACGGGGCGCCGACGTCCACGCCGAGCCGTTCGGCCACCACCATGTCGGCCAGCGTTGCCGACACCGCCTGCTCCGCGTTTGCCGGCGTCAGTCCGCCGCGCTCGAACAACGCCAGAAGCGGCGTGTTGGCCAGATCGGACTTCTCGAAGGTCCGGCCGATCTCTTCCGGGACATGGGTGGTCAGATACGAAAACGGATCGCCGCCGACCGACCGCACGCGGACCGCGCGCTGGACAATGGTGCCGACCGGCAGACCGAGGGCCGCGGCGACATCGTCCTCGGCCGGGCCGTACCCGAATTCCTTCACCGCGACCTGGGTCTCACCACCCATGGCGAGCAGCGGATCGAACGCTCCGGTGCCCTGGCCCGAGATGCGCACCCCGGTGCGGCCTTCGACCACCCGCGTGCCCCGCCCGCGTTCCCGCACGACGAGGCCGTCCTG
>JARGOG010000137.1:0-4000 GCA_029212785.1 Thalassobaculaceae bacterium
GGTCAGCTACGACCGGGTCTACTATATCGGCGAGAACGACTTCTATATCCCGAAGGACGAGACCGGCGAGTACAAGCGCTTCGCCGATGTTGGCGACAGCTATTCCGACACTCTCAAGGTGATGAACGGCCTGATCCCCACCCATGTCGTGTTCAATGGCAAGGTCGGGGCCCTGACGGGAGATAACGCGTTGACGGCGACCCAGGGTGAACGGGTTCTGTTCATCCACAGTCAGGCCAACCGCGACAGCCGCCCGCATCTCATCGGCGGACATGGCGATCTGGTCTGGGAGCAGGGCAAGTTCAACAACGCGCCCGACCGGGACCTGGAAACCTGGTTCATCCGGGGTGGTTCCGCCGGTGCCGCGCTCTACGAATTCCTGCAGCCGGGCGTCTACGCATACGTGAACCACAACCTGATCGAAGCCGTGAACCTTGGCGCGACCGCCCACGTGCTGGTCGAAGGCAAGTGGAACAACGACCTGATGGAACAGGTGGTGGCTCCGACCGAATACAATGCCGCCCACGAAGGCAAAACAGCGCTGCCGTGAGGCGGTTGATCAGCAGTCTTGAACGAGGGGCGGCCGGAGACGGCTGCCCCTTTTTGCCTCGTCGAGGGACACGGACATGCACTCCCTGACTGTACCGCTCTCCGCTCTGGCTCTGACCGCAGCCGTTGCCGCTGCTGCAATGATCGGCTGGCACCTTTCGGCGCCCGCAATCGTCGATCTGCCCGAGACCGTCGTGATTCAGCCAGGCCCATACGCGTACCGGCCCGCCGGAAATTATCGATATTACGGCAAGCTTGTTGACGCGCCGCTGGAACGGCACGAAGCCGAGACGCCGCTTGAGATCATGAAGTTTCAGGTCAGCCGCGCCGAATATGCGGCCTGTGTCGCCGACGGCGCCTGCAAGGCTTCGGAAGTATCCCAGGTCGGCGGCCCGACAAGCGCCGAAATGCCTCAAACCGAAGTCAACTGGTACGATGCGACGGCGTATGCCGTCTGGTTCTCGCGCCAGACCGGCCTCGACTGGCGCCTTCCCGATGACAGGGAATGGCAGCGCGCCGCCGCCGAGCGGTTTGTCGAAGCGCCCATCGTCGAAGAAGCGAAAGACGATCCGGCACAACGATGGCTGCAGGCCTATGCCCGTAATGTCGCGTCCCGTGAAGGTTTCGAATCCGAACTCCAGCCGCGTGGCGCTTTTGGCGAGAATTCGCACGGTCTGTCCGACCTGGCAGGCAATGTCTGGGAATGGACCAACACCTGTGTGGCGAACACGGATCTGACCGCCGGCGGATCGAAGCCTCAGGCGCACCAGGAATATTGCGGCGCTCATATCGCCGAAGGAAAACATCGCGCGATCGTCATCGACCTGGTCCGCAACCCGAAGGTCGGCGGTTGTGCCGCCGGCCTGCCGGCGGATTACGTCGGCTTCCGGTTGGTTCTGGCCAGGTAAGGCCCGATCTTCAGTGCGAAAATGGCGAAGCCCGCGATCCATAGAGCCGCGGCTATCCAGACGCCTGTTACCCCGGTGACAGAGATGTCCGGGAAACAGGCCCGCACGAGTGCGGCGCTGAAGATCATGCCTGCGGCAACGCTCAGAAGGGGACCCGCTTCGAGTTTGTTGCCGGTATGCCCCAGAGAGGCTCGGGTCATGACTGCCAGTGTCATCCCGCCGATGGCGCCAATGCCGAGCAGATGGACGCCGGCGACAGAAGATATCCAGCCGATTGAAGCGGCACCGGCGACGGCCAGGCCCAGAGGAATGAAGGCATAGGCGACATGCAGCATGAAGAGCAGCGGCGATGCCCAGGTTCTGACACCCTGCCATCGGCTCAGGCGAACGCCCTGCAAGCAGGCCGCACCAAGCATCGCGCCGCCGGCGATCGGGCTCTCGGGGAAAACCGACCAGCCGAGAAGGGCGCCGGCGCCGGTGAGCAGGCAGAGCGCGTCGAACCTGTTCATGGCGACGGGAAGTTTGTCGCTGTTGCGTTTAACCAGCCAGTTTCGGGTAAAGCTCGGGACGATCCGGCCGCCGATCAGCATGATCAGAAAGATGATGATTCCGGTTCCCAGACGTCGACCGATATCCGAGGTTCCGGACAGTTGGGTCTCGAGATGAAAGACCAGATTGGCGCCCAGTAAAAGCATCACCGGAACCGCGACCATCAGGTTGCGCCAGTTCCGGCCGGCAACAATCTCGACGATGGTCGTGGTGACGATGGCAAACAGGAACGCCAGATCGACCAGCATGACGCCGACCGGATCCAGTCCGAGGAGCCCCCCGGTGGCAAGCCGACCGGCGAGCCACAGAACCACGAGGAACACCAGTGGCCAGCCGCGTTTGGGCGCGCGTCCGGTCCAGTTCGGGATCGCCGTGAACAGGAAGCCCGCGATGACCGCCGCCGCATAACCGAACAGCATCTCGTGGATATGCCAATCGGTGGGCGTAAAGGGGCCCGACAGCTCGAGCGTGCCATCCAGCAGCAGCATCCAGCAAAAGACGGAGACACATGCAAAGAGAGCGGCGGACAGGAAAAATGGCCGGAAGCCATAGCTGAAGATTACCAGGTCACGGCCCGGCACCCGTGTCTCGTTGGTCATTCAGATGCGTTCATCTTAAAAATGACAAGGGCGATGCACGCGCTCGGCATCGCCCCCTCAGGTCCGGTCAGTTCGACATATGGGGGTTACTTCACCTGACCGAAGGCGGCTTCAAACCGTTTCTTGGCCTTGCCATTCTGTTTCACGGCGAGGGCGTCCTCAAGATTGGTCGCCTCGCCAACTTGGATCAGGGCGATCATCCCCATCCCGTAGTGAGGCGTGCACTTGAGCCCATAAAGGCCTTCTGTTTCAACGACGAGGTCGAAATCCTTGTTCATCTTGCTCTTGAAATCCTCGACCCCGGCCGGAAGCATTCCCTTAATTGATTCGACATTATGGCCCTTGTCGGTCGCAACGAAGTGGATCGTGTCGCCGGGCTGAGCGGCAACATAATCAGGTTGGAAAACCATGGAACCCGCCTCGCCCTTGTTGAGCATCTTGACTTCGTAGGTTTCGGCCAAAGCGGAACCGGCCATCATGGCAAGAGCGGCTGCCGTCATCATCATTTTGCTGAACATCGAAAATTCCGTTCTTTGTTTTCGGTATTTTTGCCTGACAGCGTTATGCTTTAGTGCGGCGTGAGGCTCGTTGTTCTGCAACAAACTTCGGAACAGGTTGTGAATAAAATTGACGAGAGCCTACTGGCCGGGCTTCCACCGTTCCGACGCCTCGAGCGCAAACAGATTCGTGATATCCTCGACCAGGCTGTCTCCAGGCGGGCGGAAGAAGGCACGGTCGTCTTTTCCGAGGGAATGAAGGCCGAACGGTTTTACCTGCTGCTGGATGGCTATATCCGGGTCGTCAAGTCAACGACCGGAGGAAACCACATCATCGCGATGCATATTGCTCCGGGTCAGCTTTTCGGCATCGCCCCGGCGCTGGGGCGCGATACCTATCCCGCGACGGCCATTGCCGCGGCGGAGACCATCGCCTTGTCGTGGCCGGTCCGGCTGTGGCGAGATTTCACATCGAAGTACGACGGCTTCGCTTCCGAGACCTACAAAGTCGTCGGCGAGCGTATGGAAGAACTGCATTCCCAATTGATGGAGCTGGCGACCCAGGCCGTCGAACAGCGGTTGGCTTCGGCGCTGCTCCGGATGGTCAACCAATCCGGCCGCAAGGTTGAGAATGGAATTGAAATTGGCTTCCCGATTACCCGACAGAATATCTCGGAGATGACAGGCACGACACTGCATACGGTCAGCCGGCTGCTGAGTGCCTTGCAGAAGCAGGGCATTCTGGAAAGCACGCGCCGTCATATCGTCGTGACGGATCCGCATCGTCTGGTTCTGTTGAGTGGCGCCGGGAATTAGGCCGGATTTTTAAAGAGGTGTCACCTACAGGCCCGCTGCCTGGCGCAGCTCCGCCCGAAACGTATCTTCATCCAAATCGTAC
>JARGOG010000137.1:4010-5528 GCA_029212785.1 Thalassobaculaceae bacterium
GCAATAGGGCAGCCGAAGCAAAGCATCCGGTGCTTAATGAAGACCGCCGGCGTTCCCGGCCATTCCGTGAACAGTGTTGTGAGCGGCAGGTCTGGATCGTCGATGTTCGACGGTGTCATGGCGGTCTCGCCCCTGTAGTTCGAAGCCCCTCCCTTGGCGATCAAATGGTCGAGACTCACGGCCAGTGATCCCGTGCGACCACATCGTGACACTGCAAATCGTTGAGTTCTTTGCGCTTCGACAACCTTGCTCGGTTCGGATCCCGGTATTTCTGCCCGACCCGCAACAACGAGCAGGTCCGGCAAAATGTCAGAGATCCTTACAAAATCGCGGGCCAGGAACGTGTTTTATGGAGGATCTTTGTTCTTCATAGCCGTGTTCGTGGTCATGACCGTCCACAGTCATCGCTATGTCGTTGCCACATCCACGGCGGGCATGCCGCTGACCGACGCGGTCAAACTCGGCAAGGAAGTCTGGGAAAAGCACAGCTGCATCAACTGTCACACGCTGCACGGCGAAGGCGCGTATTTCGCGCCGGAAGTGGGCAACGTGATGACCCGCTGGGGAGTTCTCGACGATCCCGAAGGCGCCTACGAAATCCTCGATGCGTGGATGAAGGCGCAACCTTCCGGAACTCCCGGGCGCCGGCAGATGCCGCACTTTGAAATCACCGAGGAAGAAATGCGCGGGCTGGCCGATTTCCTCCGTTGGGCCGATCAGACCGACACCCAAAACTGGCCGCCGAATAGCGCGGGTTGAGGGAGAAAACTCATGAAATACGCATCACAAAAAGTGGCCTACGCCTACTTCATTGCCGCGATGGGGCTCTTCGCCATCCAGGTTCTGGGGGGGCTGCTGGCTGGCTGGATCTATGTGTCTCCGAACACATTGTCCGAGCTCCTGCCGTTCAACATCATCCGCATGATCCATACCAACGCACTGATCGTCTGGCTGCTGCTGGGCTTTTTCGGGGCCGCTTACTATCTGATCCCGGAAGAAAGCGAGCGCGAGATCTACTCGGTCAAGCTCGCCTACCTGCAGCTGATCATCCTCGTCGTCGGCACGCTCGGCGCGGTCGTGAGCTATCTCGTCGGCATCCATGGCGGACGGGAGTTCCTCGAGCAACCTCTCTGGGTCAAGTTCGGCATTCTGGTGGCGGCGGTGATCTTCCTCGTCAACATCTCGCTGACCGTTCTGGCGGGCCGTCGGACGGCGATCACCAATGTGCTTCTGACCGGGCTTTGGATGCTGTCCCTGCTCTGGATCTTCGCGTTCATCAACCCGTCCAACCTCAGCCTCGACAAGATGTACTGGTGGTTCGTCGTCCATCTCTGGGTTGAAGGCACGTGGGAACTGGTGATGGCATCGATCCTCGCCTTCCTGATGCTGAAACTGACGGGTGTCGATCGCGAAGTGATGTGCCTCCGTTAAACGCCCTCGAAAATGGTTAGAGTTTTCCGGGTCTGATTCCCTGGCTGGGAGAGGAGCGGAAGACGATGAAGGCATCGAAGTTCAGCG
>JARGOG010000039.1:0-19422 GCA_029212785.1 Thalassobaculaceae bacterium
CGTGCCTTCGACGCTCGCACGCCCGGCTCCATCCACAGTCCGCGCACCTCGAGGTCGCCACGGTCGCGGTGGGCTTTCAGCTCGATGCGGCCGACCAGGCGGTCGCGCTCCAGCATCGGCAGCACGTAGTAGCCGTAGACCCGTTTCGGCGCCGGCACGAAGGCCTCGAAGCGGTAGTCGAAGCCGAAGATCCGCTGGGTGCGCTCGCGCTCGCGGATCATCGGGTCGAAGGGCGACAGGAAGCGGATGCGGGCCGGCGGCTCCGGCGCCTCCCGCGCCAGCTCCAGCGCGTCGGGGCGCGCCCACACCGCGCGGGTCGTGCCGTCCGCCTGTTCGATCTCGATCCGGCGCAGGACGTCGTCGCCCACGCCCTCGCACCAGGCCTGGGCCTCGGCGGGTGAGATCGAGTCGAAGAAGCGCGAGACCTCGGTATGGGTGGCGACGGCGAGGCGGGAGATCGCCTCGCGCCCGCACCAGTCGACGAAGCTGGCGTGGTCCGGCTCCGGGGCGTGGTGCTCCGCCGGGATGACCCGGTGCGACAGGTCGTAGACCTTGGCGAAACCCTTGCGGCCGGAGACCGCGAACTCGCCCGTGCGCCAGAGGTATTCCAGGGCCGTCTTCGACGGGGTCCAGCCCCACCACGCGCCGCGCTCCTCGGTGTCGTCGGGGGTGACGTCGCGCGAGGTCACGCAGCCGGTCTCCTCGACCCGGCGGCGCATCTCGGCCAGCACCTCGTCCTGGCGCCCGGCGAAGCGCTCGTTCCAGTGCGACGCCCGGCTCAGACGCGCCTTGTAGCGCTCGAAGCGCGGCTTCCAATACGGATAGAACCGGGTCGGGATGATCGAGGCGTCGTGGGTCCAGTGCTCGAACACCGAGCGACGCTTCTCCAGCAGGTGCTTCAGCAGCGACTTTTTGTATCCGCCGGCCCGACTGAACAGGATGTGATGATGCGCCTGCTCCAGGGTTGAGATCGTATCGACCTGGACGAACCCGAGCCGGTCGATCAGCGCGTCCAGCCCGTCGCGGGTCAGCGGACCGCCGGACGGGCCGGACAGGGCGTGCTGGTGGATAAAAAGGCGGCGCAGGTCGGCGTTTGAGAGACGGTCGGTCATGGCGTCGCCTTGGGGGCTGGGTCTATGCTGCGGAAAACAGATACGGGAGGACGCCATGCCAATCGGAAGACTCGATCATGTCAATGTCCGCACCACCGATGTGCCGCGCCTGGTGGAATTCTACGAGCGCGTGCTCGGTCTGGAGAAGGGAAAGCGACCGGATTTCGGATTCGGCGGTGCCTGGATGTATTCGGGCGAGGATGCCGTCGTCCATATCGTCGAGACCGGCGCGACCGTCGCATACCGCGGCGACCAGCAGCTTGAGCATTACGCGATGCGGGCGACCGGGCTGGAGGCATTCCTGGCCCATCTGCGCGCCGAGAACATCCCCTACAAATGCGGCGTTCTGCCCGGAGACGGTTTCGGACATACCCAGGTAAATATCTTCGACGCCGACGGCAACCACGTGCATATCGATTTCCCGCCCGGGGAAAGTGCCGACATCACCGAGTACACAGGAACCTGAAGGAGGATCGGATCATGAGCATCACTTCGATGCCGACGACCAAGCGCCGGTCGGCCGAAGAGCAGCAGGTGCGCGAGGACCTCGCCGCCGTCTATCGCGTCTTCGCCGCCAAGCAGATGGACGACCTGATCTATACCCACATCTCCGCGCGGGTGCCGGGCGATGATGAGCATTTTCTGATCAACCCGTTCGGTCTGATGTACGAGGAAGTAACGGCCTCCAACCTCGTGAAGATCGACCTCGAAGGCAACATCGTCGAGGACAGCGGCTATCCGATCAATTATGCCGGATTCATCATCCATGGTGCCGTACACGAGGCGGTGGCGGGCGCGCATTGCGTGATCCATCTGCACACCGATAGCGGTGTGGCGGTCTCGTGCCAGCGCGAAGGGCTGATCGACGCCTCCCAGTTCGGCATGTTCCTGCCCGGCGGCATCGCCTATCACGACTATGAGGGGCTTGCCTTCGACGACGGTGAGAAGCCGCGGCTGGTCGACGATCTCGGCGCCTGCAAGGCGATGATCCTGCGCAATCACGGCACGCTGACCATCGGCGAGACCGTCGCCGAGGCATTCTTCCATATGTACAATCTGGAGCGCGCCTGCCGGGTTCAGGTTCTGGCCCAGGCCGGCGGTCAGGCGGAAGTGAAGGCGATCCCGCCGGAGATCGTCGCCCATACCCGCGCCCAGAAACCCGAAGGTGCCCGCCTCGCCGGCATCGGCACGCTCGAACTGGCTGCCTGGAAGCGCAAGCTGGACCGCATGGGCAGCGATTTCCGCAACTGACTCTGACGACACTGACCGACACAAGAAGGGAATGAGAGAATGAGCAATCCGATCGGCATCATCGGTCTCGGCAATGCTGGGGCGTCGGTCTGCAAGGCGCTGCTGGACAAGGGCGAGACCGTGATCGGTTTCGACCTCAGCCCCGAGCGCCGTCAAGCGGCCGGCGGGATCGGCGTGACCTTGGCCGAGAGTGCCGCCGACGTGGCCGCCAAATGCGATCGGATCATTCTCTCCCTGCCGAAGCCCGAGGCGTCGATCGCCGTCGTCGAGGCGATCCTCGCCGCCGGTCATCGGCCGTCGATCGTGATCGAGACGAGCACGGTGACGCCGGCGACCGCGATCGCCTGTCACAAACGTTGCCAGGCCGAAGGGGTCGGCTTTGTCGACGCGGCGATCGCCGGCGGTGTCGCCAGCATGGCCGCGGGCAAGATCACCTTCTTCCTCGGCGGGTCGACCGAGGAGATCGCGCGCGCCCGGCCGGTGCTTGATCTGCTGGCGGAGCGGATCTTCGAACTCGGCCCGATCGGCGCGGGCATGGGCACGAAAGTGGTGAACAACGGCGTCATGCACGCGGTCATGGTCGTCTTGATCGAGGCCTTCGCCATGTCGACCAAACTCGGCGTGCCGGTGCAGACAATGGTCGACATCCTGAATCGCGAGGAGGGGCTGCTGCGCCCGCTGGTCCACCGGGTCCAGGAGCGCATGGCCGACGGCAACTACACCGGCGGCATGTCGGTCTCCAACGCCCGGAAGGACTCGGTCCTGGCCCTGGAGACGGCGCAGAATCTCGGTGTACCGCTATTCGCCACCCTGGCATCCCACACGCCCTACGAAATTGCCGAGGCCAAGGGCATGGGCGATATGGACTACGCGGCACTGGCCACACTCTGGGAGGATTGGGCGTCGGTATCGTTCGAAAAAACCTGAGCTTTCTGGCATTTCCCTCAAAATCGCGATACTGAAACAATTGAAACATCCACAGGTATGGGCGTGAAACGGTGACTGACTAGGGTCCCGCCGTTCCGAGAGGTTTGGGGGGATCCGGTCCGGGTGGGGGAGAGCCGCTGTGGCTCAGATCGTCGCGTACGAGATCGAGATCCAGTCCGAAGGCCGGTGGCGCACGCTGCAGTCCTTCGACCCGAGCGAACTCGGCGAGGCTCGCACGGAGGTGCAGCGTCTTGAGCGCGATCCTCCGGGCAGTGGCCTCAAGCTGATTGAGGAAACGCTCGAGGACGATGGGATGTTCAAGCGCCGCACGCTCATGTTCAAACGGTTCGAAGAGACGGCCCCGCCGTCGCCGGCCGGTCGCGCGCCTGCGACGTCGCGGGCGAAAGCCGGTGGTGTGACGGCGCGTGCCCGAACAACGGGGGGCCGGGGGGCTGCTTCGGCACCCGTGCCGCAGACCGCCGAACCGCCGACGGCAGGCCGCAAGTCCGCCGCCGGCCGGCGCTTCGGCTTCGGCGGTTCGCTGTCCGACCTTCTGTCCTTCCTCTTCGTACCGATCCGCGGCCGCCAGATCGACGGCGCGGATGGTGCCGCCACCGCCGTGCCGCCGCCGATCCCGTTGCCGACCCGCATGCGTGGCCATGTTCCGGTCTTCGAGGATGAACTGGAGACGCCGCAGGACGAACTGATCGCCGCCGACGCGACCTATCGTCAGTTCCAGACCTTCTTCCAGACCCTGACCGATGGCGGTGTCCTGGAGGCGGCGCGGCGCGATCTCGAGTTCTCCCGCAAGATCAGCCTGTTCGCGATCGGCGTCCTGTTCTCCATCGAGCAGGACATCAACATCTTCACCGATCGCGGCCGCTCCATCGTCGCCCAGGTGCTGCGTTTCTTCATCGAGAGCCATGACGCCATCGGTCATTTCGTGCAGACCATGGAACGGTATCTGACCGAGAAGGACGCGCCGGACGCGATCCGGGTCGGCTCCAAGTGCTTCCGTCTTTACCAGAACGCCGATATCGAAAATCTGAAGCGCACTTTCGAGGAGGCGTTCGGTATCACCGACGCGTTGGAGGTCGGGCTCGGTGGCACGGTCAAGGTCGGCATCCTGTTCACCGATATCGTCGACAGCACGCGCATGACCAGCGAGATCGGCGATGCCGCGGCGCAGTCGGTGATCGATCACCACGAGCACATGGTGCTGGACATGTGCCGGCGCTTCGGCGGGCGCAAGGTGAAGCATCTCGGCGACGGGCTGATGCTGAGCTTCGCCAACAAGGAGCGCATGATCGCCTGCGCGGTGGCGGTGATCGATTCGATGAAGGGTCTCGCCAATCGGCCCGAGGCACCGGTCTACAAGATCCGTTGTGGCGGCCATTTCGGCGAGGCGATCAAGAAGGAGGACGACTTCTTCGGCTCGACCGTGCAGCTTGCCGCCCGGATCTCGGCCAAGGCCGGCGACAACGAGGCCTGTTTCTCGACCATGCTGTTCGACCGCGACCTGCCGACCTACGCCCTGTTCCAGGACAGCGGGGCGGTGGATCTGAAGGGGTTCAGGCAGCAGGTGATGCTGGCGAAATACGCTTGATCCGGCGCGGCTGATCGGGTGCTTCCGCCCTCCGAGCAGCTCCACTAGGCTGAGCGTTCCCGGCCGCGTCGCGGCTTTACCGTCATCCTGAGAGTCCGCGTGTCCCCCACCGTCCGACCAGCCGCGATCCGAACCCCCGCCTTCTGCACCCAATGCCGGTCGCGCTGCGGCTGCGTCGCCGTCGTAGAGGACGGCAAGCTCACCGGGATCGAGCCGCTGCCGGGCCATCCCAGCGGCGAGAAGCTCTGCCCCAAGGGCCGGGCGGCACCGGAACTGGTCTATCATCCGGACCGGCTGACCCGGCCGCTGCGCCGCACCGCGCCCAAGGGTGCCGCCAATCCGGGCTGGGAGCCGATCTCCTGGGACGAGGCGCTGGACGAAATCGCCGGGCGCATGGCGACGATCGCGCGCGAGCACGGGGCGGAGCAGACCGCCTTTTCCGTCACCACACCAAGCGGCACCCATATCTCGGATTCGATCTCCTGGATCGAGCGGCTGATCCGCGCCTATGGCAGCCCGAACACCATCTACGGCACCGAGATCTGCAACTGGCACAAGGATTTCGCCAGCCGCTTCACCTATGGCACCGATATCGGCACGCCGGACTTCGCCCATACCGACTGCGTCGTGCTCTGGGGCAACAACCCGGCCGCCACCTGGCTCGCACGCTCGGTCGAGGTGCAGAAGGCGATCCGGCGCGGGGCGAAGGTGGTCGTCGTCGACCCCCGGCCCATCGCCTTCGCCCGCCGGGCCGACCAGTGGCTGGCGGTGCGTCCCGGCACCGATCAGGCGGTTGCGCTTGGTCTCGCCAACCTGCTGATCGAGAGCGGGCGTTTCGACCGGGAGTTCATGACCCGGTGGAGCAATGGTCCGCTGCTGGTGCGTTCCGACACCGGTCGCTTCCTGCGGGAGAGCGATGTCTCTCCCGGCGGCAACGCCCGAGTGCTGCTGGCGCTGGCCGAGGCGGGCGGGCTCCTGCGCTACGACGCGGAGCGCGGAGTGTGGATCGATGACGGGATGCCGGCGTTGCGCAGTGCGGGAGATGTGGACACTCCGGCCGGGCCGATCGCCTGCCGCAGTGCCTTCGATCTCTATGCGGCCGCGGCGGCGCACTGGACGGCGGCGCGGGTGGCCGACGCTACCGGCGTGCCGGCAGAGGATCTGGACAAGGCGGCGGACATCCTCGCCGACGCGACCTCCATTGCCTACTACGCCTGGAACGGGGTCGGGCAGAGCCCGTCGGCGACCCAGACCGACCGGGCGATCTCGCTGCTCTACGCCCTGACCGGCAGCTACGGCAAAGCCGGCGGCAATGTGCCGGGCGGTGCCGCGGCCTTCGCCGATATCTCCGGCGCCGACCTGATCCCGGCGGACCAGAAGGAAAAGGCGCTCGGCCTCAAGGATCGGCCATTGGGCCCCGGCCTCAATGGGTGGGTGACGGCGCGCGACGTCTGGCGGGCGGTGCTGGCGGGCGATCCCTATCCGGTGCGGATGCTGGTTTCTTTCGGGACCAACCTGCTGGTCTCCCAGCCGGATGGCGACGTGGCGACAGAGGCGCTTGCCGCCCTCGATTTCCACGTCCATGTCGATTTCTTCGAGAACGCGACCGCCCGACATGCCGACATTCTGCTGCCCGCCGCCACGTCCTGGGAGCGCGAGGGTCTGCGCACCGGCTTCGATGCCAGCCTGGAAGGCCAGCGCAAGGTCCAGCTCCGCCCGGCGGTGGTCGATCCGGTGGGCGAGGCGCGCTCCGATACCGACATCGTGCTGGCCCTGGCGGCGCGGCTTGGTCTCACCGAGGCATTCTTCGGCGGCAGCGTCGACCGCGGGCATGACCATGTGCTCGCCGGTGCCGGGCTGTCGGTCGATCATCTGCGGGCCAATCCGCAAGGGATGACGGTCGCGGGGCACGTGCCGCTGGAGGCGCACACGACTGTGGGCGCGGATGGTGCGCCGCGCGGCTTTCCGACACCGACGAAGCGGATAGAGGTCTATAGCGAGCGTCTGCACGATCACGGCCAGGAGCCGACCCCGGCGCTCGTTCCCACCGTTCCGGCGGAAGACTCGACGACGTATCCGTTGCGACTCGGCTCGGCCAAGACCGTCGCCTTCTGCCACAGTCAGCATCGCAACATCGCGACGCTGCGCCGGCTGATGCCGGATCCGATCCTGGAAATGGCTGGCGAAGATGCGGCGGCCCGCGGGCTCGCCCAGGGTGATTGGGCCGTGGTGCGCACCGCGCGCGGCCGGTCGGTGGCGCGGGTATCGATCGTGCGCGGCCTGCCGGCGGGCGGGGTGTTCGGCCAGCACGGATGGTGGGTCGACGGGCCACACGGCAGCCCCTACGACAGCGACCACCCGCTGGCGGCCAACATCAACGCCACCATCGACACGACGACGGCGGACCCGATCAGCGGCTCGATCCCCCTGCGCTGCTCGCGCTGCGAGGTCGAGCGGCTCTGACGCCCCGGGGGCGTTACGCCACCCGGTCGCCCTTCAGCGTGATGCGGTGCATCTCGCGGCGGTGGCCGTGATAGTCGTTCACCGGGTAGTGCTGGGCGGCCCGGTTGTCCCACATCACCAGGGTGCCCGGCCGCCAGCGCACCCGGCACTGGAACTCCTCGCGAATCTGATGGCGGTGCAGATAGGCGAGCAGCGGCGCGCTCTCCTCCTCGGTGAAGCCGTCGAACCGCACCGTGTGACCGACATTGACGTAGAGCGCCTTGCGGCCGGTCTCCGGATGGGTGCGGACCACGGGGTGCACGGAGTCGAAGCTTTTCTTGGCCTCGTCGCCCTTCACCCGGTCCTCGCGGGTGCGGGTGACGTCCGCCTTGGAGGAGCTGTTCACTCCCTTGAGCGGGGCCAGCATCGCCTTCATGCCGTCTGACAAGGCGTCGTAGGCGGCGACCTGACTGGCGAACATGGTGTCGCCGCCGACCGGCGGGATCTCGCGGGCCAGCAGCATGGTGGCCATCGGCGGCTTTTCGAGATAGGTGGTGTCGCTGTGCCAGAGGCCGCCGAAATTCACCTGCTCGTGGGCTTCCTTGACGATCGGCGTGATCATCGGGAAGCCGTCCAGTCCGCGCACCATCGGATAGATATCCGGCTCGCCGATCCGCTCGGCGAAGCGGACCTGTTGCTCCGGCGTCATGTCCTGGTCGCGGAACACCAGCACATGGCGGTCGTTGAATGCCTGGCGCACGGCGGCCGTGGTGTCGTCATCCAGGGTGTTCAGGTCGAGGCCGGTGATCTCCAGGCCGATGCAGGGCGAAATCGCGTCGTTCGCGAATGGCAGGTTGCTCATGTCAGGAACGCTCCTCCGTTCACGTGGATGGTCTGGCCGGTGATGAACCGGCCGCTCGGTCCGACCAGATGGTGGACCATGGCGGCAATCTCCTCGACCGCGCCCTTGCGGCCGGCCGGGACGCCGGCGACGCGCATGCTGTCCGGCATCTTGCCGGCGGCGGCACCGCGCACGGTGTCGATGGCGCCCGGGGCGATGCAGTTGGCGGTGATGTCGTGCGGCCCAAGCTCGACAGCGAGCGCGCGCATCAGCCCTTCGAGTCCGGCCTTGGACGCCGACACATGGCAGCGCTCGGGCGTGCCGAGATGGGTCGACACGCCGGATAGGCCGACGATGGCGCCGCCGCCGCGGCCGACCATATGCGGCACGCAGGCGCGGGTGAGAATGAAGGCGCCGTCCAGCGCGACCGACAGGATCTCCCGCCATTCGGCGAGGCCCATTTCCAGGAACGGGGTCTGGCGTCGCAGGCCGGCATTGCTGACCACGATGTCGATGCCGCCGAACTCGTCGACCGCGCGGTCCGCCATGGCGGCGATCGCGTCGGCGTCGGCGACATCGGCCAGATGCCCAAAGGCGCGCCCGCCCAGCGCCCGTATCTCTTCCGCCACGCCGCCCACCGCCGCCTGATCGCCGCGCCCGTTGACCACGACCGCGGCCCCGTCGCGCGCCAGCGTCAGCGCGATCTCACGTCCGATATTTTTGCCGGCACCGGTGACGACGGCGACCTTTCCGTTCAGCGACCCCATCCAGATCCTCCCGAGTCCGATCCCTTAAGGAATCCGCTTATCCTGGGACGGTAGGCGCCTTAAGGCGGCACGCACAGAGTGAAATCGTGAGCGGCGGCCTTGCGGAAAGTCTGGTATCGAGAGACTCGATGAATACGCTTACGCAGATTCTCTCCCCCCTCGACATCATGGCGATCGCCGTGTTCGTCGTCGCGTGGCTCGGCTATGAGCTGTTCGGCGAGCGGGCGGCGGAGCGCGGGGCGAACCTGTCGGGCCTGATGCAAGGCTGGCGCGGTGAGTGGATGATGGCGTCGGTGCATCGCGACAACCGAATCATCGACATTCAGATTCTGCGCTCGCTGGCCGGCAATTCAGCCTTCCTCGCGTCGACCTCGATCTTCGTCATCGGCGGGCTGGCGGCGATGATCGGCGGGTCGGAGCATGCGGTTCTGATTCTGAACGGCTTCGACTACCTGCTGGAGACCACCCAGGACCGGTTCGGCCTGATGGTGGGGGCGCTGATCGTCGTGTTCATCAATGCCTTCTTCCGCCTCGCGTGGTCCCTGCGTCTGCACAACAACGCCGCGGTCGTCCTTGGTTCGGTCCCGCAGCCGGGGACGTCGGACGATCCGATGATCGCCCAGGACCGGGCGCGGGTCGTGGCCCGGGTGGCGACCCTGGCCGCCCGACACTACAACGGCGGCATGCATGCCTATTATTTCGGCCTTGCCGCCTGCGCCTGGTTTCTGCACCCGGTGGCGCTGATCGCGGCGTCGCTGTGGGTGGTGGCGATCCTGTATCGCCGGGAGTTCATATCCCGAGCGCACCAGGCGCTGGAGCGCAAGTAGCCGGCGCCCGGTGGTCGTGAACCGCCCGCCGCTCAGGCGAGTGGCTTTACCAACAGCTGCCAGTGGGTTCCCGGGTTCGTCCAGTCACCCGTGCCCATCGCTCTCTCCGTGTCGAAACCGAAGCCGAAGCGCTCATACATGCGGCGCGCGTCGGTATTGGCACTGGAGACGATGATCGACATCGTCGTGCAGCCGCTGTCGCGGGCCTGGCGCTCGGCCTCGACCAGTAGACGGCTGCCGATGCCATGACTGCGCCAGGGCGGCATGACGGCGAGCACGTTGACGTACCAGCTGTCCGGCACCCGGTTCTCGAGCTGCTGCAGCGGCACGAACATCGACGGCATGGCGTCGCCGATCTCCTCGGGTCCGCCGAGCCGGTAGCCGATCAGGCCGCCCTGGACCCGGCCTGCCAGCGTCGCCATCGTGGCGTTGACGTGGGAGAAGGCGCCCTCGCCGCGCCGCGCCCGGCGCAGGCCGACATCGCGCGGGCTTTCCCCCGGCTCCGCCATGCCCTGCCAGACATGTGTGACGAGCCCTTCGCTCGCCATCTCGACGATCTCGACCAGGGCCGGCGCGTCATCCGGGTATGCGGGGCGGAGGATCAGGTCGTGATATCCCATGCTGTCCTCCTCAAGCCGCCCGGGCATGGTTGGCGCAACGACCGCAGATCTGCTCGACATGGCGGTGGTCGGTGCCGCAGCAACCGCCGAAGATGCTGGCGCTGGGCAGCAACTCGCGCAGGCGGGCGTAGTCGCGACCGAGCTGTTCCGGGTCGCCGGCATCCAGGTCCGTCGAGTTGTCGAGTTCCGCGTGGCTGCGGGTCGAGGCATTGGCGCGCACGCCACGGATCCGCCTGACCCAGTCGCCGCCTGCCGCCAGTTTCGCCTCGAAATGGGTCGGGTGGGCGCAGTTGATCATGAAATACGCCGCTGCGCCGGTGGTGGCGGCATCGACCTCCTCGATCGCCTGCCGTAGGGACTGCCCGGTCGGCAGGCGACCGTCGGTCTCCAGGGTGAAGGAGATCACGGCCGGCATCGAGCGCTCGGTCGCGGCGCGCACGATGCCGATCGCCTCGGGTACGTTGGTGATGGTCATCGCGGAGACCATGTCGGCGGCGGTGTCGGCAAACAGGGCGATCTGGCAGGCGTGATAGGACTCGGCTTCCTGCGGTGTCATTACCTGTCCGGGATCGTAGCCGTCGCCTCGGGGGCCGATATTACCCGAGATCACGACCGGAGTTGTCGCCGTCTCCCAGCGGTCGCGCAGGACGGCAAGGTCCTCGACGGCGATCTGGTTGAGACGCAGGTGTTCCGCCTCCGAATAGCCGAGCTTGCGGGTCCAGTCGCGGCTGGCGCGCCAGGTGACGCTCTCCAGAACGAAGCCGCAGTCGTTGGCGCGGGCGATCTCCAGGTAACGCTCGTAGTAGCGCTTCAGGTGGTCGCGGCCGCCGTCACGGCGAAGCAGATCGATCGCCGCGAAATCCGGCAGCTCGATGCCGTCGATGAAGACGAGCGTGGTTTCCAGACCGCCGTCGGTCAGGAAGAGCCCTCCGTCAAGCTGCGGCAGGCGTGTGCGGTAGCGTGCCATGTTTGGCCTCCTCGGTTCTCTGAGAGGCCGGAAAATCGTGAGGGAACAGGGTTAATGATAGTAAACCTGCGGTACGGAAATCGAACTGAAACATTTGCCCCTCACAACCGTAGGCATAGTGGCCGAGGAGGAGGCATTCGGAATGCGCAGAGGAGAACAGACCCGCGAGAAGATATTGAACATCGCCGAGGACGCGGTGCTCGCCAAAGGGTTCGGGGCGACCTCGATCGAGGAGCTGATCGCCGCTGTCGGGATCACCAAGAGCGGATTCTTCTATCATTTTCGCGACAAGAATGAGCTGGCGCGTGCGCTGCTGATCCGCTTCCTGAAACGCGACGACGCGGTGCTGGACGAGCTGTTCGCCGTTGTCGATGGCGACGATCCGCTGGTCGCGTTCCTGGAGGGGCTCGACCGGTTCGCGGCCATCATGGGAGAGATGGAGCAGGGGCATCCAGGCTGCCTGGTCGCCACATATTGTTACAATGAGGTCCTGTTCGACCGCGAGGTGCGTGAGCTCAACCGGATGGGCGTGTTGGCCTGGCGCGACCGGTTCCGCGGGATCTTCGATTCCATCCATGCCCGCTATCCGGCGAACGACGTGGTCGATATCGACGCGCTGGCCGACATGGTGTCGTCGGTGACCGAGGGTGGGATCGTGATGGCGAAGGCGTTGAAGGAGCCTCGTGTCCTGGTCGAGCAGATCCGGCTGCTGCGGTCCTACGTCAAGCTGCTCTATGCCCCGGCACTCGCAGCGTGACCGGCGGGCGTGATAGCGTCGGGGGATGAACGGTACATCCCTCGAACCGCCCTTCGCCCGCGTCAGCGAGGACGACATCGCCCGCGTGGTCGAGGCGTTCTACAACCGGGCGCGGGACGACGCGGTGCTCGGCCCGGTGTTTTCCCGGCATGTGGCGGACTGGCCGGCCCATTTCGAGCGGCTGAAGGCGTTCTGGTCGTCGGTGCTGAACCTGACCGGACGGTATGACGGCATGCCGATGCGCACCCATGCCGAGATTGGCGAGCTGACGCCAGCGCATTTCGATCGCTGGCTGGAACTGTTCGCCGAGACGCTGGCCGAGACGGTCGATCCGCGGACCGCCCGCGAGTTTCTGGTCCGCGCCCGCAGCATGGCCGATGCCCACCGGCGCTTTCTGTTCCGGAAGTGATCGGCGCCTGTTTGGATTCCTAGCCTTCTGGGATGAAAGAGACAGTCGGCGCGATCCCGAGATAGGCCCGGGCCTCGTGTTCCAGCAGGAAAACCGGGGTGTCCGGGCCGACGCCGAGATTGATCTCGTGATACAGTTGCATGAGGGATTTCTTGACGGATTCGTCGACCAAGGCGCAGGACTTCGTCGCGCCGCGCAGTGCCGAATAGTCAGATCGGAAAGCTCGAAGCTTCTTGATCTCCTGGATACTGAACTGACTGAAGCTGGCGCGCCTCAGATCCCATAGAAAATTGATCTTGGTCACATCGTAGCGTTCAATCGCGTGGTTGAATGCGTCGATGTTGGTTTGTGCGTTCCACGTCGTAGTAAATCGAACAATTATAGTTTGTGAAACTGGATCGTATTTTATCGTGTACCGCTGCTTGTTTGGCATGTTCAGGTGTCCGGATTTATTTCCGAATTCTCAATGGATTCAGGTAAGTATGGGGTTTTACTCCCGATTTCACGAAAGGTACTATACTGGATCTGGTGTATTACAATACCCGCCAAATGCAGGATGACGTCACGCGGTAACGGAATGTTCCGCTTGAGCGGTATGCCTGCGGCGCCAGAAGCCGGACTCGGCGAAGCGCCGCTCCATCGCATACATCTGTCGACGCTGTTCGAGGAACCGCTGCACGCCGTCCAAAACCGAGCCGGCATAGGCGCCTAGAGCCTCGTCACGGTTTCCACACTCAAGCGCTGCGGGGATGACGGTACCGGACTGCTCTGCGGCCCATAGGGCGGTGGTCATGCCGTGGGAGGAGAGCGGATCGAACGCGGCGGCGCTGTCGCCGACCGCCATCCACGGCGCGCCGCCGACCCGGCCTGCCGGCGGTGTCATCCAGGTGGTGCCGGCGCTGGACATCCGCGGCGGCGCATCGACCGCAAACCCGGCATCGTCGATCCAGCGCCCGATATAGCGGGTCCCGGAGATCAGGTGTTTCCAGACCGCGATATCCCGGCTTGGCGTTTCCGCCATCAGATCTGGGTCGCAGAAATACGCGACCGACAGGGTGCCGTCGGGCCGCAGCGCGGCGTACCACCAGCCATCCGCCACCGCCTCGATCAGCACCGCCGGCGTCGGCTCCACGGTGTTGTCATGCTGGGTGAGGAAGGCATGGGCGGCGGCCAACCGGTCGGTTCGACGGCGCTCGGCATGGTGCCGCGCGACGACGGCGTTCCGGCCTGAGGCATCGACCAGGGCGTCGGCCGTGAAGGTCTCTCCCGCCTCCGTCGTCAGGTGCCAGACCCCGCCGTCGGCCCGCGCGTCGGCCAACCGGGCATCGGACACCGGGTTGGAGACGGCTGCCGCGGCGGAGCGCAGGTCTGCCTCGAAACGGCGCCGGTCGAGCACCAGCCCCGGCCCTTCCAGATGCAGGATCGCGTTGCGGTCGATGAGCTGCGGGCTGCCCCAGGCGGACAGGGTGGTATGCGATCGCCGGTGGGAACTGCGCTCGATCATGTCGGAAAGACCGAGCCGGAAAAGGATCGGATTGGCGGCCGGCGCCAGGGTTTCGCCGATTGGGTCGTGATCGGGATCCGGCCGAGGCGCGATCCAGTGAACCCGCAACCCGGCCTTCGCCAATGCCAGTACCGCCGCCGGGCCGGCGATGCCTGCCCCGACGACGGCAACGGATCTGGTCATGCGTCCCTCAGTTTGGCAACTGGCCGTCCGACGGTTTCCAGGTGAAGCGGAACTCCATGGTGTCAGCCCGTCCGACCTCGGCATAGACCTCCTTGGGAATTCCGAGATCCGCCGCGACCCCGTCCGGCACCGTGCGCTTGACCACGAAGCCCATACGCTCCCAGAGCTGGATCATGTTGGTGATCCCGTCCCAATAGCTGGCATTGGCGTGATAGCCGATGCCGGCGACCCCGCGCTTCCAGTCGGCGCGCTGATTGAAGTATTTGACCCGCTCCTCCGTGCTCAGATCCTGTCCGTCCCTGGCTTTTCCGTCGATCACCTGGTTCTGCAGGAAATCGACCGGCAGAACGTCGATCGGCAGCAGGGCGGGCCACCAGACCGCCGTCGGGAAATCGCTTTGCATCAGCACCTGCTGGCAACTGAAAGCATCGCACTGCCACGGCAGCCCCATCCAGCGGGTCATGTCGCCGGGCAGGCAGGGGCCGACCGCCGGCGCGATCCCCTTGCTCGGATCGCCGACCAGGGTGAGTTCCGGCGTCAGCAGGCGGCCGATATCCTGCAGCAGCGTCGGCCGGTCGCCGAGGGCAATGCGGAACGGCTCGGGCAGCGGCTTGTTCGGCCGCGGATGGGCGCGGGCGTACATGTTCTTGTGCCGCAGGTAGTAGGTCAGCTCCACGCCCGGATGGAAGGCGCCGCCGCTCAACGGCAGCAGCGCCGCCTCAGTCAGGGCGAGGGGCTGCTGGTCCAGCGGAATCTCCTCGAAGCTGGTGATGCCCGGCACGTCCGGCTTCCAGTCGTCGATGTAGTTGCCGTCCTTCCAATCGACCAGGAACCGGTACTGGAGGTGGGCCATCTGGAACCATTGATAGGGGCTGCCGTCGTAGTTGATGCCGTCGCCCAGCATGTACGGCACCTTGAGCTGCTGCTCGGTGAAATAGTCCGCCTCGGTGTTGCCGGAGAACTGGAAGGGCGGGCGGATCTGGGCGAAGGCCTGGGCGCGCAGGTCCGTGTTGGCCTGTTTCGACAGCCGCTCGATCAGCGCCGGATCGGCGAAGTCGAAATACTGGCCCATCCAGGCCTCGCGCAGGTTCGCGGCGTCGGTCAGCCACTGCATCTGCCCGAGGCGCTGCAGGGTCGGATAGATGTCCTTGGTGAACGACGGTTTCGCCGGCGGGTCCTGCCAGTTCAGCCGCACGTTCATGTCGTAGATCACGTCGTACATGGTCGAGACCGGCGCGATCTCCGGCGCGAAGTTCGGGCCGACGCAGGCGACCCAGGCGGGGGCGGCGGTGGCGTCGAGATCGGTCTCCACGGGCATGTCGGCGGGCAGGGTCACGGTCGCGGTGACCGGACCGTCGCACCAGTCGTCGTGCCAGCCGTCATTGTCGGCGAAGCTGGTGATCGCCGCACCGGTCGGGCTCTTGGAGACGCCGTCCGGCGGCACCACCAGCAGGCGGCCGGCGTCGTCGGTGCGGAGCTGGCCGAGCCCCACCGCTTCGGTGTCCCAGAAGGTCCCGCCCATGGCGAAATCGCCGTTCCTGCCGTCGCGGTTGGTGTTCCGACCGGAGATCGTCTTCGCGCCGCCGTCGATCACCAGGTTGTCCAGGCGCTGCTGGTCGCCGACGAAATACTGATTGCGCCGCTGGCCGGGAATGCCGGGGGCGAGGTCGCCGTTGTCCATCGGATTGTTGAAGCCGTACCAGGCGGCCTTGGTGTTGGCGACGTGCACCGTCCACTCGATCGTGGCGTCGGCGGCGGTGATCTCCTTGATCACCTTGCCGTCCCTGTCGAAGGCGTAGATGCGGAAGCGCTGAACCTGCTTCTTGATCTTCTCGGTGCCGTCCTTGAACGACCCGTCCTCCGGTTTCGGCGGCAGGCCGGGGACCTCCGGAGCATGGAACCACTTCTGCGAGCCGCCGACCCGGCAGATGCCAATGGCCGGATAGATACCGAGGCGCGCCACCTTGGCGCCGGCCGGTGCGATGCCGGGACCCGTGCCCTGGGCGATCGCCGCTCTGGCCAGCACCGGCAGGGACAGCGCCATCGCGCCGGCACCGGCCAGGAAGTCCCGTCGCTTCATGCCGGTGGTCGTGATGTCATCGCTGCCCATGGCCGATCCTCCCAGGTTGTTTCTGCCAGAGTAACAGGATGTGAACAGCAATCAAAAGTTGATTTGAAGATGCCCGCTTGTGACCCTCTACGCCTCTCCCGTCAGCGCCCTGATCTCCTGCGCGAGCGGGCCGGGATTCTCCAGAGCGGCGAAATGCCCTCCATTTTGTACGGATTTCCAGCGCCGGATATCGGTGTAGACGCGCGCTGCTGCCGAGCGGGGCGGGCGCAGGATTTCTCGTGGTGATTGCAGATATCCCGTTGGCGCGGTGATCTGGCCGCCAAGCGGGATCGGCCAGGGCCCGTGTGCCCGGGCGTAATACGGCCAGAACGAGGACCCGATCGCGCCGGTGAACCAGTAGAGCGAGATATCGGCCAGCATCCGGTCGCGGCTCACCACGTTCTCGATCCGCCCGTCATTGTCGGTCCAGACATGGAACTTCTCGGCGATCCAGGCTGCGAGACCGGCGGGCGAGTCAACCAGGGCCGAGGCCAGGGTCTGCGGCCGGGTGCCCTGAATCACCTGATAGCCGGTCTCCTCCTTCAGGAAGAGCGCCAACTCTTCGAGATAGGCCTCCTCTTCCGGCGTCGGGTTCTCGGCGACGGCGGCGTCCCGGCGAAGTGGGAGGAAGTTGAGGTGCAGGGCGCGGACCCGGTCGGGGTGGTCGTAGGCGATGCGCGAGCCGATGAAAGCCCCCCAGTCGCCGCCCTGGACCATGTAGCGCTCGATCCCGAGCACGTCCGTCATCAGCCGGGCGAGGGTCGCCGCCATCTCCTCGGCCGAGAACCGTTTCTGGTCCGGCGCGAAGGACAGGGTGAAACCGGGCAGCGACGGCGCGATCACCGTGAAGCTCGGCGCATCGGGCGCTCCGTGCGCGGCGGGGTCGGTCAGCAGAGGGATCAGTTCCAGGAATTCCAGCACCGAGCCCGGCCAACCATGCAGCAGCAGCAGCGGGATCGGGTCGGGTCCCTTGCCCTCCACCCGCAGGTAGTGGAGCGGGATGCCGTCGAGAGCGACCCGGAACTGCGGTAAGGCGTTGAGGGCGGCCTCCTCCCGGCGCCAGTCGAAGCCGTCGCGCCAATATGCGACCAACTCCCGCAGATAATCCGGATCGGTCCCATAGGCCCAGGCCTCGCCCGGTGTGCGGTCGGGGAAGCGGGTGCGGGCGAGGCGGTCGCGCAGGTCGTCGAGATCGGCCTCGGGTATGGCGAGGGTAAAGGGCGTCGGCGTCGCGGCCATGTGGGTCTCCGTCAGCGCTTGAAACGCTCGGCGAGCGCGATGCCGCCGAGTACCAGGGCAAGGGCGATCGCGTGGAACATCTCGAAATGCTCGCCGAGGATCGCCACGCTGAGCACCGCGGCGAAGATCGGCACCAGATTGACGAACACGCCGGCGCGCCCCGGTCCGACCTGATCCACCGCCAGCAGGAAGGAAATCTGGGCGAGGAAAGACGGGAAGATCACGACGAAGGCGACGATGGCCCATCCCTTCGTGGTCGGCGCCTGGAAATCGCCCGCCAGGTATTCGTACCCGGCGACCGGGATCGAGGTTAGGAACGCCGCCGTCGCGAGGCCCGCGAACATGGTCATGCCGGACAGCGGCGGGCGCTTGCGCAGGGCCACGGTGTAGCCGGCATAGAGCACGCAGGCGACGACGATCAGCACGTCGCCGTGATTCAGCTCCAGCGCCGCCAGTCGGCTGAAATCCCCCTTGGAGGCGACCAGCGCGACGCCGACCATGGTGACCACGACCCCCAGAATCTGCATGCCGCGCACGGGCGTTCGATAGGCGGCGAGCGCGCCGAGCAGCACGAAGATCGGGATCGACCCCTGCAGAATGCCGATATTGACCGCCTGGGTGTATTGGGCGGCGACATACATCAGCGTGTTGAAGACGCAGAACCCGAGCGCGCCCATGAGGAAGATTTTGCCCCAGTTCCGGCGGAGCACCGGCCACTCGGCGGCGACTTTGCCGCGGGCGAAGATCGCCAGCAGAATGACGACGCCGAGCCAGCGCAGCAGGGTAAGCAGCATGGGCGACAGCTCGCCTACCGACATCTTCGCGGCGACCGCGTTCGCCCCCCAAGAGAGGGTGGCGAGGACCAGCAGCAGGTAGGCGTTGGCGGCCTTTTGAGGAAGGGCTTCGGACACAGGGGCTCCGCGAATTTGGTGGGGTGACGGCGGACGCCGGCCCGTGGTGAGATTGTGTACAAGGCCGCGCCAGACAGACGGTCCTCATGGGAGGAAACGGCATGCAACAGTACGAGACGATAACCGTAAAGCCTATCGGCGGCACCATGGGAGCTGAGATCTCCGGTGTCGACCTGTCCCAGGACCTTGGCAACGAGACCTTCTCGGAAATTCACCGCGCCTTTCTGGAAAACCAGCTTCTGGTCTTTCACGACCAGACCCTGACGATCGAGCAGAACAAGGCCTTCGCCCAACGGTTCGGCCCGCTGGTGCCCTATCCTTTCGTGAAGGGACTGGAGGAGCATCCGGAAGTGTTCGAGATCCGCAAGGAACCGGACGAGGAAAAGAACTTCGGCGGGGCCTGGCATACCGACATGTCGTTCGATGAGCGACCGCCGATCGCCACCATGCTCTACGCCCACGAGGTCCCGTCGCGCGGCGGCGACACCGTGCTGGCCAACCTCTACCGCGCCTACGAGACCCTGAGCCCGACCTTGCGTGCCTTCGTCGATGGGTTGACGGGGGTCTATAGCGGCGACTTGAAGGGGCGGCGGGGTGGCCGGGCCGCGCTGATGAACAGCACCCGCTTCGACACGGCCAACGTCGAGAACGCGCCGAAGATGGAGAGCGAACATCCGCTGGTCCGCACCCATGCGGAGACCGGGCGCAAGGCGCTCTACATCAGCGGCAGCCATCTCTATCGGATCAAGGAACTGAGCGACAAGGAGAGCGACGCGCTGGTCGCCTTCCTCAAGGCCCATGCCGGCACATTGGATTTCACCGCCCGCGCGTCCTACCGCCGAGGCACGCTGGTGATCTGGGACAACCGCTGCACCCAGCACATGGCGCTGAACGACTATCCGGGCGAGCGCCGGGTGATGCACCGCCTGACCATCGGCGGCGGCGACCG
>JARGOG010000039.1:19522-38756 GCA_029212785.1 Thalassobaculaceae bacterium
GGTGCCGTCGGTGCCTATGTCGGCGGCTATTTCTCCCGCGCCGGCGAGGACGTCACCCTGATCGACCCCTGGCCGGAGAACGTGAACGCCATCAATTCCGGCGGGCTGAACCTCTACGGCCTGACCGAGGCCGAATGCTTCAACGCCCCGGCCAAGGCGATCCACCTGACCGACGTGCAGTCGCTGAGGAAGACCGGGCTGATCGATATCGCCTTCGTGTGCACCAAGTCGTTCGACACCGCCTGGGCCACCATGATGATCCAGGACTACCTGTCGCCGAACGGCTACGTGGTTTCGCTGCAGAACTGCATCAACGAGGAGACCATCGCCAAGGTGGTCGGCTGGGGCCGGGTGATCGGCACCATCGCCGCCAAGATCGCGGTCGAGCTGACCGGACCGGCGGAGGTGAAGCGCGGCGTGCCGCTCGGCGGCAACAGCCACACCGTGTTCCGGGTCGGCGAGGTCCATGGCCGGATCACCCCGCGGGTCGAGCGGATCTGCGGCATGCTGGCCGGCATCGACAGTGCGAAGACCACGACCAACCTGTGGGGCGAACGCTGGTCCAAGCTCTGCGCCAACGCCCACCAGAACGGCGTCAGCGCGGCCAGCGGGCTCGCCAATAACGGCTGCGCGCGCGATGCGGATGTGCGCTCGCTGCAGATCCGCATCTGCGGCGAGGCGGCGGCCATCGGCAAGGCGCTCGGCTACGATCTGGAGAAGATCGGCAAGTTCACCGGCGACGAGTGGATCGCCGCCTGGAAGGGCGACGCCAAGCAGCGCAAGGCGATCGAGGACGAGATGTTGGCCGCCTGCGAAGGCCGCAGCGAGGAAAGCCGTCCCTCGATGGCCCAGGATATCGCCAAGAAACGCCGGACCGAGATCGACTACATCAACGGCTTCATCGCCGAGAAAGGTGCCGAGATCGGCATCGACGCCCCGGCGAACCGCGGCCTGGTGAAGGCGGTCCACGCGGTCGAACGCGGCGAGCTGCCGCCGGCACCGGAGCGGGTGACGACGATCTGAGGTCCTATTCGGGCACGAAGACGTAGCGCGTCACCGAGAGGATGATGTCGACCTCCCGACCGTCGGTGGCGAGGGGGAGATGGACGCGCTGCGACTGCCTGGGGCCGTCGGCTGCAAGTTGCTTGGCAGTCCTGAATATCGGCTTGCGCGCTCCGGCGCACTGGACCAAGTCGCGGTAGCCGTCACTCTGCTCGAAATTGGGAAACTGATCCGTACACCACTTTCCCGTGGAGTCTCGGCCCGCATAGTTGACGATGGCCGTGCCGACCAGCCGGATCCGGAACCTCCAGGGGTCTCTGAAGACGTCGGTCATCCAGAGATGCGGCAACAGGTTTGGAATGTCCGACGGGTCAAGATGCTGGCGCCCGGGCAGACCCTCCGGCGGAGTAATGCGCGCCCAATAGCCGACGATTTCACCAATTTCGGGGGCGTAGCCGGCCGGAATCGCGATCTCTGCGTTTGGCCCCCTACCGGTTGGAGTCGTCTGGCCGTTGCCGTCGGTCATCGTTCCGTCGAAAGAATTGTGTGACGTTGAGGGGACACCTTACTCCAACCGGAACCCCTCGTACCCCGCGGCGGCGATCTCCCGGCATTTCTTCACATAGGCCGGAAATCCCGGATAGGGCATGAACACCCGCGGTTTGCCGGGGACGTTGGCGCCGAGATACCAGGAATTGCAGCTCGGATAGAGCGTGCCGCCGGCGATCGCGTTCACATGGTCGACCCAGGCATCCTCGGCGTCCTGTTCCGGCTCGATGGTCGACTGGCCGTGGCGGCGCAGGTGCTCGATGATGTCGCTGACATAGTCCACATGCTGCTCGATGGTCGGCAGCATGTTGGTCAGCACCGAGGGACTGCCCGGCCCGGTGATGAGGAACAGGTTCGGGAAGCCGACCGTGGTCAGGCCGAGATAGGTGCGCGGTCCGGCCTCCCACTTCTCGGTCAGCGGCAGGCCTGAACGCCCACGGATGTCGATCTTGTTCAGCGAGCCGGTCATAGCGTCGAAGCCGGTGGCGAAGACGATGGCGTCGAAATCGTAGGCCTTGCCGCCGGTGATCAGGCCGGTCTCGGTCAGCCGCTCGATCGGCGCCTTTGAGATGTCGACCAGCGAGACGTTGTCGCGGTTGTAGGTCTCGAAATAGCCGATATCGACGCAGAGCCGCTTGCAGCCGATCACGCTGGTCGGGCACAGCAGGTCGGCCGTGGCCGGGTCGTTCACCGTCTCGCGGATCTTGGCGCGCACGAACTCGGCGGCGACCTCGTTGCCTTCCTTGTTCACCAGTAGATCGGCGTAGGCGCCGAGATAACAGAACCCCCCGATCTCCCAGCGTTTGGCGAACTCGGCCTCGGCGGCTTCCAGCGGCTCGCTGCCCCAGGGCAGGTCGCGCACGGAGTAGAGCTGTCCCGAGCGACCCTCCTTCGCCTTCTCGCGCAGGTCCTTGTAGTTCGCCTTGAACCAAGTCTCGCGCTCCGGGTCGACCGGGTGGTTGTGGGCGGGGACGGCATAGTTCGGCGTGCGCTGGAACACGGTCAGGTGAGCGGCCTGGCGGGCGATCACCGGAATCGACTGGATGGCGGAGGAACCGGTGCCGATCACCGCTACCCGCTTGCCGGTGAAGTCGACCCCGTCCTTGGGCCAGCGTCCGGTGTGATACCAGTCCCCGGCGAAATCCTCCAACCCCTGGAAATGCGGAACGTTGGCGGAGGAGAGACAGCCCGTGGCCATCACCAGATGGGTGGCGGCGACGGTGTCGCCCTGATCGGTGGTGACCTGCCAGCGGCCGGTCGTGGCGTCGAAATGGGCGGCGGTGACCTTGGTCTCGAAGCGGATGTCCCGTTTCAGGTCGAACTGGTCGGCCACGTGATTGGCGTAGCGCAGGATTTCCGGCTGGGCGGCATAGCGCTCGGACCAGGACCAGTCCTGCTGCAGGGCGTCATCGAACTGGTAGGAATACTCCATGCTTTCGACGTCGCAGCGGGCACCCGGATAGCGGTTCCAGTACCAGGTGCCACCGACCCCATCGCCGGTCTCGAACACCACGGCCGTCAGCCCCATGCCGCGCGCCCGGTGCAGCATGTACATGCCGGCGAATCCGGCGCCCACGATCGCGATGTCGACCTGCTCTTCGGCCATGCAGTCCTCCCGATATCGTTGTTTTTTATTCCTGTAAGCGGAGCGCAATCGCGGCGTGGCTGTCAAACACGGTTTTGGCCCCGGCGGCGGTCAGCCGCTCGGCCAGGCCCGGATCCGCATGACCGGCACCGGTGAAACCCCAGGCGGTCATGCCGGCGGCGCGGGCGGCGCGGATGCCGTTCACGCTATCCTCCACCACCACGCAGTCCGTCGGCGCGATCCCGAGCCGCTCGGCGGCGTACAGGAAGATGTCGGGCGCCGGCTTGCCGTTGGGCACCAGCTTGGTCGAGTAGATATGCGGCGTGAACCGGTCGTAGAGCCCGGTCTTCTTCAACTTCATGTCGAGCGAGGCGGGGAAGGAGGAGGACGCGACGGCGGTCGGCGCGCTGACCACCGTCACCAGCTCGGCAATGCCGGGAACCGCTTCCAGGTCCCGCTCCATCGCGACGACGCTCGCGTCCTTGATCCGCTCGTAGAGATCGCGGGGCAGGCTCTCGCCGGTGCGCGCCCGGCGTTCGGCGTCCAGGGCGGCGAAATAGTCGTCGTAGGAGAGGCCGGTGAAACGGGTTGCGTACTCCGCCGCCTCGAACTCCAGCCCGACGTCGGCCAGCAGATCCTTTTCCACGCGCATGACGATCGTCTCGGAATCGACGAGCACGCCGTCGCAGTCGAAAATGAGGGCGGCGGGCTGCGGCATGGCGGAGCTTTCCCAGGAGAGTGACGGCAACGTCCGGCGCCACTCTGGCACCGCCGATCCGGCAAGGCGAGACCCGGCGCGCCGGTGCCACTCAGATCCTGGGTATTACTGGCGCACTCCCGGAATGACGGAAAAAGAGGGAAATAGATGCAGCATCGGCGGCCGCGAATGCGCCGCCGCGGCCCGTCGTCGCAATCAGAACTTATTGTGCGGCGCACAAATTTTCTTCGCAGATGCACAAACATTCATGCTGTTCCGGAATAGTGAAAATCGCCCGCTTCTCTCTCCCGCCGCCCCATTTGTCTGTGCTAGGACTGGGGCTAACCCGCGCTCGTGGGACCGCTTCAAGACTCGGATCGTGATCCAATGGACAGCTTTGACTACGTCATCGTCGGCGCCGGCTCTGCCGGTTCGGTGCTCGCCAATCGTCTGAGCGAGGATCCGAACACCTCGGTCTGCGTGCTGGAGGCGGGGCCGAGCGACTGGCACCCGTTCATCCATATCCCCGCCGGCTTCATGAAGACCATTCTCGATCCGTCGGTGAATTGGCTCTACGAGCAGGAACCGAGCCACTGGACGGCCGGTCGCAGCATCAAGGCGCCGCGCGGCAAGACGCTGGGCGGGTCGAGCTCGATCAACGGCCACATCTACAACCGCGGCCAACGTCTCGACTTCAACACCTGGTCGCAGCGGGGCAACCGGGGCTGGGGCTATGCCGACGTGCTGCCCTATTTCAAGCGCTGCGAGAGCCGTCAGGGCGAGGGCGACGACAAATTCCGCGGCCGCGACGGCAACATGACGGTGACAGATATCGACTGGTCGCACCCGTTGACCGAGGCGTTCATCCAGAGCTGCGTCGAGCAGGGGATTCCCAGGAACCCCGACTACAACGGAGAGAAGCAGGAAGGCGTGAACTACGCCCAGCGCACGATCCGCGGCGGCCGCCGGTTGAGCGCCGCCCGCGGCTATCTGCACCCGGCGATGAAGCGGCCGAACCTGACCGTCATCACCCACGCCCACGCGACCGAACTGGCGCTGGAGGGCAAACGGGTCACCGGGGTGCGCTACAACAAGGGCGGGCGCCACGGCATCCCGTCGCAGGTGACGGCCAACCGGGAAGTGATCCTCTCCGGCGGCACCTACAACTCGCCGCAGCTCCTGCAGCTCTCCGGCATCGGCGCGCCGGATCAGGTGGCCAGCCACGGGATCGAGGTCAAGCACGCTCTACCGGGTGTCGGCGAGAACCTGCGCGATCACTACGCCCCGCGCTTCGCCTATCGGGTCAAGAATACCGACAGCATCAACGAGCGGGCGCGCGGCTTCAAACTCGCCGGCGAGGTGTTGAAGTACCTGACCACCCGCAAGGGCATCCTGGCGATCAGCCCGACGCTGGTTTACGGGTTCTGGCGGTCCGATCCGGCGCTGGATCTCGGGGATATTCAGTTCACCTTCACCCCGGCCTCCTATGCCGAGGGCGTGCAGTCGGCCCTGGAGAACCAACCCGGCATGACCATCGCGTCCTGGCAGCAGCGCCCGGAGAGTCAGGGCTATGTCCGTCTGCGCAATGCCGACCCGTTCGAAGCGCCGGTGATCCAACCGAACTACCTGGCCCACGAGGAGGATCGTCGCGTCCTGCTGGCGGCGATGAAGCTGGCGCGTCAGATCATGGCGTCCCAGGCGATCGCGCCCTACAACGCCGGCGAGACCTATCCGGGGCCGGGTGTGGCAAGCGACGACGAATTGATGGAGTCGGCCCGCCATCGCGGCACCACCACCTTCCATCCCATGGGCACCTGCCGGATGGGGCCAGAGGGGGACAAGCTGGCGGTGGTCGACGACACCTTGCGGGTTCACGGCCTGGAAGGATTGCGGGTGGTCGATGCCTCGGTGATGCCGACCATGCCGTCGGCCAACCTCAACGCCTCGACCATGATGATCGCCGAGAAGGCATCCGACATGATCCGCGGTCGAGCCCCGCTCGAGGCCGTCGCATTGGCGGATGGGACTGGGAGCAACGCGGCATGAGCACCATCGACTACTACTACTCGACCCGCTCGAACTTCACCTATATCGGCGCCGCGCGGCTGAATGCGCTCGCGGCCAAATTTGGCCGGACCATCGTCCACCGTCCGATCCTGCTCTCGAAGACCATGCCGCCGATCGGCGGCATGCAATTCGGCGAGCGGCCGACCATGCTGCGTCACTACGCGATGATCGACGCGCTACGCTGCGCCGAGGCCCATGGCGTCGAAATCCAGCGCGAGCCGATCCATCACATGGGACCGGTCGAGCTGCCCAGCGGCATTGTCATCGCCGGTCAGCGCGCCGTCGGGCGCGGCGAGGCGGGTGATGTGGACCGGTTGAGCCTGCTCGTGCTGGAGGCGCTCTGGCGCTACGACCGCGACATCGCGGGTGCCGACGTGGTCGCCGATCTGGCCGCTCAGGCCGGCTATGCCGATCCGCGGGCCCTGATCGAGGAGGCGATGACCGACGCGGTACAGGCGGAACTCGAGCGCAACTGCGGCGAGGCCATCATGCGTGGCGTCATTGGTGCGCCGACCTATTTCGTCGACGGCGAGAACTTCTACGGACAGGACCGGTTGGACTACGTCGAACGGGCTCTTGCCAAGGCGGCTGCATGACACCACCGACGTCGCGGGGCTACGATTCCGACGCCCCTGCGGATATCGACGGTCCCTACGCCTGGGCCCGACTGGCCATGTGCCTGCTGATCAGCATGATCGGCGGCGCGGGTCTGTGGTCGGTCGTGGTGGTCCTGCCGGCGGTCGAGGCCGATTTCGAGATCAGCCGCGCCGACGCTTCACTGCCCTACACATTCACCCTGATCGGGGTGGCCATCGGCACCGTGCTGATGGGCAAGCTGGCCGACCGGGTCGGCATCGTGCCCGCCCTCTCGCTCGGCGGTGTCGCGCTCGGCGCCGGATACGGGGCGACCAGCTTCGCGCCGTCGATCTGGATCTTCTCGGCCGAGCACGCGCTGCTGATCGGCATGCTCGGCGGGGCGGTGACCTTCGGCCCGCTGCTGGCCGACATCTCGCACTGGTTCGTGCGCCGGCGTGGCATTGCCGTCGCCATCGCCGCCAGCGGCAACTATCTGGCCGGGACGGTCTGGCCGCCGATCATCGACTATCTGGTCCATCATGTCGGCTGGCGCGAGACCCACCAGATCATCGCCATCTTCTGCGTCGTCACCGTGGTGCCGATGGCCATGGCCCTGCGCCGCCGCTCTCCGATCGGGCACGCACCGGCGCCGGCGCCGGCCCGGGGACGCAACGGCCGCGCGCCGTTACCGAGCCCGGTGCTTCAGGGATTGCTGATCGTCGCCGGGCTGGCCTGCTGCATCGCCATGGCCATGCCGCAGGTGCATATCGTCTCCTACTGCCTGGAACTCGGCTACGACAGCCAGCGCGGGGCCGAGATGCTGTCGCTGATGCTGGCGACCGGCATCGTCAGTCGGTTGGCCTGCGGCGCGCTCGCCGACCGTATCGGCGCGCTGTGGACCCTGTTCCTGAGCTCCACCCTGCAGGCGCTGGCGCTGCTGCTGTTCCTGCCGTTCGACGGGCTGGTGCCGCTCTATGTGGTCTCCGCCCTGTTCGGTCTGTCCCAGGGTGGGATCGTGCCGACTTATACGCTGATCGTGCGTCAGTTCTTCCCGGCCGCCCAGGCGGGGGTTCGGGTCGGGGTGGTGCTGTCGGCGACACTGGTCGGCATGGGGATCGGCGGCTGGATGTCGGGGGCGATCTACGACCTGACGTTCAGTTACACCGCGGCCTTCCTCAACGGGATCGGCTGGAACGTGCTGCACATCGCGATCGCCGCCTTCCTGCTGTTCGCGCTCGGCCGCCAGGGCGGCAACAGTTCAACCGACGAGTCGGGTGCACGCGGGCCAGCCATGCAATTCCGCACGGCGTGACGGGTTGGTGCAGCGCAGCAATTGCGTTATGACGCGCCCTCGCACCTGAAACCAAAACGGACCCAGCCAGATGGCAAAGGGACTGTCACGCCCGAAGAACCAGATCCGCATCCTTCTGTTGGAGGGGATCTCGCCGACCGCGCGAGACGTATTGCTGAACGCCGGCTACACCAACCTGCAGGAGATCTCCGGCGCCATGGATCAGGCGGCGCTGATCGAGGCGCTGCAGAGTGTCCATATGCTCGGCATCCGCTCGCGCTCCCAGCTCAATGCCGAGGTGCTGAAGGCCGCCGGCACGTTGGTCGCGGTCGGCTGCTTCTCCGTCGGCACCAACCAGGTCGATCTGCAGGCGGCGTCGGCATTGGGCATCCCGGTGTTCAATGCGCCGTTCTCCAACACCCGCAGCGTCGCCGAATTGACCATCGCCGAGATCGTCATGCTGATGCGCGGCGCCTTCCAGAAGTCGATGGCCGCCCATGACGGCCGCTGGGCGAAGACCGCCGTCGGTTCGCGCGAAGTGCGCGGCAAGACGCTCGGCATCGTCGGCTACGGCAATATCGGCACCCAGCTTGCGGCGCTGGGCGAATCCATGGGCATGCGGGTGATCTATTTCGACCGCACCGACAAGCTGAGCCACGGCAATGTCGAGCCGACCGCGTCCCTCGACGACCTGCTAGCCCAGTCCGACGTGGTCTCGCTGCATCTGCCGGAGACGCCGGAGACCATGGGGATGTTCGGTGCCGAGCAGATCCGGTCCATGCGCAAGGGCGCGTTCCTGATCAACAACGCTCGGGGCACCCTGGTCGATATCGACGCGCTCGCCATCGCCCTCAAGGACGGCCACCTGGGCGGGGCCGCGGTCGACGTGTTTCCGACCGAGCCGAAGTCGAACAAGGATTCTTTCGAGAGCCCTCTGCGCGGCCTCGACAATGTGATCCTCACGCCGCATGTGGGCGGCTCGACCGAAGAGGCGCAGGAGCGTATCGGCGACGAAGTGGCCCGAAAGTTCGTCGAGTATTCCGATGTGGGCTCGACCAACGGCGCGGTGAACTTCCCCGAGGTGCAACTGTCCAAGGGAACGCTGGTCACCCGCTTCATCCAGGTTCAGCGCAACGAGCCGGGCGAACTCGGCCGGCTAAACGACCTGTTCGCCAAGCACGGCCTCAACATCGTCGCTCAGCACTACCAGACCGATGGACAGATCGGCTACGTGGTGCTCGACGTGTATGGCGAGGTCGCCAACGGGGTCGAGATTCTGGAACAGATCCGCGAACTCCCCGGCACCATCCGGGCGCGGTTGCTCAACCGGGTGTAGGGGGTCGTTCGAGACCTACCGCCCTTCCGGTCCTGAGTACGCCCGTTCCACCTTTGCCACCCGCAGTTCGTAATGGGCGTACCAGCGCTCCCGGCCGAGCTTCTGGGCGCCGAGGTGGCGGGCATTCGCCTTCCAGGCGTGCACCGCCTCCTCGTCGCGGAAATACGACACCGTGATGCCGATACCGTCCGGCGTGCGCGCGGTCTCGGCGCCGAGGCATCCCGGCTGCTCGTGGGCCAGCGCCATCATCGCCTCCGCCATCGCGCCGTAGCCCTTCAGGTCGTCCGTCTGGGTCGACGTGAAGATCACCGCGTAATAGGGCGGCTCGGGCGTGTCGGCGAAACCTGCGGGCATGGCTATCTCTCGATCAACTGGGCGAGATGGGCGTCGAGTGCCGCGTCGGCCCGCGCGCAATCGCCGTCTCGGAAGGCGGCGAGCAGTGCGCGGTGCTGGCGGGTCCAGACGGCGCGGATCGGAGTGTCCGGCTGCTGTGCGTGATAGGGGCGGCGGTCCTCTCGGCGCAGGTCGTCGACCAGCGCCAGCAGACGCGGATTGCCGCCTGCCCGGTACAGGACCGCATGAAACGCGCTGTCCAGTTCCTCCAACGCCTTCGGGTCGGTCTCGATCTCGATCCGCTCCTGCAGGTGGGTGGCTTCCAGAACGTCGCGCTCGGTGCGGTGGGGCAGTGCCTCGACCAGGGCTGCGCGCTCGATCAGCCGGCGCACCGCGACCAGATGTCCGAGCGCCTCGCCCGACATCTCAACGACCTTCATGCTCCGCCCCCGCCCGGCCTCGGCCCAACCGGAGGCCCGCAGGCTTTCGATGGCGAGACGGACGGGTTGACGGCTGACGCCGAAGCGCGCGGCCAGCGCCTCCTGATGCAGGGTGGCACCGGCATCGAGCATGCCGCTGCGGATATCCTCGCGCAGTCGGTCGGCGATCTCTGAAGGCAAATTTGGATCCATGGATCCAAAATAATGAACATGGGATCCGAGGGCAAGCGGTTGCACGCGCCGGATGATTTCGGGTGCTTCACCGCCCCGTGCGGACATGGCACGCTTGCGGCAACAGACGGGCCCTGGATGCCTGTCGTAAAAAGTACTGGGGGAGGATCATGGAGTTCCAGCACGCACCCGCCGTGCTCGATCTGCGCGCGCGGATCGAGGCCTTCATGGCCGAGCACGTCTATCCGAACGAGGACCGCTATTTTGCCGAGACCGCGGAGCTCGGTCCCTGGAAGGTGCAGCCGGTCGTCGAGGAGCTGAAGCTCAAGGCCAAGGCGGCCGGGCTGTGGAACCTGTTCCTGCCGGAGAGCGATCGCGGCGCCGGGCTGAACAATCTCGACTATGCGCCGCTCTGCGAGGTGATGGGGCGTTCGCCGCTGGCGCCGGAAGTGTTCAACTGTGCCGCGCCGGATACCGGCAACATGGAGGTGCTGGTTCGCTACGGCACCGAGGCGCAGAAGAAGCAATGGCTCGAGCCGCTGCTGGCGGGCGAGATCCGTTCCTCCTTCGCCATGACCGAACCGGCGGTCGCCTCCTCCGACGCCACCAACATCGAAAGCTCGATCCGGCGCGACGGCGACGACTACGTCATCAATGGCCGCAAGTGGTACACGACCGGGGCGACCGACCCGCGCTGCAAGATCATGATCTTCATGGGCAAGTCGGACCCGGACAATCCGGACCGGCACAAGCAGCAGTCGATGATCCTGGTGCCCAAGGACACCCCTGGCGTCACCGTGATCCGGCCGATCCCGGTCTTCGGCTTCTACGCCGTGCCGGACCGGGCGTCGGAGGTCGAGTTCAAGGACGTCCGGGTGCCGGCATCCAACATGTTGCTCGGCGAGGGGCGCGGGTTCGAGATCGCCCAGGGGCGTCTCGGTCCCGGCCGGATTCACCACTGCATGCGCCTCATCGGACTGGCCGAGCGGACGCTGGAGAAGATGTGTCGCCGGACGGAGCAGCGGGTGACGTTCGGCACCCCGGTTTCCCAGCAGACCGTCACCCTGGAACGCATCGCGGAAGCCAGGATCCAGATCGAGCAGTCGCGTCTGCTGACCCTCAAGGCCGCGTGGATGATGGACACGGTCGGCAACAAGGCGGCCCGGGCCGAGATCGCCATGATCAAGGTCGCCGTCCCCACCATGGCCTGCCAGGTCATCGACTGGGCGATCCAGGCTTTCGGCGGGGCCGGCACCAGCAACGACTACGGCCTCGCCTCGGCCTATGCCACCGCCCGGCTGCTGCGCCTGGCGGACGGGCCGGACGAGGTGCACCGCAACCAGATCGGCCGGCTCGAACTGCGCAAGTACCGGGAGCCCGGAAACATCGACACCGGCGCCCGCGATGTCGGCCCGCGTCTGGCCGAGCCGGGGTCCGGGCCCTGGCCGGCGCCGGACGCCATGCCGTGACCGAGGCGACGCAGGACCGGTTCTGGCGCGGCTGCATCGGCGAGACCGCCCTGGAAACCCATTACGACGGCCGCCGGGTGCGCTGCTATGCCGAGCGGCCGGCGGATCTGGCGACGATGGTCCGCGATCTTGTCGCGCGCCAGCCGGACCGCGACGCGGTGGTGGCCGGCGACGTGCGGCTGTCCTTCGCCGACCTGGACGCGCAGGTGGGACGGATTGCTGGCGGTCTGGCCGCCCATGGCGTCGGCCTCGGTGACCGGGTGGCGCTGCTGCTCGACAACGGCTGGGAATTCGTTGCCTGCCTGCTCGCCTGCAACCGCATCGGCGCGATCTGCGTGCCCATCGGCATACGTCAGCGTCGGGCGGAGTTGGAGTTCCTGCTCGCCGATTGCGGAGCAGTGGTCTTGATACACGAGGCCGCCCTGGCCGAGAACGTGCCGGCGGTGGAGGCGGTGCCCGGCCTGCGGCACCGGTTCTCGGTCGGCGGCCCGAGCGCGGGCGCGCAGCCGTTCGAAGCCCTGCTCACCGGCGAGGTGGCACCCCAGGTCGCCGGGATCGACGCGGAAGCGGTTGCCGTCATCCTCTACACCTCCGGGACAACCGGCCGGCCGAAGGGCGCGATGCTGACCCATTTCGGTATCATCCAGTCGTCCCTCGCCTTCTCCCGCTGCCTCGCCTGCACAGCCGACGACCGGGCCCTGGCGGCGATCCCGCTCAGCCATGTGAGCGGGTTGGTCGGCATCTTCTATTCGACCCTGATCGCGGGAGGCGCCCTGGTCGCCATGCGCGCCGGCTACAAAGTGCCTGAGCTTCTGGCCACGGCGGCGCGGGAGCGGGTCACCTACACGATCCTGGTGCCGGCCCTGTACACGCTCGCGGTCATGCAGCCGAGCCTGTCGGACCACGACCTGTCGGCCTGGCGGATCGGCTGTTTCGGCGGCGCGCCGATGCCCGAAGCGACGATCGCCAAGCTGGCGGGCCTGCTGCCGGATCTGGTCCTGGTCAATGCCTATGGCGCCACGGAGACGACGTCGCCGACGACGATCATGCCGCCGGGCCTCAACCCGGATCACCCCGACAGCGTCGGTCAGATCGTGCCGTGCGGGCGGGTCGAGATCCGGGGCGAGGACGGCGCGATCCTCGGCCCCGGCGAGACCGGGGAGCTGTGGATTTCCGGGCCGATGGTGGTGCCGGGTTACTGGAACCGGCCCGACGCCAACCGCGAGGCCTTCGTGGATGGCGCCTGGCGGTCGGGCGATATCGGGACGGTCGATGCCGACGGCTTCGTGAAGGTGTTCGACCGGGTCAAGGACATGATCAACCGGGCCGGCTTCAAGGTGTTCAGCGCCGAGGTCGAGAATGTGCTGAACCACCACCCGCAGATCGTCGAGGCGGCGGTGGTCGGCCGTCCGGACCCGGTCCTGGGCGAGCGGGTCCACGCCTTCATCCGGCCGGTCGAGGGAGCGGGCTTGAGCGAGGCCGCCGTGCGCGCCTTCTGCGCCGAACGAATGTCCGACTACAAGGTGCCCGAGGGGGTGACGTTGACGGTCGAACCGCTGCCGCGCAACGCCAACGGCAAACTGCAGAAACCGGCCCTGCGGGCCCAACTGACGGAGCCTACCCGATGATCGTCTCCCAAGCGGCACGGTTGCGCGCCCTGATCGCCTCGGGCGAGATCGTCATGGCGCCCGGCGCGCCGGACAGCATCACCGCCCGGCTGGTGGAGAAGGCCGGATTCCCGGCGATCTACATGACCGGCTTCGGGGCGACGGCCAGCCGGCTCGGCACGCCGGATATCGGCCTGCTGACCCAGACCGAGATGACCGAGCATGCGCGCAACATGACGCGGGCGGTCACGATCCCGATCATCGCCGATGCCGATACCGGCTATGGCGGGCCGTCCAATATCCACCGCACGGTGCGCGAATACGTCCAGGCCGGCGTCGCGGCGATCCACCTGGAGGACCAAATGGCCCCCAAGCGCTGCGGTCAGCTCGCCGGTATCCGTCTGATCGACGCCGAGGAGAATGCCCGCCGGCTGGCGAGCGCCGTCGCCGCGCGGGGCGACGACGACATGCTGGTCATCGGCCGCACCGACGCCATCGGCGCGCTCGGCCCGGACGAAGCGATCCGCCGGGCCGCCCTGTACCGCGACGCCGGGGTGGATCTGGTTTTCGTCGACGGCATCAAGACGATCGCCGAGGTCGAGGCAGTGGCCAAGGGGGTGGACGGACCGAAGGTGGTGTCGATCGTCGACGGCAACGAGACGGAGGCGCTGACGGCGGCGGATCTGCAGGCGATGGGGTTCTCGGTCGTGCTCTACGCGGTGACGGCCCTGTTCTCCGCCACCCGGGCGGTCGCCGACGCCATGGCCGCCCTGAAGCGCGACGGCACCCCTGCCGGCGCCGGTCCGCAACACTCCTACGCCGAGTACTGCGATCTCGTCGACCTGCCGTTCCACCAGGGGCTGGACGACCGGTTCGGAGCATAGGGGCGGGATCGCACCGCCTGTCCCATCTGCCGGCCCCGGCCGGTCAGTCGTCGCGGGCGGCCAGCGATGCGTCGATTCGCGTGCGAAGCGCGGTGTTGGAGAACGGCTTTACCATGTAGCCGTCGACATCGAGCTTGCGGGCGGCGAAGACCGTGCGTTCCTCCGCGTCGGCGGTCAGGAACACCACCGGCGTTTCCCGCAGCCGGGCGATCGAGAGCATGCGGAGCTTCTCGAGGAACTCGAAACCGTCGATCGGCCCCATGTGGATGTCGCAGAACACCAGATCCGGGCGGCACATCCCGACTTTCATCAGACCGTCATGGCCGTTGGTCGCTTCCTCCACCCGACCGACGCCGATCGCCCGCAGCTCGCGCATAATGATCCGGCGGGTGACGTCCACATCCTCGATCACGAGGATGGTCAGCTTGCTGTAGTCGACCCCGGCCATGGTGGATCGCCTCGCTACTTCACCGACGAGAAGGAGGTGGGCTGAAGAATGCTGTTGCTCACCGAAGCGATGATCGGTCCGTTCTTCTCGGTCTCGGCCCGGGCGGCCAGCCATTCCGGGTCGGCGCCGAAGGCGGTCCATTTCTCCTCGCGCTCGGCCAGGGAGTCCCATTGCAGCATATAGGTGAGGTCGCTGTTGCACTCGCCGATCAGCGTGGTCCAGAAGCCGGCCTGGCGGATGCCGTGTTTCTCCCAGAGCTTCAGGGTGATGGTGTCGAAGCGCTTCACCACATCCGGAAGGCGTCCGGCGACGCAGTGATAGACTCTCAGTTCATAGATCATCGGCGTTTCCCCGTTCGTTCCGATATTGGCGTTTCGCCAAGCCTACCCCGCGCGGCGGCCGTCGTCCCGCGCTCTCTCGGCGCGCGACCGGCACCGGTTCCAAATATTGCATACAATCCGAATTTTCACCGTGCTAGCGTGGCGCCCCTCAAGATCAAGAAACAGGAAACGCACGGAAATGTCGGATCAATCGGTATGGGGCGCTGAGCTCTACGACACGCTGGTCGACGGCGGCGTGTCGATCTTCGCCTATGTTCCCGACGGCGGGCACAAGGTGATGATCCAGAAATCGCTGGAGGACGACCGTGTCCACTCGATCCCGCTGACCACCGAGGAGGAGGGCGTGGCCCTGACCGCGGGTGCGGATCTCGGTGGCAAGAAGTCGGTGCTGCTGATGCAGTCGAGCGGCACGGGCAACTGCATCAACATGCTCTCCCTGCAGGCCAATGGCGGCTTCCCGTTCCTCGCGATCATCACCATGCGCGGCACTTACGGCGAGCAGAATCCGTGGCAGGTCCCGATGGGCATGGCCGTGCGTCCCTGTCTCGAGGCGATCGGCGTGCATGTGCTCGAGGTCGAGCGCGAGGACGAGTTGAAGGACGTCACGAACGCGGCGATGAACCTGGCGTTCAGGTCCGACCGCGCCGTGGCCATTCTGCTGACCCAGAAATTCATCGGCGCCAAGGCGTTCTGAGGGAGGGATCAGACATGACCGAAACCATCGAGATCACCGGCTCCAACCAGCGCATGGACCGTGCCCAGGCGGTGCCGGCCATCGTCGGCAACCACCGGGACTTCCTGATCGTCACCGGCCTCGCGGGGACGGCGCAGGACATGTATGCGATCGAGCCCGATGCCGATAACTGCTTCCTGCTCGGCGGTGCCATGGGGGCGTCGGTCTCCATGGGCCTCGGCCTGGCGCTGGCCCGTCCGGACAAGCATATCCTGGTGATGTGCGGCGATGGCGAGCTGCTGATGAATGTCGGCGCGCTGGCCACAGTCATGGCCTCCGGCGTGACCAACATGTCGATCCTCTGCGTCGACAACGAACGCTACGGCGAGACCGGCAACCAGATCACCCATACCTCCATGGGTACGGACTTGGCGTTGACCGCCAAGGGGCTCGGCATCAAGAACGTCATGACGGTGACCGCGCCGGACGAGATCGAGGCGGGCCGCAAGGAGCTGCGCCGGGCCGACGGGCCGACCTTCGTGTATCTGAAGATCAGCGACGCCAAGCCGCCGAAAATGAGTTCGCGAAACTTCAACGCCGCCGACCGCCGCATCGCCTTCCGCCGCGCCCAGTTGGGCCACCTATGAGCGACCGCAGAGTCGTTGCCGTCACCGGGGCCTCGCGCGGTCTCGGGGCGGAGATCGCCGTCGAGCTCGCGCGCCGCGGCCTTACGGTCGGGTGCCTGTCCCGCAAGGGCATCGGTCCGGAGGAGGAGCCGGTCCCGGCCGAGTTCGCCGACCGGATGGTCAACCTCGCCTGCGACGTGAACGATCCGGGGTCCGGGGCGGCCGCGCTTGCGGCGCTTGCGGCGAAGACCGGCGGGCTGCATGCCCTGGTCAACAACGCCGGCATTCACAAGGAGGGGCGCAGCGAGAGTTTCTCCCCGGCCGACTTCTCGGAAGTGCTGAACACCAACGCCGTCGGCCTGTTCGCCATGTGCCAGTCCGCCTATCCGCATATGCTGGAGAGCGGCGGCGGCGTGATCGTCAATATCGGCTCGCACTACGACAAGATTGGGGTGAAGTACACGGCGGCCTATTGCGCGTCGAAGGCGGCGGTGGGCGCGATCACCCGGTGTCTGGCGGTCGAATGGGCGCGCAAGGGCATCCGCGTGGTCGATGTCGCGCCCGGTTTCACGCTGACCAACCTCAACCGCTCCCACATGGATAACGAGCGGTTCCGGTCGTTCATCGAGAAGGCCATCCCGCGCGGCACTCCGGGCGAGGCCTGGGAGGTGGCGCGATTCGTCGGCTCCATCGTGGTCGACGACATTCCGTTCCTCAACGGCGAGACCTTCTATATCGACGGCGGCCAGGCGATCGCGAACTGAAGGCCGCCGCGTCTCCCCACTCGCCCGCCGTCCCGCTTCGCGCTAACGTCCGGCCCATGATGCTGAGCAACAGACGCATTCTCCTGATCGTCGGCGGAGGGATCGCCGCCTACAAGGCGCTCGACCTGACCCGCCGCCTGCGCGAGCGCGGTGCGGCCGTGCGCGCGGTGCTGACCAAGGCGGGGGAGCAATTCGTCACCCCGCTCTCGCTGTCGGCCCTGACCGAGGACAAGGTCTATACCGACCTCTTCGACCTCACCGACGAGGCGGAGATGGGGCATATTCAGCTTTCGCGCTCGGCCGACCTGATCATCGTCGCGCCGGCCACGGCCGATCTGATGGCGAAGATGGCGCATGGGCTGTGCGGCGACCTCGCCTCGACCCTGCTGCTGGCGACCGATACCGACGTGATGGTCGCGCCGGCGATGAACGTGCGCATGTGGGAGCATCCGGCGACCAAGGCGAACCTCGCCACCCTGACCTCCCGCGGCGTCCGGGTGATCGGCCCGAACGAAGGCAACATGGCTTGCGGCGAATACGGCTTCGGGCGCATGGCCGAGCCGCTGGAGATCGTCGCCGCGGCGGAGGCCTATTTCGCCGAGGCGACCGGGCCGCTCGCCGGCAGGCGGGCGATCGTGACCAGCGGGCCGACCCATGAGCCGATCGACCCGGTGCGCTATATCGCCAACCGGTCGTCGGGCAAGCAGGGTCACGCCATCGCCGCCGCCCTCAGAGCGCTCGGCGCCGAGGTCACGCTGGTCACCGGTCCGACCCGCGAGCCGGATCCGGCGGGGGTGACGACGGTGGCGATCGAGAGCGCGCGCGACATGCTGGCCGCCTGCGAGGCCGCGCTGCCGGCCGATATCGTGGTCTGTGCCGCCGCCGTCGCCGACTGGCGCGTCGCCACCGAGGCGGACCAGAAGCTGAAGAAGGAGGCGGGCGGTATCCCGGCCCTGCAGCTCACCGAGAATCCGGACATCCTGAAGACCCTGTCGCAGAAGACCGAGGGCCGGCCGGCGCTGGTGATCGGTTTTGCCGCCGAGACCGAGACGGTGGTCGAGCACGCGACGGCCAAACGCACACGCAAGGGCTGCGACTGGATCCTGGCCAACGACGTTTCTCCCGCCACCGGCACGTTCGGCGGCGACAGCAACACCATCCATCTGGTCACCGAAAGCGGGTCCGAGGACTGGCCGGCAATGACCAAGACCGAGGTCGGCAAGCGCCTCGCCACCCGCATTGCAGAGCACTTCGCATGAGCATTCCCGTCCGCGTCACCAAGCTGCCCCATGGCGCCGACCTGCCGCTGCCGGCCTATGAGACCGAGGGCTCCGCCGGCATGGACCTGCGCGCCGCCGTGGACGCGCCGGTCACGCTCGCGCCGATGGAACGCGGCGCCGTCCCGACCGGCCTCTCCATCGCCCTGCCGCCGGGATACGAAGCGCAGGTGCGGGCGCGGTCGGGCCTGGCCTTCCGCTCCGGCATCGCCTGTGTCAACGCACCGGGCACGGTGGACAGCGACTATCGCGGTGAGATCAAGGTGATCCTGGTCAATCTCGGCGACGAGCCGGTGACCTTTCAGCGCGGCGATCGCATCGCCCAGCTCGTGGTCGCCCCGGTCGTTCGCGTCGCCTGGGACGAGGTCGCGGGGCTCGACGTGACCGCGCGTGGCACCGGCGGGTTCGGCTCGACGGGGCGGGGATAGGCCGCTCCCGGTCCGAGGGCGGCCTGAGTGGCGCGCTGGACGAGATATGGAGTAAAACACCCCCATGCGTGAGCTGAGCGATGCAGAGTTCCACCGGTACGCCCGCCACCTGATCCTCGACGAGGTTGGTGAGGAGGGGCAGGGGCGGCTGCTCGACGCCCGGGTCGTGGTGATCGGGGCGGGCGGGCTTGGCGCGCCGGTCTCATTGTATCTCGCCGCCGCCGGGGTCGGCACGCTGGTGCTGGTCGATGACGACGCCGTGGACCTGACCAACCTGCAACGCCAGATCGTTCACATGACCGACGCGGTCGGCCGGCCCAAGGTCGAGTCCGCCGCCGAGACCCTGGCCCGGGTGAATCCGGGGATCGCGGTCGAGCGCGTGGCCGAGCGACTGACCACGGAGAACGCGGCGGCGATCGTGTCCGGCGCCGCTGTGGTGGTCGACGGCTCCGACAATTTCGCCACCCGCTATGCCCTGAACGATGCCTGCCGGGAGGCCGGCGTGCCGCTGGTCGCCGGGGCGCTGTCGCGGTTCGAGGGCCAGCTCACCACGGTGATGCCGGATGCCGACGCGCCCTGCTATCGCTGCCTGTTTCCCGAGGCGCCGGATCCGGTGCTCACCCCGCGCTGCGAGGAGGCGGGAATTCTCGGCGCGGTCGCCGGCGTCATC
>JARGOG010000138.1 GCA_029212785.1 Thalassobaculaceae bacterium
AACCGGCGCACCGCCTCCTCAAGTGCATGCGGCGTAATGCCGAGATTGTTCATCCGCAGCAGGTTGGGCGTCACGCGGTACTGGCGGACCAGACCGCCGATCGGCACCACCCGGCTGACCCCCGGTACGGCGCGCAGGCGCGGGGCCACCACCCAGTCCGCCAGTTCCCGCATGACCATCGGGTCGGCGTTGGGGCCGGTCATCGCGACCAGCAAGATCTCGCCCATATAGGAGGAGATCGGCATCAGCAGGGGGATGGTCTCCTCCGGCAGGTCTTCCTCGGCCAGCGCCAGCCGCTCGGCCACAAGCTGGCGCGCCCGGTAGATCTCCACGTCCCAGTCAAACTCGACATATACGATCGACAGTCCGGTGCTGGAACTGGTGCGCACGCGGGTGAGCCCGGCGGCACCGCTCATCGCCGCCTCGATCGGTGTAGTGACCAGGACCTCGACCTCCTCCGGCGCCAGGCCGTAGGCCTCGGTGACGACGGTCACGATGCCCTTGTTGAGGTCGGGAAAGACGTCGATCGGCAGGCTGCGCTGGGCGTAGAGCCCGTAGCCGCCGAGGATCAGCGCCGCGAACAGGACCAGCAGGCGGCTGCGGAGACTGGCGCTGACGAGGAAAGCGAACATCGGTGCGGTCCCGCTCGCCTACTCGCCGGGCGCGCGGCCGAGATCGGCCGATGGCTCCGCCGGTTGCACGCGCCGGCCGAAGGTCCCTCCCAGGATCATCGCCGCGATGATGGAGGCCGGGACCAGCGTGCACACGATCGTCGCCCCGGTCGGGGTGTTGAACAGGGCGGATGCGACTATCCCGGCGACATAGCCGACAACGCCGATGTTGAAGGCGATGACCGGCCGCATGCCCGGAGGCGCTGTTCGAGCGGCCAGCGCCGGCACGATCAGCGAGGCGAAGACCAGCAGCACGCCGACGATCTGCACCGACAGGGTGATGACGAAGGCGAAGGCGACGTAGAACAGGATCCGCTCGCGCTGCAGATCGCGGTAGTACCAGATCGCCAAGACGACGGCGTAGACCAGAGCCACGCCCAGCAACTGCAGCGGTGTGACCCAGAGGATCTGTCCGATCAGCAATTTCTTGAGGTGCTCGGCACCGCTCGGATTGGCGGCCAGCATCATGAGCTGGACGGCGGCGGAGGTGACGTAGACCACCCCGATGATCGCCTCCTGCACCGTGGGAAAGCGCTTATCCGTCCAGACAAGGAAGGCGGAGCAGGCGAGGGCCGCACCGACAGCGCTGCCCTGGATCACCCAGGGCGACACGTTGGCGCCCCACATCATGGTCCCGAAGACCACCCCGGTGGCGGCCACCTGGGCCAGGGCGATGTCGATGAAGATGATTCCGCGGTTCAGGACGATCACGCCCAGCGGGACATGGGTCGCGAGAACAAGGAGCCCGGCCACGAGGGCCGGGCCCATCACCTGTAAATCAAGGCCGGTCACGGCCCGCCAGTCCGTCGAGCAGCCGCTCGACCGAATCGCGATAGAAATCGGCGAAGGTCGGACCGCCGCCCTCGGTGCCGCCGACGGTGAACGGGACCTTGACCAGGGCCACGTCGGCCCGGTCGGTCACGTATTTCGACGGTCGGGGATCCTCGTAGGCGGCGTGCAGGACGAACTTGACGTTGTCGGCCGGGATCAGCTCGATGATGCGGGCCAGATCGCCCGGTCCCGGCGGGACGCCGACTTCCGGTTCGACGATGGCGGCGCTGTGGATCTGCAGCCAGGACAGCAGGTAGACCGAGTGCTCGTGCTGGGCGACGATGTTCACGCCCTTCAGCGGCTCCGCCTTCTTCTCCAGCTCCTTCGCCAGCGCGCCGATATCCTTCACGAAAGTCTTGGTGTTCTCCGAGTAGGTCGCGGCATCCGACTGGTCCAGTTCGATCATGCGCTTGCCAAGCTGGCCGGCAATCGCCCGCACCCGATAGGGATCGCCCTGGATGTGCGGGTTGCCCCCCTCGTGCAGGTGACCCTCTTCCTTCTTCTCGCCGTCGTGATGGTCGTCCTCCAACGTCTTGACGAAGTCGGAGGCGAAGAAGCGTCCCGGCTGACCCTCGGCGAGTTTCGGGTTCTGCACCCGATCGAGCGCGGAGGGCAGCCATTCGTCCTCGAAACCACCGCCAGTGCAAATCAGCAGATCCGCTGATTTTAGCGAGGCCAGCAGTTCCGGCGTCACAGTCACGTGGTCCGGGTTGACCAGGGGGCCGACCGCGGTGAAGACCTCGACGGCCGGACCGCCGAGCTCCTGGACCAGGGCCTGCCATTCCGGAAAACAGGCAAAGACTTTCAGTTTGGCGTTGGCGGTCTGTGGCGCGGCGGCAATGCACGCCAAACCCAGCGCCCCAATAAGAAGATGTTTCATTCTGGCCCTCCCGAATATTCCCCAAACGCTCAAGGCGGGGCCACACAGCTTTCTAATTGTGTGACGCCGGCAGCTTGAGGATAGCGTCATCCCATCGGCTGGGATATCCTTAATTCTTGAAGGTTTCCCAGTTAACGTACTGGGAATAATTGCTTTACACGACGTTTCCGGACACTTGAACGGCGGCGTTGCGAAGGAGATCCAGCGCCGATGCGATCGATTTTAAGTGGCCTGGCGGTATCGGCGCTGCTCATCGCGGTGTCAGCAGGCGTGGCATTGGCCTCCGACGATCATGGCGGCCCGAAGGCTGTCACCGTCTCCCCTCGGGTCGAGGCGCGGGTCGGCACGCACCAGTTCGTGCTCGTCTACGCCAGCCGCCAACTGTTCGAGGATCGCAAGTTCCAGTTCTTCGGCAATGTCCAGCGCACCAAGTTCGACGAGCCCCGGCTCGCCCTGTTCGTCGAGGACTACGCCACGGCCAAACCGGTCTCGGGGGCGGAGATCGAGGCCATGGTCAACTTCCTGCCCGGCGCGATGACCGAGATCTCTCCGGGCGTCTATGTGACCGAGGAGATGGTGCTGGGCGGCGGCCGCAACGAGGTCGAAATCTCCTACACGATCGGGGCAGAGTCCGGGGACGTGTCTATGCTGCTGCTGGTCGCCGGCGGGGAAACCTCCGGCACCTCGGCTTCCGCCGCTGCCGTTTCCGCTGTCAAGCCGACCGCGATTCCGAGCTGGGTGTTCGTGGGTGGTGCTGTGCTGATCTACCTGGCCGCTGCGGGCCTCTTCCTGATCAGACGCAACCGCGTGATCCAGGCCGAGCCGTCAGCGCATCACTGATCAGGAGCGAGACCGATCAGGAGCCGGGCCGCCGCCACTGGACGACGGCCGCCTGTGGGGTCATGTCGACGATCGGGCTCTGCGGTTCGGGGATCGTCTCGGCGATCGCGCCCGCGTGGTCGTCCAGGAAGATGTCGGTGGTGATTTCGGCGGAGACCTCTACGACCAGGTCCACGAGCATGGTGGCCGACAGCACGGCGGCGACGACGAACGCGTTCATGATCCTCTACTCCCAGGGCAGAAAGACATAGCCGACAAGAACGGCGGTGCCGGCGACGACCGCGGCATGGGTACCGACGGCCATGCCGACGATCACCACCCCGCCGGCGAGCCCGGCCACGAGCGCGGTCTGATAACCCGCCGCGGTCAGCGCCTCGACCCGTCTGTCCATCCGCATTCCGTCGCTGTCGCCTCCCGTCGGGAGTCCTGAAGCCGCCATTTGGTCGCCGTCCCTCCGCGGGATCTCGGTCTGGGGGCTGGCCGCCCCGGACGAGCCAAACAGCCACAAAGCCGCCGCCATCGCCGGCAGCCATCCGCGGGCGATCGATCTCGGAAGCGCAGCGCCGCTCACTGAACCTGCCCCAGGGTGGCGACCCCGGACGTCACGATCCGGGCGCTTCCGCCGATCGGGCTGGTGACGAGCACGTGTTGGGCGTCGATCGGCTTGGCGGTGACGTGATGGGCGACGAAGCTCTCGGCCGAGCGCCGCTCCCAAACGAGTTCCCGCCCGTCGCTGGTGCGGGTGACGCTGTCGCGCGGAATCCTGAGCCCGACCTCCGCGGCACCGGAGAGCTGGGCCACCACGGTCACCGGCGTGTCGACACTGAGGCCTTTGCTGGAGTCGACGATCTGGAAATGCAGCGGCAGGGCCTGGTTCTGCAGCTCCAACCCGCCACCGACGAAATCCAGGGCCATTTGGCGCCCGTCCACCGTGACCGCCGAGGCGGAAATCAGTCGCTCCTGGATACCCGGTCCGAAGGCCGAGGCGGAGACCCAGAGATGGGCCGGGTCGATGATCTCGAACAGGGTATGGCCGGCATGCACAAACTGACCGGCCGCCGCACGGACGTGGGACACCACGCCGTCGGTCTGGGCCCGCAGTTCGATCGGGCGCTCGACCCCGTCGCGCAGGATGGCGAGCTGTCGGCGAAGCCCCTCGATCTCGACGCGCATCTGTTCGATCCGGCTCGCGCGATAGCGGACCATCACGACTTCCTCCAGCCGCGCCATCTGCTTGCGCTTGAGGTCGATCTCGTTGGTCAGCTCCTGGAGCCTCGCGCCGAACTCGGCCTTCTCGATGGTGGTCAGGGCGGGGGTGAGACGAGCCATGAGCTGGCCGCGGCGGACTTGCTGGCCGGCGAAGGGAAATCCGTCCTGGGTCGCGTTGACGAAGCCGTCCTGTGCGCTCTGGATCAGGTGCGCGGAACTTGGGTTGGTGATGATCCGGCCCGGCAGCTCGATTGATTGCGGCACGGTGACCCGCTCGCCGATCACCGTGCGCAGGCCGAACACCCGCTGTGCAGCGATCGGCATGAAGACCGTTCCGTCCGGACGGCGGTGCGGCGTATCGCCAATCAGCGAGAGCAGCGGGTCAACCTCTTCCGCCGACAGGATGGCGGTCGGTTCGGGCTGTGGTGCCGGCGCGGCGTCGGCGAGCGGCGATGTCTGCGAGGCCGGCATGATTTGGCCTTCCGCCGTCGGGCGCCGCTCCTGTTGGCGGCTTTGTGATGAGGCCTCGGTTACTGAGGACAGCAGGACCGGAGAAGCGACGGTCTCGCGGCGGACCAGGGGCGGCGTACTTTCCACTGGCGGCGTGGCCGCCATCGCGGTGCCGTCGGGAGACGGCAGGGAACTCGGCTCGCCGGTGCTCGCCCCCAGATCGTCCTGATCGACGATGTATTTGGCGACATACTCGGCCGCCGTTTCGCCGGTGAGATCCCACACGGCGACCGCCAGAGTGATCCCTATAATCGTCAAGACAGTCCCCATGGGCCCTTCCCCATCGATTATTGGGCATTAAACCCCTACGATACCTGCAGATAGAAGTTGCGGCCAGAGAATGTCGCCTGTTGAAATAAAATGCCGACCGGGCAATTGGAGACGCCGAGAATGCACCGGAACCTGACCCGTCGTTCTCTCTGCGCGGCCTGCTTGGTGGCGGCCGCAGCGAACCCGACTGCCGCCGGCGCCCAGTCGCCGTCTGAACCGGTTCTTTCCAGCATTCATAGCGTTCGGCTGACTGCCAGCCAGACCACGCCC
>JARGOG010000040.1:0-14982 GCA_029212785.1 Thalassobaculaceae bacterium
GAGATCGAGTAGTTCATGTTGGCGATGCCGCCCTCGTAGATGAGGTCGACGATCAGCTTCACCTCGTGCAGGCACTCGAAATACGCCATCTCCGGCGCGTAACCGGCCTCGCACAGGGTTTCGTAGCCGGCCTTGATCAGCTCGCACAGGCCGCCGCAAAGCACCACCTGCTCACCGAACAGGTCGGTCTCGCACTCTTCCTTGAACGAGGTCTCGATCGTGCCGGCGCGGCCACCACCGATGGCCGACGAATAGCTCAGCGCCACCTCGAGGGCATTGCCCGAGGAATCCTGGTCGACGGCGACCAGGCACGGAACGCCGCCCCCCCGCAGGTACTCGGAGCGCACGGTGTGGCCCGGCCCCTTCGGCGCGATCATGAACACGTCGATGTCGTCGCGCGGCTCGATGAAGTTGAAGTGGACGTTGAAGCCGTGGGCGAAGGCGATTGCCGCACCCGCACGCATGTTCGGCTTGAGGTCCTCGTTGTAGATGTCGCCCTGGAGCTCGTCCGGGGTCAGCATCATCAGCACGTCGCCCCAGACGGCGGCCTCGGCCGGCGTCATGCACTTGAAGCCGGCGGCCTCGGCCTTGGGGCGCGAGCGCGAGTCTTCCTTCAGCGCGACGACCACGTCCTTGACGCCGCTATCCTTGAGGTTATTGGCATGGGCATGGCCCTGGCTGCCATAGCCGACGATCACGACCTTCTTGGTCTTGATCAGGTTCACGTCGGCATCGCGGTCGTAATACACGCGCATGGGTCTCTCCCTCCTTAGGGTATTTGTACTCGGTTCAGGATTTCGATGTTTTCCATGGAGACGGCGACGGTTTAGCCGGGCGACCGTCGCCGGTCCAGATGGTTGGTCGGTCTTTCAGTCAGTCTTCGGCGGCCTTCTTCGTTTTCCGCCTTGTCGATTTCGCCTTGCGAACAAGCGGCATCTGCACGTGCTCACCCCGGGCAATGGCCACCACACCGGTGCGGGACACCTCGACCTCGCCGAGCGAGATCATCAGGTCGATGAAGGCATCGATCTTACCGGTGTCGCCGGTAAGCTCGAACACGAAGCTCTCGAGAGTGCTGTCGATCGCCCGGGCCCGGAACGTATCGGCGATGCGAAGGGCTTCGATCCGCTTCTCGCCCGCGTTGCGGATCTTGACGAGTGCCATTTCGCGGCCGACATGCGGGCCTTCCATGGTCAGGTCGTGCACGTCGTAGATGGGAACCAGACGGGCGAGCTGCGCCTTGATCTGCTCGATCACCATCGGCGTACCGGAGGTGACGATGGTGATGCGCGAGCGGGCGTTGACCTCGTCCACCTCGGAAACGGTCAGGCTCTCGATATTGTAGCCGCGGCCGGAAAACAGGCCGATGACACGGGCCAGCACGCCCGGTTCATTGGCCACCAGCACGGCGATGGTATGCCGTGCGCTCGGTTGATTTGTCGATATCACGTCGGATCTCCGATAGGCGGGCGGCGGCTCAACTGTTTGCCTCAGGGGCCGGCACCCGGAAAGGGAATGGCGAAAACGGCAGGGGGCGTGGCCACCGGACTCGCGCCCGGCGGCCACGATTGCCGTCATACGAGGGCCATGCCCTTGTCGGTGATGGTCTGCTGCTCCTGGTCGCTCGGGCTGAGGATCATCTCGTTATGCGCCCGGCCGGACGGAATCATCGGGAAGCAGTTCTCTTCCTTGGTCACCAGGATATCGGCAATGACCGGATGCGGCGAGGCGATCATCTCATCGATCACGTCGTCGAGCTCGCTCGCCTTGGTCGCCCGCAGGCCGACCCCACCGAAAGCCTCGGCCAGCTTGACGAAGTCCGGCAGCGCCTCCGAATAGCTTTCGGAATAGCGTTTGCCGTGGATCAGTTCCTGCCACTGGCGGACCATCCCCATCCACTGGTTATTGATGATGAAGGCTTTGACCGGCAGGTTGTACTGCCGCATCGTCGACAGTTCCTGCATGTTCATCATGAAGCTGGCCTCGCCGGAAATATCGACCACCAGGGCGTCCGGATGCGCGATCTGCACGCCCATGGCCGAGGGGAAACCGTAGCCCATGGTGCCGAGCCCGCCCGAGGTCATCCAGCGGTTCGGCTCGTCGAAGCCGAAATACTGGGCGGCCCACATCTGGTGCTGACCGACCTCGGTGGTGATATAGCAGTCCATGTCGCGGGTCTTCTCGAACAGGCGCTGGATCGCCTGCTGCGGCTTGATCTCCTTGGAACCGGGCTTGAAGGCCAGGCACTTGCGCGACCGCCAGCCGTCGATCTGGCGCCACCAGGAGGCGATCGCCTTCTCATCCGGCTTGTAGGACTTGGCCTTCCACACCGCCAGCATCTGCTCAAGCACGGTGGCGGCATCACCGACGATCGGCACGTCGACAACCACGTTCTTGTTGATCGAGGACGGGTCGATATCGACATGGATCTTCTTCGACTTCGGCGAGAAGCCGGCCAGCGATCCGGTCACCCGGTCGTCGAAGCGGGCGCCGATGCAGATCATGACGTCGCAGTCATGCATCGCCAGGTTGGCCTCGTAGGTCCCGTGCATCCCGAGCATGCCCAGGAACTGCTTGTCCGAGGCCGGATAGGCACCGAGGCCCATCAGGGTCAGGGTCGCCGGATAGCCGGTCTTGCGCACGAGTTCGCCGAACAGCTTGGACGCCTTCGGGCCGGCGTTGATCAGGCCACCGCCGCCGTAGAAGACCGGACGCTTGGCCTTGGCGATCAGTTCCACCGCCTTCTCGATCGCGCTGTCGTCGCCCTTCACCTGGGGCCGGTAGCTCTTCGGCTCCTGGTCCTTGGCATTGGTATAGGGGCAGTCGGCGAACTGGATGTCCTTCGGCAGATCGACCACCACCGGGCCCGGCCGGCCGCTGCGCGCGACGTAGAACGCCTCGTGCATCACCTCGGCCAGCTTCTCCGCATCCTTCACCAGATAGTTATGCTTGGTGCAGGGCCGGGTGATGCCGGTCGTGTCGGCCTCCTGGAAGGCGTCATTACCGATCAGGTGGGTCGCCACCTGGCCGGTCAGGCACACGATCGGGATCGAGTCCATCAGCGCGTCGGTCAGGCCGGTCACGGCGTTGGTCGCTCCCGGGCCCGAGGTCACCAGCACGCAGCCGACCTTACCGGTCGAACGGGCATAGCCCTCGGCTGCGTGCACGGCCGCCTGTTCGTGGCGCACGAGAATGTGGCGAATGGCGTTCTGCTTGAAGATCTCGTCGTAAATCGGCAGCACCGCCCCGCCGGGGTACCCGAATACGACCTCTACACCCTGATCCTTGAGCGCGCGGAGTACAACAGCGGCGCCCGACATGATCTCGGGTTTAGCCGCCTGGGGAGACGACGGAGTACGGGGGGACGTCTTGCGGGGTTTTGCCACCGTTCCGCTCCTTCATTGTTGCGATCTCGACGCCGGCACCCTGTCTCGATAGGGGGCCGTATGGGATCAAGGTTGATAAAGACACGTCCGGCGCGGAAACCTCCCGCGCCGGCTGGCCGGAACCTAGTCTCTCAGGAATCGGGCGTCAACACGTAGCTGCGAATTTCCGAAAAGATTTCCTCAAAGCAGCTTTTCGAAAATTGCGCATCAACTCTTATATTCGACAGGAACTGATGGCGAAACCAGGTCCGCTGGCGCTTGGCATATTGCCGCGTGGCGATCACGGCGGCCTCGACCGCCGTATCCAGGGATATATTTTTATCAATATAGTCAATTAGTTGAGAGACTCCGATCGCACGCATCGCCGGCAGGGATCGGTCGAGATCCAATGCGGCGAGCTGCCGCACTTCGTCCACCGCTCCCTGATCGATCATTTTTCGGAATCTGACCTCCACGGCCTCGGCCGACACCGGGCGCGGCGGGAACAAAAGGACCCGGCAGAAGTGCAGATCCGTACGTCCGCCGGTCGGTTGGGCCTGCCAGTCGGAGAGCGCCCGCCCGGTCGACCGCGCCACCGCCCAGGCCCGCTGCAGCCTCTGGGAATCCCCCGGCTCGAGGCGCGATCCGAGGACCGGGTCCATTTCCTGAAGCTCTGTCTTGAAGGCCACTCCGCCGATCTCGGCATACCGGGCGATCGCCTGCGCCACCGTCTCGGACGGGACCGGCGGCACATCGGCGATGCCCCGCATCAAGGCATTCAGATAGAGCCCGGTCCCGCCGCACAGGATCGGCACACGGCCCGTGGCGGCGGCGGCATCGATCTCCGCCGAGGCGGCGTCGCGCCACCAGGCGGCGGAACCGCGCTCGGAGGCCGGCAGCACGCCGAACAACCGGTGCGGAACCCGCGCCTCCTCGGCGGCCGAGGGTCGGTCCGTAAGGATCCGCAGTTCGCGATAGACCTGCATGCTGTCGGCATTGATCACCACGCCGCCGAGTGCCGCGGCCAGATCGATGGCGAGCGCGGACTTGCCGCTGGCCGTCGGCCCGGCGATGACGAGGACGGTTTTCTCCGGAAGATGTGCGGCCGCGCTGGACATGGCTCGCCGCTACGCGATAAGTCCGCGTCATGCAACAGGTTCTGACACTCTGCGCCGCGCCCGGCGCCCTCACCGCCGACCTTCTCGCCACCGCCGCCCGGATTCTTGCCGAGGCCGGCGCCGAAGTCGGCGACCCGCACTGGCTCGCCCCGGACGAGGCCGCGGATCTCCCGTTCGAAGCGGCGCGGACACCGGAAGTTCTGGCGCAGGTCCGTGCCGGTCTCGCGGACCGGGCGATCGACGTCAACGCGGGACCGGTGGCGGGTCGGCGCAAGCGCCTGCTGATCGCCGACATGGACAGCACCATCATCATCGGCGAGTCGCTCGACGATCTGGCGGAACATGCCGGCATCCGGGACCGGATCGCCGAAATCACCGCCCGGGCCATGCGCGGCGAACTCGATTTCGAGGGCGCGCTCAAGGAACGGGTCGGCATGCTGAAGGGCCTGCCGGCGGAGACCATCGATACGGTAGTGGCCGGCCTGCAACTCACGCCCGGCGCCGACGTGCTGGTGGCGACGATGAAGGACGCCGGTGCCTACTGCGCGCTCGTCTCCGGCGGGTTCAAGCCGATGACCAACGCCATGCGGATCCGCCTCGGTTTCGACCAGGACCGTGCCAACGACCTGCACGTCGCGGATGGCGTGCTGACCGGCACGGTCGGCGAACCGATCCTCGGTCGCGACGCCAAACTGGCAACGCTGAAGGAACTTTGCGCGGCCCGGGGCCTGACCCCGGAAGCGGCCGTGACCGTCGGCGACGGCGCCAACGACCTGGCCATGCTGGAGGCTGCGGGAATGGGTGTGGCGTTCCGGGCCAAGCCGGCCGTGCGGGACGCGGCGGGGTTCCGGATCGAGCACGCGGACCTGCGCGGACTGCTTTATCTTCAGGGGTTCAAGGCGTCGGAGTTCGCGTCGCCGGTCGCCGCCGGCTGAGGGCGCGTCAGTTCGGGTAGCTGACCACCGGCAGGCCCCGGCTCAACCAGCCCGGCTGGATCCCGGTCTCGTCATGACGGCCGAGCATGCCTTCCTTGACGTCATAGACCCGGGTGAAGCCCGCTTCCACCAGCCAGGCCTGGGCCCGGGTCGACCGCACGCCCATCGCGGCGATCGTGGCGATCGCCCGATCGCGGTCACCGTCGACCGCGGCGAGTGCCGCGGCGATGAAACCGGCCCTGCCGTTCGGATGATGGATGCTGGCGCCGACCGCGCCCTCGGGCAGCCCGGTCTCGCGCCACTCGCGCTCGGCCCGCACATCGATGATCCGGATCTCGCCGCGGGAGGCCATCGCATGGGCTTGCGGCGCCGCCAGTCGGCCGCCGTCGGGTGCAAGCGCCCGGGCGGCGACGAAGCCGCAGAAGACAACTGCGGCGGCGATAGAGGGGATCAGGAAAACACGCCGGATGAGCATGACCGCAGCCTATCCGATTCCATGACCGAGAGCAGGAAGATTCGACCGGCCACGGACCGTGATCCCAGAAAAGGGAACGGCGCCGGTTCCAGTAGAACCGGCGCCGCCTCCGCGCTCCGCGATAAGGGCCTGGGGGGCGGGGGGATCAGCCCTTGTCAATACGGAGCGGGATAAACCGCTGCTCACCCTGTCTATTGACCAGTAGAAGGATGGTTTTCTTCCCATTGGCCCGATGATCTTCTACGAGACGGCGCACATCCTCGATCGATCGGACCTCGTCCTGCGCGACTTCGACGATCACATCGCCCTCGCGCAGGCCTTTGTCGGCGGCGTCAACCGTGTCATCGACCTCGGTGACGACGACACCGTCAACCTCTTCGGTAATGCCATATTGCTCGCGCAATTGCGGCGTCAGCGTGGCGAGACCAAGGCCAAGTGAATCAACCCGCCCCTCATCGCTCGGCCCCGGCGTCGTCGAGGCATTCAGCAGCCGCGCCTCTTCCGCCTGCTCCAGTTCGCCAAGCGTGGCGGTCACGGTGATCGCGGCCCCGTCGCGCCAGACGTCCACCGGCACCTCGCGGCCGACACGGGTCTCGGCGACGATGCGCGGCAGGCTGCGCATGTCGTCGACCGACTGGCCATTGAAACCGGTGATGATGTCGCCGGGCTGGATGCCCGCAGCCTCGGCGGGTCCTTCCGGCGTCACGTCAGCGACCAGTGCCCCACGGGCCGTGTCGAGACCGAGAGAATCGGCGATCTCGGGGCTGACCTGCTGGATTCGCACGCCGAGCCATCCGCGCCGGGTCCGGCCGAATTCGCGCAGCTGCTCGACCACACCGCTCGCAAGATCGGACGCGATGGCAAAGCCGATGCCGACCGAGCCGCCGGTCTGCGAGAAGATCGCCGTGTTGATGCCGATCACCTTGCCTTCAAGGTTGAACAGCGGTCCGCCGGAGTTGCCGCGGTTGATCGACGCGTCGGTCTGAATGAAGTCGTCATACGGTCCCTGGCCGATGTCGCGGCCACGGGCCGAGACGATACCGGCGGTCACCGTACCGCCGAGGCCGAACGGGTTACCGATGGCGACGACCCAGTCGCCGACGCGCAGAACGCCCGAATCACCGAACTCGACATACGGCAACTGCCGGTTGCCCGGATCGATCGACAGGACGGCCACATCGGTCTTCGGATCCTTGCCGATCAGCGTCGCCTCGTATTCCGTATCGTCCTGCAGGCGGACCTTGATCTCGTCGGCATCGGCGATGACGTGGTTGTTGGTCACCACGATGCCACTTGCGTCGATGATGAAGCCGGACCCCAGCGACTGGGCGGAGCGCGGCCGCTGCGGGCGCTGCCCCTGCTGTCCCTGGTTGCGTTCGAAGAAATCCTTGAAGAACTCCTCGAAGGGCGAACCCGGCGGGAATTGCGGCATGTCGGGCATGCGCGACGCGTCCACTGTCTGGGTGGTCGCGACGTTGACCACGGCCGGCAGCAGCCGCTCGGCCAGATCAGCGAAACTTTCCGGCGGCGCCTTGGCGTGCGCGGTGCTCGACAGGGCGATGCTCAGCGCCAGCATGGCGGCCAGCGCAGCCGCAAGTGTCACGCGGTAGAGGCGCGCAGCGGCGTCAGCAGCGCCATCGTCCACCCGCGCGCGCGCGGCAGTGGCGGCAGTGGCGGCAGTGGCAGAGGTCTTCGGGCCCATGTTTTCTCTTATCCCTCTCTTCTCGAACCGGCTTCTGAAGACAGCATCGCGACTATCGCCCCTTCGCACAACAGGTGGGCTCTCACAGCCGACAGTCAACGCCCGGTCGGACCGGCACCAAGGCATTCTTCAACATATTGCAGGGATCGAACGTGGCTCCGCTCACATTCCGGCGATCAGCCGCGGATCAGCCACAGCAGAAACACACCAAGAACGGCGGCGCATAGACCGGCGACGCGCATGGCGCCCGGCGGCTGCGTCAATATGACCGCCATCGCCCGGCGCAACGCCTCGGGTGCGGTGGCATAGAGCAGTCCTTCGATGACCAGAACCAGGGCAAGGGCGGCGAGAAAGTCGTTCACGACTCTGTTTCGCCGCCCTGTCTATCAGTCGCCCCGGCGCGTCACTGGCTCGGAGCCGAAGCCCCACCGGTCATCGAGTTGAAGTATTTGAAGAAGTCGCTGGTCGGCGAGAGCACCATGGTGGTGTCGCCCTTGCCGTCGCTCATGACCTTCCGATAGGCCTGCATCGAGCGGTAGAACGAGAAGAACTCGGGGTCGCGACCGAAGGCATCGGCATAGATCTTGATCGCCTGGGAATCGCCCTCGCCGCGTAGGGTCTCGGCTTCCTTCTGCGCCTCGGCCACGATGACCGTGCGCTGCTTGTCGGCGTCGGCGCGGATCTTCTGCGCCTGCTCGTTGCCCTGGGCACGGAACTCGCGGGCCTCGCGCTCACGCTCGGAGGTCATGCGATCGAAAATATTCTGCTTCGTGGCATCCGGATAGTCCGCGCGACGGATACGCACTTCGATCAGTTCCATCCCGAAGCGCTTGGCGCTCTCGTTCACCTCGGCGCGGATGTCGGTCATGATGCCCGCCCGCTTCTCCGAGAGCACGTCGATCAGCGTCTGGTTGCCGAGGACCTGGCGCAGCGAGGAGTTGATGACCACGGACAGCCGCGACGACGCTTCCCGCTCGCTCCGCACCGCCCGGAAGAACTGCAGCGGGTCGATGATCTTGTAGCGGGCGTAGCTGTCCACATCGAGACGCTTCTGATCCGAAAGGATCACCTGCTGGCGCGGCGGATCCACGTCGAGCGCCCGGCGCTCGTAGTAGATCGTGTTCTCGGCAACCGGGATCTTGAAGTTCAGGCCGGGTTCGCGGATCTCGCGAACCGGTTCGCCGAACCGCACCACGAGCGCCTGTTCGGTTTCGTCCACGACGAAGAAGGATTGCGACAGCACGATGCCGACAATGACGACGACGACGCCGAGAATGGCCAGAGTCCGGTTCATCAGTTGCCTCCCTTCTGGGTGCTGGGCGCGACCGTCGAACGGCTGTTGTTCATGCGGCTCTGCACTTCCGGCAGGGGCAGGTACGGCACGACGCCGTTTCCGCCCGAGTCTTTGTCGATGATGACTTTGTTCACGTTGCCGAGAATGTCCTCAAGCGTCTCCAGATAGATCCGCTGGGTGGTGACATCCTTCGACTGCACATAAGCCTCGTAGACCGAGTTGAAGCGGTTGGCGTCACCCTGAGCCCGGTTCACCACTTCCTGGCGATAGGCGTCGGCGCCTTCGGTCAGCTGCGCCGCCTCGCCGCGGGCCCGCGGGACCACGTCGTTGCGATAGGCCTCGGCCTCGTTCTTCAGACGCTCCAGATCCTGGCGCGCGCGCTGGACCTCGTTGAAGGCGTCGATCACCTGAGTCGGCGGGTCGACCTGGTCGAGCTGGACGGAGCGGATCTCGATGCCGGCCCCGTACTCGTCGACGAGTTGCTGCAGCTGCTGCTGCGCCGCCGCCTGAATCTGACCGCGGCGTTCGGTCAGCGCGTCCTGAATGCGGGTGTTGCCGATGATGTCGCGCATCACCGCCTCGGCCGAGACCTTCACCGTCTGCTCGGGATTCTGCAGATTGAACAGGAAGTCACCGGCCGTGCGGATGCGCCAGAACACCACGAAGTCGATATCGATGATGTTCTCGTCACCGGTGATCATGTTGCTTTCTTCCGGGACGTCACGACCGCTGCCGGAGCGCGAGTCGGCGCCTGAGCGAAAGCCGACCTCGATGCGGTTTTCCCGGGTGACATCGGGGCGGAACACCTCGCCGACCGGCGACGGCCAGTTCCAGTGCAGTCCCGCTTCGGTCGGAATGCCGTTGTACTTGCCGAACACCAGTTCGATGCCCTGCTGGTTCGGCTGGACCTTGTAGAATCCGTTCACGGCCCAGAGGGCAACGAGCACGATGGCCGCCAGGATGGCGAGCTTCGGGCCGCCGAATCCTCTCGGGATCATGCCTTTGAACTTCTGCTGCTGACGCCGCAGCATGTCCTCGATGTCCTTGGGGCTCGGTCCCTGGCCGCCGCCTCCGCCGCCCCCGCTTCCGCGCGGTCGACCCCACGGCGAATTGCCCCGGCCCCCGCCGTTGCCTCCACCGTTTCCGCCGCCCCAAGGGCCTTGCCCGCGTCCCCCTTGATCGCTCCAAGGCATGGCTCTTCCTCTCTGTTCGCTTCCGCCGGGGACGTAGCATGGTACCGGCGCGTTGCAAAGCCGACCCCAGCACTCTATGTCCCGCTTTCGTGCGGGATGTCTTTTATGGTTCCCGATATGTTGGCGAGATCGTGGGGATTTCAAGCGATGACAACGGTTTCCGAGCAGTCCATCCGAAATGCCCTGGCCGGCGTGACCGATCCGGGGTCCGGCTCGACCCTGCCAGAGCTGGCTGCAGTATCCGGATTGGTGATCAAGGACGGGAATATCGGATTCTCGCTGGAGGTCGATCCGGCCAAGGGACCGGCCCTTGAAGGTTTGCGCAAAGCGGCGGAAGCCGCCGTGCTGGGGATCGACGGCGTGACCTCCGCCACCGCCGTGCTGACCGCGCATCGCGCCGGCGGCGCGTCCGGACCGGCTCCCGCCGCCGCGTCGGGCGGGCGGGCGCAGCGCCCCGCCCCGCAGCAGCAGCAGGGCCAGATGCCGGCGCGCCGCGAACTGCCGGGGATCAAGTCGATCATCGCCGTCGCCTCGGGCAAGGGCGGCGTCGGCAAATCGACCGTCGCCACCAACCTGGCGCTGGCGCTCGCCGGCCAGGGGCTGGAGGTCGGGCTGCTCGACGCCGATGTCTACGGCCCGTCGCTGCCCCGCATGATGGGCATCAACCGCAAGCCGGAGAGCCGGGACGGCAAGACCCTGATCCCGCTCGAAAACCACAGCATCAAATGCATGTCGATCGGCTTCCTGGTCGCCGAGGACACGCCGACCATCTGGCGCGGCCCGATGGTGATGAGTGCGCTGGAGCAGATGCTGCGCGACGTGGAATGGGGCGAACTCGACGTGCTGGTGGTCGACATGCCGCCGGGCACCGGGGACGCGCAGCTCACCATGGCGCAGCGCGTGCCGCTGGCCGGCGCGGTGATCGTCTCCACCCCTCAGGACATCGCCCTGCTGGATGCCCGCAAGGGCCTCAACATGTTCCGCCGGGTCGACGTGCCGGTCCTCGGCATCGTCGAGAACATGAGCTACTTCCTCTGCCCCCATTGCGGCGAGCGCAGCGATATTTTCGGCCATGGCGGCGCCCGGCAGGAGGCGGAGACGCTCGGCGTCCCGTTCCTCGGCGAAGTGCCGCTGCATCTCGACATCCGGGTCGCGGGCGATAGCGGCACACCCATCGTCGCCGCCGACCCGGCCGGCCCCCATGCCGAGGCTTTCGCCAAGATCGCCGCGGCGGTCGTCGCGTCGATCTCCGGGCCGTCGGCGCAGCGTGCCGCCCCCAGCATCGTGTTCGAGTGACCGCTCAGGCGCGGAGGTAATCGGCGAATGTGAAGGCTGGTCGGCCATCCTCGGCCGGATGCGCTTCCCGCCAGACTTCCCGCCAGCGGCGCCAGTCGATCTCGGGAAAGCGGATCTCACCGGCCGCCTGCAGATGGACATGGGTCAGGGCGAGCCGATCGGCGCCCGGCAGGGCGAGGGCGTAAATTTCGCCGCCACCGGCTACGAACACCACGTCCTCACCCGCCGTCCCGTCCTTCGCGGCATCCAGGGCGGCATCCAGGGTCGCCGCCCGCTCCGCGCCGTCCGCCGACCAGGCCGGATTGCGGGTGACGACGATGGAGCGCCGACCGGGCAGCGGCCGACCGATCGCGTCGAAAGTCCGCCGACCCATGATCAGGGTGTGTCCCAGGGTAATCCGCTTGAAGCGCGCAAGATCGGCCGGCAGCCGCCACGGCAGCCGGCCGTCACGGTGACCGATCACGCCATTGTCGGCGACGGCGGCGATGAGCGTCAGTGTCGGCATCCGGGGGCCCTGGGCATAGTATCCGACCCAGCGTGACACCCCCACCCGCCTTCAGGCAAGATCACGCCATGTCATTGGGAATGGAGAGTTGGGGAGACTTACCGGCTGAGATCGCGCGGGCGCGTGATCTCGCGCAGCAGGGCGATCTGCAGGCGGCGGTTCACGCACTCGAAGCCCTGGCGACGCGGAGCCCGGACCCGGCGCAGGCGATCTTCGAGATCGGTAACCTGACAAAGGCTGCCGGTCTTTACGACCAGGCCGAAGCGGCGTTTCGAAAGGTGTTGGAGACGCATCCTCGGTCGATCGAGGCCGCGACCAATCTGGCCAACGTCCTCGCCGCCAAAGGACAGACGGGCTCCGCCATCAGAGTTCTGCGTAACATCCAGTCGGTGGCGCCAGGCAACCCGCATGTCGATATCTCGATGGCCGACGCGCTGTTCGCCGACGGCCGGTTCGACGAGGCGCTCGCGGCCTATGACCGGCTGGCCGAACTGTATCCCGCTCAGGCGGCGATCCCTGCCAATCGCGGCGAGGTGCTCGCCCGGCTCGGCCGTCACGCCGAGGCGATCGCAGCCCTCGACCAGGCTGCGGCGCTCGACCCGTCGAATCCGCGCATCGTTCGCAACCGCGCCTTCAGCCGCCTCGCCGAGGGCGACCTGGCGGCCGGGTTCGCCGACTACGAGGCCCGGCTCGCCCCCAGTCTACCCACCGCCCCGGTTCGCACCAATCTGAAAGCCCCCCGCTGGGACGGCACCCTGCCCCTGGACGGCCCGCTTCTCGTGACTGCCGAGCAGGGACTGGGAGACGAAATCCGGTTCGCCGCCAGCCTGCCGCGCCTCATCGACCGGGCCGGCGCGGTGATCGTCGAATGCGATCCGAGGCTCGTCGACCTGTTCGCCGCCAGCCTGCCGCGGGCACAGGTGATCGCCCATAACCGGCGCCGGGACGGACAGCGGGCGGTGTTCGACTATGCCCACCTGGTCGAGCCGCCGGCCGCGTGGATCGAGGCCGGCAGCCTGCCGCATCTGATGCACCTGCCGGTTGGCGTGCCGATCGCGACCATGGGCTACGTGACCACCAGCCCTATGCGCGCCAACCTCATGCGGGCCCGCTTCAAGGCGGAAGCGGCGGACCGGCCGCTCGTCGGCTTCTGCTGGGGCAGCGGGGCCGTCGACCATTCCCGCCAGCGCTTTTATCCGCCGCTGCAAGCCTGGGCGCCGATCCTGTCCGGCATCGATGCGACCTTCGTCGATCTGCAATACGTCACCTCGGACGCCGACCGTGCGGAACTGCAGGAACTGAGCGGTGCCGAGATCGTCGGGACCGACGATCTGGACAAGCGCAACGATCTCTCCGCGGCCGCCTGTCTGGCAGCGGCGGTGGATGTCGTTATCGGGGTGTCGAGTTCGGTCGCCTCGATGGCCGCCGCCGTCGGCACCCCAACGGTCGAGGTCACGCCGGAGCGAACCTGGGTGCCTCAGCTTGGCGGCCGCGACGCCTGGCTGGGCCCGATCGTGGCTGCCTATCCGGACAAGCCGGGCGACTGGAATCAGGCGATGCGCCGCGCGCTCGCCGAGCTTGAGGACATTCTGGAAGTGGTGGACTAACCCCTCGTTCCGGCGCGCCGAAATCGCCATCCCGACTTGCTGAAGGATGACACGGCGGCGTCCGGGCGGTGGTGCGGATTCCGGCAGATGTTGCCGGCCGCTGTCAGATTCCGTAGGGGACGCCGCCGCTGACCGGAAGGTTGATACCGGTGACATAGCGACCGCCTGGGCCCGCCAGATAAGCGACGGCGCCGGCGACGTCCTCGGGCTGGCCGGCGTCGCGGGTGGCCACGGTGGCGTAGCGCCGTTCCTGCATCGCCTCAAGGGAGACCCCGATCTCGTCGGCAAGCCGCCGGTTGGCCGCCATATGCATGTCGGTCATGATGAAGCCTGGGCAGACGGTGTTGCACAGAATGCCGTGGCGGCCTTCCTCCGTGGCGATCGTCTTCGACAGGGCGGCGATCGCGTGCTTCATGGCGGTATAGGCACCGAAGCCCGGCTCCGCTCCCAGACTTCCGGTCGAGCCGATATTGATGATCCGTCCGCCGCCAGCCGCGCGCATCTCCGGGATCACCGCCTGGCAGAGCATCACCGGACCCAGCAGATTGACCCGGAAACTGGTCTCCCACTGAGCCGGGGTCGTCTCCAGCAGATCGGCCGAACCGGCAAGCGATCCGGCATTGTTCACCAGGATGTCGATGCGTCCGAACCGGGCCTTGGCCGCGGCGATACAGGCGGCGATCTCGTCGGCTTTGGTGACGTCCAACGTCCGGGCCAGAGCCGACCCGCCTGCCGCCTGGATGTCGTCGGTCAGCCCGGCCAACAGTTCGACCCGGTCATGGCGTCGGCCCTCAAGGGAGAATTCGCCCGCGACATCGGTCACCAGGACGGCCGCCCCGTCCCGCGCGAGACGCAGCGCGATGGCCCGGCCGATCCCGCGCGGCGCGGAGGTTCCGGTGACGATGGCGACCTTTCCCGATAGCGGTTGCATGACGTCCGCTCCTGCGTGTGTTGACCCGCGCGCATCAGGCCGGGATTCGACCGTAGAGGCAACTCATCGAACGTCCGTGGGAGGGACCGCGGCCCGTCATTCCCGGCCATCGTTCTCAAATCGGTTCAGGGCAACGCCGTGGAGGGATACGCCGGCGGGCTATCGCGCGGCCGGTGCCGGCGGGACCCGGCCGTTTGCCTTGTTCCAACGATAAAGCGCCAGGGCGAGCACCTTGTCGTAGAGCAACGCGGCCAAGGGTTTGATCCAGGCGACCGAGGCCAGTCGGGCGAGCCAGCCGTAGCGGGGTAAGCGGGCCCAAATCTCGATGAAGGCATCGACTCCGGCGAGCAGGCGACCGTCCGCGCCGACCACATGCAGGCGGCGGACGACGGCATCGTCATCGACCCCCCATGGCGCCAGGGTCCCGGCGCGGGAGGTGATGTCGGTCCAGGCCAGCGCCGTCAGCCGGTGGCGGTCGGCGATCCGGCGGTAGTGGTCGATCTCGCTGCGGCAGACCGGGCAGGCGCCGTTGTAGAAGACATGGATCTCGACCGGCACCGC
>JARGOG010000040.1:15082-38108 GCA_029212785.1 Thalassobaculaceae bacterium
TGCGGCAGACCGGGCAGGCGCCGTTGTAGAAGACATGGATCTCGACCGGCACCGCGACTGGCGGCGTCGCAGGATCGGCGATGGCTTCGGCCGATGTCGGGCGCGTGCTCATGACCATGAAATGGTGAGCGGCGGCCCTCCGGCAATGCGGCAGGCGGCCGCGGGCCAACCGGTTGGGAAAGTATGGTTAACGCATGCCTAACCATCCAACGTCTTGAAACTCTGCGCAGTTGACCGCTTGGCGGCGGCGGCACGGCTTTGTTGACCTTCTGTGAATGACCCCGCCATAGTACGCTTGAGGGTTGCGACCCTCGGATCGCGGCGGTTTCCCATGGGGAGCGGGGAACGCGAACCGGCGGGCCCCCGGACGGGTGGCTCCAGCGGAAATCGCCGGATCGAGAAAAGGTTCAACGGGAGAGTCTTAGGAGGACTTCACATGAAGCGGCTTCTTGCCACTACCTTTGCCGTGGCGCTCGGCGCTGGCGCATTTGTCGCCGGCGGTTCGACCCCGGCTTCGGCTCAGAACCAGCAGTTCATCTCGATCGGTACTGGCGGCGTGACCGGCGTGTACTACCCGACCGGCGGCGCGATCTGCCGTCTGGTCAACCGCGACCGCAAGGAGCACGGCATCCGCTGCTCCGTCGAGTCGACCGGTGGATCGACCTACAACGTCAACACGATCCGCGCCGGCGAGCTCGAGTTCGGCGTGGCCCAGTCGGACGTGCAGTACCACGCCTATCACGGCACCGGCGACTTCGCGAGTGCCGGCGCGTTCGAGGAACTGCGCAGCGTGTTCTCCGTGCATGCCGAGCCGGTGACGATCGTCGCCCGCAAGGATGCCAACATCGTCAATTTCGAAGACCTGAAGGGCACCCGGGTGAATATCGGCAATGCCGGGTCCGGCACCCGGAGCACCTGGGAGGTCATCGAGGGTGCGATGGGCTGGAAGCGCGAGGACCTGAAGCTCGCCGCCGAGCTGAAGTCGGCCGAAACCGGTCAGGCACTGTGCGACAACAAGATCGACGCCTACTTCTGGCTGGTCGGTCACCCGGCGGCCCTGGTGTCGGAAACCGTGTCCACCTGCGAAGCCAATCTGGTCCACGTGACCGGCCCGGCCTTCGACAAGCTGGTCGCGGACAACCCGTACTACCGCAAGGCGGTGATTCCGGGCGGCATGTATCCGGGTAACCCGGACGACACCAACACCTTCGGCGTCGCCGCGACCTTCGTGTCGTCGTCCAAGGTTGCCGACGATGTCGCCTATGTCGTTGCCAAGGCGGTGTTCAGCAATCTCGATGACTTCCGCAAGCTGCACCCGGCCTTCGCCCACCTTAAGGCGGAGGAAATGGTGAAGGAGGCGCTTTCCGCGCCGCTGCATCCGGGCGCGATCAAGGCCTACAAGGAACTGGGCCTGATGTAATCCACGGATCGGGAGGGAGCCACACGGTCCCTCCCGATCTTCTTTCTACATTCCATTAGATACTTAGGCACTTCGACCCGATTGCGGGTCCGCTCTGCCAGATCGGGGGGATCATGAGCGACCAGTCCACCTCTTCGACGTCAGTAGATCTCGACGATCTCGTCGCCGCGAGCGATACCGGGAACCGCAATCCACACGGCATCGTCGGCAAGCTGCTCGCCGGTCTGGCGCTCGCCTGGTCGCTGTTCCAGCTCTATTACGCGTCTGATCTCCCGTTCCTGCTGCAGGACCTGACCGGACTTCCGGTCGTGTTCAACTCGGACGAAGGGCGGGCGATCCACCTTGCCTTCGCGTTCGCCCTGGCAGCGATGTCCTATCCGCTGCTCAAGTCCTCTCCACGGTCATATGTACCCTGGTACGACTGGGCGCTTGCGATCCTCGGCGTCATTTCCTGCTTCTATCTCATTGTCGCCAAGGATCAGATCGCCCTGCGCGCCGGGCTGCCGACGACCGGTGATCTGGTGATCTCCACCATCGGTATCGCGCTGGTTCTGATCTGCACCTACCGGGCACTCGGCCTGCCGCTGGTGATCGTCGCCTCCGTGTTCCTGGTCTATGTATTCTTCGGCGACCAGCCCTTCATCCCGGAAGTGATCCAGTGGAAGGGCGCGTCCTACGGCAAGGCGATGTGGCATTTCTGGATGCAGACCGAGGGCGTGTTCGGCATCGCGCTCGGCGTCTCTGCGTCCATGGTGTTCCTGTTCGTGCTGTTCGGCTCGCTGCTCGACAGGGCCGGGGCCGGCAACTACTTCATCAAGGTCGCCTTCGCCCTGCTCGGCCACCTGCGTGGCGGTCCGGCCAAGGCGGCCGTCGTCTCCTCGGCGATGACCGGTCTGATTTCGGGCTCGTCGATCGCCAACGTTGTCACGACCGGCACCTTCACCATTCCGCTGATGAAGCGCGTCGGCTTCTCCGGCGACAAGGCCGGTGCGGTCGAGGTCGCCTCCTCTGTCAACGGCCAGATCATGCCGCCGGTGATGGGAGCCGCCGCCTTCCTGATGGTCGAGTATGTCGGCGTCACCTATCTCGACGTGGTGCGCCACGCCATCCTGCCGGCGTCGATCTCCTATATCGCGCTGCTCTATATCGTCCATCTCGAGGCGCTGAAGGCCGGGATGCAGGGTCTGCCGAAGCCCGGCGGCCAGCGAACCGTGCTGCAGGGGCTGCTCGGCGTGCTCACCGGCTTCCTTGCGATCGCGATCCCGGCGGCCGTTGTCTATTACGCCCTTGGCTGGACCAAAGCGGCGTTCGGGGACGCGACGTTCTATGCGGTCTGTATCCTGTTCGTCGTGGCCTATATCGCCTTGGTCGCGGTGGCCGCCCGGTTCCCGGAGCTCGAACTCGATGATCCGGACGCCCCGGTGACCACCCTGCCGGAGGTCCGTCCGACGGTCATGGCCGGCCTCTATTACCTGCTGCCCATCGTCGTGCTGGTCTGGTGCCTGATGGTCGAGCGGCTGTCCCCGGGCCTGAGCGCCTACTGGGCGACAGTCGGCATGCTGGTCATCCTTCTGACCCAGCATCCGCTCAAGACGGTGTTCCGCCGGACCGGGTCGATCGCGGAGGGTTTCGCCCGCGGCTTCGCCGAGATCATCGAAGGTCTGATCGCCGGCGCCCGTAACATGATCGGGATCGCGGTCGCCACCGGTGCAGCCGGCATCATCGTCGGCACGATCTCGCTGACCGGCGCACATCAGGTCGTCGGCGAGTTCATCGAGTTCCTGTCGGGTGGCAACCTGATGGCGATGCTGGTGCTGGTGGCGATCTTCTCGCTGATCCTGGGCATGGGCCTGCCGACCACGGCGAACTACATCGTCGTTTCCTCGCTGATGGCCGGCGTGGTGGTCGAAGTCGGAGCGCAGAACGGGCTGATCGTGCCGCTGATCGCGGTCCATCTGTTCGTCTTCTATTTCGGCATCATGGCCGACGTGACGCCGCCGGTGGGGCTTGCCTCCTTCGCAGCGGCGGCGATCTCCGGCTCCGACCCGATCAAGACCGGCTTCACCGCCTTCTACTACTCGCTGCGCACGGTGGCGCTGCCGTTCCTGTTCATCTTCAACACCGACCTGCTGCTGATCGACGTCACCCCGTTGGAGGCGGTCTTCGTCTTCATCGTGGCGACGGTGGCGATGCTTCTCTTCGCCGCCGGCACCCAGGGGTATTTTTTCGCCAAGAACCGGATCTGGGAGGCGGCGGCGCTGCTGCTCATTGCCTTCACCCTGTTCCGGCCGGGCTTCTGGCTCGACCTGGTGCAGGACCCCTATGAGACGGTGGATCCGATCGAGGTGGTGGCATTGGCGGGCACGCTGCCGGAGGGCGGAGAGTTGCGGCTGGTGATTGCCGGGCCGGACTTCAACAACCCCGATGCCAAGGCGGAGACCACGATGATCCTGCCGCTGGGGCCGGCCGGCTCGGGCGAGCAGCGGCTTCAGGACGCCGACCTCCTGGTGATGATCGAGGACGGCATGGCCAAGCTGGAGGAGCCTTTCCGACCGGGCCCGGCCGGCAGCGTCCCGGGCCAGAAGCTGAGCGGCTTCGACTTCTACGGCGATGATCCGGTCCGCATTTCCGAGATCCACGTGGCGGCGGAGCGCATGCCCAAGGAGCTGTTCTATCTCCCCGCGCTGCTGCTTCTCGGTCTGGTGATTGTCCTGCAGCGCCGACGCACCGACGTGCCGGCCTTCTGAGGGAGGATGTGATGTTCTCGGATATACTTCTCGCCGTCGACCTCACCTCGCCCGGAACCCAGACCAAGGCCGTCGGCATCGCCGTCGAGCAGGCCAAGGCCTTTTCCAGCCGGCTGCATGTGCTGACCGTGGTGCCGGAGTTCAATTCCAGCATCGTCGCCGGGTTCTTCCCCAAGGATTTCGAGACCCAGGCGCTGGAGGCGGCGCGGGAGCATCTGCATACCTATTGCGAGCAGGCGATCCCGGCGGAGGTGAAGGTCCAGCATATCGTCGCCCATGGCACGATCTACCAGGAGATCGTGCGGGCGGCGGTGCAGACCAAATGCGGACTGATCATCATGGCCTCGCACCGGCCGGAACTCTCCGACTTCCTGCTCGGACCGAACGCGGCAAGGGTGGTGCGGCACGCGGCGTGCTCGGTCATGATCGTCCGCGACTGACCTTCCCAGGAGCCGGCGCGCAGAATCGCAGCGCGCCGCAGGAAACGCTGCTATGATCGTCTCGAAATTGACACTTCGAGGAGGGTCGAACGATGACCGGTGACGACGTAGCACCGACCCTGGCGCAGCTCATGGCGACGCTTTCGCGTTCGGCCACTCCCGAAGCGCGCGGCGAGGTCGCGGACGCGATCGGACGGTCGATCGACAGCCCGTCGCTGGGCGCCGCCGAGCGCGACATCGCCCTCGACATCGTGCGCAAGCTCGCCGGTGACGTCGAGCAGCAGGTCCGACAGAACCTCGCAGACGCGGTCCGACAGTCCGTCGGCCTGCCCCATGACGTCGCCCTCAAACTGGCCAAGGACGTGGCCGATGTTTCGCTGCCGATCATCAGCGACAGCGTGGTCCTGACCGATGGGGATCTGGTGTCCATCGTCGAGGAGGGGGACGTCGACAAACAACTGGCGATCGCCACCCGCGACGAGGTCTCCGAGGTCGTCGCCGGCGCGCTGGTCGAGCGCGGCACCGAGGATGTCGTGGTCGCCGTCGTCTCCAACCCGGGCGCTGCGATCGACGAGCCGTCGCTCGGCAAGGCGCTGGACCGGTTCGGCGAGAGCCCCCGTCTGCAGGCGCCGATGGTCGGACGCGCGGTGCTGCCCGTCGGCGTGGCAGAGCGCCTGGTGTCGCTGGTATCGGAGAAGTTGCGTGACGAACTCGTCCGTCGGCACGAGATCTCGCCGGACATGGCGACCGATCTGGTGCTGGAGGGGCGCGAGCGCGCGACCCTGGGCCTTCTGTCCGATGACAGCCCGCCGCAACGGGTCGAGGATCTCGTGCGCGAGATGGCGCGCAATGGCCGGTTGACGGACTCGATCCTGCTGCGGGCCGCCTGTACGGGAGACCTCGCCTTCGTCGCCGCCGCTCTTGCGGTGCGGGCCGAGGTGCCCTTCCGGAATGCCGATCTCCTGGTCCATGATGATGGCGCCAGCGCGTTGAAATCCTTGGCTTCCAAAGCCGGAATGAGCGAGCATGACCGGATCATTCTGCGGGCCGCGGTCGATGTTGCCCGCAGCACTGAGATGGTGGACGCCCCCGGCGCCCGCGACCGGTTCGCGGAGACCGTTCTGGAACGGGTGCTGACCACCTTCGACGCAGACGAAGAAGGCTTCTCGGAAGAAGACGCCGAGTATTTAATCAAAAAACTTTCTAAATATACCGAAAAGCACAGGGACAGTTCTCATCCGTAAATGCGATAAATTTGCGTGAATGTGATGAAGCAATCGATGAAATTTGTGAATCGGGTCGTTATTTGAATTTTAATACCTAGGGCGTATCCTTTCCCACGAGACATGACGACCGGCTCTTTTGTGGGGACGAGCTAGATGGCGGTCGATACCTGGAACGACCAGCAACTGACATTTCACGAGCGAGCGGTATCCGCGACGCGCTCGGCCTTCATTGCGTGCTGCTGGATGGCCATCGTCGCCGGTCCTCCGGTCGTCGGCGGGGTGCTTGGCTGGATGGCGACGCGGGACGCGCAATCCACGCGGTCGCTGACCGGGCTGCTCGGCCAGTTGCCGATAGATTCCGCCATCATCACCCGTGAGGAAGTGGAGGCCGTTGGCCTCGACCCGCGGGATGTACGGGCCATCCTGACTGAATAGCGGCGGCTTCTCACCGCTTCTCGAGCTTTCTCCGGAACCTTTGTCGCGGGCCCCGGCCGACCCGATGACATAAGGCGCGTCAGAGCGCCCGCAGAAACCGGTCGGCGATTTCCGCAGCCCTGTCCCACGCCTGCTCGACCGTCCAGCCGCTTTTCTTGCGCGGGGCCAGGTCATGGTCGCCGTCCTCGATCCAGTCGACCGACAGCGTGTCCGGGAGCGCCATGGCCGGTAGCTCTTCGCGGGTCCCGAACGGGTCGCGGGTTCCCTGAATGATCAGCGTCGGACAGCGCAGGGCAGCGAAATGCTCGGTACGCAGCCGCTCCGGCTTGCCCGGCGGATGGAACGGGTAGCCGAGGCAGAGGCAGCCCCGCACCGCCAACTCGGCGGCGAGGATCGACGCCATGCGCCCGCCCATGGACTTGCCGCCGATCGCGACCGCGTCGGGGGCCCCCACCTCGTCGATCACCCGCCGCCACTGATCCAGCAGGGCCGGCTGACGCTCCGGCGGTCGCTTGCGCCCGCTGGTGCGCCGCTCCGCCATATAGTCGAACTCGAAGCGCACGACCCGATGTCCCTTGGCGGCGATCCGCGCCGCGATGGCGGTCATGAAAGGGCTGTCCATCGGCGCGCCGGCGCCATGCGCCAGAACCAGCGTGACGGCGGCGGCGTCCGGACCGTCGGTCAATACCGGCATTTCATACAGCCTCCGCGTCTGGAATGTCGATCCGGGGGACGGATTATACCGGCGATCGACAGCCGCTCCCACGTCGGAGCGCTCAGTCGCCCGTATCCTCCCAGAACCGCAGCCGGTTGGCGAACGGGTCGGTGACTTCCATCAGCAGGCCGCCCCAGGGGGCGGGATCGAGACCGGGCCGATTGTACGGATAGTCGCGGGCCAGGATCTCGCCATGGAAGGCGGCGAGGCCGTCCGTCTGGACGAACACCGTGGCACCGGGCGTGCAATCGCCATGATGCTCGCTCAAGTGCAGCCGCATGCCGCCGCGCGACACCTGTAGGTAGAGCGGCGCGTCTTCGGCGAAGCGGTGCTGCCAGTCGATTGTGAAGCCGAGCCAGTCCCGGTAGAAGCCGAGCGCCTTCGCCACGTCGAAGATCCGCAGGATCGGAACGGCGGTAAAGGCGGGATCGGTCATAGGCGCTCCGGTCGACCGGTTCAGATGTCCTTGAAGAAGTCGTTGCCCTTGTCGTCGACGACGATGAAGGCCGGGAACTTCTCCACCTCGATGCGCCAGATCGCCTCCATGCCGAGCTCCGGGTATTCCTGCACCTCGACCTTCTTGATCGAGTTGAGCGCGAGCTTGGCGGCGGCGCCGCCGACGGAGCCGAGATAGAAGCCGCCGTGCTTCTCGCACGCCTGGCGCACGACAGCGGAGCGGTTGCCCTTGGCCAGGGTGATGAAGCTGCCGCCATTCGCCATCAACGGCTCGACATAGCTGTCCATCCGGCCGGCCGTGGTAGGGCCGAACGAGCCCGAGGCATAGCCCTCCGGCGTCTTTGCCGGGCCGGCATAGTAGATCGGGTGGTTCTTGACGTAGTCCGGCAGCGGCTTGCCGGCGTCGATCAGTTCCTTGAGCTTGGCGTGGGCGATGTCGCGCGCCACGATCATCGGCCCGGTCAGGGAGACGCGGGTCTTGATCGGGTACTGGGACAGGGTTTCGCGGATCTCGGACATCGGCCGGGTCAGGTCGATCTCGACCGCATCGGCGGTCAGCGAGGCCTCGTCGATATCGGGCAGGTACTTCGCCGGATCCGCTTCCAACCGCTCCAGGAACACGCCGTCGCGGGTGATCTTGGCGAAGGCCTGACGGTCGGCAGAGCAGGACACGCCAATACCGATCGGCACGCTCGCGCCGTGGCGCGGCAGACGGATGACACGCACGTCGTGGCAGTAATACTTTCCGCCGAACTGCGCGCCGATCCCCATGTCCTGGGTCATCTTCAGGATCTTCGCCTCCCACTCCAGATCGCGGAAGGCGTGGCCGCTGTCGGAGCCCTGGGTCGGCAGGTTGTCGAGATATTTGCAGGAGGCGAGCTTCACCGTCTTCATGGCGAATTCCGCCGAGGTGCCGCCGATCACGATCGACAGGTGATAGGGCGGGCAGGCCGCGGTGCCGAGCGTGCGGATCTTCTCGTCCAGGAACTTCTCCAGGCTTTCCGGGTTCAGGACCGCCTTGGTCTGCTGGAACAGGAAGGACTTGTTGGCCGAGCCGCCGCCCTTCTGCACGAACATGAACTTGTAGGCATCGCCCTTGTCCGCATAGAGCTCGATCTGTGCCGGCAGGTTGGTGCCGGTGTTCTTCTCCTCGAACATCGACAGCGGGGCGAGCTGGCTGTAGCGCAGGTTGTGGTTCACGTAGGTGTTCTGGATGCCGCGGGCCAGCTCCATCTCGTCGTCGAAGCCGGTGAAGATGTTCTGACCCTTCTTGCCCATGACGATCGCGGTGCCGGTATCCTGGCACATCGGCAGCACGCGGCCGGCGGAGATCGCGGCGTTCTTCAGCAGGTCGTAAGCGACGAAGCGATCATTCTCCGAAGCCTCGGAATCGTCGAGGATTGTGCGGAGCTGCTGGAGGTGAGCTGGGCGCAACAGGTGGGAGATGTCCATGAACGCCTCCTCGGCGAGCATGGTCAGGGCCTCCGGCTGGACGCTGATGACCTCGCGGCCGCCGAGCTTGTCGACGGACACGTAGTCACTGGTCAGCTTGCGGTACTCGGTCGTATCCGGGCCGAGCGGGAACATCTCGGTGAAGTCGAACTCCGCCATAGGGGCATCCTCTCCGGTCTGCGGCATCGTGTCGGGTGCCGAACCGGCCGGCCCCGGCATGGCTAAATTTTATTTCTTCTTTCGGAAGTGATCGAGGGAGACGACCTCGCCACTACCGCCGGCGTCGTCCGGCGCCTCGCCGTCATCCTCCGGCGTATTGTCGCCGTCGGGATCGTCGTCGCCCGCCGGAGTGTCACCGTTGGCCGTCTGCTGGAACTGCAGGCCGAACTGCACCGACGGATCGGCGAATCCGGTCAGCGCCTCGAACGGAATCGTCAGCGGTTCACGCACGTCGTTGAAGCTCAGCGCGACCGAGAACTGGTCCTCCAGGATCTCCAGATCCCAGAACTGAAATTGCAACACGATGGTCATCTCGTCCGGATAGCGCTCCACCAGATATTGCGGGATATGGACCCCGGGCGCGCGCGTTTTGAACGTGATGTAGAAGTGATGATTGCCCGGGAGGCCGCGCTCCGCCGCCCGTCTCAGGGCGTCGCGAACCACTCCGCGCAGGGCCGTTTCGACCATCAGGTCGTATCGGAAGAGATCGTCAGCCATCAGCTTCCCGAACATTGGACGTTCGGCCAATGAACACCAGCGCCCCGTGGCGCTTCAAGGGAAAAATGCTGGATATACAGTGCCGGAGGCGGGGAAAGGTGCGAGCCTTCTGTTGCTAGGCGGCCCGCGAGCCCCACGTTACGACGCTAACCGCAACGGATTAGTCGAGACTACCGAGCTGCTTACGCAGCCAGGCGCGCCTCAGCATAGTTGTCATTCGCAACTATCATACGGCCCGATAACGGCGGTACCATGCCGGGCAAAAAGCGGTTCTTTACCACGCGCGTCGATCCTGTTTCGCCCCCATGAAACAACCCAACTGCTCCTTGCGGATCAGGCGGAGATTTTGGTGGAGGCGCCGGGTACTGCCCCCGGGTCCGCAACGCTTATTCCAAGCGCCGTTTATCGCCATAGTCGACCGAAGCCGACATCGCAGGATATAAGCCCTAATTAACAGCTGTTAAAGGGTGTTGTGTAAAACACAATGCTGGAAGCGGTTCAGAGCGCAGGCGGTCGAATGCCTGATAGTCGGGGCGGGAGCAGTGTCAAAATCAGGTGATCCTCTTCTGGAAGGCGAGAAACTGGCGGCGGCCGGCAGTCCCAAGGCCGCGCTTGCTCAGTTTAAGGCGGCGATCGATAGTGCGCCGATCACGGCCCGCGCCCGTGCCGCCGACATGGCTCTGGAACTCGGTGAGGCCGATCAGGCCTTCGTGCTGGCCGAAGAGGCATGGCGCATCGCGCCCGACGCGCCCGAGGCCCTGTTGCTGATGGGCCGGATCGCTTGGCGTGTCGGCGCCATCGAGGACTCCCTCGCCTGCCTCGACCGGATCCGCCGCGGCGATCCGCTCTGGGCCCAGGCCCAGGCGGAACGGGCCGAGGCGCTGGTGGCCGGCAAGAAGCCGGTGGAGGCTTACAACGACCTGCGGTTCGCGCTGCGCTCGGACCCCCGGGAACCGGGGCTGTGGCTGACGCTCGGTCATGTGTTGATGTCGCTCGACCGATTGGACGAAGCCGAGGACGCCTACCGGAATACCACGGACCTGCAGCCTGAATCGGTACGGGCGCTTGCCGGTATCGCCGATGTCTGTCTGAAGCTCGGGCGCCCCGACGAAGCCGTCCAGGCCGGCGAGAAGGCCGTCGAGCTGTCGGGCAACGACCCGGTCGCGCGGACCGTCCTGGCCCATGCCCTGCTTGCCATCGGCCGCGACAGTGAAGGTTGGATGGCCTACGAGGCGCGGTTCGACGCCAACAATGTCGACCGGCGGTACGGCGCCAAGAGCCGCGACTTCGATATGCCGACATGGGACGGCAGTTCACTGAAGGATCAGTCCCTGCTCGTCTGGGGCGAGGGTTCGCCGGCGGACGAGATCCGCTTCGCCGCCATGATCCCGGAAATCATCCGGCGCGATCCGAGCCCGTTGATCCTGGAATGCGACCCCCGCATGCAGGCGCTGTTCGCGCGGTCGTTCAACGGGACGACGGTGGTGTCCCGCGCGTCGCCGCCGGACGAGGCGATCACCGGCGGGTTGGTGCACTGGCAGGCCGCGATCGGCAGTCTGGCGATGAACACCAGGATCTATGAAAACGGGTACGCTTCCCTCGCCAAGGCCTATCTCGAGGCCGATCAGGACAAAGTCATGTCCTGGCGCGACCGCTGGTCCAGCGGCGGCGATCGGATTATCGGATTGACCTGGCGCCATCCCGACCCCGAGGCAGCGCGCCGTTCCATCCCGTTGGAGGCTGTGCTCGACGCGGTGGCGATCCCGGGGCGCGTCGTGGTGGCGCTTCAGCGTGGGATGACGCCGGAGGAACGCGACCTGGCCTCCGACAAGCTGCTGCTGGAGCCCGATCCCGATCCGACCGACGTCGATGCCATGGCGTCGCGGGTGGCCGCCTGCGACGTGGTGGTCACGATCGACTCGCTGGTGGCGCATCTGTCATCCGCCCTCGGCATCGATACCCGGATCCTGCTTGATAGCGGCGCCGATGCTCGCTGGGGCCTTGGCAAAGCGCGCACCCCCTGGTACCCGACTGCGCGGCTGTATTGGCAGGACCATGACGGCTCCTGGCAGCGGGCAATCAAGCAGATGCGGAAGGCGCTGGACGGCGGATGAGGACCTAGGCCGCGAGTGCCGCGTCCACCGCGTCACCCAGCTTCTCCACCAGTTCGGTGATGTGGCTCTGATCGACGATGAAGGGCGGGGCGACCAGCACATGGTCGCCGTGCTTGCCGTCGATGGTGCCGCCCATGGGATAGACGATCAGCCCGCGCGTCATCGCCTCGCGCTTGATCACCGCGTGAAGCTGGCGCGCCGGGTCGAAGGTCTCCTTCGTCGAGCGGTCGGCCACCAGTTCGATCGCCAGGAATAGCCCGCGCCCGCGGATGTCGCCGACATTGGCGTTGTTGCCGAACCGCGCCTCCAGGGCCCGGCGCAGTGCCGCCCCCTGGGTGTTCACGTTGTCGAGCAGGTTCTCGTCGCGGATCACCTCCTGCACGGCAAGGCCGGCGGCGCAGGCAGCCGGATGGCCCATATAGGTGTGGCCATGCTGAAAGAAGCCACTGCCGTCGCGGATCGCCTCGAAGATCTTGGTGTGAACCAGAACCGCGCCGATCGGCTGGTAACCGGCCCCCAGCCCCTTGGCGATGGTCATCAGGTCGGGGGCCACGCCGTCCTCGTCGCAGGCGAACATGTGACCGGTACGCCCCATGCCGCACATCACCTCGTCGAAGATCAGCAGCACGCCATGACGGTCGCAGATCTCGCGGATGCGTTTCAGGTAGCCCGGTGCCGGCGGCACCGCGCCGGCCGTGGCGCCGACCACCGGCTCGCAGATGAAGGCGGCGACCGTCTCGGGTCCGGCTTGCCGGATCGCCGTCTCCAACTCGTCGGCAGCGCGCCGGCCGTACTCCTCCTCGCTCTCATCGGCCCGCTTCTCGCGATAGGAGAAGCAGGGGGCGATGTGGGTAGCCTCCATCAGCATCGGCTGGAACTGGGCACGGCGGGCCGCGTTGCCGCCGACCGCAAGCGCGCCGAGCGTGTTGCCGTGATAGCTCTGGCGACGGGCGATGATCTTGTGGCGCTTGGGCTGACCGATCTCGATGAAGTACTGGCGCGCCATCTTCAACGACGCCTCGACCGCCTCGGAACCACCGGAAACGAAGTAGACCTTGTCGAGTCCGCCCGGTGCCGCCTCGGCCAGATGGGTGGCCAGTTTCTCCATCGGCTCGTTGGTGAAGGCGCCGGTGTGGCCATAGGGAATGGCGTCAAGCTGCCGCTTGATCGCCTCGATCACTTTGGGATGGCTGTGACCGAGGCAGGAGACCGCCGCCCCACCGGAGCCGTCCAGATAGCGCTTACCGTCGGCATCGATGATGTAGACCCCGTCGCCTTTGACGGCGACCGGCGGGACGATACGGGGATTGCGGTGGAAGACATGGCTTGTGCGTGCGGGCATGGGACGGCTCCAGGGCGGGGACTTCCGTATCGAACGCCCCGCCGAGGAGAGCGTCAAGCGGCTGACTGGCCTCTCCCCTCGGCTTTTCCGTCTTCCGAAATTTCGAGGAGTGCCATCCTGAAGCTGATTCGCCGTGGCGAACGGGCGCGCGGGCCGGGTCCAGGTGCTCCAGGCCCGGCCCCTGGCACAGGATTCTTGGCCTCCCGGCATCGCCCATGGATACTTCGCCGATGATTCTATTCTCGCAACGGCATTCGCCATACGCCCGCAAGGCCGAGGTCGCGCTTCTGGAAGCCGGCCTCACCACCATCGAAGTACGCCACCTCGCCGACCATGTTTCCCAGGGCGACACGCCGGCCTATGAGGAGAACCCGCTGAACGCTGCCCCGCTGCTGATCCTGGACGACGGCCGGGGGGTGTTCGACAGCGAGGAGATCTGCTTCTACATCGACGAATTCTCGGGCGGCGCGCTCGTCCCCAAGTCAAGCGACGCACGCCAGGAGGCAATGATCCGCCAGCGCCTGGCGACCGGCCTGTGCGAGATCGGTGCCGACCTGCGCTGGGAGTTGCAGCAGAACCAGACGGGCATCAGCGTGCCCGGCCTGCGCGAGGATCTGATCTTCCAGCTCAGCGCCGCATACGACATCCTGGAGAATGGCCCCGTCATGGGGAAGATCCCCCCGGACCAACCCGCCGATATCGGCACCATCGCCCTGGCGACGGCGCTGGACTGGCTCACCTTCCGGTCACTCGATGCCTACGTGCTGCCGCACCCCAACCTGGTCTGGTGGGTCGACACCTTCCGCGACCGGCCGTCGATGACCGCTACCGAATACGAGGACCTGTCGGAGTTCTGACCGCCTAGCCACCTTCTCGCCCTCACACCTCGACTTCCTGGACGCGCAACGCGCGATCCAGGATCCGTGGGGCGGTTCAAGGTGTGGATCCTGAATCGGCCCGATAGGGCCGTCCAGGAAGTCGCGGAGGAGACGCCCCTACCCGTGCAGCATCCGCCAGACCTTCTCCGGGGTCGCCGGCATGTCGATATGCTTGCCGCCCAGCGCGTCCACCACCGCGTTCATCACCGAAGCCAGCGCCCCGGCACAACCCGCCTCGCCGCAGCCCTTGGCGCCGACGAGGTTGGTGGTGCACGGCACCGGATGGCTGTCGTAGCGGAACATCGGCGCGTCGTTCGCCCGCGGCATGGCGTAGTCCATGAACGAGCCGGTGACGAGCTGGCCGCTGGCGTCGTAGCGCACATGCTCCATCAACGCCTGACCGATGCCCTGGACGATGCCGCCATGGGCCTGACCTTCGACCAGCATCGGGTTCACCACGATGCCGAAATCGTTGACCATCGAGTAGCGCACCACCGCGACCACCCCGGTGTCGGGGTCGATCTCCACTTCGGCCACGTGGCAGCCATTCGGGAAAGCCGACGGCCCGGTCTCATGCGCCAAGCTGACGTCGAGGGTCTGGGGCACATCCTCGGGTAGGTCCAGTCCGCCGCGGATCTGCCCGGCGAGGTCCATGATGCCGATCGCCCGGTCGGTGCCAACGACCGTGAAGGTGCCGCCTGAGAACTCGATATCGGCGACCGCCGTCTCCAGCACATGGGCGGCGATCTTCCGGCCGTTCTCGATCATGACGTCGCCCGCCTCGATGACCGCGCCGCCGGAGGACATCATCGACTTCGATCCGCCGGTACCGCCACCGACCAGCAGCTCGTCGCTGTCGCCCTGCAGCAGGCGGATCTTCTCGAAGGGAATGCCCGTGCGTTGATGCAGCACCTGGGCGAAGGCGGTCCAGTGTCCCTGACCGTAATCCAGAGTGCCGGTGATGATCGTCACCGTGCCGTCCTCCTCGAAGCGCAGGCCCCCCATTTCCTTGCCCGGCGGGCCGGTGACCTCGAGATAGTCGCTCATTCCGATGCCGCGCAGCTTGCCGCGCGCCTCGCTCTCCGCCCGCCGCCCGGCGAACCCGTCCCAGTCGGAGAACTTGACCGCCTTGTCGAACACGGCCGGGAAGTCGCCGCTGTCATAGGTCATGCCGGAGGGGGCCGTGTAGGGGATCTGGTCGGCGCGGATCTGGTTGCGCCGGCGGATCTCCAGCCGGTCGATGCCCATCTCGGCCGCAGCGGTGTCGAGCAGCCGCTCGACGTAATAGTTCGCCTCCGGGCGTCCGGCCCCACGGTACGGGCCGATGGTCGTGGTGTTGGTGAACACACACTTGGTGTTCAGGTCGATCACCGGTGTCTGATAGACCGAGATCAGATTCTTCACCGCGTTCAAGGTCGCCGGCTGCGGGCCGACCGGACTGAGATAGGCGCCCATATCGGCATGGATGTCGGCGCGCAGGGCCAGGATGCGGCCATCCTTGTCGAAGGCCATGGCGGCATCGACCACATGGCCGCGCCCCTGATGGTCGGAGACGAAGGAACCCGAACGCTCATCCAGCCACTTCACCGGCCGTCCGAGCTGTTTGGCGGCATGCAGCAGCGGGAAGTATTCGGGATACGGCCCGCCCTTCATGCCGAAGGAGCCGCCGACATTCTTGGTGATCACCCGGACCTTGTCGGTCGGCACCTTGAGCACGGCGGTGGCAAGCGCATTGCGCAGACCGAAAGCGCCCTGACTGCCGGCGATGAAGGTGTAGCGCCCATCCGCCGGATCGTAGCTGGCGATGGCCGAGCGCGGCTCCATCGAGGCGACGACGACGCGGTTGTTGATCAGGGTCAGCCTGGTGATGTGCGCCGCTTCGGCGAAGGCCGTGTCGGCTGCGTCGGCATCGCCGTAATGGTAGTCCAGGCAGATGTTGTTGGGCACGCTGTCATAGAGTTGGGGCGCACCGTCCTGTGCGGCGGCAACCGGGTCGGTGACCGCCGGCAGATCGTCGATATCGACCATCACCATCTCGGCCGCGTCCTTGGCCTCGGCCTGGGTCTCGGCAACCACCATGGCGATCGGGTCGCCGACGAACCGCACCACGTCGACCGCCAGGCCCGGACGCGGCGGCTTCAGCATGTCGGATCCGTCGCGGTTCTTGAACGGCACGATGCAGGGAATGCCGCCGAAGCCGTCGAGATCCTTGGCGGTGTAGATCGCCAGCACGCCCGGCATGGCCAGCGCGTCCTCAAGGTCGATGCCTTTGATCACCCCATGCGGCACCTGGCTGCGGACCACGTAGCCGTAGGCCTGACCCTCCAGGTTCACATCGTCGGTGTATTCGCCCCGCCCGGTCAGCAGGGTTGGATCCTCACCGCGCGGGACCGGCTGGCCCACGCCGAATTTCAGGGTCGCAAGATCGCTCTCGTGCAGGACGTTCATGTCCGCTTACCTCTTTCGGTCCGGGTCTTTCGGGACGGCCGCCGTCGACACGGGAATCCTAGCGCAAGATCACGTCCGGAAAACCCTGCCAGTTCGGAAACTCACCCATGGCTCAACCCTGGCGAAGGGTCCAAACCACGATATCGCGCAGCACGGTGCCCAGCGCCGCGTCGAAGGTTTCGACGATATCGACCATCTTGTTGGTCGGCGCCGGTCTCCGCGATTCGAAATCCTGGGTGGCGATGATGATCCGCTGCGGCATCTGCACTTGCTTGACGTTGATGCGCACGCGGATCGTGGGGATCTTGGCCCCGTCGAAATACTCGGCCTGAAATTCCCGGACCTCGACCTTGAGGGTGAAGTCGGAACGGAAGCTGACCCCGTCGCGGCCGACACCGATGATCTTCTTCGAATTCTCGAAAGACTCGATCAGCAGGCGCTGCACCATGTTCGGCGCGTCGTCGACCCAGGCGGCGCCAGCGTAATAATCCAGTGTCAGTGGCTGCCGGGCGACCGCGATACGCGCCGAGGACAGACCGGCCGGGGCGCTCGGGCGCTCGATCGCCAACTGCCAGGGCGCGTGTGGCAGATCCGGCGGATAGGTGCTCTTCGGCGTCAGCGTGTAGAGCTGGGGCGGCGGCTTGCCGATCGGCAACTGGCCGCAGGCGGCGGTCAGACCCGCCAAGCCGGCGACCTGGACTGTCCGGCTCAGAAAGGTCCGGCGCTGGAGCTGTGTCATTGGTCCGTCTCCACCTGTCCGTCGCGATCCCCGAACAGGAACTGCGACGGGTCGCGGTCGATCTGGCGCAGCACCCGGTCGATGTTCGAGACCAGGACCCGCGCTTCCACCAGAAACTGGGTCAGTTCGTACAGGCCGGAATTGGTGAAGTCCTTCATGCCCGGCCGGGCGTCCGCGACCATGCCCTCGAGCTGGCCGGCGGTCGCGGCGATGCGATCGCTGGTCTTGCCCAGCGACCGGGCCAGTGCCGTCACCTCGCTGTCGAGCCCCACCGCCGTGCCTCGCACGGTCGCTAGCGTCGCCGCCGCCTCCTCGGTCAAGGTCACCAGTTCGCGGTTCAGGGTTTCCACCAGCGGCCTGATCTCGGCCGCCGAGAGACGCAGATCCTCGACGCCGGCAGAGGCTCCGGAGATCATGCGGTCGATCGCACCCGAGCGGTTGGCGACGGTCATGCTGACTTCAGCGAAGTTCGTGAGGATGGCATGGAAGGCCTCCTCGTTCTCCTCGCTCAGAAACGCCTCCACCCGCGCCATCAGCACCACCAGCCGGTCGGCGATCTCGGGTGCGGTCTCGAATACCTTGCTGAGCAGCGAGGACCGCGCCGGAATCCGCGGCACCGGGTAGTCGTCGGTCGGCTCGAGCGCCGCGGCGGCATCGGTCCCGCCTTCGATCTGGATGAAGCCGATGCCGGTCAGGCCCTGGGCCTCAAGCACCGCGTACATATCCCTCTTGATCGGCACTTCAGCGTCGACCTCGATATCCACGCGGATCAGCTCGACGTTTTCCGGATCGATCCGAATGCTGCTGACCGTGCCGACCGGCACGCCGCGGTAGCGCACCGGACTGCCGGTGCTCAAGCCGTTCACCGATCCCTGGAACTCAATGCGGAACGGCCGGGTTTCCTGGTCCAGGCGGACACCGCCGAACCAGATCGCCAGGAACAGTCCGCCAGCCAGAAGCAGGATGGCGAAGGCACCGACCGTGACGTAGGAGGCTCGGGTCTCCATCGGCTACCCCCCCTCCCCGGCCGTCGCCGGCCGGTCGAAGGCGGCCCGCGCCCGGGGCCCGTGGAAATAGCTCTGGATCCAGGGATGCTCGCTCCGCGTCAGCTCCTCCATGGTGCCGACGACGATCTTCTTGTCGATCAGGACGGCGATGCGGTCACAGATCCGGGCCAGGCTGTCGAGATCGTGAGTCACCATGACCACAGTGAGCCCGAGCGCGCGGCGAAGGTCCAGGATCAACTCGTCGAAATCGGACGCGCCGATCGGGTCGAGCCCGGCGGTCGGCTCGTCCAGGAACACCACTTCGGGGTCGAGAGCGAGCGCGCGGGCGAGACCGGCCCGCTTCTTCATGCCGCCGGAAAGCTCGGAGGGAAACTTGCCGCAGGCATCGGGAGGGAGACCGACCAGCGACACCTTGAGGCGCGAGAGTTCATCCATCAGCATGCCCGGAATGCCGCCACGCTCGCGCATCGGCACCTGAATGTTCTGGCCGACGGTAAGCGCGCTGAACAGCGCGCCGTCTTGGAACAGCATGCCGAAGCGACCAGCCAGCGCCTCGGTCGACGAGCCGTCCCAGGACACGGTTTCGCCGAGCAGACTGACCGTACCCTGTGCCGGTCGCTGCAGCCCGATGATGGTGCGCAGCAACACCGTCTTGCCGGTTCCGGAACCACCGACCACGCCGATGATCTCGCCCCGCTCGACCGTCAGATCGAGCCCGTCATGGATGGCGGTCGTGCCGAATCGGGTGACCACACCCTGCACCTCGATCGCCGGCCCGGCACCGCCGCTCCCCTGAATCGTCATATGCCGAGCTCCGCGAAGGCGACGGCGAAAGCGGCATCCAGCACGATCACCAGAAAGATCGATTCCACCACCGCGCGGGTCGTGTACTGGCCCACGCTCTCGGCGCTGCCGGAGACCCGCAGCCCGTCGTAACAACCGACAAGGGCGATCACGAGGGCGAAGACCGGCGCCTTCAGCAGACCGGTGCCGAAATCCCAGAACTGCACTGCCCCCTTCAGTTGGGCCAGGAACTGGGCGAAAGACAGGTCGAGCAGAAACAGCGCCACGACCGACCCGCCAAGCAGTCCGGCCGCATCGGCCCACACCGTCAGCAGCGGCATAACGATCATCAGGGCGATCACCCGGGGTAGCACCAGGACCTCGACCGCGGACAGGCCCATGGTCTCCAGCGCGTCGACCTCCTGGTTCACCTTCATGGTGCCGATCTGGGCGGCGAAGGCGCTGCCGGAACGCCCGGCGACGATGATGGCCGCCAGCAGAATGCCGATCTCCCGCAGCACCGCCACGCCAACCAGGTTCACCGTCAGGATGTCGGCGCCGAACTGCTGGAGCTGCAACGCGCCCATATAGGCGAGAACGATGCCGACCAGGAAACAGAGCAGGCCGACGATCGGCAGAGCGTTGAGACCGGTTGCCTCCATCTGCGCCACCGTCGCGGTCAAGCGCAGGCGCCAGGGCCGGGCAATCACGCCGCCGAGCGAGACCAGGGTGAAGCCGAAGAATCCCGACAGGTTCCGTGCCACTTGGCCGGCATGCAGGACAGCGCGCCCGGCCCGTTCCAGCAGGGTGGTGACCACATTGCCGGCGGGCGGCGCCACGGGCACGCTCGGGTCCGGCACCACGGCCTTCTCCAGGATCGGGCGATACGCCTCCGGCAGCGCGCGCAGTTCCGTGACGATGCCCCGCGCCTCGACCCGTTCCAGGGTGCGCCGGATCGCCCAGGCGCCGGCGCTGTCGAGACCGGAGAGGCCGGCCGCATCGATCACCACACGGTCACAGGGACGTTCCGCCACGTCGCGAAGGTCGCGGTCCAGCCGCACGACCGTGTCGAGCATCCACCGGCCGGCGAGCCGCAAGATCAGCGATCCACCATCCGCATCCACGATGAAGGGCGCCTGCGTCGATGTTCCGGCGTCTGGCGCAGCGTCAGCCACGTATCCTCCCGCTCGATTTCCTGTACCAGCTTAAATGGTTACCGGGCGGGCGCATAGGAAAGCGCAACTCGCGCCCAACTTTGGAAGCCGATTGCGCCGGATCTTGGTATGATTTGAAAAACCGGCAAAAGTTCCACGCCGGCGCAATCAGGAGGAGGCAGAGATGACCGGTATGACTAGGCGCAAGGCCCTACATACAACCCTGTTCGGCGCGCTCGTCTGGGCCTGTTGCGGCGTGGTCGCCGGTCCGGCCGCCGCTGCGGACGGGCCGTCCTGGAGCTACGAGGGCAAGACGGGCCCCGAGGGCTGGGGCTCCTTGAGCAAGGATTATGCGGTCTGCGCCCAGGGAACGGCACAGTCTCCCGTCGACCTCGTCTCTCCGATCGGCGCTGATATCGAGCCGGTGACGATCCGCTGGGACGCGGAGACCGACGGCCAGGTCCTCAATAACGGTCATACGATCGAGGTGAAGGTTCCCAACGGCAGCACCGTGAAGGTCGGCACCACGACCTACGACCTCCTGCAGTTCCACTTCCATCACCCCAGCGAGCATGTGGTCGACGGCAAGCCCCTAGCGATGGAGGTGCATTTCGTCCACCAGTCGGCGGCCGGCGATCTGGCGGTGGTCGGCGTGCTGTTCGAGGAGGGTGCGGAGAACCCGGCGCTCGCGCCGATCTGGTCGGCCATGCCCAAGGAGAAGGGCGACGGCCCTGTCGTCGCGATCACGCCGAAGGCGTTCCTGCCGGCCGGCAATGCGCAGTTCCGGTATGCCGGATCGCTGACGACGCCGCCATGCTCGGAGATCGTGACCTGGATCGCCTACGAGACCCCGGTACAGGCGTCGCGGGCGCAGATCGCGGCCTTTGCCGAGCTGTTCCCGATGAACGCCCGGCCGGTCCAGCCGCTGCACCGGCGCTTTCTGCTAATCGGTGGAGAGTGAAAAGAACGGCCGAGAACGTCACTAGGCGTCGCCAGCCCCCGTTGCTAGCGTCCTCCCAACAATAAAATCATGGGAGGAACTACGTCATGGCGACCACCGGACACACTTTGCTGCCGACCTCGCTGGTCGGCTCCTACGCTCAGCCGGATTGGCTGATCGACCGCGCCAAGCTGGCTGGACGCTTCCCGCCGCGCACCCGGGCGGCGGAGCTTTGGCGGATCGCGCCGGAATATTTGGAAGAGGCGCAGAACGACGCGACGATCCTGGCGATCCGCGACCAGGAGCGGGCCGGGCTCGACATCATCACCGACGGCGAAGCGCGACGGGAGAGCTATTCCAACCGCTTCGCCACCGCCCTCGACGGTGTCGACATCGACAATCCCGGCACCGCGCTGGACCGCTCCGGCCATCCGAATCCGGTGCCCCGCGTGGTCGGCCCGATCAGCCGCAAGCACGCGGTTCAGGTCGAAGACGTGAAGTTCCTGCGCGCCAATACCAACCGACGGATCAAGATCACCGTCCCCGGTCCGTTCACCATGTCGCAGCAGGCACAGAACGACTATTACAAGGACGAGGCGGAATGCGCGCTCGGCTATGCCGCCGCCGTCAATGCCGAGATCAAGGACCTGTTCGCCGCCGGCGCCGACGTCGTGCAGGTGGATGAGCCCTACATGCAGGCCCGCCCGCAGAAGGCGGAGCAGTACGGCATCGAGTCCCTGAACGCGGCCCTCGACGGCGTGACCGGCGAGACGGCGGTGCATATCTGCTTCGGGTATGCCGCCATCATCCACGAGCGGCCGGCCGGGTACTCCTTCCTGCCGCAGCTTTCGCGCTCGACCGTGAACTCGATCTCCATCGAGACCGCCCAATCGAAACTCGACTGCACGGTGCTGGAAGAGTTGCCGCAGAAGGCCATCATCCTCGGCGTGCTCGACCTCTCCGACATGACGGTCGAGAGCCCGCAGACGGTCGCCAAGCGCATCCGCCGCGGTCTTGAGCACCACCCGGCGGAGAGGATCATCGTCGCCCCGGACTGCGGCCTCAAATACCTGCCGCGCGATGTGGCCTTCGCCAAGATGAAGGCGATGGCCGACGGTGCGGCGATCGTCCGCGCGGAGCTGTAGGGACCTTTCCCCGCATCTCCGGCTTCCTGGGCCCCTCAGGGACGATCCGGGACCCCGTGACCGCTGGCGCAGTGGGGGCCAGGATCGGCCGCAGGGCCGTCCAGGAAGCCGTTGGAGGGTGTACGGCGGGAGAGGTCATGGGGCTGAGGTCTTCTCACGACGGTCGGTTTCCTCTAAGGGACTGACAGTGCGGCAACCCGAGCGGAGGACGTCCCGTGGACCTCAAGGCGCATATTCGCGCGGTACCGGATTTTCCGAAGCCGGGCATCCTGTTCTACGACATCTCCACCCTGCTCGCCCATCCGGCGGCCTGGAAGGAAACGGTCGCCCGACTGGCCGAGATCATCAAACCGTTCAAGCCGGACCTGCTCGCCGGCATCGAGAGCCGCGGCTTCCTGACCGCCGCCCCGCTGGCCCTGGAGCTCGGCCTTGGCTTCATGATGGTGCGCAAGAAGGGCAAGCTGCCGGGCCCGACCGTGCCCTACACCTATGACCTGGAATACGGCACCGACACGGTGGAGATCCAGGAAGGCGCGGTGGCACCGGGCCAACGCGTGGTGATCCTCGACGACCTGCTGGCCACCGGCGGCACCCTGAAGGCCTCGGTCGAGCTGCTGCGCAAGGTCGGCGGCGAGGTGGCCGGCGGCGCCTGCATCATGGAGCTGAGCTTCCTGAAGGGCCGCGACAAGCTCGACATCCCATTCGAGAGCCTGCTGCAATACGACGATTAGGACTCCGCGCCTTAAGCCTGGGTCGTTACGGAACGCATCCGGAACCAGTTGCCGCCACCTTCCCCACGCCCCGGCCTCTCGGTCGACCCAAAGGGTCAGGCCGGGACCGGGCGGCGGTCCTCGCGTCTGGGTCCCGG
>JARGOG010000001.1:0-9056 GCA_029212785.1 Thalassobaculaceae bacterium
GGCGATGCAGCTCAAGCGCCACGCCGCCGACTACGCCCCGGACGACACTTACTACTAGTCGGCGGTCCTGCGGGACCTGCCTTGCCGGCCAGGGGGTGGCCAAGCATCTGGGCGTGCTGGAAAAGGGCGCGCGTGGTCCGGTGCAGTCGCGTCGGCCGCGAAAGCCGCGACTCCATCCGGCAGGAAAGCCTCGCCGAAGCCCATAGCTATCTGGAAGCCGCCTCACGGCAATGGGACGAGGCGATCGAGCGGCTGAGGGGGAGTGTGGAGGGGTGAACGACAGTTAGCGCTTAATTCGACCGTGTCGAAACTCCAATAAATTCAGTAATTTACACAGGTGACAAAAGACTTAAAATCGTTTATTATATTTCAATGATAGGTCGACTAGGGCTGTAGGTTTAGCCTAGTGATTGATATTTGTGGATGCCTCGTAGGGTCATCAGAAGCGGACCCTAACCAGCCGGAAAATTTCACGTTTGGTAGGGTGAGAACCTATTTCCGAATGTGGTGGTTAAATCTAAAGCTGCTGGCGCGACCCTATCCTACTTTGCGAACTCGAATGATCTGATTCGGTCAAAAATGCAGGTCGATTCTGATGTTCAGATATCCACAACACCAAAAAGGGTCGCCGTAGGTCGTCTCGGTAGCCGACATATTTTGGCCGCTTTAATGCCCGTTTTTAAATGCATCGCGTTGCGGACAAGTGTCGTGCCCTGCGGTCAGATGATACTTGGAATTGAGAGCGCTCTTAAAGGTCTGTTAATAACATTCCCTGCAACTTTGGGGGGTGTCGGTGTCAGACGATCTTGGAAAGGCCGCACGTGAAAGGCTCGAACGTCTACGGATCGATCAACGATTTCGGCTTGGAAGAACGGCATTGCGGTGCGGCGCGGTCGTCGGTGTGGCATGGTTGCTTGGCGATGCGGTCAAACAATTCGCTGGCGAGGAAACCAGCATATTCGTTAGTGCGTTCTTCTCACTCGTCGCAGATATCAAATTCGCGGTGGCAGTCACTCTTGCAGGAGGTGCTGCTGGCTGGGCTATGGTGGAAAGGTGGCTTAGGCATAGAAAGGTGGATCAGTTGCAGGGGCGGGTGCGAGATCTCGAGTTGGATATCGATCCCCGTCGCTCGACATCAGGATTGACCACTAAAGGAAAGACGAACCCAAGCGACAAGGATTAAAAAAATGGACGCGATTGTCGGAATCCTGACTCTTGGTGCTTTGGCTGTATTTTTTAATGGGCCATGGCAATGGGTTTGTACAGATGTGGCCCGTCAGCTGATGTTTGAGCGAAGAGATGCTGTATTCGACATGGCGCGGGAGGGAAAGCTTCGTTTTGACAGCCCAGAATATAGAGATATCCGCCAGTCCATTGAGCAACTCATTAGATATGCTCACGACCTGACACTTGCTAGGTTCCTATACTTGGCATTTGCCAGAGGCTTAATTCATAAATCGACGCCTTCTAATTTTCGGGACGCTGTTGATCGAATTGAGAATGCTGAGGTTAGGAGAGAAGTTCACAATCATCTGAAGATGACCATGATTGTAGTGCTGGTAATGATGGTTGCTAAATCTCCGTTTTTAACGCTGCTTCTTTGCGCGGGGCCCTTATTTCTTGGGCTTAAGGCCCAGGCACGGCGGGCCGCTCGAATTATTCAGATAGAAGCAGAAGAAGCTGATGACGTGCGCGGCAGGTTTGCCCCGATTAACTAGGTTGGAGTTTATTGGGCTCGCCCGAGTTCTGGACCTCGCGCCTCCAAACTCCCTCCCTTGCATTCCCCCCGCCCAACGCGCTCAATAGCGTTCCGACCGCGCCATAAGCGGTCGCCTGAACAATTCCCGCTGGACTGTCACTCCTGACACGACCGCCAGACACCATCGGAGGAAACGCCATGAATGACATGACCCCTGTGAAGGTCGCCCGCCCCGCCGGAATCAGCGATGCCGAGTGGGACCTGCGGGTCGAGCTGGCCGCCGCCTATCGCATGGTCGACTATTTCGGCTGGTGCGAACTGATCTACGGCCATCTCACCGCCAAGGTGCCGGGCCCTGACCTGCACTTCCTCATCAACCCCTACGGCCTGAACTATGACGAGGTCACCGCCTCGAACCTGGTGAAGATCGATGTCGACGGGAACAAGATCGACACTGACAACCCGTATGGGGTGAACCAGGCCGGCTTCGTCATCCATTCCGCCGTCCACATGGCGCATAGCGATCTGCATCAGGTGGTGATGCACACCCATTCGCGCTCCGGCATGGCGATCGCCGCGGTCAAGGAGGGCGTGCTGCCGATCTCCATGGGCTCCACCGCCTTTGTCGACCGGATCAGCTACCACGATTACGAGGGGGTGAGCCTGTATCTGGACGAGCGCGACCGCATCGTCGAGAGCCTGGGCGACAACCACGCCATGGTGCTGAAGAATCACGGGCTGCTGACCACCGGCCGCTCGGTGGCGGAAGCCTTCCTGTGGCTCTACCGGTTGGAGCGCGCCGCCCAGGTGCAGATCGACGCCGGCTCGGCGGGTACCCTGCACCTGCTGGGCGACAACATCGCCAAGAAGTCGGGCGAGGACGTGAACGGGTTCGCGGAGTCCGCGGCCGAATACGGCGCCCTCGAGTTCGCGGCGCTGATTCGCAAGATGGACAAGATCGATCCCAGCTTCCGCGACTGACCTGCGGTGGCCGAGGAACGTCCGGAAGAAGCCGGCGGCGAGCGGTTCTGGGAGACCAAATCGCTCGCTCAGATGACGAAGAGCGAGTGGGAGAGCCTGTGCGACGGCTGCGGCAGGTGTTGTCTGGTCAAGCTGCAGGATGCCGACACCGACGAGATCTCCTATACCGACGTCGCCTGCAAGCTGCTCGACGGGACCAGTTGCCGGTGCTCGGACTACCCCAACCGGCGGAAAAAGGTGTCCGACTGCGTGGTGCTGAGCGTCAAACTGGTGAGTCAGCTCCAGTGGATGCCGTCGACCTGCGCTTACCGGCTGCTGCAGGAAGGCAAGCCGCTCTACTGGTGGCATCACCTGGAATGCGGCGACCCGGACGCGGTGCATGAGGCCGGGATCTCGGTGCGGGGACGGGTGATCTCCGAAACCCTGGTCGGGGATGCCGAACTGGTCGAGCACGTCGTCGATTGGCCGGCCTGACCACGGCACTGGCAGGATCGCCGCCCGCTCCCCATATGCGGAACGAACCGAATTACGAGAGGGCCCGATGAGCCGAGGCATGTGGATTCTGGCGGCGATCCTGGCCGTCCTTGCGATCAGCCAGATATATATGTCGGAGACCGGCGGGCTCGAGCGGCCCTGGGCGGAGTGCAAGGAGAACCTGATGAGTCAGGTCATCTGGGGCGACTGCACGCCGCGCGACGGCGGTCTCGCGCCGCCGCCGGCATCCGGCGGTGTCGACCGGAGTGCCCAACCGCCCCTGGATGACGGCGCCCAAAAGGTCGACCGCGGCCAGTAATTCCCGGACGGATACGGTTCCGCAGCGCGCCGGTTCAGAGCGCGCCGGCCGCCTTCAGTTCCTCCAGGCGCGTGTTGCTCTCCTCGAACAGGCGCACCAGTTTCTCTTTGTCGTATGGCGCCTCCTCCAAGGTCTCGTCGTCCCACTCGCTGCGGCCCGGGGCGAAGAAGTCGCCGCCATAGACGTGCAGGGCGCCGGTCAGCTTGGTGAGCGGGTTGGTGACCGAGTGGATCGCCGTCTCGCCGAGCCAGACCGCCTCCTTTTCAGCCAACGCCTTACCGCCGAGCTTCTGCAGGCCGTCCGGCGTGCGGCGCCAGAAAGTGTTGGCTTCCGCGCCGGTATAGATGCCGATCGCCGCCCACATGTTGTGGTTATGGGGCATCAGTTGCATCTCCGGCCCCCAGATCAGATGGATCACGGTGAGCCGGTCCGAGCGGTGCAGGGTGTTGACCCCTGCCTGCCGTGGCTCGCCGAGCGTCTTCATGACGCTCGCCGGATCGGCGACGGCGCGGGCGACGATGTCGTGAGCGGCGCGTTCCGGCGTCTTCTCGTCCAGTGCGCCGTAGCAGGCTTCGATGAAGCGATCGAGATCGAACATGGTACCCTCCCTTGTCTTATTGGGCGGTATTATGCCGAAGCGGGCGGGGTTCGGATATGAGACCGACGGTACTGATTTCGGGGCTCTGGCACGAAACCAACACCTTTTCGCCGATCCCGACCGACCTCGCCGCCTTCCGGGCCTATCAATGGGCCGAGGGCGCGGATCTCGCGGCGCGCTACGCCGGCACCAATACCGAGATCGGCGGCATGCTGGCCGGGGCGGAAGTCGCCGGCCTCGCGGTCGCCCCAGGCCTGTTCGCCGGCGCCATCCCGAGCGGCACCGTCACCCGCGAGGCCTTCGAGGCGCTCGCCGGCCGGATCGCCGGGAGCGCGGCGCGGGCACGGCCGGACGGAATCCTGCTGGCGCTGCATGGGGCGCTGGTGGCCGACGGCGTCGTGCAGAGCGACGCCGAACTGGTGCGCCGGGTGCGCGCGGCGGTCGGCGCGGATGTGCCGCTGGTGGCGACCTATGACCTGCACGCCAATATCGGGCCGGCCCTGGTCGAGGCCTGCGACCTGCTGATCGGCTACGACACCTTCCCCCATACCGACATGGGCGCCCGCGGCGCCGAGGCGGCGGCCCGACTGGCGGCAATGCTCGCGACCGGGGCGCGCCCGCACAAGGTCTTCCGCAAGCTGCCGATCATCACCGTGCCGCAGATGCAGGCGACGGCCGAGCTGCCGATGGACGCGGTGATGGCGCGCGTCGCCGCGGCGGAGCGGGTGAGCGGGGTCGATGTGGTCTCCGTCGCCCAGGGCTTCGCCTATGCCGATATCGACCATCTCGGGGTGGCGGTGACCGGCTACGGCGCCGACCCGTCGGCGGTGGCGCGGGAGGTCGATGCCGTCGCCGCCATGATCGGGGACGCGCGGGAGGCGTTCCGGCCACGGCTGGTCTCCGTCCCCGAGGCGGTCGCCCGCGCGGCCGTGCCGGGCCGCGGGCCGGTCGTGCTCGTCGAGCCGGCCGACAATGTGGGCGGCGGCGCGCCGGGCGACGGGACGGCGATCCTGGCGGAGATGGCGCGGCGTCGCGTGGGTGGGACGATCGTGCTCTGGGATCCGCCGGCGGTGGCCGCGGCGCGCGGGGCAGACCGGTTCGCCGGACCGGTCGGAGGCCGCACGCTTCCCGACCTGCACGGCCCGCCGGTGGAAATCTCCGGCCGCGTGATCTTCGCCGAGCCGGCAGTCCGCTATGTCCGCGACGGCGCCTATATGACCGGCCAGGAGGTGCCGATGGGCGATGTCGCCGTCGTCCGAACGGATTTCGGCCTGAACGTCGTGCTGACCGGGGAGCGGGTGATGCCGTTCGACGACACGCATCTGCGGCGCGTCGGCATCGACCCGGCGGGGGAGCCGGTGCTGGTGGCGAAATCCGGAAGCGCCTGGAAGATCGCGTTCCAGGCGATCGCCCGCGACGCCGTGGTGGTGGATACCGGCGGCGTCTGTGCCTCGAATGTGGAGCGCCTGCCCTATACCAGCGCCGCTGCGCGGCAGTGCTGGCCGCTGGCCCATGGGTAAGGGTGGGAGGACGGCCGCAGCCATCCTCCCCCGTGGTCTTCAGGCCGCGATGGCGATCGGGACCGGGTCCTGAATGACGGCGAGACAGGCGGTGGCCACCTCGCGCCCCTTCAGGCGGAAATGGTCCAGGAAGAAGGACCGGTGCTCCGCTGACTCATGGAACCGATGCGGGGTGAGCACGGCTGACAGCACCGGCACGTCGGCGTCCATCTGGGCCTGCATCAGGCCGGAAATGACGCTCTGGGCGACGAATTCGTGACGGTAGATGCCGCCGTCCACGACGAAGGCGGAGGCGATGACGGCGCGGTAAGCCCCGCTCTTCGCCAGCCGGCGGGCCAGCAGCGGGATCTCGAAGGCGCCGGGGACGTCATACACGTCGATGGTGAAAGCGCCGGGCCGATCCTGTCGCAGCGTCTCCAGGAACGATGTCCGGCAGGCGTCGACGATCTCGGCATGCCAGCGGGCCTGGATGAAGGCGATGCGGTCGGATTGGGTCTGGATGTCTGAGCGCTGGGTGCCTCGAGACTGGGTGTCGGAGCTCTGATCCATGCTGTCCTCCTGAGTTTGGGACGTGAACCAGGGCGTACGAACTCGCGAACCCGCACGCCGCCCATGCCTGGCGCGACGCGGAGTCCTCTCCTTCGTTATCTTTCATCCGGACTGTGACCGTCGGCTCCGGGATCGCACCGGATCTGCTGACCTCCGCGGCCGTGGCCGTGGAGCGCTCGCGGGCTCGGCCACCGCCTGCTGGCGAGAACCATCACCGCCGGTGGGGACTTCCACCCCGCCCCGATAACGTGCCGCACCATCGGTACGGCGACGGAACGATAGCAGAGGGTGGGAGCGGCCGTCGATCCGCCCGGTGCAGGTCCGGGCGGATCCGGAGTGGTCGGCGCGCGTCAGTTGGGCGTCAGCGGCACCAGGCTGCTGAAGATGTGGCTGACCCCCTGGCTCGGGCTGCTGCTGGTGTTCACGAAATGGCAGCCGAAGCAGTTCTTCGGCTTGAAGGTGCTGCCCGGCGGCGTGTCGGGGAACTGATGGAAGGTTTCCATCGTCGCGTTCGCCAGGGCCAGCGTGCCGCGCAGATTCGGGTCGGTTCCGCAGATATTCTCATTCTGCGTGGGACCGCAGACCGGAATCGCGTCCGGCCCGCCCTTGCTCCAGATCGATCCGGTCTGGATGTATTTGGAGCGGACGTCCCGGTTGCCGATCCAGCCGATGACCGATCGGTTCAGCGAGATCAGATCCGTTGTCCGGCTGACGGCGGACGAGCTCCCGCCATACTCCGCGGCAGTCTGCGCCGCCCCCACGAACGGCTCGTCGCCCCAGGGATTGACCCGGACCACCGTGTTCGGCCCGATCGTCTCGCCGGTATCCGCCTTGATCACGTTGATCTTCGTGCCGAACTGGCTGATCGTCTTGTAGGCGGCCCGTTCCTGGACGTGGAGAACCGGGGTGCGGGGGGCGCGTGGTGTGGCGTTGAACAGCCACTTGGCCGTGCCATTGCCGTCATACGGCTCGACCGCCGGGATACCGAAGGTCGTGATGTAGACGAACCCGTTCTGCGGCGCGTTGTCGATATGCTCGAACGTGGCCCAGACCATTTCCGGGTGGTTGTTCACCGAGCCGACGATGTGAAAACCGACCAGCGCCATGCGACGGACCGCGGTTCCGATCTGCACCCAAGTCGTGGGCGTCGTGTGGTTGAAGACGGCGACCACGGCGTCGGCGGTGACGTAATCCTCGGGGTTGTCGAGGCTCGCGGCGTCGACCCAGGAGGTCTTGAGCTCCATGGCCAGGGCCTGGGACGACGGGATGCTCGAGACACCGAGTGTGCTCTGGGCGTAGCGGGTGATCGCATTCAGATCGCTCTGTGTCGTCGGGAAATCGGTGGCAAGCTCGCCCTGGAAATGCGCCGGGTTAGTCGGGCTCTCCACGCCGGTCTGGTAGTAGGCGTAGACGTTGTTCGCGTTGATCCCGTAGTGGACGATTTCGCCCTGGGGTGAAATCAGCACACCGCCGCCGCCGGCCTGGCCGACGCTGGTGTCGTTCTGCGGCTTCACCACCCGCGGCTCGAGCTGCATCGTGTAGTTGTTGCTGCCCTGCGGCACGAACACGCGCTTGCCCTGGTCGTTCTTGGCGACGCCGAAGAAGTCGGGCCCGTCGAACACCAATTGGCCGTCCGGCTGGGAGGTCAGCCAGAGGAACATCTGGGCGCCCCATTTGAAGAAGTTGCAGTCGTTGGCGTCGCTGAAGGTGATGCTGTCGGCGGCCTGGAACACGCCGGGTGTAGCAGCCTTCCAACTGTCGAACTCGCTCTTTGAGACGATGCAGCTGTCCAGGACGTTGGAGGGCAGCGGTGTCTGTGCGGCGACAGGGTCGCTCAGGCCGGCGGCCAGGAGAGCGGCGGCGAACAATGGGGGCAGTGCTGGCATTCTTGTCATCTGATCCTCCCGCACAACACGTTTTGATTGCGCATAAATGTTTTAGAAGATCGTTATGGTAATTATTTCTCGTCAAAGTTGGAATACAAATTTATTCACTCCGGGGGCACTCGGCCAGCGGCAGCGCTCGGGCGTCAGTTGACCCGCCACCGCTCCAGCACGTCGCGCCGGATCTCGACGCCAAGACCCGGCCCCTGCGGGACATGCGCAATCCCGCTCTCGACACGCACCGGCTCGACCAGAAGATCCTGGCGGAACGGATGCGGGGTGCTGTCGTATTCGAGCAGCGGATGATGGGCGCCGAAGGCCGGTGTCGTCGTCGGAAGCACCGCCAGAAGTTGCATGGCCGCCGCGAGGCCGATGCCGGTGCCCCAGACATGCGGGTTGTAGCGGGTGCCGTGGGTCCAGGCCATGTCGGCGATCCGCTTCGCCTCGCTCAGCCCGCCGCACGACGCCGTGTCCGGCTGGATCACATCCATCGCCCGTGCTTCCAGGATCCGGCGGAAGTCGTGGCGGGTGAACGAGCACTCGCCGCCGGCGATGGGGATCGTCGTGCGGCCGCGCAGTTCGGCGTAGCCCTCGATATCCTCCGGCTCGACCGGCTCCTCGAACCAGCCGATATCCAACGGTTCCATCGCCCGGGCCAGCCGCGCTGCCTGCACCCGGTCACAGCCGTGATTGGCGTCGACAAATAGCGCGACATCGGGGCCGATGGTCTGCCGCAGCATTTCCACCAGGGCGATGTCGTCCGCGAAGCCGAACCCGACCTTGGTTTTCATCGCGGTGAAACCGGCAGCGAGATAGCCCTGGGCTTCCGCCGCCAGCAGGCGATGGTTCTCGGCCCGGTCGTCGTTGCGCCGGTAGAGGCCGGTGGCATAGGCCTTCACGGTCGTCCGCACGGGACCGCCCATCAGCACATGGACCGGGGCGTCGAAATGCTTGCCGCGCAGATCCCAGAGCGCGATGTCGACGGCGGAGAGCGCCTGGATTGGCACGCCGCGTTGACCATGGTCGCGCAGGC
>JARGOG010000001.1:9156-30575 GCA_029212785.1 Thalassobaculaceae bacterium
TCGACGGCGGAGAGCGCCTGGATTGGCACGCCGCGTTGACCATGGTCGCGCAGGCCGTTGTAGAGCTCCTCCCAGATCGCGTCGCCGGCCAGCGGCGAGCGGCCGATCAGGCGCGGGGCGTAGTATTTCTCGATGACCGTCGCCAGCGCCCAGGGCGGCCCGTAGCCGTCGCCCCAGCCGGTGATCCCGGCATCGGTCTCGATCTCGACGACGAGGCCGACCCGGCGGTCCACCCAGGCCTGGCTGAAGGCGAAACGGTCGGCGATGGGCGCTTCCAGCACATGGGCGCGCACGGCGGTGATCTTCATGGGGGTCCTCCGGCTTTTTCCGGAAGCTTATCAGCCGGCCGCGGGCGATCACATACGGGTGCGGTAGCGGGGACGGACGGTGCCGCCCGCTACTCCTTCCCGCCGCGCCGCATCAGCCGGAACGCTATCGGCGCCAGGATCACGATGAAGCCGATGCGGAAGATGTGGTGGGTGGCGACGAAGGCGACGTCGCGGCCGAGTGCCAACGCGATCAGGCTCATCTCCGCCAGCCCGCCTGGTGCGTAGGCCAGCACCAGCACGAACCAGGGCACGTCGGTGAAGCGTTCCAGCACCAGCCCGAAAATCACGCCGGATACCATCAGGATGACGGTCGAACCGATCGAGATCTTCACCACCCGCAGAATGGTGGACACCGGCGTGCCGGCGAACCGGCAGCCGATGCCGCTGCCCATGACGACCTGGGCGCAGGCGACCAGCAGGCTCGGCGGGCTCGCCTCGGTGACGCCGGCGAGGTGGATGGCGCCGGACAGGAACATCGGGCCAACCAGGAAGGCGGCGGGGATCCGCAACAGCTTCGCCGCGACGGCTCCGACCACGCCGCAGCCGCCGAGGATCACCCAGTCCAGGGCCGGAATGTCGAGCCCGGCCCCTGGTGGTAGCAGTGTCGTCGACGGCGTGTAGTCGGCGAAGATCCGGAACAGGAACGGGATGGTCATGACGACCAGCAGGATGCGGGCCGAATGGGTCAGGGCGATGATCCGGTCGTCGCCGCCCATGGCCCGGCCGACCAGCACCATCTCGTTCAGCCCGCCCGGAGACGCAGCGAAATAGGAGGTGACGGCGTCGTAGCCGCCGACCTTGCGGAAATACCAGGTGACCAGCGTGCCGGCGGTGATCGCGTAGACCAACAGCCCGACGATCGACACCGCCCATTCGCCGACCCGGTCCATCAGCTCCGGGCGGAAGGCGCTGCCGAGCATGACACCGAGGATGGCGATCATGGTCATGCGCAGCCGGTACTCGATGCGGATATTGGCGCCGGCGACCGACGCGATGGTGGTCGCCAGCATGGCCCCCATCATCCAGGGCAGCGGCAGCTTGGCCCAGGCGAAGAGCAGCCCGCCGGCGGCGCCGATGGCAAGCGCGAGCGCCATCGATCCGCGCTTCTTGCCGGCGGTCATCCGGTCGCCGCCCGGTGTCCCTTCGGTCTCCTCGGGAATGATCGCGTCCGGGTGATCTGGCGCGCTCTTGTCCTTGTCCTGCTCAGTCATTGACGACCCGTCCCAGTCGAACCGCCGTCTGGCCGGCGGAGAGCCGCCTAGACGGCATGATGAGAATGCATCCGTCATAGGGTGTGACGACCGGCTCGCCGCCGTCGTACCCCAGGATGGTCCCGCCCTTTGCGATCTCCTCCATGCCGAGATAGTCGTCGACGAAGGTGAAGCTCTCGCCGCGGACGGTGATCGCCTCGGTTACCTGAATGATACGCTGTGCCGGGGCTGGCGCGCGGTGCGCGGCCGGGACATCTTCGGGGGCAGCCGCGCCCGTGGCTACCAGGAACCGGTGGAACGCTTCCTCCGCCACCGGCACCGTGTTGCCGGCCCAGTGCTGACCGGCCTCCAGCAGCAGGGCGGCGCGCGGGTCCGCCGGATCGGCGAAGAATCCGTAATCGCGCATGCGGGCGCCGGCGGCATGGCCGGCATCGACCACGATCGCGGCGGGGGTGCCCACCCGGCGGGCCAGCTCAACGCCCTTGTCGCAGCCGCCGGCCAGCATCAGCGGCTCGACCGGATTCGACATGGAATGGATGTCGAGCAGCACATCGACGGTGTCGAGCAAGGGCCGGATCGCGCGGGCCCGGGCGAGCTCCACGCTGGACCGTGGGCCGTCAAGGGTTGCATCGTCCCAGACCCGGTTCAGATCCTCGTCCACGAAGCGCGACAGGCTCGGATAGTTCGGGTCGAAGGACAGATAGGCGGCGACGTTGCAGAACCCGAGGGTCAGACGCCCGGCGCGCGGCCTCGGGCCGGCCGCGAGATAGGCGTCCAGAACAATCGCCCCGCAGAGCTCATTGCCATGGGTGACGGCGGTGACCATCACATGCGGGCCGGGCCGGCCGGAATCGAAAGTCGTAAAGAAGGGAATGCCGGTGTTCCCGGCGCGCCAACGCTCGATATCGGGGGCGGCCAGCTCGACGGGCCATACCCGAGCGGGGCTGTCGGCGCTCACGCCGTCACCTGATTGGTCGTGCTGGATGGCCGCTCGAAGAGGGCAGGGAACATCACGCTGCGGCGTCTTTTTAAGGGCGGAACATGGGGGTACGGCGCGGGTATGCGGAGGTTTCAGGCTAGGCCATGCCCGGCCGGAAAGCCATAGGGGCCGACGGCAAATTTACCTGTATGCGGGATTGTATGGTCCGGCCGTTTCCGCCATGCTCTGAACTTCGCGCGTGCAACGACACGACTGCGCATACCAATCAATCCCAATGCAATGATGGAGGCAGGGATGAGTTTCATTCGTCGGCTGGGGGTGACGGCAGTCGCGATGGCGGCTTTGGCCGGTCCGGCAATGGCTGAGGACATCACGATCGGTATCCGTTCGGAACCGTCGTCCATGGACCCGTATTTTCACAATCTAGGCCCGAACAACGGCATGATCGGCCATGTGTTCGTGCGTTTGGTCGATTTCGATTCGAACCAGCAACTCTTCCCGAGCATGGCGGAGTCGTACAAGGCGATCAACGACACCACCTGGGAGTTCAAGCTCCGCCAGGGGGCGAAGTTCCACGACGGCTCGGACGTGACGGCCGATGACGTGGTCTATTCCTTCGAGCGCGCCGATGGGTATACCGGCGGCAACTCGTCGTTCCGGATCTACACCAAGGGCAAGACCGTCACGAAGGTCGACGACTACACGGTGCACATCTCCACCGAAGGGCCTTATCCGCTGATGCCGAACGATCTGACCGCGGTCATGATCATGTCGTCCGAGGCCAAGGGCACCGGCACGGCCGATGTGAACAAGGGCGTCGAAGCCAGCGATTTCAACGACGGCACCGCGACCATCGGAAGCGGTCCCTACAAGTTCGTCGAGTGGAAGAAGGGCGACCGCATCGTCATGGAGAAGTATGACGGTTACGTCGGCCCGCTGAAGCAGCCGTGGGACAAGATCACCTTCAAGTTCATCCCCTCCGAGCCGGCGCGCGTCGCAGCCCTGCTGGCGGGTGACGTGGACATGATCGACAATGTTCCGACGTCGGACATCGAGACCCTGAAGAAGAACAAGAACGTCGCGCTGAGCGATGGCGTGTCCAACCGTGTGATCTACCTGCACATGGACCAGTTCCGCGAGAAGTCGCCCTTCGTCACCGACAAGGACGGCAATCCGCTGGACAAGAACCCACTGCTCGACCCGCGGGTGCGCAAGGCGCTCTCCATGATGATCAACCGCCCGGCCATCGTCGAGCGCGTCATGGAAGGCGTGGCCCTGCCGGCCGGCCAGCTTCTCCCCGACGGTTTCTTCGGCCGTTCGCCGAACCTGAAGCCGGAGAAGTACGACGTCGCCGCCGCCAAGAAGCTGCTGGCCGAGGCCGGCTATCCGGACGGCTTCGGCCTGACGATCCATGGTCCGAACGACCGCTACATCAACGACGCCAAGATCTGCGAAGCGATCGGGCAGTTGCTGTCGGCGGCCGGTATACCGACCAAGGTCGTCACCATGCCGAAGAACGTCTACTTCTCGCGTGCCTCCAAGGGTGCCGATGGCGAGCCGGAGTTCAGCTTCGTTCTCGTCGGCTGGGGCTCGGGGACCGGTGAGGCGTCCTCGCCGCTGAAGTCGCTGCTGGCCACCCACACCCCTTCGAAGGGCTGGGGCGCGTCCAACCGCGGCCGGCATTCCGATCCGAAGGTCGACGCCCTGATCGGTCAGGCGCTGACCACGGTGGATGACGAGAAGCGCGGCAAGCTTCTGGCCGAGGCGACGGACATCGCCATCGGGCAGAACCAGGGCATCATCCCGCTGCACTACCAGGTGAACACCTGGGCGACGCGCAAGGGGCTGAAGTACTTCGCCCGCACGGATGAGCGGACCACCGCCTACGATCTGGTGCCCGCCAACTGATCAAACGGGTGCGGCCGACCGCGGGTCGGCCGCAACCCGATCAGACCTGCTACCGCCTTGCCCCCGTGGAGGTCCGTTGAGACCGGCCGCGGGATCGGCTTTCCGGGAGGTCGGTGATGACTGTTTTCATCATTAGACGATTGATGCAGGCGGCCCTGGTCGTGCTGGTTATGTCGTTTCTGGTTTTCTCGGGTGTCTTCCTGGTGGGGGATCCGACCGAGATCCTGGTTGCCGATGACGCCGACCAGGCGGAGCGGGCGGCGATCATCGAGAGCCTCGGTCTCGATAAGCCATTCCATGTCCAATACCTGCGATTCCTCACCAAGGCTGCCCAGGGCAATCTTGGCGACAGCTTCGTGTTCAACGAGCCGGCGCTGCCGCTGATCCTTGATCGGTTGCCGGCGACGATGGAACTGGCGGTCGCGGCCCTGCTGATCGCCGTGGTCTTCGGCATTCCACTCGGGGTGATCGCGGGCCTGAAGCCGGAGGCGGCCTATTCGAAGGTCATCATGTCCGGCTCGATTCTCGGGTTCAGCCTGCCGACCTTCTGGGTCGGGATCATGCTGATCCTGCTGTTCTCGGTGCAGCTCGGCTGGCTGCCGTCCACCGGGCGCGGCGACGAGATCACCTATGTGCTCGGCTTTCCGACATCGCTGTTGACGCTTGACGGGTGGAGCCATGTGCTGCTGCCGGCGGTCAATCTCGCGCTGTTCAAGCTGTCGGCGGTCACGCGCCTGTCGCGCGCGGGGACCCGCGAGGTCGTGCATCAGGATTATGTGAAGTTCGCGCGAGCCAAGGGCCTGACCGACCAGCGGGTGATCTTCGTGCATGTGCTCAAGAACATCCTGATTCCGGTCGTCACCGTGCTCGGCCTCGAATTCGGCGGCCTGGTCGCCTTCTCGGTGGTGACAGAGACCATTTTCGCCTGGCCCGGGATCGGCAAGCTGCTGATCGACTCGATCGGCCTTCTCGATCGGCCGGTGATCGTCGCCTACCTGATGATCATCGTGCTGCTGTTCGTCTTCCTGAACCTGCTGGTCGACATCTGCTACTCGCTGCTCGACCCGCGGGTCCGTCTGCAGGACATCAAGGCATGACCGCGATCCAAGAAGAAGCAGCGGTCGAGACGACCGTCGCAACGAAGAAGGACGCCGCCGTTCAGAGCCCGTTCCGCCGTATCCTGTCCGACTATATGGAAAGCCCCGTCGCCGTGATCGGCGCGATCGGGGTGATCCTGGTCATCTTCGTGGCTGTGATCGGCCCGTTCATTGCGCCGACGGATCCCTATGACCTGGCCTCCGTCAGTTTCATGGACAACCTGCTGGCGCCCGGGGAGGCCATGGCCAACGGGACGGTCGCCTGGCTCGGCACGGATGGGGCCGGCCGCGACCTGGTGAGCGCGATGATCTACGGGTTGCGCATCAGCCTCGGTGTCGGTGTCGGCTCCGGCGTGATCGCTCTGCTGATCGGCTGCACGCTGGGCATGATCGCGGCCTATTTCGGCGGTCGCACGGACATGATCATCATGCGTGTCGTCGATATGCAGCTGTCTTTTCCGGCGATCCTGGTGGCCCTGATCCTGCTCGCCGTGGTGAAGGGCGGGCCGAACGAGCCCGGCTATTTCGCGGTGTTCAAGATCATTGCCGCCCTGGTGGTGGTGCAGTGGGCCTACTACGCCCGCACGATCCGTGGCTCCGCCCTGGTGGAGCGCCGCAAGGAGTATGTCGAGGCGGCGAACTGCCTGGCGCTGAGCAATACCCGCGTGGTGTTCCGCCACCTGCTGCCGAATTGCATCGCGCCGATCATCGTTGTCGGCACCATGCAGACCGCCCATGCGATCTCGCTCGAGGCGACGCTGTCGTTCCTCGGGCTCGGGCTGCCGCAGACCGAACCGTCGCTCGGCAAGCTGATCTCCAACGGGTTCGACTATGTGATGAGCGGCAAGTACTGGATCACCGTGTTTCCGGGGCTGGCCCTGCTGATGATGATCATGAGCATCAACCTGGTTGGCGACCGGTTGCGCGACGTGCTCAATCCGCGGCTTCAGAAGTAAGAGGGGACACCGGTGGCCAATTCCGACGTTCCGACACTCGAGGTCCGGAACCTGCAGACTCATTTCTTCACCCGCGCGGGCGTGGTGAAGGCGGTCGATGACGTCTCCTTCGCCGTGCGTCCGGGGGAGATCCTGGGGCTGGTGGGGGAGTCCGGATCCGGCAAGACGGTGACCGGCTTCTCGATCCTCGGCCTGGTGGACGAGCCGGGTCGCGTCGTCGACGGAGAGATGCTGTACAAGGGCGAGAACCTTGTGAACGCATCCGACGAGCGCATGCGCCAGCTTCGGGGCAACAACATCGCGATGATCTTCCAGGATCCGATGATGACCCTGAATCCGGTCCTGCGGATCGACACGCAGATGATCGAGGCGATCCAGGCGCATGAGAATGTCAGCCGCGCCGAGGCTTGGGAGCGGTCGCGCGCCGCCCTGCAGCAGGTCGGCATTCCGGCGGCGGAGGAGCGGCTCAAATCCTATCCGCATCAGTTCTCCGGCGGCATGCGCCAGCGCGTGGCGATCGCCATCGCCCTGCTGAACAAGCCGGACCTGATCGTCGCCGACGAACCGACGACGGCGCTCGACGTGACCATCCAGGGTCAGATCCTCTACGAGGTCCAGAAGCTCTGCGAGGAGACCGGGACAGCGATGATCTGGATCACCCATGACCTGTCGGTGGTGGCTGGCCTCGCCGACGAGATCTGCGTGATGTATGCCGGCCGCGTGGTCGAGCATGGCAGCGTCGACGCCGTGCTCGACAACCCGACCCATCCCTATACCCACGGCCTGATCAATTCCGTGCCAAGTCGCAACAAGCGCGGCCAGCCGCTGTCGCAGATCCCGGGCATGACGCCGTCGCTGCTGAACCTGCCGCCGGGCTGCCCGTTCAAGACCCGCTGCCCGCGGGTCGGTCCCGACTGCGAGGTCACGCCGGAGATCACTCATCCGGTCGTTGGGCGCGACGTGCGCTGCCACTATCCGGTTCCGGCGGGCGAGGATGCCGCACGGGCCGGAGCGACCGCCAGCCCTGAGGTGACGGCATGAGCGCCGCGACGGACTCCGCTGCCGCACCGACGGCAGAGACGCCGATCCTGGAACTCCGCAATGTGTCCAAGCGCTTCGTGAAGCCGCTGGATGCCGCGGCCAAGATCGCCAATGTGTTCGGCGCCGGCCTGAAGGACGAGATCGTCCATGCCGTCGACGATGTGACCATGACCGTCGCCGACGGCGAGGTGGTCGGCCTGGTCGGCGAGTCCGGTTGCGGCAAGTCGACACTCGGCCGGGTGGTCGCGGGCGTTCATCCGGCGACGTCGGGCACGGTTCTGTTCCGCGGCCGCAAGCTTTCGACCCAGAGTGCCGCCGAGGCGCGCGACACGGCCCTGAAGGTCCAGATGATCTTCCAGGACCCGATGAGCTCGCTGAACCCGCGTCTGCGGGTCCAGGACATTGTCGGCGAAGCGCCGCGGGTCCACGGCCTCGTCGATGCCAAGGGCATGGAAGACTACGTCGCCGAGATGCTGACCCGTGTCGGTCTCGACCCGAGTTATGCCCGGCGCTATCCGCACCAGTTCTCCGGCGGCCAGCGCCAGCGTATCGGCATCGCCCGGGCGCTCGCGGTAAATCCGGATTTCCTGGTCTGCGATGAGTCCGTCGCCGCCCTGGACGTCTCGATCCAGGCCCAGGTGCTGAACCTGTTCATGCAGCTGCGCGAGCAGTTCAACCTCACCTACCTGTTCATCAGCCATGATCTCGGCGTGGTCGAGCACCTGTCCGACCGGGTGGTGATCATGTATCTCGGCCGGGTGGTGGAGACGGCGCGGACCGAGGATATCTTCACCTCGGCGAACCACCCCTATACCCAGGCCCTGTTGGCCGAGGTGCCGCGGCTCGACACCCGCAAGCGCAAGTTCGTGCCGGTGAAGGGCGAGATCCCGTCGCCACTGAACCCGCCGCCGGGCTGCCATTTCCATCCGCGCTGTCCGCATGCCACCGAGCGTTGCCGGGTCGAGCAGCCCCTGCTGAAGGAGATCGCGCCGGGCCGCTGGTCCGCCTGCCATCTGAACGACGGAGCATGAACCGGCATCCGAGCGATCCGGACCATCTGGTTCCCGGCGTGTTGTGGCGCTGGGATCCGGTCGGCGCGGCGATCCCGCTGGTGGTGGACAGTCCGCACAACAGCACCGACTGGCCTGAGGATTTCGACCACATCGTCACCGAGGCGGAGCTGATGACCTCGGTCGACGCCTTCGTGGACGAACTGTTCGGCCATGCGCCGACGGTGGGGGCGACCCTGATCGCCGCCCAGTTTCCGCGCGCCTATATCGACCCGAACCGGGCCGAGGACGACCTCGACCTGGCGCTGATCGACGGCGACTGGCCGCTGCCGGTCAATCCGGGGGAGAAGACCGAATACGGCATGGGCGTGGTGCGCCGCTACATCCTCAAGGGTCGGCCGATCTACGACCGCAAACTCTCGGTCGACGAGGTCATGCATCGGCTGGAGCAATATCACCGGCCCTACCATGCCGCCGTCGCGGACGCGATCGACCGGGCCCATGCGACGTTCGGTCAGGCGTTTCACATCGACTGCCACTCCATGAAGCCGGTCGGCAATGCCATGAACGTGGACGCGGGCGAACCGCGTCCGGACATGGTGCTCAGTAACCGCGAGGGCGAGACCTGCGACGCCGCCTTCATCGATACCGCGGCGGATCTGCTGCGGGACCGGGGGTACCGGGTGGCGATCAACCACCCCTACAAGGGTGCCGAACTGGTGGCGCGGCATTCCGACCCGGCGGCGGGGCGGCACTCGTTGCAGATCGAGCTGAACCGGGCGCTCTACATGGACACCGAGAGCTTCGAGAAGACGGCCGGGTTCGACGCGCTGAAGACGGATCTCGACGGATTCCTGGCGGGGATGGCGGGGTTCGTGCGGGAGCAGGTGGGGTAGGGCGCGGACCTTTCTTTTCTCCGTGTCTTCCCGGCACAGGGCCGGGAAGACACGTTGAGGAGGGCGTACCGACGCGGCACCTCAGGCGCGCGTATAGCCGTTCTCCCGATCCGCCGCCTTCGCCGCCTCGCCGCGCTCCGCCGGATCGCCATAGCCGCCGCCGCCGGCCGTCTGCAGACGGAAGACATCGCCCTTGACCGCCGGCACGCTGGAGACCTTCGACGGCAGGTCCTCCGTCTCCCCAGATGCCGCCCGCGTCACCGTCAGCCGTCCGGGCTGGCCCGGCTCGCCGCCGGCCAACCCGTAGGGGCGCACCTTGAAGCGGTCCAGGTTGGCGGCGAACACGCCGGACGGCGCTTCCAACCGGTAGGCACGCGCCAGGCCCAGGCCGCCGCGCGTGCGGCCCTTGCCGCCGCTGTCGGGGACCAGTCCGTATTCCTGGAACTGGATGGGCAGGCTGTTCTCCAGCATCTCGATCGGCGCGTTGGAGATGTTGTGCAGGCCGCAGGAGAAGCCGCTGGCCCCGTCCTCGTCCGGATGGCCGCCCCAGCCGCCGCATTCCAGGTCGAAATACACCTGCCGGCTGCCGTCCTCGTGGATGCAGTTCATCGAGGTGGCGTAGCTGACCCCGTAATAGGCTGCCGGGATTCGCCCCGGGATCGCCTGGTGGAAGGCGCCCATCACCGCGTTGACCACCCGATGACCAACGGCCATGCGGTTGGCCACCGGAGCCGGCGCGCGGCAGTTCACCACCGTGCCCAGGGGCGCCTTGACCGTCGCCGGCCGGTAGCAGCCGGCATTGGCCGGAATCTCGGTGCCGAGCGACATCAGCACCCCGCACATGGCGGCGGAATAGGACATGGCGAGCGTGCAGTTCACCGGCCCCTTGGCCTGGGGGCTGGAGCCGGTCAGGTCGATCTCCATGCCGTCGCCGGCGATCGTCAGCTTGACCGCGATGCGCCGCTGGATGTCGCGGTCGATGCCGTCGTCGTCGAGGAAATCCTCGAAGGTGTAGACCCCGTCGGGCACGTCGCGGATCATCGCCCGCATGGCCGCTTCCGACTGGTCTTGGATGCGGGCCATGGCGGCGGATAGCAGCTCCGGGCCGTAGCGTTTCACCACCCGCTTCAGGTTGGCCGTCCCGGTCTCCAGGGCGGCGAGTTGGGAGGCGAAGTCGCCGCCCACATTGGCCGGCTCGCGGGTGTTGCGCAGCAGCAGCTTGACCACCGCCTCGTTGCGCTTGCCGCGCTCGGCGATCTTCAGCGGCGGGATGCGGAAGCCCTCCTGCTGGATCTCCGTCGCGCTGGGGTCGTAGGAGCCGGCCGCACCGCCGCCGACGTCCAGGTGATGCACCAGTACGCCCGCGATGGCGATCCGCTTGCCCTCGTGGAACACCGGCTTGAAGGTCTGGATGTCCGACAGGTGCTGGCCGCCGGCATAGGGGTCGTTGGTGATGATGATGTCGCCATCCTCCCACTCCTCGATCGGGATGTGGTTGGCCAGGATCTCGGCCAGGCAGGAGGGCATGGAGTTCAGGTGCATCGGGATCGCGGTGGACTGGCCGACCGCGCCGCCATCGGCGTCGAACACGCAGGTCGAATAGTCCAGCAGGTCGCGCACGACGGAGGACCGGCTGGTCCGCCAGATCGTCACCCCCATTTCCTCCGCCGCCGCCACCAGGGCGTTGCGGATGATCTCCACCTGGACGGGATCGAGCTCGGGCGCGCTCATGCTGTGTCTCCTTCGGCGATCAGGGCACCGCTGGGGTGGACGGTCAGGCGCCATCCCGGCGGGATCAGCAGGGTGGAATGGGCTTCCTCGATGATTGCCGGGCCGGCCAGTTCGGCGCCGGGGCCCAGGGTCTCGCGGTCGACGATGGCGGTCTCGCGGATCGCGCCGGCGAGGCGCACCGGGCGGCGCGCCTTCACGCTGACCTCCTTGCCGCCCTCGAAGGGCCGGGCGGCCGGCTTGCTGAGCCGGCCGGTGGCGGCCATGCGCAGGGTGACGATCTCCGGCGTCACGTGCCGTTCGGCATGGGCGTACTGCTTGTCATGGGCGTCGTGGAAGGCGGTCACGGTCGCGGCCAGGTCGCCGTCGAAGGGCACGCCGATCTCGTAGGCCTGGCCCGGATAGCGCAGGTCCAGGGTGACCGGGTAGCTGCGTTCGCCTTCGGGAATGCCGTCGCGCGCCAGCGCCTCCTGGCCGTCCGCCTTCATCTCGGCGATCAGGCTCTGCACCTCGCCGAGATTGGCCGCCTCGGCCCGCATCAGGCGGGAGCGGGCGATGTCGTGCACCACGTCGCTGAACAGCATGCCCCAGGCGCTGAGCGTGCCGGGATCGCGCGGGAAGACGACGCGGGTGGCGCCGATCTCCGCCGCCGTGTCGCAGGCATGCAGGCCGCCCGCACCGCCAAAGGAGATCAGGGCGAAATCGGTCGGATCGAGACCCTTCTCGAACAGCGACAGTCGGATGGCCGAGGCCATGTGCGTTGTGGCGATGGCAACGATGCCGTCGGCTGCCGGGCCGTCCTCCAGGGCCAGCGGCCTGGCGACCTTCTTGGACAGGGCCTTGCGGGCGCCGTCCACGTCCAGGGTCATCGCCCCGCCGAGGAAGAAGTCGGGATCGATCCGGCCGAGCGCCACATTGGCGTCGGTCACCGCCGGCTGGGTGCCGCCGCGGCCGTAGCTGACCGGCCCCGGCGTTGCTCCGGCACTTTCCGGGCCGACATAGAGCCGGCCGGTCTCGTCGACCCGGGCGATGGAGCCGCCGCCGGCGCCAATGGTGCGGATTTCGATCATCGGCAGGCGCACCGGCAGGCCGTCGACCTTGCCCTCGGTGACGAGGCGGATGGCGCCACTGTCGACGATGGAGACGTCGTAGGAGGTGCCGCCCATGTCGACGGCGATCAGGTTGCCGATGCCGAGCTCGGCCGACAGCACCTCGGCCGCCCGCGCGCCGCCGGCGGGGCCCGACAGCAGCAGGCGGGCCGGCTGCTCGCCGGCGGTCTCCGGGGTAGTGACCCCGCCGTTCGACTGCACCAGATAGACCGGCGCGGCGATCCCGGTATCGGACAGCCTGCCGCGCAGTTTCGACAGGTAGGTCTTCACCACCGGCATCAGCAGGGCGTTCAGCACCGTGGTCGACGCGCGCTCGAACTCGCGGATCTCCGGGCTGACCGCGTGGGAGCAGGAGACATAGGCGTCCGGCAACTCCTCCTGCACGATGCGGGCGGCGGCCAGTTCGTGCTCCGGATTGGCATAGGCGTGCAGCAGACAGATGGCGATGGCCTTGGCCCCCGCCTCGGCCGCCTTGCGGGCGGCGGCGCGCACGCTCTCAACGTCCAGCGCCCGCTCCACCGAGCCGTCGGCCCGCAGCCGCTCGCCGATCGGATAGCGCCGGGATCGGGGGATCAACAGGGCGCGTTCCTCGGCCTTGTTGGCATAGACCACGCTGCGGAAATGCCGGCCGATCTCCAGCACGTCGGTGAAGCCCTCGGTCATCAGCAGCGCGCCGTCCGGCAGCTTGCGTTCCAGCACGGCGTTCGTGGCGATGGTGGTTCCGTGCATGATCGCGCGGATGTCGGCGAGCGCGAAACCGAACCGATCAGACGCCTCCAGGATGCCGGCAATCAGTCCCTCGGAGGGATCGGCCGGCGTGGTCGGCACCTTGTGGGCGTCGGCGGCACCGGTCTCCTCGTTGAGGATTTGCAAATCGGTGAAGGTGCCGCCGATATCGACAGCGATGCGTATGGCGGCCAAGGGAAATCCTGTGGAATTGGTGGGCGGATGGCGTGGCTATGACAGAGGCCCCGCAGCGCCTCGTCAAGCCACGATCTTGGCAGCGGCGGCACGTGCCCCTAGGCTGCTTCCACTCATGTGAGGAGCCTTCCATGCCGATCATCAACCGCATCGCCGATTTCCATCCGCAAATGACCGAGTGGCGGCGCGAACTGCACGCCCATCCGGAGACCGCCTTCGAGGAGGTCTGGACCTCCGACTTCATCGCCAAACGGCTTGAGGAGATCGGCGTCGATCACATCGAACGGGGCCTGGCCAAGACCGGCATCGTCGCCACGATCAAGGGGAATGGAGGACCCGGCGGCCGGATCGGCATCCGCGCCGATTTCGACGCGCTGGACATCACCGAGACCACGGGCAAGCCCTGGGCCTCGGCGATCCCCGGCAAGATGCACGCCTGCGGCCATGACGGTCACACCTCGATTCTGCTGGGGGCGGCGCGGTATCTGGCGGAGACCCGCAACTTCGCCGGCGAGGTCGTGCTGATCTTCCAGCCGGCCGAGGAGAATGTCGCCGGCGGCCGGGTGATGGTCGAGGAGGACGGCCTGTTCGAGAAGTTTCCGGTCGATGCGGTATACGGCCTGCATAACCGCCCGGGACTGGCCGTGGGCAAGATCTGCATGCGGCCGGGACCGTCCATGGCGGGCGCCGACATGTTCGAAATCACCATCCACGGCTATGGCGGCCACGCGGCCCGGCCGCACAAGACCATCGACCCGATCGTGGTCCAGGCGCAGATCGTCATGGGACTGCAGACCATCGCCAGCCGCACCACCGATCCGCTGGACAGCGTCGTCGTCTCCATCACCCAGGTGACAGGCGGCGATACCTTCAACGTGATTCCGGAAAAGGTGATCCTACGCGGCACCGTGCGCGCCTTCAGGCCGGAGGTGCAGGATGCGACCGAGGCGAAGATGGGGAAGATCTGCCGCTCGATCGCTGAAGCCTTCGACGCCCGGGTCGACGTGCATTACGACCGCCGCTATCCGCCGCTGATCAATGACGCTGAGCATATCGACAAATGCGCCGAGATCGCCCGCGAGTTGATCGGCGCCGACAACGTGGACACCGACGCGGCGCCGGTCATGGGGTCCGAGGATTTCGCCTACATGCTGCAGCATAGGCCGGGTTGCTACATCAATCTCGGCAACGGCGTCGGCGAGGAGGGCGGCGTGAACGTCCACAATCCGGGCTACGATTTCAACGACGCGGCCCTGCCCTACGGGGCGTCGTTCTGGGCGCTGCTGGTGGAGAAGCTGCTGCCGAAGGCGGCGTAAGTCCACCGGGTGTAAGTCCATCGGGCGTAAGTTCAGTGGGGGTGGGCGTACTCTCCCCCTCTCTCCTGTTCGTCTTCCCGGCCATGCGCCGAGAAGACGGGGGAGGGTGTCGTAACCAACCTCCCGCAATTCATCCTGTACGGCTCCGCGCCGTTCGGGGTTAAGGTTTGGGCCAATACAACCAAACCACACCTCCGGACGCGCGACCGCGCTCACCGGAGGCGCATGAACCGGAGGAAAGAATGGCGAAGGCGTTCGCGAGCCAGGGGGATCTGGGCGAGAAGAAGATCAGCTTCACCGAGGTCGGCAAGGATCTCTGGGCCTTCACCGCCGAGGGCGACCCGAATTCAGGCGTCATCATCGGCGACGACAGCGTGATGATCGTCGAGGCCCAGGCCACGCCCCGGCTGGCCGAGATGGTGATCGCCAAGGTCCGCGAGGTCACCGACAAACCGATCACCCACGTCGTGATGACCCATTACCACGCGGTCCGCGTGCTCGGCGCCAGCGCCTTCAATGCCCAGCAGATCATCATGTCCGACAAGGCGCGTGCCATGGTGGTCGAGCGCGGTCAGGAGGATTGGGACAGCGAGTTCCAGCGCTTCCCCCGCCTGTTCGAAGGCCATGAGAGCATCCCCGGCCTGACCTGGCCGACCACCACCTTCTCGGATTCGATGACGGTCTATCTCGGCAACCGCAAGGTCGAGATAAAGCAGATCGGCCGCGCCCATACCGCCGGCGACGCCGTCATCTGGGTGCCGGACGAGCAGGTCATGTTCACCGGCGACATCGTCGAATACCACTCGGCCTGTTATTGCGGCGACGGCCATTTCGAGGACTGGGGCGGCACGCTGGACGCGGTGAAGGCATATAATCCGCAATCCATCGCCCCCGGCCGCGGCGATGCCCTGGTCGGTATCGAGCGGGTCGATGCGGGGTTGGAATCGACCCGCGACTTCGTGGAGAGCACCTACCGGCCGGCCCAGCGTGTGGCGGCGCGCGGCGGCAGCCTGAAGGACGCCTGGGATGCGGTGCGCGACGCCTGCGACGCCAAGTTCAAGGACTACGCCATCTACGAGCACTGCCTGCCGTTCAACGTCGCCCGCGCCTATGACGAGGCCCGTGGCATCGACACGCCGCGCATCTGGACCGCCCAGCGCGATCTGGAGATGTGGGAAGCCCTGCAGGGGTAGGGGCGGAAGGAGCATGGACGTGACGTCCATTCCTCTCATCGACTTCCTGAACGGCCTCCGATCGATCCAGGACTCCGGGACGGACGCCGGAACACGGCCCTGGAGGGCGCCCCGGATTGCGTCCGGGACCGCCAGGAAGTCGGAAGAGGGGTGGTGGGGGAAGGAGTAAGGTGGAGGGATCGATGCTTCAGGATCGCTACACGCTCGCCTTTCGGGAGTATCCGTACCAGCGCGCCGCCGATCAGGATGCGGCCGAGCCCGTCCGCCATCCGGTGGTGATCGTCGGTGGTGGGCCGGTCGGCATGACCGCCGCCCTGGACCTGGGCCTCAAGGGCGTGCCGGTGCTGGTGCTCGACGATCACGAGGGCATCGGCATGGGCAGCCGCGCGATCTGCATTGCCAAGCGGGCCCTGGAGATCGCCGACCGGCTCGGCTGCGGCGCGGATCTGGTGGCGCGCGGCGTGGTCTGGAATCTCGGCAAGGTGTTTCACCGCGACCGCAAGGTGTTCGAGTTCAACCTGCAGCCGGAGACCGGGCACCGCTATCCGGCCTTCATCAACCTGCAGCAGCCGGCTTTCGAGAAGGCGCTGGTCGATCGCATCCGTGTGGCTCAGGCGGCGGGGGCGCCAATCGAGATCCGCGGCCGCAATCGGGTCGAAGGCGTGGAGGTGCGCGATGACGGCGTGGTCCTGGAGGTTCTCACGCCCGATGGTCCCTACACGCTGACGGCGGATTGGGTGATCGCCTGCGACGGCGCCGCCTCGCCGGTGCGCACTGCGCTCGGTCTCGGCTTCGAGGGCCGGGTGTTCGAGGACAGCTTCCTCATCGCCGACGTGAAGATGAACGTCGACTTTCCCACTGAACGGCGATTCTGGTTCGACCCACCGTTCAAATCGGGCACCTCCGCCCTGCTGCATAAGCAGCCGGACAACGTCTGGCGCCTCGACTTCCAGATCGGCTGGCATGTGGATCGGGAAAAGGAACTGCGCGACGAGAACGTGAAGGCCCGGATCGACGAGATGCTCGGTCCGGACATCGCCTACGAGGTGGTCTGGAAATCGATCTACACCTTCCAGTGCCGGCGGATGACCGGCTTTCGCCACGGCCGCGTCCTGTTCGCCGGGGACAGTGCCCATCAGGTCTCGCCGTTCGGCGCGCGGGGGGCGAATTCCGGGGTGCAGGACATCGACAACCTGGCTTGGAAGCTGGATCTGGTCACGCGCGGCCTGGCGCCGGACGGGCTGCTCGACAGCTATGCAACCGAGCGGGAATACGGCGCCGACGAGAACATCCTGAACTCGACCCGCGCCACCGATTTCATCACGCCGAAATCCGAGACGTCGAAGCTGTTCCGCGACGCCGTGCTCGACTTGAGCGCGCGCTACGCCTTCGCCCGGCCGCTGGTGAATTCCGGCCGGCTGTCGGTGCCTTGTACCTATGACGCCTCGGCGCTGAACGGTCCCGACGCGCTGCCGGGCGGGCCGGCACGGAGCCGACCGGGAAGCCCGTGTCCGGATGCCCCGCTGGGCGACGGATTCCTGCTGAGCAGGTTGGGGGGCGGGTTCCGGTTGCTGACGATCGACGCCGAGGCTCCGACGACGATGGAGGAGGGCGGGCTCACCATTCCGTGCCTGGCGCTGGCGGCATCCGACGACCCCACCGGGGCCCTGGCCGAGCGGTATCTCGGCCACGCGTCCTCGGCGGCTTATCTCATCCGCCCCGACCAGCATGTGGCGGCGCGCTGGCCCGGATACGATGACGAGACCGCGCGCGCGGCATTGCGCACCGCGACCGGGAGGCACTGACTGTGGCCGAGTTGATCCTCACACCGAACATTGAGCAGCCGGACGATTTCTATGCCGAGCTCATCGCTGCCCATGACGGCTTGACCAAGGCGGAGAGCGACGCCCTGAACGCAAGGCTGATCCTGATCCTGGCCAACCATATCGGCGACCGGGTGGTCCTGGCCGACGCGCTGGCCGCGGCCGAAGCGGAGCAGAGGGAAACGAGCGCATGACTGGACTCAACGCGACCCACGACCCGGCGCGGCGCAGCTGGGTAGAGAGCGCCAACGCCGCCGGCGCGGATTTCCCGATCCAGAACCTGCCGTTCGGAGTGTTCTCTCAAGGCGCGGGCGCGCATCGGGTCGGCGTGGCGATCGGCGACCGGATTCTCGACCTGACGGCGCTGGAGGCGTCGGGGCGGCTGGTCCCGTCGCCGCAGGAGCGGGTTTTCGCCGATGGTGTCCTCAACCCGTTCATGGCACTGCCGCAAGCGATCTGGTCCGAGACGCGCGCCCGCATCGCCGATTTGCTGGATGCGGAGGTGGGCGGGCCGCAGGGGCTGGTGACGGTGCCGCTGGTGGAGGCGACCATGCACCTGCCGATCTTCGTGCGCAGCTTCACCGACTTCTACGCCTCGCGTGAGCACGCCAGCAATGTCGGCAGCATGTTCCGAGGTCCCGACAACGCACTGATGCCGAACTGGCTGCACCTGCCCGTCGGCTATAACGGCCGCGCCTCCACCGTTGTCGTCTCCGGAACGCAGATCCGCCGGCCGAACGGCCAGCTCAAGGCGCCGGATGTCGACGCGCCCAGCTTCGGGCCGTGCCGTCGGCTGGATATCGAGCTGGAGATGGGGGCCATCGTCGGCACGCCGAGTACGATGGGTCAGCCGGTCACGACGGCCCAGGCCTATGACATGATCTTCGGCTATGTGCTGCTGAACGACTGGTCGGCGCGGGACATCCAGGTCTGGGAATACCAGCCGCTGGGACCCTTCCAGGCCAAGGCCTTCGCCACCACGATCAGTCCCTGGGTGGTGACGCGGGAGGCGCTGGAGCCGTTCCGGGTACCGACGCCGGAGCGGATCAAGCCGCTGCTGCCGTATCTGGAGGAGGGATCGGCGAATAATTTCGACATCCATCTGGAGATCGACATGGCGCCGTCGGGTGCGGCGCCGACGACCATCAGCCGGACCAATTATCGGCACATGTATTTCTCCTCGGCGCAGCAGCTGACCCATCACAGCGCCTCGGGCTGCGCCATGTGCACCGGAGACCTGCTCGGCTCCGGGACGGTTTCCGGGCGGACGCCGGACAGTCTCGGGTCGCTGCTGGAAATGAGCTGGAACGGCCGCGACCCGATCGCGGTCGCCGGCGGCACCCGCACTTTCATCGAGGACGGCGATACGCTTACCCTACGCGGCTGGTGCGAGGGCGACTATCGAGTCGGCTTCGGCGCCTGCGCGGGCACGATCCTGCCGGCAGTGGACTACGGGCGGTGATCCGAGATCCCCTCTCGGCCGTGCGCCGGGACCCAGCGTGCGGCGTGCCAGAGCAAACCAGATCTGTCGAGCGTTCGTGAGTCTTATGTGTGTCGCGACGTTGGCGCGGGTCTAAGCGCCGCGCGGCAGACGCAGCGTCGCGCGCTCGACCGGGTGGTCCCAATCCTCGCCGGCGACCAAGCGGGCGGCGAGCCAGCCCCAGTCGTCGGCGGATTTCGCGCCCTTGCCGTTGCCGCCAACCGCCACCGCGATCCGGCCGTCATCGACCCAGTCGATATACGGGTAACCGGTGGCGGTCCAGGCGACGGCGCAGGTGTCGGTGTGCCAATGGGTGCACCGCGTCAGGCCGGGGATCAGGTCGGTGAGGAAGGCCTGGAAGTCGCGACGGTTGTCGGACGAGCCGGTGCCTTTGAACCAGCGGGAGAAATCATCGCGGGATTTCAGGTCGGCATCGTCGGTGCTGCCAATACCGATCTTCAGATAGTCGTGGCCGTCCGGGTACCGGATCGGCGGCAGGATATAGGCTCCGCTCTCCGCGTGGCCCATGGTCGGCATCGCCGACAGGTCCCCGGCCAGATCGCCGTCGATGCGGGCAAGCACGACGGTGCGGCCGAATACCCGCAGCTTCAGGTCGACCGGCGACAGGCCGCAGGCATCGGTGAACGCGCCGGCGGCGATCAGTACCTTCTCGGCGCGGTGGATGCCGCCCGCCGTCGTCTCGACTTCCACACCGCCGGTGACGGCCCGGATCGCCACCGCCGCTTCGACGATGATCGTGGCGCCGCGCTTCTGCGCCGCCGCGCATTGCGCCCGCACCATCGCGCGCGGACTCAGATGGCCGGCCTTGCCGACCTCGCTCAGTCCTCTGGTGTCATGGGCGACGGACAGGAACGGAAACCGATGGCGGATTCCGGCAGCGTCGAGCCAGGCAGTGGCGGCGCCCAGCGGCCGCCCGGAGGCTTCCGAGCGTTGCAGGTAGTCGGAGCCCGGTCCGCTGATTCCGAGATAGCCGGACGGGGTGAAGAAGCGGATACCGCTCGCCGCCTCGATTTCACGATAGCGTTCGATCGACCGCTTGGCCGTCACCGCCCAGACCGGATCCGGATCGACGATCCGGGTCATCCGTCCTTCGTCGTAGTGGCTGGCGAAGACACCCGAATGGGTGGCGCGGTCGGCTGGTTCGTCCGGGCCGAGCACAGCGACGCCGTCCATCAATCCCGACAGATGTCGACCGGCGGCACTGCCGATCAGGCCACGACCGACCACGATGACCTTATGCATGGTGACCTCCCTCAACCGAGCGCGTGGCTGGACAAAGCAAATATCCGGGCACCCGCGGCGGGGGCGGGCCAGGTGCCGCGGACCATCACCAGAGAGTCGGCGCCGGCGGCGGCCAAGCCCTGGGCAACGAGATGCGCCGGGAACCTGTCGGAACCGACCGGCGTGTCGACGCGCACGAAACCGGGGCGGGCCAGCGCCTTGAACAGACGGATCGCATCCGCGTCGTGGGTCGCAACGATCGGGCCGACCACGGTGCCACGGCCGAAATCCCGCTCGATCGCATAGCCGGCGACCCCGGCCCCATCCTCCAGCACGGCGGTCCGGCCGGCCGCCATCAGGACACGCAGCGTCGCCGCGCGCCCGGCGCCGAACGCGGTGGTGTCGAGGGCGGTGATCGTCGCGAGATCCTCCGATCGGGCGGCCCGGATCCCGGCATCGTCTTCCGGTTCGCCGGCGTAGATCCCCTGATACTGGCGGCAGGCGCCCACGGCGACGAAACCGAGCGTGTCGTAGAGCGGCTTGCCGGCCTCGGTCGCAAGCAGCCGCATCGACCGGCCGGCGGAATCCGCCAGCACCTGTTCGACCAGGCGACGACCGATGCCCCGGCGCTGGACGTCGGGGGAGACCATCACCAGGCCGAGCCGGGCGGCGGCGGGCTCGAAGCCCCACCACAGGGCGACACCGAGCAGCGTGCCGGCGGCATCCTTCGCGACCCGGCCGGTGCCGAGGCGCATGAACAGGGCGATGTCCTCGCGCCGGTGTGGCCATTGCAGCACTTTCACCAGGGCGGTCACGGCATCGAGATCGGCTTCCTGTACGGATGTTATATCGAGTGGGTCGGCGGTCATCGGGCCTCCCTCGGACCGGTCTCAGTGGCCGTGATCCGCCGATCCTCGCGCGCCCGGCGCAGGGTGGCGGCGGGGTCGCCGAAATGGCGGTGGAGCTCCTCCAGGATGGCGTCGAGCGGCGCGGCGGCGATCAGCTCGGCGAGCCGGAAATGTTCGACGGCAAGGTCGGAACGGCTGCGATACCCGCCCATCAGCCGATGCAGGCAGAGCCGGGTCTCGGCCTGCACGGTCGCGTAGGTCCGCGACAGACGTGCGCTTCCGGCGGCATCCACCAGCGCGCGGTGGTAGGCGAAATCGAGGTCGCCGCCGAGCACGTCGTCGCCGGCGCGCATGGCCTTGTCCATGCGCCC
>JARGOG010000001.1:30585-110657 GCA_029212785.1 Thalassobaculaceae bacterium
GGCTTTTTCGTTGCCCCGGGCGACGGCGGTGAGCGCAGCGGCGGTTGCGGTGCGTTCACTGCGCGCGACGACGCGGCGTATGGCGGCTTCCTCCAGGCTGGCGCGCACGAAATAGACGTCGAGCAGATCGTCCTCGCTCAGGTCGATCACGAAGACGCCGCGATGGGGGAGGCTGGTCAGCAACCCCTCCTGGACCAGCCGCTGCATCGCCTCGCGCAGCGGTCCGCGACTCACGCCGAGCGACAGGGCGAGCTCGACCTCGTGCAGTTGCTCGCCCGGTTGAAAGGCGCCGGAGAGGATGTCGCCGCGGATCCGCTCGGCCACCTGGGTCGAGAGCGTGACCCGCTCGATCGGCTTCGCCACGGCCATGGCTAGAGGCCCAGCAGTCCCGGCAGGCCGCCGATATCCGGTATCGCCTGGTAGCCATAGGCCGGGTTGCCCGGGCCGTGGCCGCGCTCGACGAAGACCCGGCGTGCGATCCGCAGGTCATGGGCCGACATCAGGTCGTAGCGCAGACTGGAGGAGACGTGCATCACATGCTCAGGCCCGCAGCCGAGCGTGTCGAACATATACTCGAAGGCCTGAAGTCGGGGCTTATAGGCCCGCGCCTGCTCGGCCGTCAGGACCGCGTGGAACGGTGCCCCCAGCCGGTCGACATTGGCCTGGATCTGGCTGTCGGCGGCGTTGGACAGGACCACCAGCGGCAGGACCGTCGCCGCCCTGATCAGGCCGGCGGGAACATCGTCATGCGGTCCCCAACCCGGGATGGCGTCGACGATGGCCTGGGCATCTTCGGGCTTGACCGGGATGCCCCAGAGTTTGCCGGTCCGTTCCAACGCGCGATGCAGCACGTCGGGATACGGTTTCCAGGCGCCCAGCACCTCGTCGAAACGAAGGGCGCTGAAGTCCTCCAGGAACTTTGGCATCGCCGCCGCCTCGACCCGGTCCGAGAGCCGGTCGCGGGTGACGTCGCCGACCCGGAAATTGGTCAGTGTGCCGTAGCAGTCGAAGGAGATGTAGCGGATATCGGCAAGCGACATGGCAACCCGTCCAGCAACAGGGGAGCCGACAATCGTCATTCATTGTCATATTGTCAACAATCATACGAAAATCGCATTCCCGATGGCGAAAACGGGCGGCGAACTGGCGCAAACGTCCAAGTCCGCCGGCCATAGACGGACTATGAAGAAGGGTGCGTGGCGTCGATCAGAGCGGGGTCGGGATGTTCCTGTCGGTGTTCGACATCTTCAAGATCGGCGTGGGCCCGTCGTCGTCCCATACGATGGGGCCGATGCTGGCGGCGGTACGGTTTCTCGATACCCTCGGTGCCGGAACGGGAACCAGGCCGTCTGCGCTGCGTGTCACACTGCACGGCTCGCTGGCCTTCACCGGCAAGGGGCACGCGACCGACCGGGCGGTGATCCTCGGTCTGCTGGGCTTTCTGCCACAGACACTGGAGCCGGACCGTGCGGACGTCCTGGTCGAGGCGGTGCGGGACACGCGCCGGATCCCGGTCCGCGGCCTCGGCGATCTGACCTTCGACCCGGAGACCGACCTCGTCTTCGACTACGGCGACCCGCTCCCCGGACATGCCAACGGCCTGGTGATCGAGGCTCTTGGATCGGAGGGCGAGGCGATCCTCCGCGAGACCTACTATTCGGTCGGCGGCGGCTTCGTGGTGACGGCGGCCGAGCTCGAGGCGCAGCAGGCCGGCGCGCCCGACGATTTCGGCCGGGAGAAGGCGGCGCTCGGCTATCCTTTTCCCTTTGGCTCGGCGGCTGAGATGCTGGCGATGGGCGCGGCGGCGGGGTGCAGCATCGCCGCCATGAAACGGGCTAACGAGACCGTGGCCCTGGGCGACGGGCTCGACGCCGCGCTCGACCGCATCCTCGACGCCATGGATTGCTGTATCGAGCGCGGACTGTCCCAGGGCGGGATCCTGCCGGGCGGGCTGAAGGTCCGGCGCCGGGCGAAATCCATTTATGAGACGCTGCTGGGCGAACGCGGCCTGAACCGGGCACAGCCGCACGCGGTGAACGACTGGATGAGCGTTTACGCCATGGCCGTGAACGAGGAAAACGCGGCCGGCGGGCGGGTCGTCACCTCGCCGACCAACGGGGCCGCGGGGGTGGTGCCGGCGGTGCTGCGTTACTACCGCGACCACTGCTTCGGTGCGACCCGCGAGGGCCAGCGCGACGTCCTGCTGGTGGCGGCGGCGATCGGCGGGCTGATCAAGCACAACGCCTCGATCTCCGGCGCCGAGGTCGGCTGCCAGGGAGAGGTCGGTTCCGCCGCGGCGATGGCGGTGGCAGGCCTGTGCGCCGCCCTCGGCGGCAGCAACGCGCAGGTGGAGAACGCCGCCGAGATCGCCCTGGAGCACCACCTCGGGATGACCTGCGATCCGGCCGGCGGGCTGGTCCAGGTGCCGTGCATCGAACGCAACGCGCTCGGCGCGATCAAGGCGGTCTCGTCGGCCAGCCTGGCGCTACGCGGTGACGGTCAGCACTTCATGCCGCTCGACAACTGCGTGAGGGTAATGCTGGAGACCGGCCGCGACATGAGCCGCAAGTACAAGGAAACCTCCACCGGCGGCATCGCGGTCAACCTGCCGGAATGCTGAGAACCCACGCTCTGATCGACTTCCTGGACGCGTGCAGCGCGATCCAGGACGCCTTCACCAGCCTCAGCCGGCCGAGAAGCGCGCGCGCCAGGTCTCCAGGTCTTCGTCCTCGATCTGGCGGAACAGGATGTCGGGCGGCGTGACCGTCTGACCGGTTGCCAGCGCGTCCAGAAGGGTGTCGGAGGTCACGTCCGGCCACGCCGGTGTGTCGGATTCGCCCAGCGCCTCCAGGATCCGGGCCGACGAGGCCGGGATCACCGGTGCGGCCACCAGGGCCGAGATCCGGGCGAGGTTGAGGGCGAAGCGGACGGCGACGCCGGCGCGCACCGGGTCGGTCTTCATCGCCTTCCACGGTTCGGACGCCTGCATGTATTCGTTGCCGGCGACCCACAGCGCGCGCATCGCGGCGGCGGCCTTGCGGAAGTTCATGGCCTCCAGCTCGCGGTCGATCTCGGCGATCAACTCCGCCACCTTGGTCCTGCACTCGGTTTCCAACGCCGTCAGCGCGCCGGCCTCCGGTACCTTTGCGTCGAAGCGGCTGGCGCAGAATTTGGTCACCCGGTTCACGAAGTTGCCGAGCACGTTGGCGAGGTCGGCATTGATCGAGCTTTGCAGTCCTTCCAGCGTGAAGCTGAAATCCGAGGATTCCGGCGCGTTCGCCGTCAGATGCCAGCGCCAGATGTCGGAGGGCTGAATTTCCAGCGCGTCGTCCAGAAAGATGCCGCGATGCTCCGAGGTCGAGAACTTCGAGCCGTACCAGTTCACCCAGTTCATCGCCTTGAGCTTATCGACCAGCTTCCACGGCTCGCCGCTGCCGATCAGGGTGACCGGGAAGCTGACCGCGTGGAAGGCGACGTTGTCCTTGCCCATGAACTCGACATAGGTGACGTCCTCGGCCCCCTTGTCGCGGCGCCACCATGCTTCCCAGTCGCCGTTGCCTTCGTCCGACCACTGCTTGGTGGCGGCGATATAGGCGATCGGCGCGTCGAACCAGACGTAGAATACCTTGCTCTCGAATCCGGGGCGCACCTTGCCGTCATAGGCGACCGGCACGCCCCAACTCAGGTCGCGGGTGATGGCGCGGTCCTGCAGACCCTCGTCCAGCCATTTGAAGGCGATCGAGCGGGCGAGCGGCGGCCAGTCGGTGGCGGCCTCGACCCAGGCGCGGATCCGCTCCTGCATCTGCGACTGACGCAGGAACAGGTGACTGGTCTCGCGGATCTCCACATTGGTCGAGCCGCTGATCCGCGAGCGCGGGTTCTTCAGATCGACCGGGTCGAGCAGGCGGCTGCAACTGTCGCACTGGTCGCCGCGGGCGCGCTCGAAGCCGCAATGAGGGCATTCGCCCTCGACATAGCGGTCGGGCAGAAAGCGGCCGTCATCGATCGAATAGACCTGCTTGGAGGAGCGCTCCTCGATCAGGCCGTGCTGCTCCAGGTGATGGGCGAGGAGCTGGGTCAGCTCGTGGTTCTGCGGGCAGGACGACCGGCCGAAATAGTCGAAGGACAGGTCCAGGCGGTCGTATTGCGATTTCTGGATGTCGTAGAGCTTGGCGCAGTAATCGGCCGGCGACAGGCCGTCGTCATGGGCGGCGAGTTCCGCCGGCGTGCCGTGCTCGTCGGTCGCGCAGATATACAGTACGTCGTCGCCCTTCATCCGCGCGAACCGCGCATAGACGTCCGCCGGCAGCATGGAGCCGGCCAGGTTCCCCAGGTGTTTGACCCCATTGATATAGGGCAGGGCGGACGTAATCAGGATTCGGCGGGGAGAGGGGCTCGACATAAACGGGCAGCCATTGCGTTGAGGGTTGAGGAGCCGGATCGCGCCTCGTCGGCGCGCCGGGTCGACCGGCCTTTCGGCGTGCCGCAGCCAGCGGATCCCAAGGGATTCGATGCCGCGTGGTTCTAGTACGCGCCTGCCTCCTGGAATTCAAGAAGCCCTAGTATGTGAAAATTCGGAACCGTTCCCTTGGTTCCGCGTTTCTTTGATGCGGAGGGGGTCCGACTACGCGGTCCAGAAAAACTCACAAGCGTCAGCGGAATAGAAGGGCCCTGCTTTCCGTCCTGCTTATGTCGAAACCAAGTGGCGAGGGGTAAGTCCGGTCGCCAGATTGAATGGAAGAGGTGTGATGATTTCGACACGTGTTGTTGGTCTTGCCGTTGCCGTGGTCGGTGGCGTGCTTCTGGCTCTGGGTCTGAGCGCGGCGGATGCCCCGGTCGCCGAGCTGAAGCACACGCTCACGGGGCAGTATTCGGACCGGACGATCCTGCAGATCGTCGGTGGGGCCGCAGCACTGGTCGTCGGATCGTTGGTGGCAATAAAAGCACGCCGCTGATCCGCGAAACCCATCTCAAATACTTCTTCCTTGTGTACCAGAAAGAACTGAGGAGAGACCAAAATGCGTAAGACCGTGAAATATGCCGTGCCGATTGCGCTCGCCACTCTGATGGCCGTGGGCGCCGCCGGTGCGAATGCCAATGACGGCGTGCTGTTCCCGAATGTCCATGCGATGCGCATGGCGCATCCGGCCGGCGGTTCCTTCAATCAGGAACTGGTCAAGGAGTACAAGGAGATCGCGCTCTTCGAAGCCGACGAGATGTACGACTGGTTCGACGCCGAGAACCACGCGACCAAGGGCGTGATGGCGGCCAGCGGCAAGACCCCGCTGCCGTACAACCCGGAGAACTGGGGCATCGAGGATCAGGCCAAGATGGCCGAGCTCAAGGAAGCCCGCACCGATCTGGTGAGCACGCTGGACGCCGGCGGTCGCGACGTCGCGCCGTCCGAGGCGGCGATCGCTCAGGCGAAGTACGACTGCTGGGTCGAGCAGCAGGAGGAGGGTCACCAGCCGACCCATATCGCCGCCTGCCGCGACTCCTACTATGCCGCGATCGCCAACCTGAAGGCCGCCATGGAGCCGAAGGTCGCGACCACGGATGTGACCCAGACCTTTGCCGAGGTCGCCCGTGAAGTCGTCTATTTCGACTTCGACAAGGACGGGATCACGCCGGACGCCCAGACCAAGATCGACGCCTTCGTGGCCGAGATGAAGAAGCTGGACGACATCACGCTCTTCATCACCGGTCATACCGACAAGTCCGGCTCGAACGCCTACAACAAGGACCTGTCCGCCCGCCGTGCGGCGAATGTCCGGGCCGAGCTTGAGCGCCAGGGCATGACCACCGGCGACATCGACGACCTGGAGATCAAGGCCGAGGGCGAGGAGAAGCCGGCCGTCAACACCGCCGACGGCGTGCGCGAGCCGCTGAACCGCCGGGTCGAGATCATCGCCCAGGGCGCGGTGACCGAGCACTCCACGGTCACGACCGTCACCAAGCAGTAAGAACGCCGAAACCGGCTTTCGAACGAGGACCCCGGCCGCTCTGGCCGGGGTCTTTGTGTATGCGCTTTCCGGCGGATCGTGTCCTTTCTGTGGCACGCTGTGTCATCGCTGTGCATCGCTTGAATCAAACAGTCCGCCCAAATACATGACCTCCATCGCCACACGAAGGAGCGGTCGACATGCGCAGAGATAAGATCCTGAATTTTTGGTCCGCCGCTGCTGTCGCGGCCGGGATTCGCGGAGACCGCTGCAATCTCGCGGGTCGACCGCAGAGATCTCCTCGCGGCCATGCCCTCGGCGCGGATGGCGATGCACGGTCCGCGTTGACCGATGCCACCGCCAGCAAGGGCGAGATGGGCGTCGCCCCGTGATGCGCGCGCGACATACCGCTTCAGATCGCCACCAGATGACTGTGAGTGTCATGCTCAAAGGATTGACAGAAACCGGCGCCGGGGCGATTCCTCAGCGATGCGCGTTTTCCTTGCCATCGCCTGTGTCTTGTTGTTGGCCGCCTGTGCCGGGCCGGCCGCTCGTCGGGCGGCACCGGTCGCAGCGGAGCCTGCGCCGCAGCCCGTGCAGAGCGTGGACGTTGATCCGATCCGACCGCCATTGCCCGAGCCGCGGCCCAAGCCGCCGAGCCGGCCCCTGGGTGCCGCTGCGGCCGGCCAGTCAGGATCGAAGCCCGCTCAACACAAGGATGTCTCCGGTGTCGACGTCGATGCTCTGGTCGGAGCGGATCGACCGAGCCTCGTGGCGATACTGGGTCCGGCCGACGAGGTGCGCGATCAGCCGCCCGGCGAGGTCTGGATCTATCGGGAGGGCGGATGCTCGATCGAGCTCTATCTCTTCCCGCAGATCTCGGTGTCGCAATACGCCGTCTTGGGCCACAAGTTCCTGCCGTCCTCTCTCGGAGAAGAGGAGCGGACGACATGCTTAACGAAGTTAGCTTCGAGGACACGTGCTTCGTAATGCCTCCTGGTCCTCCCGCCCGCGTTCTGATCGTCGACGACGACGCCCTTCTCCTTGAGACGCTGGCCATCAATCTCGATGACAACGGCATCGAGACGGAGACGGCGGAGTCAGGAGAGGCGGCGATGCGCCGGCTGTCGGAGAACGCGAATTTCGACCTGGTGATCCTGGACTGGAAGATGCCGGGCATGTCCGGTCTCGACACGCTCAAAGCGATGAACGCCGCGGGTCTGGATCTGCCGGCGATCATTCTGACCAGTCTGACGGACCAGATCTTTGAGGAGTCGGCTCTGGCGACCGGTGCCGTGGACTTTGTCGACAAGTCCCGCAGCTTCTCGATCGTGCTGCGTCGGGTGCAGATCATCCTTTCCGGCGTGCGCAGCCGGAGCAGCGCCGACGCTGACGCGGAACCGAGCGAAGCCGAAAAGGGCGACCAGTTGGTCATTGGCGCCCTGACCCTGGACCGCAAGGCGGGACGGGCCTTCTGGAACGACAAGCAGGTGCCGCTGACCCTGACCGAGTACCAGCTAGTCGACGAGCTGGCCTCGAAGCCGGGGCGCGATATCAAGTACCGCGACCTGTACAATCTGGTGCATGGCGAGAATTTCTTCGTCGGCACCGGCGGCGACGGCTACCGGGCGAATGTCCGCAGCTTCGTCAAGCGGATCCGCCAGAAGTTCAAGGACATGGACGGCGCGTTCGAGCAGATCGAGAATTACCCAGGGTTCGGGTACCGCTGGCGCGAGCCGGAATAGAGTGCCCATGACCCAGGGTGCTCCGACATCGGCGCTCTCCCGCTATGCCCGGTCGATCGGCGCCAAGCTGCTGGTCGTGCTCGTCCTGTTCCTGATCGTGCCGGCCGTGCTCTACGGCCGGTTCCAGGCGGCGGACGGGGATCGGCGGGCGTTCATGCTGGAAAGCGTCCGCAGCCACGGGTCCGCCATCGCCCAGGCCCTGGCCAACGACCTTGGCCGTCCGGACGCGGACGTGTTCTCCGAAGTTCCCGAGCGGCTGCAGCTGTTCGAGACCCCCGGCATGCGGCTGCGGCTCCTGTTCAGCCCGGCCGACGAGAAAGACGTCTCCGATTTCTTCTATGTGGCGACGGCGCCGGCGTTCAGCATGGAGCAGCTCGAGTTGGAGCGCCGCCTGTTCCGCCAGACCGGACTGTTGAGCGATGTCTGGTCCTCATGCTCCGGCATGGTCGAACTGAGCCGGGTGACCGCCGCGCCGGAGGTCGGCCGCGAGCTTCTGGTCTCGATTACGCCGATCCAGACCGCGCAGGGATGCTGGGCGCTCATCGCCTCCCTGGCCCTAGAGGATCAGGTGGCGGCGTCGCTGATCGAGCCGTACTGGCAGCGCCCGGAGGTGATCGCCGCGGTGATCATCTATGTGGCGATGGCCTCCGTTCTCATCGTCGTGCTGCTGGACGTCCGCGGCGCGCTGCGGCGCTTCGAGCGCCATGCGCGCCGGATTGCCGCCGCCGGCAGCGGCGGGCGCTCGTTCCGCCGCCTCAACCGGGTGCCGGAGCTCGACGGGGTTGCCGGAGAATTCGATGCCATGGTCCAGCGCCTGCACGACGTGGCGGTCGATATCCGCGCATCGGCGGAGGAGCAGGTGCATGCGCTGAAGACGCCGATCGGCACCATCGCCCAGTCGATCGAGGCTTTACGGCGCGCGGTGCCGCCGGACAATGCCCGCGCTCACCGCATGCTCGGGATCATCGACCAGTCGCGCCAGCGCCTGAGCAGCCTGATCGTCGCCGGCCAACGCACCACGGAGGCGGCAGCCTTGTTGGCGTCGCCGCCGCGCGACCCGGTGCAGATCGACGAGCTGCTGCGGGGGCTCTGCGGCGATTTCGACGGCCCCTGCGAGGCTCGGGGCATCCACCTGCACGCCGAGATCATGGCATCGGCGGTGGTGCTCGGCAGCGACGAGATGCTGGAGGCGGTGTTCGAGAACGTGATCGAGAATGCGGTCGGCTTCTCGCCGAAAGGGGCGACGGTGTCCGTCCATCTGGAACGCGCCGGCCGCAACGTTCGGATCAGCGTGCGCGATTCCGGCCCGGGTGCGTCCGAGGACGTGCTCGCCAAGCTGTTCGAGAAGGGCTTCACCAGACGTCCGGCCTCCGCCGTGGACGAGGGCGGCGGCGGGCATTTCGGTCTCGGCATGTGGATCGTCAGCCGGAATGTGGTGGCGCTGAACGGGTCGGTCTCCGCCCGGAACGCGGATCCATGCGGGCTGGAAGTGACCATTGTCCTGCCGATCGCAGAAAACGCCTGAGCTTCGGAATAACGGCGCGTGATGCGCGGTCATTATGTCAGCGGTCGAGAAAAAAGGCCGCGTCATTGCCCCGCCTCCCGCAGGGTCCGCTCCGGCGGACCCTGCACCCCTTCGGATGGGTGATCCGGTGCGGCGCCTCGGAGAACGGGTCCGTAGGGTAAATCGCCGTTAACCCACTAATCGCTTTTGCATCCCCATAGTTTTTTCCCGGTCGCCGGCCATGAGCCGGAACCTACGGCGCCCCACGACGTTCACAGCTTGGGGTCGGTGCGGCGCATACTTGTCACAGCTCTGGCCCAGCAACGTCACAGCGGCATCGCTAAGTCTTGTTCTGACGACGGCGAAACAGCCGAACCCTTTTGAGGTTGTGGGAGCAGAGCAATGACCATCACTGAGATCCAGGTGAGAGAGCACTACAGCAGCGTCCAGCGCACCGCTCGCCGTCTGGTCGGAAACCGTGCCGACGCGGACGACATCGCCCAGGAAGCCTTGCTGCGGGCCATCGTGTATGTCCGCGACGGTCGCACGGTGGAGAACTGGCGGGGGTATCTGAACCGCATCGTGCGCAATGTGATCGCCGACGACTATGCCCGGCGCAAGCGCCAGGGCCCGGTGGTCGATCTGGACGACGTCCAGGGCAGCCTCGGCGTGTTGCCGAACCAGTACCAGCGCCATCGGGTCCACGAGATGCAGGACGCCATCAACGCACTGCCCGAGCAGCAGCACGATGTCGTGCAGATGATCGCGGTCGACGGCATGTCGTATCGCGCCGCCGCCGAACGCCTGGGCGTCCCGGTCGGTACCGTGATGTCGCGCCTGTATCGCGGTCGCGAAACCCTCAAGGTCCGGCTTGACGAAGCGCCGGCGAATGACAGGGCCGTCGCGGCCGCCTGATCCGCGCATACCCGTTCAACGGAGCGGCGGGTTCCCCCATCTCCCCCCGCCGTTCCGACTTGGGCCCGCCGGTGCCGCTCCCCACGGCGCCGGCGGGTGTATCCCGGGTCGAGGATCCGGGCGTATCGCGATCGAAGGAGGGTGCGATGAGAGCCAATTTCATGACCACGATCCTGTGTGCCGCCGTCATGGCGGGCGCGTCCCAGATCGTCGCCGTCGCGCAGACCACCGCCCGTGCCGAGGATGAGGTGACCGCGCCACCCCGGACCGACGCCCCGGCGGTCGAAGTCCGGCCGATGCAGAAGCCGACGGTCGACGCGGCGACCTCGGTCCGCAATCAGCGCCTGGTCGGCGCCAAGGTGATCTCGGTCGACGAGAAAGAAGCCGGAGAGGTTCGCAGGATCATCGAGGACGGCGGCACCCGGAAGGCCGTGATCGAGGTCGGTGGCATCTTTGGCATCGGAGAGATGCGGGTGGCGATTCCGCTGGCCGACTTCACGCTCATGCCGGACGGCAAGGCCCGGGTCAGCCTGACCCAGGCCGAGATCAAGGACCTGCCTGAATTCAAGGGCTGAGCCCCTCGCTTCGAGTTGGACCCAGGCTCGGCGGGGCCGGATGTTCTCATCGCTTCCCGCAGCGCCAATCCGGTCTCGACGGGCAACCCCGCGGCTTCGGCCGCGGGGTTTGCTCTTTTTAGCTCGCTACTGGGCGGCCCAGGCGGAGGCGAGCTGGCGCGAGACCAACTGCGCATAAAGCTCGCCCTTGGCCAACAACACCTCGTGGCTGCCTTCCTCGATCAGACGGCCCTCTTCCAGCACCACGATCTTGTCGGCGTCGCGGATGGTCGACAGCCGATGGGCGATCACGATGGTGGTCCGGTCCGCCTTCAGTTTGTCGAGCGCACCGCGCACCGCCTGTTCGTTGACCGCGTCGAGATGCGAGGTCGCCTCGTCCAGGATCAGGATCGGGGCATCCTTGAGGAACGCCCGTGCGATCGCCACACGCTGACGCTGGCCGCCGGACAGTGACGTCCCGCGTTCGCCGACCGGCGTGTCGATCCCGTCGGGCAGGGTGGCCACCAGATCTCCCAGCGACGCATGGCGAACCGCCGCCGCCAGATCCGCATCGGACGCGTCCGGGCGGGCGACCATGATGTTGGCCTTGAGCGTATCGTTGAACAGATAGGTGTCCTGGGCGACGAGGGCGATGCGGCCGCGCAGGTCGTCGAGCTCGTATTCCCTGAGGTCGACGCCGTTCATCGTCACCCGGCCCTCGTCGGGATCCCAGAACCGCATCAGCAGCTGGGCGGTCGTGGTCTTGCCGGCGCCCGAGGTGCCGACCATGGCAACGGTGGATCCGGCGGGGATCTCGAGGTTGATCTTGTCCAGAGCATACCGGTGCTGGCCGGGATAGGCGAAGGACACGCCGTCCAGGGCCATTGACGCGGGGCCCGCCGCCGTCGCCGGCACGCCCGGGCCATCGGTCACCGGCACCGGCTCGTTCTCCAGCCCGTAATAGCGCCGGGTTGCCCCCAGCGTGTCGGCGAGCTGGCGGCCGATCTGCGCGATCTCCGAAATTGGCAGGAAGGCGGCCATGGCCAGCAGCGTGAGCAGCGGCAGCACGCCCGGATCGATCACCCCGTTGGACGCCATCACAGCGCCCGTGACGACGACCGCGAGACCGCCGAGGCCGGTGAAGATCTCCAGCAGGCTCTGCTGCAGGGTCAGTTCCTCGAAGAACGGCAGGCGCAAGTCGATGTGACGCTGTGTCAGGCGGTCGATGAGCATCCCGCGCTGCTCTTCCTGCTGGAAGGCGACGATTTCGCCGAGGCCCTGGACCGAGTCGACGGCGACGGCGCCGAGCTCCCCCGCCGCTTCCCGCGCTTCCGAGCCGAGCTGATCGACCTTGCCCCGCATCAGGAACGGCGCCAGAGCCACCGCCACCAGGAACGGGACGAGGGCGACGGCGACCCACACACTCTGGCTGGCCAGCACGGCAACGACGGCCGCCGGCACCAGCACCGCGACGAAAGCCGGCGCGACGGTATGGGCGAAGAAATACTCGATCAGCTCGATATCGTGGGTAGCCAACGACATCAGGTCGCCCGTGCGCCGGCGCACCAGATAGGCCGGGGCCAGGGCGTCGAGCTTGCGGAAAGTGTCGATCCGCATCTCGGCCAATAGTCGGAACGCCATGTCGTGGGCGAGCCAGGATTCGAGCCAGTGCAGCACGCCGGACAGCGGGGCGACGATCGCCAGGCCGATCAGCCACTGATCGTAGGAATCGCCGTTCTTCAGCGCCAGGATCGTCAGCGCGCTGAACACGCCCACGCCGATGAAGGTCAGCACCCGCAGGACACCGAAGACGAAGGTCAGAGTGAGCTTGCCCCACCACGGCATGATCGTGCCCATCAGGGTCTTTACCACCTCGTACCAACCGAGGCCTTCGGCCTTGATGATGCCTTCGGTCGGGGCCTGCTTGGCGCCGCCCGGAATGGAGGAGAGTGTTTCGGTGGCCGGTCGGGGATCGATGGTGACATCGCCGTCTGCGTGCTGGGATTCGCGGGCCTGCTCGGCCATCAGCCCGGCATAGACCCCGCCCTTGGCCATCAGCGCGTCATGCGCACCTTCCTCGACCACCTTGCCGTGGTCGAGCACCAGGATGCGGTCGCAGTCGATCACGCTGGACAGCCGGTGGGCCAGGACCAGGGTCGTGCGGCCCTTCATCAGCCGGTTCAGCGCGTCCTGGATCACCGCCTCGTTCTCGGCATCGACGGCGCTCAACGCCTCGTCGAGCACCAGGATCGGGGTGTCGCGGAGCAGGGCGCGGGCGATGGCGACGCGCTGGCGCTGGCCGCCGGAGAGCTTGATCCCCTTCTCGCCGACCACGGTGTCGTAGCCCTGGGGCAGGGTGGTGATGAAGCCGTGGATGTTGGCGGCCCGGGCGGCGGCGATCATGGACTCCTCGGTCGCTTCGGGATCGCCCATGCGGATGTTGTCGCCGATGGTGCCGTGGAACAGGAATGTGTCCTGGTTGACCACGCTGATACGCGACCGGATCTGTTCGAAGGACATCTCGCGCAGATCGACGCCACCGATCGTCACCCGTCCGGCTTCGGGGTCGAAGAAGCGCAACAGCAGGCGCACGACCGAGGACTTGCCGCAGCCGCTCGGACCGACCAGGCCGATCCGCTCGCCGGCGGCCACGGTGAAGTCGAGCCCGTCATGAACCACGCGGCGGGCACCGGGATAGCGGAAGCCGACCTGCTCGAAGGCGACGACCGCCTGCAGCGTCTCCGCCGCCGGATTGCGCGGGCCGTCGACCACCGCCGGCTCACCGTCCAGCAGGTGGTAGACGCCCTTGGCCGCCGACAGGCCGACCATGCCCTGATGCAGCACGTTGCGCAGCTCGCGCATGGGCCGGAAGATCTCCACGCCCAGCATCATGATGACCAGCAGTTCCGGCAGATCCATGGCGCCGGCCTCGACCCGCCAGGCGCCGACCGCCAGCGCCAGGGCGGCACCGCAGGCGATGGCGCTGTCGGTGATACCGCGCGACAGCACGTTGGTCGCCAGCACCCACATGGTGCGCTTGAACAGGTCCCGGGCCTTGTCGGCCAGGGTGTCGGCGCGCTGGGTGCTCTGGCCGAACGCCTTCAGGGTCGGCAGGCCCTGGATCGAGTCGAGGAACTCGGCGGCGAAGGCGGCGTAGGCCTTCTGCCGGCTCTGGGAGTTGCGCTCGTCGTGGCTGTGCCAGAGCGCCGGGGCGAACAGCGAGATCAGCGCGAAGACGAGCAGCACGCCGGCCACCGGCAGATCGAGGAAGGCGGTAAAGGCGAAGATCAGGATCGGGGTCAGCAGCGAGACCAGGCCCTGGGGCATGTACTGGCCGAAATAGGTCTCGAGCTGTTCGACGCCATCGACCAGCGTCAGGGTGATGCCGCCGGAGCGCTCACGTCCGACATAGGCCGGGCCGAGCGCGGCGAGCTTGTCGAACAGCTTGCGCCGCAGCTTCTTCTGCACGATGGCGGCGGTGCGGTGGGCGACCGTGTTGCGCCAGTGCTCGAACGCGCCACGCAGGACCATCACCGCGGCGATGGCGACGATCGGCCCCATCAGCTGCTCGACGGTGTCGCCGGCGAAGACCCGGCCGATCAGCCAGCCGAGCAGAGCGAGACGGGCCACGCCGAGGGTCACCGCGCCAAGACCAATAAAAACGGCGAAGGCGATCCGCCAGCGCACACCTTCTGTGAAGGCCCAAAGTCGCGTCTCGAAATGCATCGGGGTGATCCTCGAAAAGCCGAACGTGAAATCAGTCTAGTTGAGAATGACTCCGAACTAGATGGACGATTACGAAGACCATCTGTACGATTTTGAACGTTGATGCGGTGCAGTGTGAACGCTGAGTATCGGCGTGGGAGAGCAGACTGGGCGGCGCTTGCCGGGATCGGAGGATGCGATGATCAGCGACTGGGACAATCTGCGGGTGTTTCTGGCACTCGCCGAGGAAGGCAGCCTGACAGCCGCCGCGCGCAAGCTCAAGGTCAGCCATCCGACCGTGGCCCGGAGGGTCAAGGCGCTGGAGGACGAGCTCGGCTCCCGGTTGTTCGAGCGACTGCCGGACCGGTTCGTGCCGACCCTGGCGGCGACCCATCTGCTGGACGAGGTCCGCGCGATGGAGCAGGCCGCCCAGGCGCTGGCCCGGCGCAGTGCGGGGCTCACCAACGCCCATCTCGGCACGGTCAGGATTTCGGTCGACGAGACCATGGCGGAGTTCATCTCGCGACACCTGATGCGGCTGCGCGAGAACCACCGCTGCATCGAGTTCGAAATCTCGGTCGCTCATATTTCCGCGAACCTGTCGCGCCGCGAAGCCGACCTGCTGATCCGCAACACCCTGCCCGACAGCGCCAATCTGGTTGGCCGCAAGCTCGGCCGCTTCGCCTATGCGGCCTATGGCGTGCGGGGATTCGCGGCGGAATGCGACGGCAGTCCGGCATCGCTGCGCGCGCTTCCCTGGGTCGGGTTCGACGACGATCATGTCTATATGCCGGGCCAGCAATGGCAGGTCGCTCTGCTCGACGGGACGGCACCGGAGGTGCGGACCAACAACGGCGTGGTGCTGTACCACGCGATTCATGACGGGCATGGGGTCGGCGTACTGCCGTGTTTCCTGGGCGACAAGGATCCCGACCTTGTCCGCGTGACGCCGATTCTGAGTGATGTGCTGGTCGACGAATGGCTGCTGGTCCACCGGGACATGCGGTCGCTGCCGCGGATCCGAGTGGTGATGGACGCCCTGGTCAAGCTGTTCCAGGACACCCGCACCGAATACGAGGGCCGGGGCAATGTACCTGTCCCGGTCAACGATCTGGCGGCGGCCGGCGGCTAAGCGGCAGGCCGGGTATTGTCGACAGCGTGACGCAGGGCCGCATCGGCCAGCAGGCGAGTGGAGTCGAGCGTCGGCAGGGACGAATTGTCGTCGCGCAGCACAAGCGGCAGCTCGGTACAGCCGAGGATGACGGCATCGCATCCCCGGTCATTCATCCCCGCGATCAGGTCCTGGAGATAGGCGGTGGAACCGGCGACCTGTATGCCGTTCACCAGCTCGTCCATGATGATCCGCGCCACGTCATCCTTTTCGGCGTCTTCCGGGCGCAGGAATCCGATACCTCTGGCGGCCAGGGCGTCGGGATAGACGGCACTGTCGGTCAGCCAGCGGGTTCCCAGGATCGCCGCCCGCCGCACGCCCCGGCGCTGCGCCTCTTCGGCCACGACCTCCGCGATATGGAGCCAGGGCAGGGGCGAATGGGGGCGGACATGGTCCATGGCGGCATGGATGGTGTTGTCCGGACAGATCAGGAAATCCGCACCGGCCGCCGCGAGCCTTTCGGCCGACCGCAGCATGATTGCGCCGACCCCGGCGAGATCGCCGGCCTCCAGCGCCGCCACGTATCGCGCCAGCGAGGCCCCGTGCAGGGCGATCTCCGGATGGGCGTGCGATCCCAGGATGGCGGGTGCCCGGGAACAGATCGTCCGATAGCACAGGGCCGCTCCCTCCGAGGAGCAGGCGACGATCCCGATGGTCAACGGGGTGCGATGGCGATCTGCCGTGGCGGTGTGTGCGGCGGGACTGGAACGGGTCATGAAGAGCACTCGAACGTCGGGTCGCTCGATTTATAGAACGATCCGCCGGCCGGACGCACGCGGCCGGATCGCCGCGGCTCTCGTGCGCCGCCCCGGTCAGCGCCGGGTATCGACCAGATCGACGGTCAACAGCAGGTGCGAGACCGCGCCGCCGGCATCGGCCAGCGGCATGACGAGGTGATCGCGAACCGAGAATTCCTTGCGCGGCCCTTCATACGGAATCGGGCTGCGCACGGGAACGCCGCGATCCACGGCGGATCTGAGGGTCTGCATGAGCGGCCCGTCGGGCGATACATGGGGCAGGTCGCTGACGCATTGCCCCGTGTGGTTGGCGAAGGACGCGGACCGCACGGCGTCGCCAATGACGCGGAACCGGAAATCGGCACCAGCGTCGATGACGTCGAGAAAGACGACATGGGTGAGCAGGCGCGGGATATCCGCCGGATCGAAGTCCTCCCGTCGGGGAGTTGGACGGCCGTTGCGGATGGAGTCCCAATACGCGAGGCCTTGATCGGCCAGGGACGTCCGGGACCAGTCACGGGCGCCGGCGCCGTGATCTCCCCGGTCATCCGGCCGGTCGGAAGCCGAGCTGGGTCCCCCCGTCGGCCGCGTGTCGGGGTCCTTGGTCTTTTGATATGTTGATTGCATGGCACCTACTCTCGAGTCGTCCCGAGTGTGGGGCAGGACCTGTTAAATAATGGTGTACTCGGCGCGACCGGATGTGCCTTCTGCCGAGCGGTCTCAGAGTTTGGTGAAGGGCGGTACAGTCGCCAGCAGGCCACGGCTGCGCAGCCGGTCCTGAAGCAGTCCGAAGAAGCCGCGGCGGAAGAACTTCATCACCACGATCACCAGGATGGCGAACAGCAGCAGGTGGGCATGCGGGCTGATCTCGCGGAGCACCTCCTGGCCGACCACCAGAAGCACCGCGCCGATCACCGGTCCGGCCAGGGTGCCGAGGCCGCCGACGATGGTCGCCGCCAGGATCAGGGCCATTTCCGACAGCAGCAGCATCTGCGGCGCGATGACCTGGACGAAGAGATGAGCGAACAATCCGCCCGCCAGGCCGGCCAGCAGGCTGGAGACGACAAAGGCGTTGATCTTCCACTTCACGGTGTCGATGCCCATGGCCTGGGCGATGTCCTCATCCTCGCGGATCGCCTTCAGATACAGCCCGGCCTCGGAATTGACGAACTTGTAGATCGCCACCAGACAGGCCAGCGCCAAGGCCAGCATCACCAGATAGCCGAGCGCGTGGTTCGGCTCGTCCATCGGGAACAGGTACGGCATCTCCAGGCCGAGGGAGCCGCGGGTGAACTCGTGCTCGATCTGCAGCACCAGGCGCAGGATCTCCGAGAACCCGATGGTCATCAGGGCCAGATACGGTCCGCGCAGGCGCAGGCACATCCGCGCCAGCACCCAGCCGACGGCGGCGGCGACGATACCGCCGCAGATCACGCCGACGATCGGCGGAGTGCCGAGATGCAGGCACATCAGTCCGGAGGTATAGGCGCCGACCGCGGCGAAGGCCGCCTGGGCGAAGGACAGCACGCCGGCGAAACCAAGCAGAAGGTTCCAGGACGTGGCCAGGATGACGAAGTACAGCGCCGTGGCCGCGACCCGGATCAGGTAGCTGTCGAAGATCAGGGGGACGACCAGCGCGAGCGCGAGCGCTACGACGGCGGCCAGTTTCTCAAACCGGGTCACGCGCGGCGCTCCTTCTGACCGAATAATCCATAGGGGCGGATCAGCAGCACGGCGATCAGCACCAGGAACGAGTAGACGTCCTTGTAGGCGAGCGAGATGTAGACCGAGCCCAGGCTCTCCACGAGCCCGAGGATCAGGGCGGCGATCACCGCGCCCGGGATCGAGCCCATGCCGCCCAGCACCAGGATCACGAAGGCCTTCACCACCGGCACGACGCCGACATCGGGGTAGACCAGGAAGATCGGCGACAGCAGCGCGCCGGCCGCACCGGCGAGCAGGCCGGCCAGGGCGACGGCCGTCATGTTCATGCCGATCGCGTTGATGCCGGAAACGGTGGCGCCGACCCGGCTCTGGGCGGTCGCCATCAGGGCGCGGCCAAGCCAGGTGCGGTACATGACCAGCAGGGTGGCGAGGATCAGGACCACGGCCATGGCGGCGGCGAACAGCCGGTCGCCGGACAGCCACAGATCGCCGATCACCGGGACCGATCCGGACCAGAACGAATTCGGGGTGTATTCATAGGCACCCGCCGTCGCCAGGGCGCCGTTCTGCAGGAATAGCGACAGGCCGAAGGTCAGGATGATGGCGTATTCCTCGGGGCGCTCGATCCGGGTCGTGTAGATCGGGCGGAGCAACACACGCTCCGTGAGCACACCGAACGCCGCCACCGAGGCCATGCTGAGCGGCAGACCGATCAGCGGGTGCAGGCCGAGCGTGACGGTGAACAGATAGAGGGCGTAGCCCCCGAGCATCAGGAACTCGCCGTGCGCAAAGTTCACGACGCGCATGATGCCGAAGATGATCGTCAGGCCCAAGGCAATCAGGCCGTAGATCAGCCCGAAGATAAGGCCGTTGACGATCTGGGACAGGACATAAACGTCCACGGGGACACTCCCTTGGATGCGGCATGGCGGCGGGAACCGCCATGCCGGCAAGTCAGGATGGGATCGTTACTTCGCGATCTTCGCGGTGGCGAAGGCCGGCGGGAACAGGACCGATGCGTCGCCGGCGGCCTGGTCGACCTCGGTGTACTGGAAGATGAACGTCGGCACGTCCTTCCACTGCTGGGTCCACACGCCCGGGCCGGTCTCGAACTTCACCGGACCGCGCGAGCCGTCGAATGTCAGGGTCTTCAGCGCCTCGACGATCTTCGGGCCGTCGGTGGAACCGGCCGCCTTCATGCCCTCAAGCAGCGCCTGCATGCTGTCGTAGCCCTGCAGCACCACGTAGTTCGGCTCGCGGTCGAATTCCTTGGTGTAGCGCGCCTTGATCGTCTCGCCGAGCGGGGTCAGCTTGACGCTCGGGCTGAACGGGCAGGAGAGCAGGACGTTCTTGCCGGCATCCTTGACCGCTTCCCAGAACACCTTGTCGTTCTGCGAGGTGCAGGTGGCGTCCAGGAACAGGGTGTCGGAGGACGGTGCGAAGCCGATCTCGTGCGCCTGCTTCAGGACCAGGAAACCGCCGGGCTGGGTGACGGCGGAGATGATCATCTCCGGCTTCACCTGGGTCTTGTACTTCAGCAGGACGGGAACGAAGTCCTTGCCGGTCTTCTCGACGACCTCGTAGGAGAAATCGATGTCGGCGCCGAGCTTGGTGATGGCGCCCTCGATGTTCTTGGCGATGCCGACGCCGTAGTCGGAATCCTCGACGATCGCGGCAACCTTCTTGATGCCGGCTTCGGCGGCGAGGCCGACCATGTTCTCGGCCAGCTTCGAGGAGTACACGCTGGTGCGGAATACCTCGGCGTAACCCGCCTCGGTCAGGTTGTCGGACCAGCATGACGCGATGACGAACGGCTTGCCGTGCTGCTTGGCCACCTCGATCTCGGCCGAGCAGACCGAGGAGTGGTACTCGCCGGCAAGACCGACCACACCCTCGCTGGTGATCAGTTTCTCGGCGGCGGTGGCGCCGACCGGGGGCTTGCCCTGGGTGTCCTCGACGACCAGCTCGACCATCTTGCCGTCCAGGCCGCCGGCCGCGTTGAAGTCGTCGACCGCCCATTGCAGGCCGAGGACCAGCTCCTTGCCCTGCTGATAGGCGCCGGGCGAGGAGAGCGGTGCGAGACCGCCGACTTTGATGGTGTCCGCGGCGATTGCCGGGCCGGCGGTCGCGAGCGCTGCCAGGAGCGGCAGGCCAGCGAGAAGTCTCGTCTTTGTTGACGTCATGTAGAAGCCTCCTTCGTTGCGTCCGGCCACGCGTGTCTCAGATCTGAAGCCAGTCCTTGATCAGCGCGTGGAGGTCCCCTTCAAATGCGTCACGCGCCCCGTCGGCCTTGTTCCTGCCGAGTTCGAGTACGTACACGTGATCACCGATGCGCACCGCCTCGCGGACGTTCTGGTCCACCAGCAGTACCGTCATGCCCTCGGCCTTGAGCCGTTCGAGCGTGTCGTAAACTTCCTTGGCGACGATCGGCGCGAGGCCGACGGTCGGTTCGTCGAACACCAGCAGATTGGGCTCGATCATCAGGGCGCGGGCGATTTCCAGGATCTTCTGCTGGCCGCCTGACAGGTCGCCGCCCTTGGTGTTCTTGCGCTCGGCGAGGATCGGGAACTGAGCGTAGACCTTGCGCAGCATCTTCCCGATGCGCGCGCCGTCCCGGCGGAACGTCCAGCCGCCCAACTCGATGTTCTGCTCCACCGTCAGGTGCGGAAAGACCGTGCGCTCCTGCGGCAGATAGGCGATGCCGAGCTCGGCCATGCGGTGCGCCGGTGTGCCGGAGAGTTTGGTGGCGTCGTAGCGCACCTCTCCCTGGCGGGCCGGCAGCATCCCGCAGATCACCCGTACCAGCGTCGACTTGCCGGAGCCGTTGGGGCCGATGATCGAGGAAATCTGGCCTTTGCGTACCTCCAGGCTGACGCTGTGGAGGATATCGACGTCCTCGACATAGCCGGCGACGATGTTCTCGACGACCAGCATGCCTCAGCCCCCCAGATACGCGTCGATGACGACGGGATCCTCACGGACCTCGGCGGGTGTGCCGTCGGCGATCAGTTTGCCGTTGGCGAGGGCGATGATGCGCTGGGACAGACCCATGATGGTCGGCAGGTCATGGCTCACCATGATGATGGTGAGGCCGTCCTCGTGCAGCGTGCGGATACGCTCGAGCATGACCTCGATCAGCTTCGGGTGGACGCCGCCGAACGGCTCGTCGAGCAGCAGCAGGCGCGGGCGCAGCATCAGGGTGCGGGCGAATTGCAGCAGCATGCGCTGGCCGCCGGACATACTGCCGGCGACGGTATCGCGGAACCGGTCGATGGTCAGCGAGGTGAGCAGTTCCTCGCCGCGGTGGATCAGGTCCTCACGGCTCTCGGCGTCCTCGCGAACCGCGAAACCGGCGGCGAGCAGGTTCTCCATGCAGGTCATGTGCGGAAAGATGCGCGGCGCCTGGAACATCCGGCCGATGCCGGCGCGCGTCACCTCGTGCATCGACAGGGAGTCGATCCGCTGGCGCTCGAAGGAGATCTTGCCGTCGCTCAGTGGATAGATCGACCCGACGGCGTTGAGCAGGGTGGTCTTGCCCGAACCGTTGGGGCCGATCAGCCCGAGCAGCTCGCCGGCAACCATGTTGAAGGACACGGAGTCGAGGGCTCGGTTCCCGCCGAAAGCCAGCGATGCGTCTTCCACCTCGAAAATTGGAGAAGCGGCCGTCACGCGATAATCCCCCTCGCTCCACACCGCGCATGCGGTGTGGGTTGCCTCCCGTCCTCCCTCTGTCCGTGTCGCCCCTGTTCCGGGGTTCGTTTTGCAGTTGCGATATGCGACTGTATTCCGGTTTCCGGAAACCGTAAGGCGGCGAGGTTCGTGCTGTCAATTGCACTTCCGACGCCGCGAGGAGGACAGTGGTGAATGCAAAATCCGACAAACCTCTCAGCCGCTATGCTCGGATCCTGGAAACCGTGGGCGCCGCCAACGGCGGCATCACCCTCAGCAACATCGCCCGTGCCGCCGGGTTGCAGGTCGGGACGGCGCATCGGCTGGTGAATTCCCTGCGCGACGTCGGCCTGTTGGAACAGGTGGATGGCAGCCGATCCTACGTTCTGGGCCCCCGGCTGCTGCGGCTTTTGCATGTGGTGGCCTTGCCGAGTGCGGTGGTGGCGATGGCGCGGCCGTTCCTGCGCGAGTTGGTGGCGGAGTTCGGTGAGACGGTGTTCATCGCGCGGCTGGCGGGATCGGTGGTCGAGACGGTCACGCTGGAACAGCCGATGGGTGATTTCCGCTCGTATATCCATCCGGGCCGGGAGTGGCCGATGCACGCGACCGCGACCGGCAAGGCGATCCTGGCGTTCCAGGATGCCGAGTTCATTGACCGGGTTCTGGCGCAGCCAAGGGTCCGTTTCACCGAAAACACCTGCGTCGACGAAGCCGCGCTGCGCCGTCAGCTCACCGAGGTGCGCGAGAGCGGTTTTGCCATTTGCGACAATGAGATGGACGTTGGCGCGCTGAGCTACGCCTGTCCGTTGAAGCTGGACGGGCGGCATGTATTCTACGCCCTCGGCATCGTCGGATTCGCCGACCGCATGCGCCAGGTGCCCGCCGAGACCATGCGCGGGGCAATCGCCCGCACGGCCGAGCTGATGAGCGCACGCGCGCTGGAAATAGCGGCCTAGATCAGACGGGATGTTGACCGGCGCGGGTGTCCGAACTTAGAATTTTGCGATGCAATAATTTACGAAAATCGGAAATTTTGCTGATTCGCCCATTGCGCGTCCCGTGCTGAGCGAGGCGGCCGATCTCCGGCGGAGTGGTGAAGGCGATGGCCCCGATCTGGCGTGTCGGCATCGATATCGGCGGGACGTTCACGGATGTCGTCGCATCGGATTTGGCGGGCGGCGCGGTGCGTGCCGCCAAGGTTCCGAGCGTACCGGGCGATCCGGTGACCGCCTTGGTCGCGGCCCTGGCCGCGGTCGGCCTGACATGGGACGGCGTCGCCGAGCTGGTGCATGGCACGACGATGGTGACCAACGCCATTGGGGAGTCGCGGTTTTCGAAAACCGCGCTGGTGGCGACCGAGGGGTTCACCGACACCCTCGATATCGGCCGGATGTCGCGCGACAACCTCTACCGTCTCGATCTGCTGCCGAAGGCGCCGGCGCTGGTGCCGCCCGCCCTGCGGTTTCCGGTGGCGGAGCGGATGCTGCATGACGGCAGCGTCGATCTGGCGCTGACCGAGGCGGAGGCCGACCGGATCGCCGACGCGGTGGCGGCGAGCGGGGCGGAGTCGGTCGCGGTCTGCCTGCTGCACGCCTATCGCAATCCGGCCCACGAGATCCTGCTGGGCGAGCGTCTGGCCCGCCGGGTGCCCCGGGTCGCCCTGTCCCATCGCATCAGTCCGGAGCAGCGCGAATACGAGCGCATGAACACGACGGTGCTAAGTGCCGCGGTCATGCGCCGGGTGCAGGATTATCTCGGCAGGATCGGGGAGCGCCGGCCGGAGGGCTCGCGGTTCCATTTCTTCCATTCGGCCGGCGGCATGGCGGCCATCGGGTCCGTGGCGGATCATCCGCTGATGCTGGCCATGTCCGGCCCCGCCGCCGGGGTTGCCGCCTCGGCGCGGATCGCCGCCCAGATCCGGGACGAGATCGGCACCGACCGGGCGCTGACCTTCGATATGGGCGGAACCACGACCGATGTCTGCCTGGTGGTCGATGGGGCCGCCCAGGTCCGTTCCGACCACAGGCTCGGCCGCTACCGCATCCGCCTGCCGATCCTGGCGGTCGAGTCGATCGGCGCCGGCGGCGGGTCCATCGCCCGGCTCGACAGCGGCGCGCTTCTGGTCGGCCCGCAAAGCGCCGGCGCCGCCCCGGGGCCCGCCTGCTACGGGCGCGGCGGCGCGGATGCGACGGTGAGCGACGCGGATCTGATCCTGGGATACCTGGAGCCGGGGCGCCGGCTCGGCAACGCGCTAACCCTCGATCTCACCCGGGCGGAAGCGGCGGTCCAGCCGATTGCCGAGGGTGCCGGCGTGTCGGTGGCGGAGGCGGCGCTGGGCATCGCCCGTGTCACCCATGCGAATATGGTCCGGGCCCTGCGCCGGATCACGGTGGAGCGCGGTGTCGACGGCCGGAGCTGTCCGCTGATCGCTTTCGGCGGGGCCGGTCCGATGCACGCGGTCGAAGTCGCCCGCGCCTACGGTATCCGAACCGTCGTGGTGCCGGCCCTGTCCAGTGGGTTCTCGGCGCTGGGCTGCGTGTCGGCCAGGATGCGCTACGGTCGCCAGCAGACCGTCGGCATGGCGAGCGACGGCTGGGATCCCACCGCCGCCTGTGCGGCCCGCGATGCCATCATCGACGAACTCACCACCGAACTGCGCAACGCCGAGGGGACGACGGGCGTGGAATTGACGGTCGAGGTCGTCGCCTCGCTGCGCTATCGCGGCCAGAGCGATGCCATCGAGATCGCGGATCCCTCGCTGGGCGACGCCGAGAGGCTGGGGACCGCGTTCCGGGCCCGGCATGATGCGCTCTACGGCTTCAGTACGGACGAACCCTGGGAACTGGCGGCTTTGCGCGTGGCCGTCTCCGGACCGGAGCAGGCGTCGGTCACGCCCGCCGTCGAGACCCGGGCAGCGCCGGAAGGCACGCGGCGCTGCGTCTTCGAGGAGGGCGGGGTCATCGACACCGTCTGTCTGAACCGCGCGGCTCTCGCTCCCGGCGACTGGCGCCAAGGCCCGGCGATCATCGAGGACGAGTGGTCGACCATCGTCGTCCCACCACGCGAGCGCTTCCGGGTCGACGGCTTCGGCCATGTCCATATCGAGGTGGCCCAGGTCGACGGCGCCCAAGTCGAGGGAGCGTCGGCATGAGCATCGATCCGTTCACGCTGGAGGTGATCCGCAACGGCCTGTCCGCCATTGCCGAGGAAATGTCCCTGGTGGTGATGCGCTCGGCCCGCTCGCCGTTGCTGCGCGAGGCGGGGGACCTGTCCTCCGCCCTGACCGACCGGGACGGACTGCTGATCGCCCAGGGCCAGGACATCCCGATGCATATGGGTGTCATGAGCTTCACGGTTCAGGAATTCCTGAAGATCGTGCCGCGCGACCGTTTGAGGCCGGGCGATGTCTGGTTGCTGAACCTGCCGCAGGTCGGCGGCAACCACCTGCCGGACGTGAAGGCGATCCGTCCGGTGTTTTCCGGCGACCGGATCGTCGCCTTCGCCGTCAGCCTGGCCCATTGGGCCGATGTCGGCGGCGCGGCGCCCGGCAGCTACTACGCCGCCGCCTACGACGCCTGGCAGGAGGGGCTGCGGATTCCGCCGCTGCGGATCATCACGGCGGAGGGACCGGACGAGGAAAAGCTCGCCATGGTGCTGGCCAATGTGCGCGGGCCCGACGAGCGGCGCGGCGACATCCTGGCCCAGGTGGCCGCCACCCGCGCCGCCGACCGACGGTTCGCCGAGATGTTCGCGCGCTATGGAACCGACGAGGTGGAGCAGGCCTTCGCCGCCCTGCACGACCGTGCCGAGCGGCAAATGCGGGCCGCGATCGCCGCCCTGCCGGATGGCGTCTATGAGGGCGAGGACTTCATGGATGACGACGGTCACGGTGGACCGCCGACGGCCGTGCGCGTGACCCTGAGCATCGCCGGCGAGGAGGCGGTGCTCGACTTCTCCGCCTCCGACGACGCGGTGCCGGGACCGATCAACACCACCCGTTTCATCACCGCCGCCTCGGTCTACTACGTGATGAAGGCGATCTGCGGCCCGGAGATCCAGGCCAGTGCCGGCTGCTACCGCCCGCTGAAGATCGTCACCCGTCCGGGCTCGATCCTCGACGCCCCGGCCGACAAGCCGGTGGTCGGCGGCAATCACGAGACCGCCCAGCGCGTTGCTGACGCGGTGTTCCTGGCCTTCGCCAAATTCGCCCCGGAGAAGCTCAGTGCCGGCGGGCCGACCACGGCTGGGCTGCTGATCTTCGGCGGCCATCGCGAGGACGGCACCTGGACCACCTTCTACGAGGTGCATGGCGGCGGCGAGGGCGCGCGCGCCGACCGCGACGGTATGCCGGCGATCCGCGCCCATATGGCCAATGTCATGGGCACGCCGGCCGAGGTGGTCGAGGCCGAATACCCGATCCGGGTCGAGCGTCAGGAAATCCTGCGTGGCACCGGCGGCAAGGGGAAACATATCGGCGGAGACGGTCTGCGCCGGGTCTATCGCGCCCGGGTCGACGGGCTGACGCTCACCACCATGTGCGAGCGCATGGTGATTCCGCCCTACGGTCTGGAAGGCGGGGAGGCGGGAGCGCCCTACCGCCTGACCCTCGCGCGCGCTGACGGGACCGAGGTGGCGCTGCCGGGCAAGACCAACCTGCGCATCGCCAAGGGCGACCGGGTCATCGCCGAGTCCTCTGGCGGTGGCGGCTACGGGCAGATCTAAAAGGAGCCGACCTCCTGGCCATGACCCGGACTTGATCCGGGGAATGATCGAGGACCCTGAGACCGGCGTCAGCAGCACGGTCCTGGATCACCCCTGCGGGGATGCCCAGGAAGTCGGGTCACGAGGCGGAGGGAAGTGCCTCAAGCCTTGTACCGGTGCCTATGGATGAGACCGCGCGTCTCCGCGGACCTGCCGTTTGGAACCGTTCGACCCCTACGTCGTTTCCCTCACCAGATCAGGATCATAGGACGTGAACCCGGCGCGACTGCCGGGTTCGCGGTCATCACCGTGTGAGGAGAGTATGATGGCGACGAAGGCCATGGAGCGCCCTGGGAAGGACGACAAGAAGGCGGATACCATCGTCGAGGTGATCGTCGAGGAGCATGCGAAGTTGCGGTCGCTATTCGACCGGCTCGAGGCGATCGTCGAGCAGGACCGTGATGGTCGCCGGTCGCTGTGGGCGGAGACCAGGAAGGAATTGCTGGCGCATCACGAGGCGGAGGAGGAGAGCCTGTTCGACACGCTCGTCCAGACCTCCAAGGATGCTCGCCACGAAAGCCTGCACGCGATCTCCGAACATGGCGAGCACAAGAAGTTGATCGAGCAGATGGAGGATCTATCGCCGGATGCCGACGACTGGGAGGAGAAGCTGGCCGAACTACGCCACGACGTCTTCCACCATCTCGAGGAGGAAGAGGAAGACGTGCTGCCGATCGTGGCGGAGGTGCTGTCCAAGGACGAGGCGCGGACGCTTGCCGCCAAGTACCGTGAGGTGCACAGCTGACTTGCGCCGCGTTTCCCTGCGGCGCCCTTGCAGCGGTCCTTCGGCCGGTGCCTGCCCGATGCCGGGAGGGAATGCCGGCCGAAGGTTGACCCGGACGCTTGCGTCAGGCGGCTTCGGCGACCGACGGGGAGGGCCAGCGGGCGTGCCACTGGGTGGCGGCCTCATAAGCGTGGCCAACCCGGAACACCGTGGCCTCGTCGAAATACCCGCCGACGATCTGCATCGACAGGGGCAGCCCGGATTCGCTGAACCCGATCGGAATTGACATCGCCGGGTTGCCGGTGACGTTGAACGGCATGGTCTGCATCGGCCAGGCCAGCGGGAATCCCTTCTGCGGCGCGTCGATCAGCGGCGCCGGCGACATCGAGGACGGGGCCAGCAGGACATCGTACTGCTTGAGTAAAAAATTATTCACCTCCAACGACAGCTCGCGGCGCAGGCGCTGGGCCTGAACCAGATCCGCCGAGGAGATGTAGGCGCCGAGCATGATCCGCTCCATGGTCAGGCGGCCGTAGTCGAGCGGTCGGGACTTCAGGTCGGCCTCATGGATCGCATACGCCTCGGCCAGCAAAATCACCCGGCCGCAGGAATTGTACTGGGTGAAGGGCGAGGCATCCTGGACGTCCTCGACGATGGCACCGAGGCTGCGCAAGGTCTCGGCCGCGTCGTCGATCGCCTTGATGCTCTCCGGTGCCATGCCCTCGGCATCGGCATAGAACGAGCGTAGCAGGCCGATCTTCATGCCCTTCACACCGGCTTTCAGCGTCGCCCGGAAATCCGGCACCGGCGCATCGGCGCTGCCCGGATCGACCGGGTCGTAGCCGGCGACCGCCTGCAAGGTGATCGCCGCATCCTCCACCGTCTTCGACAACGGACCGCAATGGTCCATCGTGTATGACAGCGGGAAGACGCCGCGCCGGCTGACCCGCCCATAGGTCGGCTTGATGCCGATGACGCCGCAATAGGCGGCCGGACCGCGGATCGAGCCGCCGGTGTCCGACCCCATGGCGGTGCGCGTCATGCCCATGGCGACGGCGGCACCGGAGCCGCTGGACGAGCCGCCGGGACCGTGGTTGCGGTTCCAGGGATTACGCGCCGGCGGGAAGGGCAGATCGAAGGAAGGCCCTCCGAAGGCGAACTCATGGGTCGAGAGCTTGCCGAGCAGCACGCCGCCGGCCTCGACCAGCTTCTGCGCGCAGATGCTGTCGGTCGCCGGGATCACGTCCTGGCGCAGCTTGGAGTGGCAGGTCGTCCGGATGCCGGCGGTGTCGTAGATGTCCTTGAGCCCGTAGGGGATGCCGTGCATCGGCCCGCGATCGGTACCGTCGGCCAGTTCCCTGTCCGCCTTGGCCGCGTCGGCCAGGGCCCGGTCGCCGGTGACCGTGATGAAGGCGTTGAGCGACGGATCGAGATCGGCGACCCGCGTGAGGCAGTGCTCGGTGATCTTGGCGGAGGTCAGAGACCCGTTGCGCAGTTTATCGCCGAGCTCGGCGATGGTCAGCGTCTCCAGCGGCTCGGTCATGACGCGGCTCCTCGGGTGATGGTGTCGGGCACGAAGACGCCGGCGGGTTCGGACTCCGCCGTGCGCTCGCGGCGCAGGTCCGCGGTCATCGCCTGCAGGCCGACGAATCCTTCGAAGATCGTCTCGACCCGGTCGGGCGGGAGGGTGAGGCCGTTCAGGGCGGTGATCGCCTCGAAGGCCTGGCGCATGGTTGCGGATCGATCGTCGCTGGACATCGCGAAATCCCTTGGAAATGGCAGGGTTGGGCGCGGGCGAAAGCCCGTGACATTCCGAATTGTATCCAAAAATTGCTCTGGCACGTCCGGTCATTTTGCGATGCACAAATTTATGGCGGCATCTGAATGATCAATATCAATGATTTCAATATGTTGAATATATTTATGTTTGTATGGGTTTCCAGAATCCGAAACTATGGACAGCAATTGCGCAGAAATTGGATTCGGAATGTGCACAATTGTGCGGTGCAGCAATATTGAATCAGGCATCTCAGCAAATTCAAGGCGCCGGCATAGCCATGGCGAAATTGGGTCGGAGAGGTCGAAAACACCATCTATATGATTGAATGCATTGGCGGTTCCATCGCTGTCTTCGATCCAGATTCAGGCGATGTCGATAAATTGGATACAATTACGCCGAATTCCGGCATGCCGATTGCAAATCTGTGAAGCAATGTCGCGGGTCGACCGTGTGTTCCGGCTCCTTAGGGAGCGGACGGACGGGACGGCGCTTGAGAACGTTCGGCGATCGCTCAAAGGGGCGAACCGACCGGGCGCGAGGTGCTGCGAAGGGCGCGGCGGGTACACGCAAGGAGGCTTCACAATGCGTAATTTCAGGACACTGGCTTCGGCCATCGCCGTGTCTGCCGGACTGGCAGCGGCGGCGGTTCCGGCCTCGGCCGAGTCCGTACTTCGCGTCGCCATGACGGCTGGCGACATTCCGGTCACGATCGGTCAGCCCGACCAGGGGTTCGAGGGCTACCGCTTCGTCGGCTACAACCTCTACGACACGCTGACGCTTTGGGATTTGTCCCAGGGCGAAACCGCCGCCGACATCAAGCCGGGTCTGGCAACCTCTTGGGACATCGATCCCAACGACCACACCCGCTGGATCGTCAAGCTCCGCGAGGGGGTGAAATGGCATGACGGCTGCGATTTCGTGGCCGAGGACGTGGCCTGGAACTTCGCCCGCGTCTCCGACGACAAGGCGCCGCAGTTCAACGCCAAGCAGTTCGCCGACATCCGCAACCGGACCGGCATCATCGACAAGGTCGAGGTGATCGACGACCACACGGTCGCCTTCATCACCAAGCAGCCGGATGCGCTGTTCCCCTACCAGCTTTCCTACTGGTTCATGATCAGCCGCTGCAAGCTCACCGAGCTTGGCAACGATTATGAGAAATACGCCGTCGATCCGTCCGGCACCGGTCCGTACAAGTTCGCCAGCATGGTGGCCCAGGAGCGCCTGGAGCTGGTGAAGAACGCCGACTATTGGGACCCGAAGCGCGTGCCCAAGCACGACCGTCTGGTGTTGATCCCGATGCCGGAGGCGACGACCCGCGCGGCCGCCCTGCTGTCGGGCCAAGTCGACTTTATCGAGGCCCCGTCGCCGGACACCATTCCGCGACTCGAGTCCTCGGGCATGACCATCGTGACGGCCCCGTATCCGCACAACTGGTCGTACCAGCTCAACTTCGTGGACGGCGCGTTCAAGGACGTGAAGGTCCGGCGCGCCGCGAACTACGCGCTCAATCGTCCGGAATTCAAGGCGCTTCTCGGCGGCTACATGGTCGAGGGCTATGGCGTTGTTCCGCCGTCGACCCCGTATTACGGCAAGCCGAAATACGTCTACAACTTCGATCCGGAAAAGGCGACCGCGCTCCTGAAGGAAGCCGGTTGCTACCCGTGCAAGATCACGCTGGCGATCTCCACCTCGGGTTCCGGGCAGATGCAGCCGCTGCCGATGAATGAACTGGTGAAGAGCCAGCTCGATGCGGTCGGCTTCGACACCACGCTCGACGTCATGGACTGGAACGCCCTGCTCGATGTCGGCCGTCCGGGCCGTGAGAAGAACCCGCAGATCGACGGCATCAACATCAGCCGTGCCCTGCAGGATCCGTTCAGCGCCCTGATCCGCCACGTCTACAGCAAGCAGCACGCACCGAAGGGCTCGAACTGGGGTCACTACACCAACCCCGAGGTCGATGCGGTGATCGACGAGATCTATGCCTCCTTCGATCCGAAGGCCCGCATGGAGAAGCTGACCAAGCTGCACGAGATGATGGTCGATGACGCGACCATGCTGATGGTCGCCCACGACGTTAATCCGCGTGCCATCGCCCCGAACGTGAAGGGTTTCGTCCAGGCCCAGAGTTGGTTCCAGGACCTCACCCCGATCGTGGTCGAGTAAGCCCCGACCAAATCGGTCCGGCCGGCCCGACCACCCGGGGTCGGCCGGACCTCCCTCGCCAGAGCCATCTCCGAGCCGAAGGGACCCTTGGATGACCGCCTATATTCTGCGCCGCCTGCTGTATGCGATCCCTATTGCGCTCGGCGTCAGTATCGTCTGTTTCGCGCTGGTCTACATCGCACCCGGCGACCCCCTGAACTCCCTGCTTCCCGAGGACGCCAGCGCCGAGACCATCGCGATGGTCAAGAAGGCCTACGGCTTCGACAAGCCGATCCCGGTGCAATATTTCATCTGGCTCGGCAAGGTGTTGACCGGTGATTTTGGTCATTCGATCGCGTCGGGTCGCGCCGTCACCGACGATCTCTTCAAGGCGCTCGGCAACACCGTGCTGCTCGCCGCCGGCGCCGTCATGGTCGCCTTTTCCCTGGCGTTCGTCATGGGGCTCGTCGCCGGTTATCACTCCGGCGGTCCGGTCGATCGCGTCGTCACCGGCGTCGCCGTGATCGGCGTCAGCATCCCGAACTACTGGCTCGGTATCGTGATGGTGATCATCTTCGCCGTCGAGCTGAACGTCCTGCCCGCGACCGGCATGGGCCCGCGCGGGTCGGACACGTTCAATTTCTGGGAGTGGAACCACTTCCGGCATCTGCTGATGCCGATGGTCACGCTCTCGATGATTCCGATCGGCATCATCACCCGCACCACCCGGGCGGCGGTCGCCGAGATCCTGAACCAGGACTTCGTCGAGACCCTGCGGGCCAAGGGGCTGAGCGAGCGCGAAATCCTGATCCACGTCGTCAAGAATTCCATGCCCCAGGTGCTGGCGGTCATGGGCCTGCAGTTCGGCTACCTGATGGGCGGGTCGATCCTGGTCGAGACGATCTTCACCTGGCCGGGCACCGGGTTCCTGCTGAACAAGGCGATCCTCACCCGTGATCTGCCGGTGCTGCAGGGCACGATTCTGGTGCTGGCGATGATCTTCGTCGCCACCAATCTGGTCATCGATCTGTTGCAGACGATGGTCGATCCCCGCCTGAAGCGCGGCTGACGGGGAGGAGGAGAACCGATGGCAAACATCACCATGTCCCCGTCCGATGCCGGCGCCGTCCAAAGCGCTCCGGCTGTCATGGTCCGCAGCTACTGGCAGAATGTCGGCTACCGGCTGCGCTACGACTACCTGACCCTGTTCTTCGGCGCGGTCGTGATCCTGATTCTGCTCTCGGCGATCTTCGCGCCGCTGCTGGCGCCGATGGATCCGTATCAGAGCAGCCTGATCAACCGGCTGAAGCCGATCGGCTACAAGGACTTCCATCTCGGCACCGACGAGCTCGGCCGCGATATCCTGTCGCGCATGCTCTACGGCGGTCGGATCTCGCTCACCATGGGCATCATGCCGGTGCTGGTCGCCACGATCGTCGGCGGCACGCTCGGCATCGTCGCCGGGTTCCTCGGCGGACGCACGAACATGCTGATCATGCGCATGGTCGACGTCTTCTATGCTTTCCCGTCGATCCTGCTGGCGGTGGCGATTTCCGGCGCCATGGGCGGCGGCGTCGTCAACGGCATGCTGTCGCTGACCCTGGTTTTCATCCCGCCGCTGTGTCGGGTGGCGGAGACGGCGACCTCCCAGGTCCGCAACCTCGACTTCGTCGAGGCGGCGCGGGCGACGGGGGCGGGCACCTTCAGCATCATCCGGGTCCATATCCTCGGCAACGTACTGGGGCCGATCCTGGTCTATTCCTCCAGCATGGTCAGCGTCAGCATCCTGCTGGCGTCGGGCCTGTCCTTCCTCGGCCTCGGGGTCACCCCGCCGGAACCGGATTGGGGGCTGATGCTGAACACCCTGCGTCAGGCGATCTACATCAACCCGCTGGTCTGCGCGATCCCGGGAGTGGCGATCCTGATCACCTCGATCTGCTTCAACCTGGTCAGCGACGGCATGCGCGCGGCCATGGACGTCCGACTGTGAGGAGCGAGACGATGACCGCGACCGAGGGTTCCCGTACCGCATCGCCGCTGAGCGCGGTGGACCGCAAGGACATGCGCGACCGCGGCGGCGACGCCCAGCCGATGCTGATCGCCCGCGAACTGAAGAAGCACTTCCCGATCACCGGCGGGGTCCTCAATCGGCCGGTCGGCCATGTCCGGGCGGTGGACGGCGTCAGCTTCACCGTGATGAAGGGCGAGACGCTGGGTGTGGTCGGCGAGTCCGGCTGCGGCAAGTCGACCCTGGCCCGCCTGCTCATGCACCTGATCGTGCCGGACTCGGGGGAACTGATTTTCGACGGCGACGCGGTCGGCGAAAGCGACGGGCTGTCGGTCCGCGACATGCGTCGGCTGATGCAGATGGTGTTCCAGGACAGCTATTCGTCCCTGAACCCGCGCATGCCGATCGAGGATTCGATCTCCTACGGCAAGAAGGTCCACGGCGCGAGCGAGGCCGAGGCCAAGGACGCGGCGCGCGAGTTGCTGACCAAGGTCGGGCTCGATCCGAACCTGTTCGGGCCGCGCTATCCGCACGAGCTGTCCGGCGGCCAGAAGCAGCGCGTCAACATCGCCCGCGCCTTGGTGCTGGAGCCACGGGTTGTCATTCTCGACGAGGCGGTCTCGGCGCTCGACAAGTCGGTCGAGGCCCAGGTTCTGAACCTGCTGCGCTACCTCAAGCAGCACTTCAACCTGACCTATGTGTTCATCTCCCACGACCTGAACGTCGTGCAATATGTCAGCGACCGCGTGCTGGTGATGTATCTCGGCGAGGTGGTCGAGATCGGGCCGGTCGACGAGATCTACGAGCGTCCCAAACACCCCTATACCCAGGCGCTGCTCGCCTCGCGTCTGTCGATGGACCCGGACGATCGAATCGAGGAACCGCCGCTGGTCGGTGATCCGCCGAACCCGATCAACCCGCCGTCCGGCTGCCGCTTCCGCACCCGCTGCAAGTTCGCGGAGAAGATCTGCGAGGTCGATAATCCGGTGCTTGGCGACTGGGCGACGGCGGACGCGCATGTCACCGCCTGTCATATGTTTGTCCCGCGCTCGGGCCATTCGATGGCGGTCTCCTCGGCATCGGGCTCCGCACCGGCGCCGTCCGGTACCGCCATGGCCGGCGGCGATTGAACGGGGAGGGCAGAGCGATGAGCAATTCCGGATCGACCCCGCTGGTCACCCTGAAGGACCTGAACGTCAAGTTCGTGACCCGCGAGACCACGGTGAACGCGGTCAACAACGTGAACCTGACCCTGGATGCGGGCGAGGTGCTCTGCATCATCGGCGAGTCCGGGTCGGGCAAGAGCGTGAGCATGCGTGCGCTCATGCGCCTGCTGCCGGAACGCCGCACCCGGATCACCGGCACCATCGAGGTCGACGGCAGGGACGTGCTGTCCCTCAAGGGCAAGGACCTGTCCGACCTGCGCGGCGGCCTCGTCTCGATGATCTTTCAGGAGCCGATGACCGCACTCGACCCGGTATACTCGGTCGGCCACCAGATCGCCGAGACCGTGCGCCGGCACGAGGGTTGCTCCTATGACAAGGGGATGGCGCGGGCGCTTGAGCTGCTGGAACTGGTGAAGGTTCCCTCGGCCGAACGGCGCCTGAAGGCGTTCCCGCATGAACTGTCCGGCGGCCTGCGCCAGCGCGCGATGATCGCCATGGCATTGTCCTGCCGCCCGAAGCTGCTGCTGGCCGACGAGCCGACCACCGCCCTCGACGCCACGGTGCAGATCCAGGTGCTGATCCTGCTGCGCAAGATCCAGGCGGAGATGGGCATGGGCGTGATCTTCGTCACCCATGACCTCGGCGTGGCGGCGGAGATCGCCGACCGGGTGGCGGTCATGTATGCCGGCCGCATCGTCGAGACCGGCACGGTGCGCGAGGTGCTCGGCAACCCCAAACACCCCTACACCAAAGGCATGCTGTCCTCGACCGTGCACGGCAACATGCGCGGCAAGGACATCGAGGCGATCCCGGGCAGCCCGCCGGACCTGCGCGCGTTGCCGCCCGGATGCGCCTTCGCGCCCCGCTGCCGCTATGCCGAGGCCGCCTGCACCGCGGCGCTGCCGCCGGAAGTGGTGTTCGACGCCGGCCGCATGGCCCGTTGCATCAAGGTCACGCCGGAAAGTGCGCGGGAACAGGAACTCGTGCCCGCCGAATAACCTGCACACCAGTGACTCCACCCCCGCCAAGAACCGCTCTCGCCAGGGAGGCTGCAATGATGAACAAGACCGACATTTCCCAGCGCGTCGTCGATTTCGTGACGGCGCGTCTCGGGACACCGCACCCGCACGCCAATCTCGATCCGTCGAAGACCGCGCTGATCGTGATCGATCTGCAGAACGGCTTCATGATGGACGACGTCGCCCATGCGCTCTGCGTCCAGGCACGGGACATCGTACCGAACGTGAACCGGCTCGCCGAGGCGGTACGCGAGACCGGCGGGCAGGTCTACTGGATCCAGAACACCCATGACGCGGACTGCATGGAGACCTGGTCGAACCTGCATGCGATGACCCCGCCGGCCAAGGTCGCCAAGCGGATCGAGTCGATGTCGCCGGGCGGCCTCGGGCACCAACTCTGGGCCGAACTCGATGTGAAGGACGGCGACCGAAAGGTTCTCAAGAACCGCTACTCGGCCTTTGTCGAGGGCTCGTCCGACCTGCACGAGATCCTGAAGGCCGAGGGCATCGACACGCTGCTGATCACCGGCACGCTGACGAATGTGTGCTGCGAATCCTCGGCGCGGGACGCGATGATGCTGAACTACAACGTGGTCATGGTGACCGACGGCAACGCCGCCATCACCGATATCGAGCACAACTCGGCGCTGACCAATTTCTACCTGACCTTCGGCGACATCTTCAGCACCGACGAACTTGTGGAGATCCTGCACAAGAACACAACCGCCGCCACGGTGGCCGCCGAATGAGCAAGCCCAAGGTCGCAGTGATCGGCACCGGCGGCACCATCGCGTCGATCGGCAAGGGACCCCTCGACATCCTCGACTACGGAGCCAACAACTCCATGCTCGAGGTCGATAAGATCGTCGAGCTGTTCCCCGAAGTGCATCTGGTCGCCGACGTGCTGGTGGTGCCGTTCCGCGCCATTCCCAGTCCGTCCATGGGCTTCGCCGAATGGAAGGAACTGGTGCTGAAGATCGACGCGGTGGCGGCGGCCAATCCGGATCTCGCCGGATTTGTGGTCACCCACGGCACCGCGTCGCTGGAGGAGACCGCCTATGTGCTGCACCTCACGGTCAAGACCGACCTGCCGGTGGTGGTGATCGGCTCGCAGCGCCCGTCGAGCGCATTGTCGACCGATGCCGGGTTCAACCTGGTCAACGGCATCCGCACGGCCGCCAGCCCGCAGGCGAGGGGCATGGGCGTGATGACCCTGCTCAACGACGAGATCCAATGCGCCCGCGAGGTCACCAAGACCTCGACCTATCGGATGCAGACCTTCCGCAGCCCGGATTTCGGCTGCCTCGGCCATGCCGACGGGGACGCGGTGGCGTTCTACCGCAAGCCGCTGCGCCGCCACGCGCCCGATACCGAGTTCGACATTCGGGCGATGGAAAGCCTGCCGCGGGTCGACATCGTCTATGCCTATTGTGGCTCCGACGGGACCGCCGCCCGTGCTTTCGTCGAGGCCGGAGCGAAGGGCATCGTGTCGGCCGGTTTCGCGCCGGGCTTCTGCGGGCCGGGCGACGAGGCGCCGCTGAAGGAGGCGGTGGAGAAGGGGATCGTCGTCGTCCAGTCCTCCCGGGCCGGCAGCGGGCGCACCTTCAAGAGCACCAAGCTGGCCGAGAACGGCTTTCTGATCGCCGACAACCTCAACCCGCAGAAGGCCCGTATCCTACTGGCCTTCGCGCTGGCGGTGACGGACGATCCCGTGGAGATCGAACGGATCTTCGCCACCTACTGATGGAGTCCCCGGAATGGCGACCGCCGTTCCCCCTGTCCCCTCGGACAGGGTCGAACCGGATGGCCGGCGCGGCATCCTGCTGATGCTGGTCGGCCTTCTGCTGTTCTCGATCCTGAACGGCGTGGTCAAGGCGCAGACCGAGTTGTTCCCGGTCGTGCAGATCATGTTCTTCCGCAACTTCTTCGCCATGGCGCCGCTCGCCGTGGTGATCCTGTGGGTCGCGCGGCCGGGGGTGCTGAAGACCCGGCTGCCGCACTGGCATCTGCTGCATGCCGTGATCGTGTCCGGCGGCATCGGCCTGATCTTCGCCGGCTACCAGCGGCTGCCGCTGGCGGATGCGACGGCGATCAACTTCGCCTCGCCGCTGATCATCACCGCGTTGTCGGTCCCGCTGCTGGGGGAGCGGGTCGGCTGGGTGAAATGGGCGGCGGTCGCGGTCGGCTTCGCCGGGGTGATGTTCATGGTGCAGCCGGGGGGCGACGTGGTTCGCGCCGGCGCCCTGTTCAGCCTGGCCGGCACGGTGCTGACCGCCTGCGGCACGCTCGCCGCCCGGCATCTCAGCAAGCACGACAGCACCATGACCATCGTCTTCCTGTTCATGGCTCTGTCCTCGGCCATGGTGGCGCCGTTCGTGGTCGCGGTCTGGGTGACGCCGACGCCGCTGCAGCTCGCCGGGTTGGTGGCCATGGGGCTGGCATCGGGCGGCGCGCAGTACATGACCACCCGGGCGCTCTATCACGCGCCGGCCGCCACCATCGCGCCGATGAACTACTCGAAGATGATCTGGGCCCTGCTGATCGGCTTCTTCGCCTTCGGCGACTGGCCGGGGCCGGTGGTGCTGGCGGGCTCGGCATTGGTGCTCGCCAGCACCTGGGTCGTGTATCGCAGCGAAGGACGATCGCGGACGCTCAAGGCTTGAACCGCTATTCGGCTGCCGTCGCGGTCTCCCGCACCAGAGCCGGCCGGCGGGACCGCCAGTCGGTGGCGGTCTCGTAGGCGGCGCCGACCTGAAACACCGTGGCCTCGTCGAACGCCTTGCCGACGATCTGCATCGACAGCGGCAGGCCGTTGGTGTGGTAGCCGACGCACACGGACATGGCCGGATTGCCGGTGACGTTGAACGGCTGGGTCATCAGGCCGGACATCTTCATCGGATCGTCCGGCACACCGTCGAATCGACCGGCGGTGACGACGGAGCAGGGGGCGATCAGTGCGTCATACCGGCCGAGGACGACGTTGTTCACCTCGATCGCCAGCTCGCGGCGCAGGCGCAGCGCTTCCACATAGTCGGAGCCGCGCACGAAGGCGCCGGCCATCAGCCGCTCGCGGGTTGGGCGGCCATAGAGCTCCGGGCGCTCGATCAGGTCGTGCTCGTGGATCGCATAGCATTCCGGCAGCACGAGCAGGCGGCCGCAGGCCTGGTAAAGGTTGTAGGGTGAGAGCTGCACGGTTTCGACGCTCGCCCCGCTGGCGCGCAACACGTCGAGGGCGGCGTGGATCGCCTTGACCGCTTCCGGGTCGGCGGTGCCTTCCTCCTCGATCCAACTCTCGACGAAGCCGATCTTCATGCCGGCGACACCCTTGGAGAGGGACGCGGTGTAGTCGGTTACCGGAACGTCGGCGGAGGCCGGGTCGAGCGGGTCGTAGCCGGCAATGATGTTCAGAGCGATCGCCGCGTCCTCGACGGTCCAGCTCAGCGGGCCGCAATGGTCCATGGTGTAGGAGAGCGGGAACACGCCGCGCCGGCTGACCCGCCCGTAGGTCGGTTTCATGCCCACCGTGCCGCACAGCGCCGCCGGGCCACGGATCGATCCACCGGTGTCGGAGCCGAGCGCCATGCGGGTGATCCCGGCGGCGACGGCAGCACCGGAGCCGGAGGATGAGCCGCCCGGGATATGGTCCAGGTTCCAGGGGTTGCGCGCCGGCGGAAAGAAGGTCTCCTCGGTCGGCCCGCCGGTGGCGAATTCGATGGTGGCGCATTTGCCGAGCATCACCGCGCCGCCGTCGAGCAGCATCTGCACCGACCGGGCATTGGCGTCAGGCACGAACTCGGCGCGGACATGGGACTGGCAGGTCGTCAGCACGCCCTCGGTGTCGTAGATGTCCTTCACGCCGAACGGCACGCCGTGCATCGGGCCGAGGTCGGTGCCGGCGGCCAGCTCCTTCTCGGCGGCGGCGGCCCGCGCCAGCGCCAGTTCGGCGGTCACCGTATTGAAGCTGTGCAGACGGGCGTTGGTCGCCGATATCCGCGCGAGTGCGGCCTCGGTGACGGCGACCGGCGAGACCGAGCCGTCGCGGTAGCCGCGGCCAAGCTCGGCGATGGAGAGCTCCAGCGGATCGCTCACAGCGTCCCCCCTTCGCTGTCATCGGCGACCCGGGCGATCGTGGTCAGCGCGTAGGCATTCGACGGCTCGGCCGCCGCCGACCGTCGGGTGCGCACGATGTCGGTCCAGGCGGCGACCTGCCTGTAGGCATTGAACATGGTGGTGTCGCGGTCCTGCGGGATGCGCAGGCCGGCACGCTCGATCAGGCCGTCGTACTGACGGCGGAGTGCCGCATCGTCCATGATATGTCTCCCTGAAGGCCGGCGCGGCGCCGTTGCGCGCACGTCGATGATCCCTACGGAAAATACGGTAGACTCGGCTTGAATTGGATACAATTCGGAAAATATACCGAAATTGAGTTCCGTGGCGTCAGTTCTCGCCGTCCGCCTTCTGCGTCGCTGCGGCCCGGCGTTCGGCGCGCACGGTATAGAACGACGTGGCGCAGATCAGGCCGGCACCGACCAGGGTCGTGACGTCCGGCACTTCCAGGAAGATGACGAAGCCGATCAGCGTGGCGAAGACCAGCCGCGAATAGTCCATCGGCGCCACCGCGGAGGCTTCTCCGGCCCGAAAACCCTGGATATTGCAGAGCTGGCCGACAACCGACAGCAGGCCGATCGCGAACATGATGCCCCATTGCTCCAGCGTCGGCGTGACCCAGAAATAGACCGCCGGCGGGATCATCAGGATGCCGACCATGATCGCTTGATAGCTCAGGATCGTGACCGGGCGGTCGTATTGGGAGACCTTGCGGATGATCACCATCACCGTGGCCGCCGCCGCGGCGCCGGCAACCGCCAGGATCGAGTAGATGTTCAGACCCCCGGCATCGGGCTTGACCATCACCAGGACGCCGATGAAACCGAGCAGTACGGCGAACCAGCGCCGAGGTCCCGCAACCTCGTGCAGGAAGATCAGCGCCAGCACGGCGACGAACAGACTTTTAGCGAAGCTCAGCGCGGTCGCCTCGGCGAGCGGGAGGTGGACGAAGGCGGTGAAGCCGCAGGTCATGGCGATCACCGCCATGCACACCCGCGCCAGATGCAGCGGCAAGTGCCGAGTCTTCAGGATGCCGGGATAGCCGGCGATCAGGACTGGGAGGACCGTGACGGTCATGGTCACCTGGCGGAACAGCAGAATCTGGACCACCGGAATTGTATCACCAATCTCCTTGATCAGCGCCGTCATCATCGTGAAGAAGAAACCGGCGACCACCACCCAGATCGCACCGCGCGCATTCGGCGGCAAGGCGTCGAACGCCGCTCTGCCCGGCGCGGAGGTGCGGTCGAATCTGGCTCTCAAAACATTGAAAGGATGTAGAAATCGAGAAGAGAGGCTGGGGTCTAGCGGGGCGTCGACCTGGGGTTCGCTTGACACTTGAGAGTGCTTTCTCGCGGGTGAACCGGCATCCCGGTCAGGTTCCCTATGCATGCTCCCATCGGCTATTGGATGCAATACGCCTTGACGGAAAGAGTGTGAACGCTACCTAACGCGGATCGGAAATGGTATACACCTGCGGGTCGGCACAATGACCGATACGCGGCGATATCGGGTCGGGCGGAGCAGCGCGCGACCGCGAATGGCGCCGCGGAGAACGCAAGAATGGGGTCGCCGGAGACGGACGGCCCTCGGTTTGGGGACGAAGCTGCCAATGGCAACACGCGGACAGTCTGTCGCCCGCATTCTGCGGGACGGCGTGCTTGACGGGACCTACAAGCCCGGCGCGCGCATGAACGAGGTCGATATCTCCAACACGCTGGGGGTGTCGCGCACGCCGGTGCGCGGTGCGCTCGGGGTGCTGGCGGCCGAGGGGCTGCTCGACTACGTGCCGAACAGCGGCTACGTGGTGCGACGCTATACCGTGCAGGATGTCGAGGATGTCTATGCTGCGCGCTCGGTGCTCGAGGGGCTGGCGGCGCGCACGGTGGCGGAGCGCGGCCTGCCCGACCACAGTCGCGGCGTGCTGCACAAGGTGCTGTCGGAAACCCAGGCGCTGTGCGACGTCCAGGATTGGACCGACGAGACCCGCGACACCTGGGCGAGTCTGAACGAGGCGTTTCACGAGGCGATCTTCGAGGCGGCGGACAACCGGCATCTGCGCGAACTGATCGCCAAGTCCCGCTCGATCCCCCAACTGCTGGCGGTGAAGTTCCGCTGGCACGACCTCGACACCCTGGTCGAGTCCTATTCCGACCACCTTGAGATCTTCGAGGCGATCGCCGACCGTCAGGGCGCCCGGGCCGAATATCTGGCACGCGAGCATGTCTATCGCGCCGGGCGGCGGCTGATCGCCAACTGGCGCCGCTTCGAAACCCCGAGCCCGGTGAAGCGCCCGGCCCGCCGGGTACCGCACGCGGCCTGACCGTCAGGGCGCCTTGGCTGCCTCATAGGCAGCCCGAACTTCCTTGAAGACCGACCGTTCGGGTTCCGGCGCGCCGAGATGCAGGTGCCGCAACTCCTGCATCAACGCGTCCCACATCTCCGGCCCGCCGGCGACCAGCAGTTTCGCGCGGACCGAAAGCAGCGGGCTCGGGTCGGTATGGTCGAGGCCCCAGGCGCACATCTGGGCGAGCAGTGGGACGATCTGGATACCCGCCTCGGTCAGGCTGTAGATGCCTTTCTGTCGGTGGCTCGGATCGGGACTGCGGGTCATCAGACCTGTGGCCACCAGCCGTTTCAGCCGGTCGGCCAGGATATTGGAGGCAATGCCCTCTTCGTTCCCGGAAAGCAGCTCGCCATAGCTGCGCCGGTTTCCGAACATCACGTCGCGGATCACGATCAGGCTCCAGCGGTCGCCGAGCTGTTCGAGTGTGAGATTGATCGGGCATCCGGAACGCCGGTCCTGCGCCACGTAATTCTCCCTGCATTGACCGCTTGCGAAATGCAAGTGGCATCGTTACGGTTTTCCAATTGCAAAATACAAGTGGTTCCGGAGAACACAAGCCATGCCGCTCATCGTCTACGGTCACGCTTTCTCGTCCTACACCCAGAAAGTCCTGCTCGCGCTCTACGAGAACGCGACTCCGTTCGAGTTCCGCGGCGTCGGGCCGGACCATCCGGAAAACTCCGCCGAGTGGCTGCGTCTCTGGCCGATCCGGAAGTTTCCGGTGTTGGTGGATGGCGATCGCACGGTCGCGGAGACCAGCATCATCATCGAGCATTTGGGGCTACATCACCCTGGGCCCGTCCGGTTCCTGCCGGAGGACCCGCAGGCAGCGCTGGAGGTGCGGTTCCTCGATCGCTTCTTCGATCTGCACGTTATGGAGGCGGCCCAGCATGCCGTGAACGGCGCGTTGACCGGCATGGACGACCGGGCGCGCGACGGCAAGGCGCTGGCGGAGGAAAAGCTGGAGCGCGCCTACGCCTGGTTGGAGACCATGCTGGCGGGGCGTACCTGGGCGGCCGGTGATACGTTCAGTCTGGCCGACTGCGCCGCGTCGCCCTCGCTGTTTTACGCTGATTGGATACACCGGATTTCCGAGAGCTATCCGGTGCTGCGTGCCTATCGCGCGACGTTGCTCGCCCGTCCGGCTTATGCCCGGGCGGTGGAGGAGGCGCGGCCCTACCGGAACCTGTTCCCCCTGGGAGCACCGGATCGCGACTGAGCCTCAGTCGTCGGGGCGGGCGAGGGCCGGGTCGATCTTCTGTGCCTCTTCCGGCGTGACCGGTCCCTTGGTCCCGGTGACCAGAGCATAGGCGCCGGGCTCGCGGTGGCGCTCGAAGGCGAACACGCTGTCGCGATAGGATTTGCAGAGATCCAGGTCGCAGGTCGCGATCACCAGTTCATCCCCCTCGGTGACCGCCTGGGCGATGGTCTCGCCCGTCGGCGCGGCGATCAGGCTGCCGCCCATCTGGGGCACCCCTTCCTCCACGCCGGCCTTGGCGACGCCGACGACGAAGGTGGCGTTCTGGTAGGCGCCCGACTGCAGGACGATCTCGTTGTGGTGCCAGGACAGGCGGTCATGCTCGGGCGCGGGTGGGTTGTGGATCGGTGTGTTGTAGCCGATCAGTACCATCTCGGCGCCCTGCAGGCCGAGTACCCGATAAGTCTCGGGCCAGCGCCGGTCGTTGCAGATCGCCATGCCGATGCGCCCGCCGAAGGCGTCGAACACCCTGAAACCCAGATTGCCCGGCGCGAAATAGCGCTTCTCCAGGTGTTGGAAGGCGCGCCACGGCTCGTGCTCGCGGTGGCCGGGCAGGTGGATCTTGCGGTACTTGCCGACGATGGCCCCGGACGTGTCGACCAGGATCGCGGTGTTGAAACGGGTACCGTCGGCGGTGAGTTCGGCATAGCCGATAGAGAAGCCGATCCCGAGATCGCCGGCCGCCTCGAACAGCGGTCGGGTCTCGGGGCCCGGCATCTGCCGCTCATAGAACCGGTCGAGATCCGCCTCATCCTCGAAATACCAGCGCGGAAAGAAGGTGGTCAGCGCCAGCTCGGGATAGACGATCAGATCAGCGCCGCGGGCCTTGGCCCGCTGCATCAGCCCGATCAGCCGGGTCACGGTCGCGCTGCGGGTCGTCTCCAGGGCAATGGGGCCGACTTGGGCGGCGGCAACGGTCACTGGGCGCATGGCAGTACATCCCGGAGGCAGGATCAACGACCCGCGATCATCCGATGTTGCAGGTGCGAAGGGAAGACATGAACCGGCTCCGGGCAGCCGCGGATCAGTCGTCCCAGCCGTAGAGCCGGCCCGGATTGTCCTGCAGGATCGCCCGGCGAATGCCGTCATCGGGGAACCAGTCGGCGACGGCGCGGTACAGCCCGGCGGTGTCCAGGTCCTGATACGCCACGACCGCGTCGCTGCGGGTCGTGGCGCCGGAATGGTTCGGCGTGTGCGGCCAGTCGCTGGCCCAGACCATGCGGTCCGGCGCCATGGCGTGGATCGTCCGCGCAAGCTCGGCCACCCCGTCGCCATGTGGCCCGGTGGAGATCCGATAGGATCCCGACAGCTTCACCCAGGCGCCGCCCTCGACCAGCCGGCGCATGTCCTCGATGTGGGATTCCGGGCCGCGCGGGTCGATCGTGCCGAAATGATCGAGAACCAGCGGCACGCCGAGGCGCGGCTGTACCGCCGCGAGTTCGGCCAGGGTCTGCGGATCGCAGAACACCTGGATGTGCCAGTCGCTGCCGGAGAGCAGGCGGTCGAATTTCGGCAGGACGTCGGCGATCGGCGCCGCCACGGCGCGAACCGAGCGCAGGTTCACCCGCACACCGCGCACCCGGCGGGCGTGCAGGGCGGCGAGATCCGCGTCGGTGATGCTGTCCGGATCGATCACGGCGACACCGCGGGCGGCATCGCCGAACCCGTCGAGCGCGTCCAGCGTGCAGGCATTGTCGGTGGCGTAGGCGCTCGGCTGGATCACCACGACCCGGGCGATTCCGGTGCCGGAAACCGCCTTCCAGTAGTCGTCAATGCCGGCCGGCGCCACGGTATAGCTGCGGGGTTCGGCGAAGGGGAAGCGGGCCTGATCCCCGAAGATATGCATATGGCAGTCGACCGCGCGGATCGTCATCGTTTCCCCCTTCGGACCGGTTTTTGTCGGGCGTTGGCCCGTTGTGTCGAGTATCGGTCATCGGCGGGCTGGTTTCCCACCGCAAATCGCCCGGCGGCGCGCTTTAAGGCGCTGATCGCAGGAGTAAAATTCCGCAATGTGCCCGTCCTCGATCTGGACAAGTCGTTTCAATCCTTCCGATACTGTGGACGCGGCTGGGTGTGTCGATTTCGCCGGATTGTCGCGCGTTCAGAATAGGAGACAGCGATGTCGTCGACAGCGAAGCCTGACACCCCGGAACTGGAGCCCTGGCAGTGGCCGGACGAGCGCTGGCAGGCGATCGTCGACAAGGTCCGCGCCGGCCGCAGCCTGAAGCCGAAGAGTTGGAAGGACGGGGCGAAATGCGCCGTCGCCATCTCGTTCGACAGCGATCACGAGACCAGCACCCTGCGCTGGGGTCATTCTTCGCCGGGCAAACTCTCCCAGGGCCAGTATGGTGGCCGGGTGGCGATCCCGCGGATCCGCAAGCTGCTGGCCAAATACGACGTGAAGGCCTCGTTCTTCGTGCCGGCGGTGGTCGCCAAGATCCATCCCGACGAGCAGCGCGGTCTGGTGGACGAAGGCCATGAGATCGGCATTCACGGCTGGATCCACGAGCTCAACAGCAAGCTTCCGCCGGCCGACGAGCGCGACCTGATGATGCGCGCCGCCGACGCGCTCGAGAAGATCAGCGGCAAGCGTCCGGTCGGCGTGCGGACAGCGTCCTGGGATTTCTCGGAGCACACGCTGGCGATCGCCCGCGAGATGGAGCTTCTCTACGACAGCTCCCTGATGGCCGATGACGAGCCCTACGAGTTGCTGGAAGAGGGCGAGGCGACCGGGATTGTCGAGCTGCCGGTCGAGTGGATCCGCGACGATGCCGTCTATTTCAACATGGACCGGTTCTCGGCGTTGCGGCCCTACACGCCGCCGTCCAGCGTGCTTGAGGTGTTCAAGGCCGAGTTCGACGGCGCCTATGCCGAAGGTGGGCTGTTCCTGCTGACCATGCACCCGCATATCATCGGCCATCGCTCGCGCATCGCGCTGTTGGACAAGCTGATCGCGTACATGCAGGGCCATGAGGGCGTCTGGTTCGCCACCCATGCTGAGGTCGCCCAGTACTGCAAGGACAATGCCTGATCCGTCCCGCACCGGCGTTTCATTACCTGCGGGGTAATCGATCTGCCGGTGCCGGTCTCTTAGGTTCTGCTCGCCGCGGCTGAGACGGTCGGGATCCTCCCGACGCGCCCGGCGAGGAGGACCCATGACCGACCTGCCCGAGATTGCCGGAGACGTCACGTTCATTGTCACGCTGGAGGTGCGGGAGGAGGCGGTCGGACGGTTTCTCGACCTGCTGCACCCGGTGCTCGACGCGATGCGCCACGAGCCGGGCTTCGTCAATGCCGTGCTGCACCGCGACCCGGCCGAGGCCAATCGCTTCATGATTTATGAGACCTGGGGCGATCTGGACGACGTTGTTCGGGTGCAGATGCATCGGGACTATCGACAGGCCTACTGGAGCGCCCTTCCGGACCTGCTGCGCACCGAGCGGGTGATCCAGGTCTGGCAGCCGGTCCGCAGCGACTTCGGAAAGCCGATCGAAACGATCGTCGCTCAGTAGTTCGGGATGCCGAGGGTGAGACCGCCATCGACGAACAGGATGCTGCCGGTCACGTAGCTCGCCCGCTGTGACAGCAGGTAGGCGACCAGGTCCACCAGCTCCTCCGGTCGGCCGGCGCGTCCGAGCGGGATGCGCGCGACCTTGGCCGCATGCTCGGCCTGACCGGCACCTTCGGCATGCGCCATTACCCGTTCCGTGCCGATCAGGCCGGGGGCCACGGCGTTGACCCGGATGGAGAGCGGGGCGAGTTCGATCGCCAGGTTACGGGTGAGCTGGGAGAATCCGGCCTTGGACGCGCCGTAATGGGCGATGCCGGGGCGGGCCAGCGTCGAGGCGCTGGAGCCGATATTGACGATCGAACCGCCGATGCCGGCATCCGCCATGCGCCGGCCCAGCGCCTGGACCATCAGGAACGGCGCGCGCAGGTTCAGGTTGAGCACCGCGTCCCACTCCGCGACCGCCATGTCGAACAGCGGCGTGACCGGATAGATACCGGCCGCGTTCACCAGGCCGGAGATTGGTCCGCAAGCGTCCCAGGCGGCGGCCACCAGACGCTCCGCCGCCGCCGGGTCGCAGAGGTCGCCGGCGAAGGGATGGAATGGGGGGCCGAGCGCGTCGCAGGCCCGCGCGAGACCGTCGGCATCGACGTCGATCCCGGCGACCGTCACGCTCGATCCGACGAGATGACGGGCGATGGCGAGGCCGATCCCGGAAGCCGCGCCGGTGACGATGACCGTATCGGGCAGATCGCTGCTCATGCGGCGAAGTGGCAGGCCGCTTCCTGGCCGGGCCAATCGGCGCGCAGTTCCGGCTCGATCTCGGCGCAGCGCGGCTGGACCATCGGGCAGCGATTGCGGAACCGGCAGCCGCTCGGCAGATTGCCCGGATTCGGCGGCTCGCCCTCCAGCGTGAAGGTGTCGGTGACCCGCGCCCCGCCGATCTCGGGGATCGCCGACAGCAGCGAGCGGGTATAGGGATGGCGCGGCGTCTCGAACACCGCCTCGATCTCACCGAATTCGACCACCTTGCCGAGATACATCACCGCGATCCGGTTGCAGATCATCCGCACGACCGACAGGTCGTGGGAGATGAACAGGTAAGTGAGGTCGAACTGTTTGCGGAGATCCAGCAGCAGGTTGAGGATTGTCGCCTGAACCGAGACGTCGAGGCCGGAGGTCGGCTCGTCCAGGACGACCAGACTCGGCTGCAGGGTGAGGATGCGCGCGAGGCCGACGCGACGCTGCTGACCGCCGCTGATCTCGTGCGGGTACAGGTCCAGATGGCCCGCCGGCAGGCCGACCGCCTGCAGGATCGCCCGTACCCGCTCCTCGCGTTCGTCATAGCCGAGGGAACCGTGGTGAATCACCAGCGGTTCATGCAGGGAACGGCGGATCTTCCAGCGTGGATCGAGCGAGGCGCCCGGATCCTGGTAGGAGTACTGCAGGTGGCGCCGGGTTTCGCGGGCGGCGCTCGGCGTCTGGCCGGCGATGTCGTTGCCCTCGAAGATCAGGTCGCCGGAGGTGGGCTGGTGGATGCCCATGATGGTCTTGCCGAGGGTCGACTTGCCGCAGCCGCTCTCACCGACGATGCCGAGGATCTCGCCCTTGTCGACGGTGAAGGACACGTCGTCCAAGGCGCGCAGCACGCCTTTCTGGAAACCGAAGGCGTTGCGTACCGCGAAATGCTTGGTCAACTGACGGACGTCGAGGATCGTGCGCTCGTTGACCTGGGTGCGCCGCGGGGCGGAGGGGGCGTCCACGTTCATGCCAGTGCGTGCCTCTTTTCCTCGGCGACCGGATGGTAGCAGCGAACCGCATGCCCGACGCCGACCGGCGTCACCTCGGGCCGGGTCTGCTGGCAGACCTCCGTCGCGTATTCGCAGCGTGGATGGAACCGGCAACCCGGCGGCGGGTTCACCAGCCCGGGAATGTCGCCGGGAATGCCGGAGATGCCGCCGTCTCGGCTCGGCAGGCTCTTGAGCAGGCGGTTGGTGTAGGGGTGGCTCGGGCGCTTGAAGAAGCCTTCGCTGGAGGCCGCCTCCATTTCCTGACCGGCATACATCACGGTGATGCTGTCGCAGATCTCCCAGGCCGTGCCGAGATCGTGGGTGGTGAACAGCACCGAGATGTCATGATCGGTCGCCAGCTTGCGCAGCAGCTTCAGGATCTGCGCCTGGATCGTCACGTCGAGGGCGGTGGTCGGCTCGTCGGCGATGATCAGCTTCGGCTCGGGCAGCAGTGCCATGGCGATCATCAGGCGCTGGCGCTGACCGCCACTGACCTCGTGCGGGAACTTCTTCAGCACCGACTCGGGATCCGGAAGCTGGACCAGGCGCAGCAACTTCAACACCCGCTCATAGTCGGCCTTGCGGCGGCGCGAGCCGTGAAAGCGGGGCAGCCAACCGGACCGGGCGGCGTCGCTGTCATCCAGTTCCGGCGATTTCCACTTCATCAGGTCCATGATCTGGGCGCCGATGGTGAAGACCGGGTTGAACGAGCTGAACGGGTCCTGGGGAATGAAGGATATCCGCCGGCCGCGCACATTCGCCGCGAGAATGTTCGGGTCGACCTTCAGCAAGTCGGTGCCGTCGAACTCGATGGTGCCGGATTCCAGCCGCGCCGAGTTCTTCGGCAGCACGCCGAGGATCGAGCGCGCGAGCGTGGTCTTGCCGCAGCCGCTCTCGCCGACCAGACCGACGATCTGGCCACGGCCGATGGTCAGATTCACGTTGTCGAGCACCTTGGCCACGCCGCCATCGGTGGCGAAGCTGACTTTGAGGTCGCGCACCCGCAGCAGGTCATTTGTCATGGCGGCTGCTCCGTCGGATGCGGGGATCGAGGATATCGCGCAGACCGTCACCCAGCAGGTTGAAGCCCATCACCACCAGGAAGATCGCGATGCCGGGCGCGGTGGCGTACCACCAGGCTTCGGGCAGGAACTCCCGGGATTCGGAGATCATCCGGCCCCATTCCGGCGAGGGCGCCGGGGCGCCGAGGCCGAGGAAGCCGAGCACGGCGGCGGTCAGGATCGTGCCGCCCATGCCGATGGTCGTGCGCACGATGATCGAGGACAGGATGTTGGGCAGGATATGCAGGATCATCACCCGGGCCGGCGACGCGCCCAGCGCCACGCTCGCCTCGATGAACACCTCGTTCTGCACCGAGCGGGTCTCGGCGTAGACCAGCCGTGCCCAGAACGGCCAATAGGTCACCGACAGTGCCAATATGACATTCTCGATGGACGGGCCGAGGGTCTGGGCGATGGCGATGGCCAGTACAACCTGCGGGACGGCGAGGAAGATGTCGGACACCCGCATCAGCGCGTCGCTGAGCCAGCTGTGATAGTAGCCGGCCAGCAGGCCGATCGGGACGCCGATCAGGACGGAGGCGGCGATGGCGATCACCGCGATGGTGATGGTGATCCGGGCGCCGTAGAGGATGCGGCTGTAGATGTCGCTGCCCATGCGGTCAGTGCCGAAGAAATGGGCGAAGCCCGGCCCCTGCAGCCGCTCGGAGGGATGGAACTCCAGCACGTCCTCGGGGTGGGTCGACAGGATCGGCGCGAAGATCGCGGTCAGGATCAGCAGCAGGATGATCAGGGCGCCGATCAGGGCGACGCGGTCCTCGACCAGCTTGCGGAAGATGAAGGACAGGGTTTCCATCGGCGACCTACCGGCTCTCGCGGGGATCGATGAAGCCGTGGACCACGTCCACGGTCAGGTTCACGACGATGAAGATCACGCCGGAGACGACGGTGAAGCCCATGATCGCGTTGTAGTCGGACTGCAGGATCGATTGCACTGCGTAGTAGCCGAGGCCGGGCCAGTCGAACACCGCCTCCACCACCACCGCGCCGGCGATCAGGATGCCGAAGATCAGGCCGATCTGGGTGACCGTTCCGATCAGCGCGTTGCGCAGCACGTATTTCCACACGATCACGCGGCGCGGCATGCCCATGGCCTCCTCGTACATGACGTAGTTCGAGTTGATCGCTTCCAGCACGCCGGCGCGGGTGAAGCGCACGATGGTGGCGAGCGCCGGGAAGGCAAGCGTCATCACCGGCAGGATCATGTGCGAGAGGACGTCCCAGAAGGTCTCGGGATCGCCCATCAGGATCGAGTCGATCAGGAAGAACCCGGTCACCACGTCCGGCCCCCAGCCGGCGACACGGCCCTGCAGCGGGGTCCAACCGAGTTCCATGGCGAACAGCAGTTGAAACAGGATGGCGAGCCAGAAGCTGGCGATGGCGAGGCCGGAGACGGTGATGATGCGGAGCACGTGGTCCAGCATCGAGTTGCGCTCAAGCGCCGAGATCACACCGAGCGGGATGCCGAACAGAGCCGAGACGAAGACCGCGACGAAGGTGAGTTCCAGCGTCGCCGGTAGTCGGCTGGACAGGTCTTCGGAAATCGGGCGGAGCGTATAGAGACTGACGCCGAAATCGCCCTGCAGCACGGCGACGATGTAGCGCCAGAGCTGGATGTGCATCGGCTGGTCGAGGCCGAGCTGGCGGCGGAGCGCTTCGATCTGCTCGGCGGTGGCGTTGTCGCCGGCGACGAAGGCGACCGGATCGGCCGGAATGATATGGCTGATGACAAAGGTGATGACGATCAGCCCGAGAACCGTCGGCACGAACCAGAAAAGGCGATTGAGAATGAGAACGAGAAGTTTCACCGGCGTATCCGTAAACCCTGGAGGCATGACGGTCCGGTCGGACGCCGGCGGAACCCGAAGGTCCGTCCGGCGCCCGACCCGTGGTCGGTATCAGAGCCGACGCGAGGTCGGCCCGTGGCCTACTTGAAGTGGACCCAGCGCATCTCCTGACCGTTACCGATCGGGCAGAAGCGGAAGCCGGTGGCCGTCTTGTTGATCGGCCCGAACCACTTGGTGTTGTAGATGAACACGCCGGCGGCATCGTTGGCGACCATGGTCGCGGCCTTGGCGTAGTTCGCCTCGCGGACCGCCTGGTCGGTGGTCGTCTGCGCCTCGTGCAGAAGCGTGTCGACCTCCGGGTTCTGGTACCAGCTGTTGTTGCGGGTGCCGATCTTCGCACCGTCATACATCTCGCCCACCCAGTTGTTCGGGTCGGCGTAGTAGGTGCTCTTCCACAGGAACAGCATGTCGTACATCTGCTGCTCGTCGCGCATCTTGCCGGAAACCACTGGCCACGGCTCGGAGACGATCTCGCTCTCGACGCCGATCTTGGTCAGGCCGTTCTGCATGAGGGCGGCCGCCTGTTCGGTCTGGCCGTAGCCGGCCAGCGCGCCGATGGTGATCTTGCGCGGCGGCTCCTTCATCTTGCCGAGGTACTCCTTCGCCTTCTCAAGGTCGTAGGTGTAGCCCTCGAGATCCTTCGGCGCGCCCCAGATGTTGTTCGGCAGCGGGCCCGGATTGCGGGCGACGGACCCGCTCAGGATATCGTTGATGAAGCCGTCATAGTCGAACGAATAGGCCAGCGCCTTACGGAAGTTGATGTCGTTCATCGGCGACCGGCCATTGTGGATGGCGGCGTAGAAGATGCGCATCGATTCCGCTTCGAGGACGTCCACGTTGTCCGACTTGCGCAGGCGGATGATCTGATCCTGCGGCATGTAGCCGTCGGAACCGTGGAAGTCGCCCTTCATCAGGCCGAGCACGCGGCTGTTGATCTCCACCACGGTGCGGAACTCGATGGCGTCGAGATACTTGTCGCCCCAACCCATGAAGTGGTCGGCGAAACGGTCCGCCTGGAAGCCCTTGGCCGGATCGAAACGCTTCAGCTCGAAGGAGCCAGAGCCGGCGTCGTTGGATGACAACCAGGCCGAGCCCCAGTCGCCGTCGGTTTCATGCTCCTTCACCAGGTCGGCATTGACCACGTGGATCTCCGGCACGGTGGCCATGAAGATCGCCGATGGGGCGCTCAGGTTGAATTCGACCGTGTACTTGTCGATCGCCTTGGTCGAACCCGCTGCGATGTTGTCCTGGAACAGCGCCGACGCGCCCTTCTTCAGCGCCAGGATGCGTTCGATCGAGTAGACGACATCGGCCGCCTCGATCTCGGAGCCGTCGTGGAACTTCGCCCCTTCGCGCAGCTTGAAGGTGTACTTCTTGCCGTCGTCGGAAATCTCGTAGCTCTCGGCGAGCCACAGGTTCAGCACCGGCGGGTTATCTTCCCAGCGCATCAGTCCGTCATACAGATTGATGCGGTAGGCGACGCGGCCAACATCGAAGACCGCGTGGGGATCCATGGTGTCGTAGGCACTCGAATTGGCGAAGACGAACGTGTTTTTCGCCTGCGCATCGACCGGCAGTGCGGCACTGGCGATGCCGAGCGCTATGCCGGTCAGGCCGACTGCCGCCGCCCGTCTCAGCTTATGCAGGACGGTCGTCGGGCCGTATCTCATGTGGGTCATGACAATCACCTCCTCTGTCCAAGGTCACGCCCCTGTTGCCCGGTTATCCGGGTCAGCGGCGCTATGATCCGGCACACCTGACTTGGGCGCCGTGTCGGGATGCGGTGCCCTGGCCCTCGCAAGGACCGGGGTTCCCGCGAAGAGTGGGGGTCCCGAAAAGTCTCGCTCCGATCGTTGCACCCGCGCAATACGACAACCGGCGGCCGGTCGGTCGGCCGCGCGTCTCCGGAAGTGGCGGATCGGGTGCTCAGAGCTTCCATTGGAATCCATCGATGATGAAGTCCTGACCGGTGATGAACATTGGCTCCGAGGTGGCCAGGAACTTGACGAGCTGCGCGATATCCTGCGGCGTGCCGCAGCGGTTCAGCACGATGCCGGTGACCAGCTCGGCCTCCCGCGCCTTGATCACGGCGTTCGGCGTTTCGGTCTTGATCAGCCCGGGGCAGATGGCGTTGACCATGATCTGCGGCCCCAGCTCTTTGGCGAGCGAGCGGGTGAGGCCCAGGATGCCGGCCTTGGCGGCGGCATAGGAGAACTTGCTGACGGCACTGGTGACGCCGCCGGAATGGGCGTTGATCGAGGACATGTTGATGATCCGGCCGGCGCCCTGCGCCTGCATCGCCGGGACGACCGCGCGGCAGTAGTTGAAGCAGCTCTTCAGGTTGATATCGATCGTGCGATCGAACTCCTCCTCGGAGATCTCCAGCAGCCCTTTCGGGTTCGCCTTGCCGGCATTGTTGAACAGGACGTCGATGCGTCCCCATTGCCCGACAATGTCGGCGGCAATTTGTTGTGCAGGTGCGAAATCGGCGACGTCCGCCGTGAAGGTGAGGCAGCGGCGACCGAGCGCCTCGATCTCCCCCTTGGTGCGCGCGAGCTCGTCCTCGAGCAGGTCGATGAGAGCGACGTCTAGACCGGTACGCGCCAATTCAAGCGCGCAGCCTCTGCCAATACCTTTGGCGCCTCCGGTGACGATTGCCACCCGTGCTTCTGGATTGCTCACGACTTTCAGAACCCCCGAATTCCACGGCTTTGCGCCTTATGTTGAATGTTGACGGCGCGCGGAAGGCGGGTCAACAATTCATTCACACTTCTGAAGCGCGTTCACATATATGAATAGTATCGTCAAATCTGCGGAGCGGGTGCTCGACATCCTCGAGGTGTTCGCGCTGTGGCGCGAGCCGCTGGCGCTCCGCGATATCGCCGGGCAGCTCGGCATTCCGAAGAGCAGCGCACTTATGTTGCTCCGCACACTGGAGGGCCGGGGATATCTCGTTCGCAACGGCGAGCGCTATGTCCTCGACCCGGTCTGGCAGAGCGATGCGGAGGGCGGCGGCTGCTTCATCGGCGGCCATACCATGCGGCTGATCCGCATTGCCGAACCGGTCATGCGCGACCTTGTCGACCGCCTGGAGGAGACCGTCGTGCTCGGCGTTCCGGCCCTGGACGGCGATGTGCGCGTGGTCGCCAACCGGCTGTCGCCGTTGGCCGTGCGTTACGACCGGAGCCGAATCTCTGTAATTCCCGCCTATTGCACCGCACTTGGACAGGCCATGCTGGCGTTTCAGGATCCGGAAACGATCGACGCCTATATCGCGGGCTGCCCCTTCGAGCCCCTGACCGACCGCACGATCACCAGTCCGGACGCCTTCCGCACCCGGCTGGCCGAGATCCGCCAGCGCGGATGGGCGCTCAACCAGGAGGAACGGTTCCTCGGGGCGGTAGGTCTGGCGAGTCCGATCCTGGGCCAGGGCGGAACGGTCCTGGGCGCACTCAACATCGGCACGGTGCCGGTGCGCTACCGCCGCCGCCGCACGACGCTGGAGGCCGCATTGCAGCAGGCGGTTGCGACGGTGGCCGAGCAACTGGATACGGGCATCCCGCAGCGCGCCGGCGCCGCGGTTCATCAATAGGTCTGAAGAGGAAGACGGCATGGGCTATCGCGTCGGCGTCGATATCGGCGGAACATTCACCGACTTCTGCGCCTTCGATGAGGCCAGCGGCGCACTGCACACCTTGAAGGTGCTGTCGACGCCGCAGAAGCCGGGCGAGGAGGTGATCGCCGGGATCAGTGGCTTGAATGAGCGTTACGGCATCAGGCCCGAGGACGTCACCTATTTCACCCATGGCACCACGGTCGGTGTGAACACGGTGATCCAGCGCCGGGGCATCACGCTTTGCCTGTTCACCACCCGCGGCTTCGAGGACGTGCTCGAGGTAGCGCGGCTGAAGATGCCGGATCCCTACGACCTGTTCTCCGGCCGTCCGGAACCGCTGGTTACCCGTGACCGGGTGTTCTCGATCGATGAGCGGATGCTGTTCGACGGCTCCGTGGACGAGCCGCTGGACGAGGCAAGTGTCGAGGCGGCGATCGAAGGCGTGCGCTCGGTCGGCGGCGAGGGCGTCGTGGTGGCATTGCTGCACGCCTATCGTAATCCGGCCCATGAGCAGCGGGTCGCTGCGATGATCAAGGCGAAGGCGCCGGACCTGACCGTCACCTGCGCCAGCGAGGTCTGGCCGGTGATCCGCGAGTATGAGCGCACGGTGACCGCCGTGGTCGCCGGCTATGTCCAGGGCCGGGTCGCCCATTATCTGGGCTCGCTGCAGGAGGCACTCGCCTCCGCCGGCGTGCCGGCCGAACCGATGATCACCAAGTCGAATGGCGGGGTGATGACGGCGGAGATCGGCAAGCAGGAATGCGCGCAGATGCTGTTGTCCGGCACCGCGTCGGGCGTGATCGGGGCGGCCAGCGTCGCCGCCGAGACCGGTTCCAAGGCGGCGATGAGTCTGGATATCGGCGGCACCAGCGCCGATGTGGCGATCATCCGCGACGGCACGCCGCAATACGGCATCGGCGAGGTGATCGGCGAGTTCCCGATCTACATCCCGACCGTGTCGGTCACCTCGATCGGCGAGGGCGGCGGGTCCATCGCCTGGGTCGATCCGCATGGCGTCCTCAAGGTCGGTCCGGAGAGTGCGGGATCCAGCCCCGGCCCGGCCTGCTATGACCGCGGCGGCGACCGCCCGGCGATTACCGACGCCTTTGTCGTGTGCGGCTTTCTCGGTCAGTCGGCGCTCGGCTACAGCGCGGTGTCGATGCGGACCGACCTGTCGCGGAAGGCCATGGCCACGGTCGCCGACAAGATCGGCATGGGCCTGGAGGAGACGGCGGAATCGGTCATCCGGGTCGCGGTTTCGGGCATGTATCTCGAGGTCTCCAAGCTGGTGTCGCGCCATGGCATCGACCCGCGCGAATTGTCGCTGATCGCTTTCGGCGGCGCCGGACCGATGATGGCCTGCTACCTCGCCCGCGAGCTCGGCATGCGCGAGGTCGTCGTGCCGCGTGTGCCGGGCGTGCTCAGTGCCTTCGGCGGCCTGATCGCCGACATCAAGAACGACTTCATCCGCACCGTGTATCTCGACCTCGGGGCTGGCGAGGCGCTCGACGAGATGCGCGCCGTCTATGGCGAACTGCGTGAGGCGGCGATGGCGTGGATCCGCGAGGAGCACGGCTATGATGGCGCCGTGACGCTGCTGCATTCCGCCGACATGCGCTATCGCGGCCAGTCCTACGAGATCGAGACGCCGCTGGAGGCCGACTGGATCGACGACGGGGATGCGGACGCGATGGCCGGCGCCTTCCACGCCGCGCACGAGCGGATCTACGAGCATGCCGACGCCGATGCGCCGGTGCAGATCATCAACCTGCGTCTGGTCGTGGTCGGCACCCCGCCGAAGCCGAAATTCGCACCGGTCGAATCCTCCGACGCCACGCCGGAGCCGGTCGCCTCGGTGCCGGTCTATTACGACGGCGGCACCCATACCGCCTCGGTCTATGCCCGGGGCGACCTCAAGGCGGGGCAGACGTTCGAGGGGCCGGCGATCGTGACCCAGGACGATTGCACCACCTGTGTGCTCGGCGGCTTCACCGCGACGGTGGACGCGAGCGGCAACCTGATCCTGAGCCGGGAGGGCTGAGCCATGGCGATCGACAAGGTCACGCTGGAGATTCTGAAGAACCACTGCCGGGCCGCCGCCGAGAGCATGGCTTTCACCCTTTACCGCACGGCGCACTCGACCTTCGTGAAGGAAACGGAGGATTTCACCACCGGCCTGACCACGCCGGAGGGCGAGACCTTCGCGACGCCGGTCGAGTTGGGCGCAACATGGTTCGTCGGCCTGAACTACGGCACCGTCATCCGGATGATCGACCATTACGACGAGGGCGACATCTGCATGACGAACGACCCGTATAGCGGTCACGTCTGCACCCACTCGCCGGACATGCATATCTGGAAGCCGGTGTTCCACGAGGGCGAGATCGTCTGCTTCGTGGTCGGCCATATCCACAACACCGATGTCGGCGGTGCCGTTCCGGCCAGCATCTCGCGTACGTTGTCCGAAGTGCATCAGGAAGGCATCCGCATTCCGCCGGCCAAGGTCGTGAAGAAGGGCGCGTTCAACCACGAACTCATCGACGTGATGCTCGCCAACGTGCGCATGCCGGAGCAGAACTGGGGCGATCTGAAGGCGCAGATCGCGGCGATGAACACCGGCGAGCGCCGGGTCCACGAAATGATCGCCAAGTTCGGCGTCGAGACCTTCAAGGCGGGCATCGCCGGGCTGCTGGACTATGCCGAGAGCCAGGCCCGTTCGATCATGGCGACCCTGCCGGATGGCGACTACTTCTTCGACGACTACCTCGACGAGGACGCGGCCGGCGGCTATCCCTGCCGCATCGCGCTGACCCTGAAGATCCGCGGCGAGACCTGCGTGCTGGACTTCACCGGCAGCGATCCGCAGATCGAATCCTCGGTGAACATGCCGACCGGCGGACAGCCGCGCCACGCCCTGCTGATGGTCGGCTTCGTCTATATTCTCTACTCGCTCGACCCGACCCTGTTCCTGAACTCGGGCGTGTGCCGGGTGGCGGACTCGATCCTGCCCAAAGGCACCATCGTCAATCCGGAGTTCCCGGCGGCGGTCGGCCTGCGCACGCTCTCGGTTCAGCGCCTGCAGGGCGTGATCTTCGGCGCCTTCGTGCAGGCGGCCCCGGACCGCCTGCCGTCCAGCCCGGCCTCGGGCGGGCCGATCATGAACGTGAACACCATCGACAACCGCACCGGCCGACGCGTGATGGCGGCGATCGGCGCGATCTCCGGCGGCGCCGGCGGCAGTCCCCGCGGCGACGGCACGGAAGGGTCGGGCGCCAACGCGTCGTTCCTGAAGAACACGCCGGTGGAGATCAACGAGGCCGAGGTGCCGTTCAAGATCCTGCGCTACGGGCTGACCCAGGATTCCGGCGGGGCCGGCAAGTATCGCGGCGGCAACGCGCTGGAGATGATCTTCCAGGCGCATGCCCCGAACACCAGGGTGACGGCGCGCAACCGCGACCGTTCGCGCTTCTCCTCCTGGGGGGTGCTTGGCGGCCGCGCGGGCAGCCATTCCCGTTTCATCCTGAATCCCGGAACCAACCACGAGGTCGATCTCGGCAACGTCGATATCCTGAGCATCGGTCCGGGAGACGTGGTGCATATCGGTTCCGGCGGCTCCGGCGGCTGGGGCGATCCTTTGGAACGCGATCCGGCGGCGGTGCTGTGGGATGTCCAACGCGGCTTCGTCTCGCGGGCGGGGGCCGAGAAGAGCTATGGCGTGGTCCTCAAGGACGGTGCGGTGGATGCGGACGCCACCGCCCGGCTGCGGACCGACCTGGCCGGCGAGCGTCCGGCGCAGGAAGGCTTCTTCGATTACGGCGTGAACCGGGAGGTCTATGAGAAGACTTGGACGCGGGCGAGCTACGACGCGCTGACCGAGTTGCTGGCGACCACGCCGGTGCATTGGCGCTTCTTCGTGAAGCACCGGGTGTTCGAGGCGATCGACCAGATCAGCCCAGACCAGATCGTGGGCGACGGTTCGGACGTTCGGGCGGCATTCGCGCAGGTGGTGGAGGCCTTCCCGCAGCTTCGCGCCGCGATGGCGGCCTGAGGCCGGCCATGGAGATCGGCTTCGAGGGAAAGACCGTCATTGTCACCGGTGCCGTGCGCGGCATCGGTCAGGGGATCGCCCATGCCTTCGCGGCCCGGGGGGCGACGGTCCACGCCTGGGATATTCTGGCCGACGGGCTGGAGGAGACCCGGACCTCGGCGGCGCCGGCTCGCGGCGGGTTGATCGTGCCGCGCATCGTCGACGTTACCGACTTCGCGGCGGTGCAGGCGGCGGTCGCGGCGGCGGAGGCGGGCAGTGCCAGCGGTGCCGTCGATATCGCGGTCCATGTCGCCGGCGGCGTGAAGGGCCAATCCAAGCGACCGATCGAGGAGGTCAGTCTTGAGGACTGGCGGGGAATTCAGGCGGTCAACCTGGACGGCGCCTTCCACCTCGCCAAGGCGGCGGCGTCGGGCATGAAGCGGGTCGAGACCGGCCGCATCGTCGTCATCTCCAGCGGGGCGGCGTTCAATGTCAGCCTCACCGGCATCCACAGCTACGGTACGGCGAAGAGTGCGCAGGTCGGCTTCGTGCGCCAGCTCTCGGCGGAGCTCGGGCCGTTCGGGATCACGGTGAACTCCGTGGCGCCGGGCTTCATGCCGACCAGTCCCGACTATGTCCGCCAGTGGGAGTCCTACGGGCCGGAGGGACAGGAGGCGCTGGTCAACCGCATCGCCATGCGCCGCATCGGCCGGCCGGCGGATATTGCCCATGCGGTGATGTTCTTCGCTTCCGACTATGCCGAGTGGGTGACCGGCCAGACGCTGCGGGTGAGCGGCGGGATGTGAGGGCCGCCGCCGGGATCCCGCGCTGCGTCGGGCGTGCTAGGGTGAGCGTCCCTCCCGGGCCGCCTTTCACCGCCGTTTCCTTTGCCGGATCCCGCCGATGCTGACCTTCGCCGCAGCCCTGTTCTTTCTGATCATCACGCCGGGGATCGGGGTGCTGACCACGGCGGGGATCGGTGCCGGTTTCGGCGCCGGGCCGGGCATACGGTTTCTGGTCGGCCTGAACATCGGCACCAACCTGGCATCGCTGCTGGTTGTCACCGGCATCGCCGCGATCGTGTTGGCCGATCCGATCGTCGGACCGGTGCTGCTCTACGCCTCGCTGGCCTACCTGCTGTATCTGGCGTTCCGGATCGGCTGGGCCGGGTCCCGCGTCGCCTTCATCGAGCGCAAGACCGCGCCGGGCGTGCTCGGTGGCATCGGCCTGCAGCTGATCAATCCGAAATCCTATGCGGTCAATACCACCCTGTTCTCCGGCTTCCATTTCATGCCGGAGGACCCGGTGCTGGAGATTGTGATCAAGTTCGCCATCATCAACCTGCTCTGGGTGCCGGTGCATCTGGCCTGGCTGTGGGCGGGGCTGTCGCTGAAGCGGATGGATCTCTCGGCGCGGACACAATCGGTCATCAACAAGCTGATGGCGCTGTCGATGGTCGTTGTTGTGGTTCTGGCGGCGATTCCGGCGGATTGGTGATTCGCGCCGTCCGGCAGCTGGCCGACTTGGCACCCGCATATTGGGCAGCGCGCCAAGCCTCGGATTCAAAGCGCTAATTGCGCTTTTTCCGCCAGTAGTCAGAATAGGGGCAGAATGGGCCTGACCGGTCGATCGGGGGAATGACGGATGCTGAGCAATATCTCCACAAAGCTGATTGCGCTTGTGGTGTTCATGACGGTGGCACTGTTCGCCTTCGCCGGATACACGATCCTGTCGCTGTCGCAGGTGTCCCGGCAGGTCGATCAGATCGCCTCGACCGAAACACCGATAGCCCAGAGCGCCTACAGGGTCGTTGAGGCTCAGCTTCAGCAGGAACTGGCGCTGCATGTGGCGATCGCCGTATCCGGTCAGGGGCGAGGCGATCTCGGCGAGGGGTACATCACGAAGTTCGAGACCTCCTCCAAAGAGGTCGATGCCGAACTCGCGAAGATCGACGCGGTGATCGACTCCGCCATGGAAACATCGGCGCAACGCGTTGCCCTGTACCAGGATCTGAAGGAAAATCTGCGGGAGATCCGCCAACTGCGCGACCAGGTCGCTGGGACCGCCAACCGCGTGATCACTCAGTACCGCGCCCTGGTGAAGGCTGCCGGTGCGCGAATTCCCCGCCTGTCGACGCTTGGCGCTAAGATGGAGGAGATCGAGAAGACCCAGATACGCCTGATGACCTCGATCGACAATCTGGTGCACAAGGTCAACAAGATGACCGCCGACTCGGTCAGCAGCATCCAGGCTTCCGAGCATGAGGTGATTCGGCATCTGATCATTGCCGCGATCATTATCGGCGCCTTGTCGCTGCTTATCGGTATTTCCCTGGCGCTGCGGATCCGCAGCCGTCTCTTCAACGCGGTCTCGACGGTCGACCGCTTTGCCACGGGCGACATGACCGTGGCGATCAGCCAGGGCAAGTCGAAGGACGAGATTGGCCGGGTGCTGGGCGCGATGTCGCACATGCAGGAAAATCTGATCGGCATCCTCGGGACGATCCGCGTCGTCGGCAACGGTATCACCACCGGCAGCAACGAGCTGCGCCAGACCGCGCGGCAGGTGTCGGATGGCGTGAACGACCAGGCGTCCAGCATTCAGGAGACGTCGGCGGCGATGGAGCAGATGACCGCCGGCATCCGCCAGAATGCCAAGAACGCCGAGGAGACCGAAAAGGTGTCGGAGCGGATGTCGACCGAGGCCGGGCGTTGCGCCGACGCGATGACCCAGACCGCTTCGGCGATGAAGGATATCTCCGACAAGATCCTGGTCGTGGAGGAAATCACCCGCAAGATCGAGCTGCTGGCGCTGAACGCCTCGGTCGAGGCGGCCCGCGCCGGCGAGCACGGCCGCGGCTTCGCCGTCGTCGCCTCCGAGGTGTCGCGCCTCGCGGAGATCTCGAAGCAGGCGGCAAGCGAGATTCAGGACGCCTCGGCGGACGGTCGCGCGGCGGCGGAGAACACCAATCGCCTGCTCGGCGAACTGCTGCCGGAGATCACCAGGGTCAAGGATCTTGTCCAGGGGATCAGCGCCGCCAGCGACGAACAGTCCGTGGGCGCGGACGAGATCAACGTCGCGATCCATCGCCTGAACACCGTGGTTCAGCAGAACGCCGCCGCCGCCCAGCAGATGGCCGCGACCTCGGCCTCGATCGCCGGACAGGGCTCCGAACTTCAGAAGTCCATGGCGCAGTTCAAACTCGAATCCTCCAGATCCAGGCCCGACGACGACGGACCGGCGGAGCGCAAGCCGTCCAAACCATCCAAATCGTCCAAGGCGGCGGCGAAGGAAGAGGTCGATCCGGATGACGAGCCGGAACTGGACGAGGCCATCACCTCGGGCAATTTCGGTAAGTACTGAGGCGGCGGGAGTGGAGCTGCAAAGCTTCCGCCGGCTCGCGCATTCGCGGTTTGGCATCGTTCTGCCCGACAATGCAGAGAGCTTTCTGCAGTCGCGGCTGCGTGGCCTCATGGAGCGGGCGGGTTATCGGGATCTGGAGAGGCTGCTACAGGCGGCGGAGACCGATGAGGGCGGCGATCTGTTCATCGACATCGTCGAGCAGCTCTCCACGAATCACAGTTATTTCTACCGGGAACCGGCCCATTTCGAGTTCCTGTCCTCGGTCGCCCTGCCGGAGATCGACGAACGACTGCGCCGTCAGCGCTCGCGCGATATCCGGATCTGGAGCGCCGCCGCGGCGGCGGGCGAGGAGGCGTATTCGATCGCGATGGCGATGCGGACCTTCTTCGGCGCGCACTACAAGGATCTCGATGCCGGCGTTCTGGCCACCGATATCGCCAAGCGGTCGCTGCATCGCGGAGCGGAGGGCGTCTACCGCACGGAGAGCTTCCGTCACATCCCGCAGCACTGGCGCGACAGCTATGTGGAGCCGGCGGGCGAAGACAGCTATCGTGTGGTCAAGCTGGTCCGCGATGACGTGATGTTCCGCTGGCTCAATCTGATCGGGCCGTTGAGTGCTCTGCGCGGTGGCTTTCACGTGATTTTCTGCCGAAACGTGATGATTTACTTCGACGGTCCGACGCGCGAGCGACTGGTGCAGTCGCTTGCCCGTCTTCTCGCACCGGGCGGCTACCTGTTCATCGGTCATACCGACGATGCCGAGTTTGCCCGCAAGTATCTCGACCAGCAGCGTCCGGCGATCTTCCGCAAGAGGGCTGAGAAATGACCGCCCTGCGCGTCCTGGTGGTGGCGGCGGACCCGCTTCTGCGCAAGGCGGTTTCGGAGTCCCTCAGCGACCTGAGGACCTTGGGAGAGGTCATCACGGTAACGCCGACCCGGGCCACAGCGGACAAGCTGGCGGGCACCGATGCGGTGGTCATCGCCGGGACCAACGGTGATTCCGGCACGCTGAAGCCCGCGGTCGTGGCGGCGATCAGCGCCGGCCGCCCGGTGGTGTTCATCGCTGTCGGGGCCGGAGATGGCGGTGCCCCGGCCCTGGTCGCTCTCGGCGGCGCCGGCGCCTTCTCCATCGAAGTTCCCGACCTCGACATTCGCGCCCAATTGGCGACCGCGGCACCGCGGGTCGCGGCGGCGTTGCGCCGGGCGGAAGCGGCGCGAACACCGGGCGAGGCCGGACCCGCAACGGCTCCGGCCGCGGTCCGGTCACCGGTCGCTCCGCGCCCGGTTGCTCCCGGGTCACCGTATCTCGGGGTGGTGATCTGCATCGGCGCCTCGACCGGAGGCACGGATGCGTTGCTGGCGATCCTGTCGAAGACGCCGCGCACCAGCCCTCCCATCGTCATCGTCCAGCACATGCCTGAGGCCTATGTCGGCGACTTCGCCGCCAGGCTCGACCGGTCGTCGCCCTTGGACGTCTCGCTCGCCCAGGACGATCTGCCGCTGCGCATGGGGCTGGCGGTGGTGGCGCCGGGCGGCCGCCAGCTCCGGCTGCGCAAGGACGCCATGGGGATCTGGACGCGGTCGGGCGAGGCCGAACGGTTCGGCGGCCACTGTCCGGCGGTCGACGTGCTGATGAACTCGGCGGCGGAGCAGCTCGGTAAGCGGGCCATCGGCGTGGTGTTGACCGGCATGGGCCGCGACGGCGCCGACGGTCTGCTGGCGATGCGCGAGGCCGGCGCCCGGACCGTCGCCCAGGACGAGGCGACCTCAATCGTCTACGGCATGCCCAAGGCCGCGTTCGAGAATGGCGGCGCCGACAGCGTCATCGCCCTGCCGAAGGCGGCGGAATTCATCTCGGGCCTGGTGATGGCGTTCCGGTAGACGACGCCAACGAAGACCTGACCGGCTCCTTCTCCCCCGTTTTCCGGCACAGGAAGGCCGGGGAGCGGGCGGATCTGCGAAGCTTATCGCCCTGTCCGGCGGTCAGCCGCCGGCGATGGCGATCAGGGTTTCCGGATCGAGCACCAGCAGCGGTTGCCCTTCGCCCATGACCGTCGCCCCGGCGAGCACGTCGACCGAGTTCAGGGCCGGGTGCAGTTCCTTCATGAAGACTTCCTGGCGGCGCCTGACCCGGTGGACCGCGACGCCGATCCGGCGCTGCGGCGAGCCGATGATGACGACCGGGAAGGCCTTTTGATCGACGGCGACGGCCGGCGTTTCCCAGCCCAGCATGGACTCGATCGTGCGCACGGTCAGGAAGCCGTCGCGGTGCTGAATGCCGGCCCGCTCGCCCACGGTCTGGATCTGTTTGCGGTCGACCTCGATGACTTCGATGATCGCCCGTTCCGGCAGGCCGAGATCGCGCGCGCCGTCGCTCACCACGATGATCCGCTGCAGGGCGGCGGAGACCGGGAAGCTGAGGTAGAAGCGGGTGCCTTCGCCGTCCTCGCTGTCGATATCGATGGCACCGCCGAGCCGGCGCAGCGTGGTCAGCACCACGTCCATGCCGACGCCGCGCCCGGAAGTCTCAGTCACCGCCGAGGCGGTGGAGAAGCCGGGGGCGAAGATCTGGCGGTGGATCTCCCGCTCGGTCATGCGGGCGGCATCCTGGTCGGTGATCAGGCCACGCTCCTGCGCCTTCGCCCGGATGCGGTTGGTGTTCAGCCCGCGCCCATCCTCGGCGATCATGATCTGGGCGACATTGCCGTGTTGGGTGGCGCGCAGGGTGAGAGTCGCCTTCTCCGGCTTGCCCTTGTCCAGGCGTTCCTGCGGCGGCTCGATCCCGTGATCCATGGCGTTGCGGATCATGTGGACCATCGGCTCCATCAGCGCGTCGACCATCGACTTGTCGATCTGGATGTCGCCGTCGTCGATCTCCAGGGTCACCTGCTTGCCGAGCTGCCGGGCGAGGTCGCGCACCAGGCGCGGCATGCGGCCGAACACGATGCTGATCGGCACCACCCGCAGGTCGAGGGTGACCGAATGCAGCATCCTCAACGTCGCCTCGGCGCGGGCGATCTGGTTGGCGAAGACCTTGCCGGTATCGTCGATCCGGGCGGCGGCGGCGCGCAGGCGTTCGGCCTTGCGGTCGTCGCTCTGGCTGGCGAGGGCGCGCAGCTCGGCGGCGGTGGCGGCGAACCCGGCCTCCGAGGCGCCCTGATCCAGCCGCGACAGGCTGAGCCGCAGTTCGGCCACCGTGTCGAGATAGCTGTCGATCAGGGTGGAGGAAACCCGTAGCGAGCTGCCACCCGCGCTGCCTCCGGCCGCCGCTCCGGTGCTGCGCGCCGGCGCTGCCTCGCCCCGTTCAGCCGGAACGTTGCCGTCGCCGGAGGCCACGGGGGTCTCGACCGGGGCCGGCTGCGGTGGCGGTGACGCCGGTGGAGGAGGTGGCGCTGCGACCGGGGCCGGTTGGGCCGGACGGGGCGGCGTGGCGGCCTGCGCTGCCGCCGGAGCCGGAGCAGCCTGAGCCGGCGGCGGCGTATTGCCGAAGGGTGGCGCGAAGCCCTCCTGTTGATCCGGCGACCAGTCGCTGTGCAGGGCCTGGTCCCAGGAACTGTCATCGACGAACAGCACGGGACCGTCCGCCTCCGCCACCGGAGTCGGGGCGGCGGGCGGCGGGGATGCCGGGGCCGCGGCGGGGGCCGGCGCGGCTGCGGGGGCGGCCGTGGGGGCAATCGGTGCCGGCGTATCTCCGACCACCAGCACGGCCCAGGCCCGCAATACCGCGCCGCTGGTATCCAGCGCGCGGATCGACGCCTCCAGCGGCGTGTCGTCGCCGCTGACGCCGATCAGGAACTGATAGAGGTCGGGGTCGATATCGACCAGGACGCGGTTGGAGATCACCTGCTGGCGATAGAGCAGCCCAAGGATCTCGCCGCTGGCCGGCGCACCGTCCGGCACCATGACCTGAACTTGGACGAGACGGGCACCCGGCCTTTCCAGGAAGTCGACTGCCTCGTTGCGGGCGGCGGGCGACATGCTGTCGAACAGGTCGTCGCCCAGCACCTTACGCAGTTCCGCCACCGCCGCGCCGGCGCCGGTCAGCAGCAGGGCCAACGCGTCGCGCAGCCGGTCATAGGTCTCGCGCGGCATGTCGAGGGAGGAGATCGTCAGCCCCTCGATGCCGATCACCTCGCTCTCGCGGCGGATCTCGTCGGCGACCTCAATGGCGTCGGGGCGCTCCTGCCAGGCCTCGATCAGGGTCAGTTCGCTGGCGAGGCGGGCCAGGGCGGATATCCGGAACACGCCGAGCGCCCGGGCCAGGATGCCGACCAGCTCCCAATCCACCGACGCGCCGCCGCGCACCGACAGCCGATCGACCACCGCACGGGCCTCGCGCGAGATGTGCGGCGCCATGGAATCGTCGACATCCTCCATCGACACGCCGGAATCCGCGAGTTCGGAGAGCACCCGCAGACGGTGGATGAAGATGCAGAGGCCACGGATCAGCGCCGTCCGGTCGACCGTATCCGCCTCCAGCACGCCGAGGATCTCGCCGAGGGAATACGAGATTCCGAGATAGCCGACATCGTTGGCGGCCTCGCGCAGCGCCAGCATCGAGGAGACGATCGCGCTGCTGTCCAGCGAGTCCATCGCCGGGTTCTCCAACGCCTCGGCAAGCTGACCGAGTTCGGCGGAGACCACCGCATCGAACGGCTGAACCGTGTCGGGCTGGAACTCGGCCTCGTCCGCATTGGCCGGCTTCTGCGAGACCTGGATCGCCATGCGGCTCTGCGCCGTCGCGGTAACGTCTTCTTCCGGCTCGGGAGTCGGAGGAGGGGCCGGGGGAGGTGCCGGGGGAGCAACCGGTGTCGGCTCGGGCTCCGGCGGATCGTAGGTGGGCGGTGCCTCGGGGCGCGGCGCTGTCGGTTGCGCGGCGGCGACGGCCGGTCCCGGTGGCGCCGCGGCGGTGATCGCGCCGCCGCTCTTCAACTGCGCCTTCGCCTGTTTCAGAGCCGCGATCAGCCCGGCATCGCCGGCGATGTCGCTGCGACTCTCCAGGCACGCCTCGCGCAGGTCGACCAGGGCATCGGCCGATAGCAGCAGCAGTTCCCGTGCGGCTTCGTTCGGCCGGGCCTCGCCGTTGCGGAACATGTCGAGCAGGTCTTCCGCCGCATGGGCAACGGTCTCCATGCCGATCAGGCCGAGCGAGGCCGACACGCCCTTGAGCGAGTGGATGGCGCGGAACAGAGCGCCCATGATCTCGGAATTCTCCAGATCGGCGACCGACCCGGACAGGTTGGCTTCGAGTTGGGCGAGATAATCCTCGCTCTCCTGCTCGAAGAGCTCCCACATCTCCGCGTTGCCGTCGTCGAACCCGTTCATGACTCCGCCGCGCTCCGGTCGCCGCCGCGATGGAACTCCGGTACATGCGCCGCAATCAGACCGCTCATGTCGACCACTTCGTGGAAGGTGCCCTTATGGGTGATCACCCGGGCCTGTCCTTCTTCGTCGGCGGGACCCGGCGGGCTCTCGTCATCGACGATGCCGAGCACGCCTTCGGTGGCGATCGCCCATTTCTGGTCGAAATGTCCGACGATGATGAAGATCGACTGCTTCTCGAACCCGTCCTCGGTCAGGCGCAGCACCGGCAGCACGTTGCCGCTGACCTCGATGACGGAATCGATCTTCACGCCCGGTCGTCGGGGCAGCGGTGCGGTGCCGATATCGTCGATCGCCCGCTCGACCACGCTGGAATCGATCGCGAAGAGTTGGCCGCCAACGGTGATCGCCATGTATTTCGGCCGTTGGCGGATCCGCGCTTCGTCGGGGTCCGTCCGCTCGGCGACCGCGCGCTGATCGGAGAGCAGTGGCAGCGTGCTCTGGGCGTTGAACCAGCGGTCGGCATCGACGGCCTGAACCAACTCGCCCTTCTCGTCGAGGAAGGCGTATTGAACCTCGTTGCCGGCGACCAGCCCGTGCATCGGCTTGGCGGGGCCGAAATCGCGGATGCCCAGGATGCGCTCGACCGCCAGACCGATTATGGCGCTGCCGCGCTGCATGACGATGCACATGGCAAGGTCGAGTTCCTGCTCGCGCGGATGGATCCGCATCACCACCAGCGGGATCGGCTCGTCGCGCAGGACCATGACGCCGATGTAATCCTCGGAGTCGCCTTCGACCGGTTCCATCTTCTCGATCTCGACGACTTCGCGCACGCGCGCGAGCGGAACCCCGAAACGACGGCCGTCGGACATGAAGAGCAGGACCGGGATGCGTTCCTGGTCGCCCCCCGGCTTGCCGCTGCCGGCCACCGCGTTCATGGCGCGGCGCCTTCGGGAGCGAGCAAGCGCTCGATGGTGTCGATCAGCAATCCGCCGCCTGAGGCATCCACGTCCTTGCTGACCGAGCCGGACGGCTTGCCGATCACCGCGTCGGCGCCGACCAGGCGGGCCTCGACCGCCTTGGGAGAGGCCGGGTGGGTGAGCGAGGACAGCACGATGACCTTCGCCGGCGTCAAGACCTTGAGACGGCGCAGGCATTCGATGCCGTCCATGACCGGCATCTCGATATCGAGGGTGACGACGTCCGGCGACAGCTCGCGCGCCATGTCGACGCCTTCGCGGCCGTTTTCAGCCTCGCCGACGACCTCGAACCCCTCGGCCCGCGCCAGGATGTTCTTGATCGTGAGCCGAACAAGCTTGGAGTCGTCGACGATCAGTACCTTGGGCATGCGCCGGCCATCTTCCCGAGTGCCATCAAGACCTTGAAAATACAGTGCTCAATCGTTCCATATCGGCGGAGTTTTGCCTACCCGTTAGTCGGCCCCTTTCACCGGCGGATTGCGGAAACGGCTTCTGCGGAGGGCGCCAAGCATTGTACCATTGCCGGCAGGAACACTGATCGCTGCGGGGGCTTGCGTGCTGGCTTGGCATTTTGTCGATGAGACCCTGAAGGACGGCACGGCGCTGCCGGCGGATGGCGAGCGGCTGACCCATGACGGGCCGGTGAGCCTTTGCGAGGGCGGGCTGCACGCGTCCGAGCGGGTTCTCGACGCGCTGAAATTCGCGCCGGGCAACATCATCTGCCGGGTCGAATGCGATGCTGTCGGCGACCGCCAGGAGGACAAGTTCGTCTGCGGCGCGCGCACCATCCTGTGGCGAATCGACGGTGAGGAGGTGCTGCGCGCCTTCGCCCGCCGGGTGGCGCTCGAGGTTGGCACGCTCTGGGACATGCCGGATGACGTGCGCCGCTTTCTGGAGACCGGCAACGACAACCTGCGGGTGGCGGCCCGCGGTGCCGCGCGCCAGGCGTCCCGGGATGCGGTGCTGTCCGACGAGCCGCAGGCCGCGGCGGCCGGAGAGGCGGCGCGTGCTGCGGCGGCCCGGACCCATTCCGCACGATCCACCGGGCTTGCCGCCGCCTGGGCCGCGTCGAAGGCGACACGACGGGCCGGCACCTGGGCCGAGTTTGACCGTCTGCTGGAAACGATGATCGAGGAGGCGCGCTCCGCCACCCCCGCCCAGGCCGCGGATGACGACGAGTGGGGCGATTTCGCCGACGAGATCGAGGCCGAGTTCAGCTAGAGCCACGCGGCGCGTCCGGAGACCGCTCAACCGAAGAAGCCGCAGCGGTGAAGCTGCTCGTGGAACTTCCGCAACGTCTTGGCCTTCTCGCTCGGATCGGTGATCGCGGCGACCAGTTCGTCCTCGAAGTTCGGTCGGCGCAGGTGGCCGACGATGATGTTCCGCGCCAGGTTCGACGCCTTGCCCTTCGGCAGCATTTCCGGCTGCACCATGCTGACCAGCATGAAGGCGCGGACGTGCAGCGGCTTGTCCGGATTGTCGAGCTTGTCGAGAATCTTGCCGTCGGTGATGTAGGAGACCAGCAATTCGTCGAGACGCGCGGTCAGCGCCGCCTTGCGCTGCGGCGGCAGGTTCGATTTCTCGATGTGGTGATAGATCGAGGTGACCTTGGCCATCTTCTTGTTCGGCGGCAGCTTGTCCCGGATCAGGTGGTTGATGGTCTGGGACTCGACCAGCAGGTTGTCGAGCAGGGTTTCCAGGTCGTTGCGCAGGTAGGTCTGGCCAACCTCGCTTTCCATCAAGGCCAGCAGGTAGCCGGTCTTGCGGCCGGGATCGCCGAGCGTCGGCAGCATGGTTTCCGCCGCCTCCCGCATCCCCTTGTTGCCGCCCTTGTTGATGATGGTCGACTGGCGCGCGGTCATCGCCTGCGCCATCGACGGTCCGCCGATCATCTCGATTTCCGGGATCAGCTTGTCGAGCAGGCCGACGAAGACCTCGCGCTCCTCCTCGCGGTCGCCGCGCGACAGCGGGCTGAGCCCTTCGAGCTGTCGGCGGACGCGGTCGAGCAGGACGTCCTTGCTCTCCGGCAGCTTGCCGTCGGCGATCAGGCGGATGAACGCGAGGTTGGTGAAGTCCCGGTGCTCCGGGGTCAGCTCGGCCGGTTCCTCCGCTTCCGGGTCATCGCCGAGGATCTGTCCCTCGGCGAGACACAGCAGGGTGACGAGGGCCGTTCCCAACTCGCGCTGGTTGCCCATGAGGTCGCGGAGCACATCGACATTGTAGAGGACATCGGAGGCGAAGATGTCGATCGCCTGGAGCGCCTCCGGCGTTTCGGCCTTCCAGGCCCATTCCATGACCTGGCCGAACTTCCCGAGGAAGCTCCGGTTTTCCACCAGTTCCACCGACATGGCATAGCGGATCAGATGTCCGACATGCTCTTCGGGGGCATTGGCGATGATGCGGCCGATCACCTCGTTGAAGCCTTCCACCCGGATGCGCGGCAGCTTCTGGTTCGCCGCGTTGGTGGCACGGGCCTGGATCTTGTTGACGAAGTCGAACAGCACGTCGCGGCGCTGATTGACGGTCGTCTCCTCCATCTTGCGGACCTGGAAGGTCGACACCTTGCCGACGGCGGAGAACAGGAGTGTGCCTTCGTCGAGCAGCCGCTTCATCTCGCGCTGGGAATGCATCAGCTCGGTGGCGGTGAGGTTGTTCTTGTCCAGGTAATTGCGGAACAGCCGGTTGATGGTCGCGCGCGCTTCGCCAAAGAACAGGTCGCTCGGATTGTGGCAGACCGGCGCGTCGTCGACGTCCTGGATGAAGACCTTGTCCTCGGTCTTCGGCTTCATTTTCTCGAATAGGATGTCTTCCGGCTTCAGCCGGTCGATCGAACCCTTGGCTTCCTTGATGACACGCACACCTTGGATGCCGGCGCGGCTGAGAATTTTCGCCGCTTCCGCCTGGGCCACCTCTTGGTGCTTGGCCGTAGCCTCAATGGTCCATCGGCCCTCGCGTAGTGCGAGGATCTCGAAGGTCTTTCCGCCGAACATTTCTATGCTCGCATCTGAATCATCCCCGGAGGAGCCGCTTCTTGCTCCCCCACTCCCGTAGGTCCAGGAGGGTAAACGATCTTTACCGTCTTTTCATGGCATGAATTGCATCGCATCGTAGGAAATCGTGAATTCAACGCGTTTTGCGGGAAATTCCGGGATCAGATAAAAACCATAGTAAGTATATGGACAATGAGGGAGTGGAATTTATGGATCTGCAGCTGTCGGGCAAGATCGCCCTTGTCACCGGCGCCAGCGCAGGCATTGGCGTGGGCATCGCCCGGGTTCTGGCTCGGGAGGGCGTGACGCTTGCCATTACCGCGCGCCGCCGGGACCGGCTGGATGCGCTGGCGGACGAGATCGCGGCGGCCGGTTTACCGGCACCGACGGTGATCGAGGCCGACCTGATGGCCGATGACGGTCCCGCCACGATCCGCGATGCGCTGCTCCGGGCCCATGGTCGGCTCGACATCCTGATCAACAACGCCGGCTCCTCGCGCACGGTGCCGGTCGACGCGCCGGAAAGCGCGTGGGACGAGGCGATGATGTTGAAATTCACCATGGGCCGGCGGCTGACCACGGCGTTCCTGCCGGAACTGCGCGCGAACGGCTGGGGTCGCATCATTCACATCACCGGCATCCTCGAGCCGACGACCACCAACGCCGGGCTTGCCGGCTGTGCGGCGACCCATGCCTGGGCCAAGGGCATGTCGCGCGATCTGGCGGGGGAGGGGGTGACGGTGAACTGTCTGCCGCCGGGGCGGATCAAAAGCGAGCAGATCATGGATCGGCTGCATCCGACCGAGGAGAGTCGCCAGGCCTTCATCGCCGCCAACATCCCCGCCGGCCGGTTCGGCGAGCCGGAGGAGTTCGGCAATCTGGTCGCGTTCCTCTGTTCGCCGCTGGCCGATTACATCACCGGCTGCGTCATTCCGGTCGATGGCGGGATGCACCGTTTCATCCAGTAGGGGCGTTGAGCGCAATCCGCGCCTCCCGTCCGGTCTGGCACTGCTCTAGGCTCTTCCCGGCGAAACCAGATCCTGGGAGGAAAACCATGGCGCAAGACAAGCCCAAGACCGTCTACGAACTGATCCCGCATCTCGGCCGGCTACGCGACGAGGTGGTCTATGCCGACGTGTGGGAGCAACCGGAGCTGAACAAGCGCGATCGATCGCTGATCACGGTGGCGGCACTTGCCGCCCTGTGCCGCACCGACGAGCTTCGCTTGCACATGAACCGCGCGATGGAGAACGGCGTGACCAAGGACGAAATGCTCGCCCTGATCACTCACATCGCCTTCTACTCGGGCTGGCCGACTGCGATGAACGCGGGCCGCTATGCCCTTGAGATGTTCGCCGACGACGAATCCTGACAGGAAAGAAGAACAGCAATGACGACAGTCGGATTTATCGGCCTCGGTCTGATGGGTGGGCATTTCGCCACCAACCTGATCAAGGCCCAGCACAAGGTGATCGTCTGCGACATGCGGCGCGAGGCGGCGGAAGGCCATCTGGCGGCGGGGGCCGAGTGGGCCGACACGCCCCGGGCCGTGGCCGAGGCCGCCGATGTGATCCTGACCTCGCTGCCCGGCCCGCCGGAGGTCGAAGCGGTGACGCTGGACCCGAAGACCGGTATCGCCGCCGGAATGAAGAAGGGCGGCGTGGTCTTCGACCTCTCGACCAACTCGCCGGCATCGGTGCGCAAGGTGCATGCCGCGCTGGCGGAGAAAGGGATCAGCTTCCTCGACGCGCCGGTCAGCGGCGGGCCGAAGGGAGCGGCCTCCGGCAAGCTCGCGATCTGGGTCGGCGGCGAGCAGGAGACCTTCGATGCACACCGGTCGGTGCTCGACGCGCTGGGCGATCAGGTCGCCTATATCGGTCCGATCGGGGCCGGCTCGACCGCCAAACTGGTGCATAACAGCGTCGGGTACGCGGTTCAGCTCGCCCTGGTCGAGGCGTTTACCGCCGGGGTGAAGGCCGGAGTCGAGCCGCTCGCCCTGTGGAGCGCGATCCGCCAGGGGGCGCGGGGGCGCCAGCGCACCTTCGACAGCCTGGGCGAGCAGTTCCTGCTGAACACCTACGATCCGCCGTCCTTCGCCCTCAAGCTCGCCCACAAGGACGTGTCGCTGGCCTGCCAGATGGGCAAGGACAACGCGGTACCGATGCGCCTGATCAACCTCGTGCTCGAGGAGATGACCGAGGCGCGTAACCGGGGGTGGGACGCGCTCGATTCCCGCGCGATGCTGATGCTGCAGGCCGAGCGCGCCGGGGTCGAGATCGAGGAGACCCGCGAGGGTGTTCAGGCGGTGCTCGACGGCAAGCTCTGACACGCGCCAGACGTCAGGCTACCCCGGACGCGCCGGTCTCTACCGATGCGTCCGGGGACCGGTCAGGCGTCGTGCTGCTGACCGATACTCTTCTGGCGCAGGGACTCCTCGCCGTTCAACTGGGCGAGCCGCCGCTTGAGGTTTTCCGGGCCTTTGACGACGGAGACCAGGCCGCCGGTCCGAGTGTCGCTGATCCGCCAGGTATCGGCGTCGCCGAAGGGAGCGGCTTTGTAGCGTTCTTGCATCTGGGGCAATGCGTCCTCCTTCCAAAGGTTGGTGGTCGCTGTTTCCAGTGCCTTTGACGTGGGTATCCGGGGCGCGGCATCAACCCCGCGCAGGGCGCAAGCCCCGGATCCGTGTGACGAGGCGCCCGTCGATCACCGCGAGACCGAAGGCGATCAGCGCCATGCCGCCGATCTGCCGCGCTTCCACGACCTCACCCAGAACCAGCGCGCCGAGGGCGATGGCACTGACCGGAATCAGTAGGGTGACAAGGGCGACGTTGGTGGCCCCGGCACTCGCCAGGACCCGGAAAAACAGGATGTAGGCCAGCGCCGTGCTGATCAGGGCGATACCGAGAACCGCACCCAGAGCGGTCGGACTCGGCGCCGCCAGGGTCCAGGGCTGGTCGATCACCAGGGCGAACGGCAGGATCATCAGCGTGCTTGCGGTCAGCTGGCCGGTGGCGGTCAGCAGCGGCGGCTGATTGGCGAAGCGGCGCCCGAACACACTCGCCGCCCCGTAGGAAATCGTCGCGCCGACCACGGCGATCTGGGCGATCAGCGGCGCGTCCAGACCGTCCACCGCCGCGGGACCAACGGTGACGGCCAGGCCGGCGAAGCCCAGGACCACGCCCACCGCCTTGCGGACCGGCAACCGCTCGACCCCCGTCGCGCGGGCGATGAGGGCCGACCAGAAGGGAGTCATGCCATTGATGACCGCGGCGAGGCCGGCGCCGATCTCGATCTGCCCGAAGAAGATCAGCCCGAACGGCAGCAGGTTGTTCAGCGCGCCCATCATGAAATAATCGCGCCAGCCGCCGCCGGACGGGGCGAAGCGGATCCGCACGACACGCAGCACGATCTGCAGGGCGAAGGCGGCGATGCCGACCCGGGCCAGCACGAGCGTCAGCGGCGGTATCTCGGCCACCGCGACGCGACCGAACAGGAAGGAACACCCCCACAGGATCGACAGGGCGATCAGCAAGGTCCAGTCGAGAGCGGTCATCTGGGTGTCGGCGGGGGGCATGCGGGGGCTCCGGCGGTCAAGGTTCGGCGCAGACTAGGCCCGCATCGCTGCCGGGGCTTTCCGGTTCTTGCGGTAACGATCGACGTCATTGAAGCCCGGTCTGGAGAGGCATACCGTCACCCTATGGCCAACCCGGGAGGCTCATATGCGCATCGGCGTGCCGAAAGAAGTCAAGAATCACGAATACCGCGTGGGTCTCGTGCCCTCCAGCGTGCGGGAACTCGTCACCCACGGTCATGAGGTCGTGGTCGAGACCCATGCCGGCTACGGCATCGGCCTCGACGACGATCACTACGTGGCGGCGGGCGCGCGGATCCTGGCGACCTCGGAGGAGGTATTCGCCGCCGCCGACATGATCGTGAAGGTGAAGGAGCCGCAGCCCGTCGAGATCGCCCGGCTTCGTAAGGGGCAGATCCTGTTCACCTATCTGCATCTCGCCCCCGACGCGGCGCAGACCAGGGGCCTGATCGACAGCGGTTGCATCGCCATCGCCTACGAGACGGTGACCGATGCCCATGGCCGGCTGCCGCTGCTGGCGCCGATGAGCGAGGTGGCGGGCCGCATGTCGATCCAGGCCGGTGCCCACTGTCTGGAGAAGGCCCAGGGCGGCAACGGCATGCTGCTCGGCGGCGTGCCCGGCGTGGCGGCGGCTTCGGTCGTGATCCTTGGCGGCGACGTGGTCGGCACCAATGCCGCGCGCATGGCCATGGGACTGGAGGCCAAGGTCACCATCCTCGACAGGTCGCTGCACCGGCTCTACGAGCTCGACATGCAGTTCGGGCCGACGCTGAACACGATCTTCTCGACCCGCGACGCGGTAGAGGAATACGTGCTGCAGGCCGATCTGGTGATCGGTGCGGTGCTGGTGCCCGGGGCCGCCGCGCCCAAATTGGTCACCGCGGAGATGGTGTCGCGGATGAAGCGTGGCTCGGTGCTCGTCGACGTGGCGATCGACCAGGGCGGCTGCTTCGAGACCTCGAAGCCGACCACCCATGCCGAGCCGACCTACATCGTCGACGAGGTGGTGCATTACTGCGTCGCCAACATGCCGGGCGGCGTGGCCCGCACCTCCACCTTCGCGCTGAACAACGCGACCCTGCCGTTCACTCTGGCGCTCGCCGACAAGGGCTGGCGTCAGGCGCTGTACGACAACGCGTATCTGAAGGAGGGGCTGAACATCCATGAGGGCCGGGTGACCTACAAGGCGGTCGCCGATGCCCATGGCCTGCCCTATACGCCGGTGGAAGAAGCGCTGCGGCTCTGACGGTTATCTGCCGCCTGGCCGCGGCGCGATCAGATCCCCAGCCAATCCCGCGCCTTCACCCAGGCCATGCCGGCGACCAGGGCCGGCATGCGCAGCGGGCCGCCGGGGAAGGGCAGGTGGCGGACCTTCTCGAACAGCTTGAGGCGGCTGTCGTCGCCGGTGATCGCCTCGGCGATGATCTTGCCGGCGAGGCCGGTCAGCACCACGCCCTGGCCGGAGAAGCCCTGGGCGTGGAACACGTTCGGCGCGGTGCGGCCGATATCCGGAATGCGGTTGATGGTGATGCCGATCAGCCCGCCCCAGAGGTGGTCGATCCGCACATCCGACAGGTCGGGGAAGACCCGGGCGATCTTGCGCCGCATGGTGCCCTCCAGCCCCGGTGGCGTGATCGCCGAATAGCTCGCCCCAGATCCGAACAGCAGGCGCCGGTCTTCGGTCAGCCGGAAGTAGTCGAGCGCCACGTTGCAGTCGGCCACCGCGACGTCCTGCGGGAACAGCTTGGCGGCGAGCTCTTCGGCGAGCGGCTCGGTCACGGCGACGAAGGAGGCGACCGGCATGACCTTGGCGCGCAGCTTCGCCACCAGGCCGCCGAGATAGGCATTGCCGCAATAGACGACCGTCCTGGCTGTGACCGCGCCGCCGGCGGTGCGCACCACCGTGCCGTCGACATCCAGCACGGCGCTGTGCTCGAACAGGGTCGCGCCGGCCGCCTCGGCGCCCCTGGCCAGGCCGTAGAGATAACGCAGCGGATGGATCTGGCCGCTCTCCGGGTCGACCATGGCGCCCATGAAGCGGTCGGAGCCGATCCACTCGCGGAGTTCCGCGCCCCGGATCATCTTCGGTCCGGCATAGCCCCAGGCCTGCCAGGCCTCGCAGACCCCGCGCATGCCGTCGAACTGCCGCTCGTTCAGGGTGGCGTGCAGGTAGCCGAAGCGCAGATCCGCATCCGGCGCATGGCGGGCGGCGCGGTCCTTGAGGTCCTCGACGGCCTCGCGCGCCATGTCGAAGAACATCCGGGTGCCGTCCCGGCCGACCTGACGCTCGACCACCGAGACATCGGCGCTGAGGCTCTGCAGCACCTGGCCGCCGTTGCGGCCCGACGCGCCATAGCCGATGGTCTCGGCCTCCAGCAGCACCGTGTCGAGCCCGCGCTCGGCACAGTGCAGGGCGGTGGAGACCCCGGCCAGTCCGCCGCCGATCACGCAGACGTCGCAGCTCCGGTCGCCGATCAGACGGTCGCGTTCAGGAGCGGAAGCGGTCGCGTGATACCAGGTAAGCGGCGGCGTCATGGGGCACCCAGCGGATCAGACGGTTTTCAGGTACCAGGCCCATTCCAGCGGCGTGACCTCGGACTCGAAGTCCTGACGCTCGCTTTCCTTGACGGCATGGAACACATGGCGGAATTCCGCGCCGAGCCAGTCGGCGATGAACTGGCTTTCGCTGAACAGCTCGAGCGATTCCGCCCAGGTCTTCGGAACCGACGGTTCCTGTGACTCGTAGGCATTGCCGTCGACCGGCGCCGGCGCCTCGGCCTTGGTTTCGATGCCGTGCAGGATGGCGGCCAGGATCGCGGCGCCGGCGAGATAGGGATTGGCATCGGCGCCGGCCACCCGATGCTCGATCCGCGTCGCGTCCGGGGAGGAGGCGGGAACGCGGAAGGCGCAGGTCCGGTTGTTGTAGCCCCAGCAGGCCGAGAGTGGGACGTAGGAGTTCGGCCGGATCCGGCGATAGGCGTTCGCGGTCGGCGCGAACAGGGCCATGCAGTCGTTCATCGTCTGGCACAGGCCGCCGACCGCATGGCGCAGGGCGGGCGAGCCGTGCTCCGGATCCTCGTCGCTGGCGAAGATGTTGTTGCCGTCGGCATCCAGCACGCTGACATGCATGTGCAGGCCGTTGCCGGTCTCGTCGCCGAACGGCTTGGCCATGAAGGTCGCGTTCATGCCATGGGCCCGGGCCACGCCCTTGACCACGCGTTTCAGCATGACCGCGTGGTCGGCCGCCTGGACCGGGTCATCCACGTGGGTGAGGTTGATCTCGAACTGGCCCGGGGCGTATTCGGCGGAGGCCGCCATGGCCGGAATGCCCTGCAACTGGCAGGCATTGGCCACGTCGTCCAGCACCGCTTCGAAGTCGTCGAGTTCGTCCAGGCCGTAGACCTGGGTCGTCGACTGGCGCGAGCCGGTCACCGGGCTGATCGCCGGGCTCGGCGGCAGGTGCGCCTCGCGGGTTTTGTCGATCAGGTAGAATTCGAGCTCCAGCGCGACCACCGGCTTCCAGCCCTTGTCGGCGTAGCGCTGGGCGACGCGTTGCAGGACCACCCGCGGGTCGGCGTAGAACGGCGTGCCGTCCGGCTCGGCCATGGTCAGCATCACCTGGGCCGAGGGCCGGGCGGTCCAGGGGACCTGAACCAGGGATTCGGCGACCGGCCAGCAGGGATAGTCGGCGTCGCCGAGTTCCCACACGAGGCCGCTGGAATCGACGCTGTCGCCGGTCACGTCGGTGCCGAAGACGGATGCCGGGAAGGCCGCACCGTCCTTGAAGGTGCCCTTGAGCTGGTCGCGCCCGATGCGCTTGCCGCGGATCACCCCGGACAGGTCGGGCAGCAGAACGTCGATCGTCGCCACCTCGGGATGCGCGTCGAGGAAGGTGGTCGCGATTTTCGGCGAAGGCACGGAGTCGGGGCGGACGGTGGACATGGTGATGAGACACTCAAAAGTTTACCGCTCATACCATGGCGCGAAGCTGGAGTGGAATGTGATCTTGCGCGGCGGCCGGGGCAACGTCGACACTCAACCCCTAATGTCATTCAGCCCATAAAGACATGAGGGAGGTTCCCATGACGCTCCGCTTCTCCGTCGGCGATCTCCGGGTCGACCGGGTGATCGAACAGGAAATCCCGGGTTTCGATCCGTTCACCTTCCTGCCGACCCTGACTCCGGACCTGCTGGAAGCGAACCGGCACTGGCTGGAGCCGCTGAGCCTGGACCCGGCCACCGGGCTGTTCATCTTTCCGATGCAGTCCTACGTGATCCGCACCGGCCGGCACACGATCCTGGTCGACAGCTGCGTCGGCAACCACAAGGACCGGCCGACCCGACCGAACTGGCATCTGAAGACCGACACCACCTATCTGGACGCGCTGACCAAGGCCGGGCTCGGGGTCGAGGACATCGACTATGTCATGTGCACCCACCTGCACCCGGACCATGTCGGCTGGAACACGCAGCTTCTCGACGGGCGCTGGGTCCCGACCTTCCCGAACGCGAAGTACGTCTTCACGGCGAAGGAACTGGCGCATTGGACGGCCCGCAATGCGGAGACTCCGCTCCCGCATATCGTGGACAGCGTGCTGCCGGTGGTGGCGGCGGGACAGGTGGTCGAGGTGACCAGCGATCATGCCTTCGACGACTGTCTGCACCTGGAGCCGACGCCGGGCCACTCGCCGGACCACTACGCCGTCCACCTGACCTCGAACGGCTCCGAGGCGGTAATGATCGGCGACATGATCCACTCGCCGCTGCAGTGCCGCCATCCGGATCTGGTCGCCTTTCCGGATTTCGACAAGGAGCAGGCGAAGGCCACACGGATCGCGATGATGGACAAGTACTGCGAGACGGACACGCTGATCTGCACAGCCCACTTCCGATCGCCCTCGGTCGGACATTTCGTGCGTCACGGCGATGCGTTCGACTTCGCCTTCCGGGAAGCGTGACCGGCACCGAGCGCGCGGTGGCGGTTCGGCCCGCCATCGCGACCGACATCGACGCCTTCTACGGGATCTCGC
>JARGOG010000001.1:110757-182870 GCA_029212785.1 Thalassobaculaceae bacterium
TAATCGGGGCGCGATCCGGTTCTGGGAGCGGATCGGGTTCTCCCGGCTTGCGGCGGCGGGCAGCGGGCGGACCGTCTGGCTCGGTCGGCATTTGTGAGTAATCTCGCATTTCCCCTGTAGGCACCCCGCTACAATCGCGTCGGTTGTGGAGGGGAGGGGTGCCATGACGATCGATCATGAAGGTGTGGCACAGGCCGGGACTGACGACTGGGATCGCCTTCGGCCCGCCGGTTTGGCCAATGGAGCGGACGGAGCCCCCAACCCGGCGGGAGAGCGTCGTCACCTGGTCGGCGCCAGCCTGACCTCGGCCGCCGGGTCGCTGCCGACCCATCTGCTGCCGGTGACCGTCACCGCTGTCGTCGCCGGAACCTCGGCATCGGCGGAATCGGTTGGCTGGATCGCCTCGGCGCTGCTGCTCGGCCAATTGCTCTCCTCGACCGGATTGCCGCTGCTTGGGGTGACCGTGATCGGGCGGGTGCTGGCCGCCGCCATATCGGTGCTGATGCTGATCGGTCTGGGCCTGTCCGGTCTCGGCGGAGCGGTGGCGTTGATCGGCGGGTGGTTCCTGGTCGGCCTGTGTTGCGGGTGCCTGATGTTCCTCGGCACGGTGGCAGCGGCCCGCTTTGCCACACCGACCCTGGCCTTCACGCTTCGGCTCGGCGTGGTCCTTGTCCTCGCCGGCGCCTGCGCGGCGCTGGTGCAGATTACCGACGCGGGCACCTCGTACAGCGGCTACCTGGTCTGGCTCGCGGTGCCCTTCGCCATTATTCTGGCCATCGGCAACATCCTGTATGCGCCCGCCCCGCCATTGCCGGCGGCCAAGGTCGGAGAGACCGGAAGCCGGCTCGATGCGAAGATGGTGTCAGGCCTCGTCGCCGGCTACGTCACCTTCGTCGGGCAGGTCGGTCTGGTCACCTATGTGCTGCTGTCGGCGGTCGATCGCGGGATTCAGCTGGAGAACGCGGCCTGGACCTTCGCCGCGGTCAAGGTCGGCTCGGGGGTCTGGCTGATTGCCGCCTCGCGGTTCGCCCGGCCGGGGTCGTCGGCCCTGCGGATGGCGTTTCTTGGCCTGCTGGTGGCCACCGGCGGCTACGGCATGTCGACGACCGGCGAGACGCTGTACCTGTTCGTGTTCCTGATCGTCTTCCAGATCGCCTTCAATTCGCTCTCGGCGCAGGTGCAGGGCAGCATCGCCGCGCTGGGGCCGCAGGCCACCGGTCGCTGGATTGCCTGCACGCTGCTGCTCGGCGCGGCATCGGGGCCGCCGCTCCATGGCTGGGCGATCGGCGCCGGGTTGGAGGCGGAGTTCGTCGCCTTTGCGGTGTCGTCGGCACTTCTGCCGGCGGTGTGGCGTTTGGTCTGCCGGATCGACCGTCCTCGACGGCCCTGATCGGGCGCCGTTGCCGGAGTTTGGACAGTGTTGTATTCATTGACTTGTCCAATCCGCGAGGCACCCCATGACAGTCGATCTCGAAGCCTGGATCCGCGAACGCCGGATCACGGAGGTGGAGTGTCTTGTCTCCGATCTTTCCGGCATCGCCCGGGGCAAGATCCTTCCCGCTCAGAAGTTCCTCCGCGCCACCCGGGATCAGGGGCTGCGCCTACCGGAATCGATCTTCGGCCAGACCGTGACCGGCGAGTATATCGACGAGATCGATCTGGATCCGCGAGCCAGCGACGTCTTCCTGCGCCCCGTCGCTGAGACCATCCGCATGGTGCCCTGGTATGCCGAACCGACGGCCCAGGTGATCCACGACGCGCATTATTTCGACGGTTCGCCGGTCGATATCGCCGCCCGCCACGTGCTGCGCCGGGTGTTGGATCTGTATGCCGAGAAGGGCTGGACGCCGATCGTCGCCCCGGAGCTTGAGTTCTTCCTGGTCAAGGTCAACGAAGATCCGGACTACCCGCTGGAGCCGCCGGTCGGGCGCTCCGGACGGCCGGAGACCGCGCGCCAGGCTTATGGAATCGACGCGGTGAACGAGTTCGACCCGCTGTTCGAGGACATCTACGACTACTGCGAGGCGCAGGAGATCGACGTCGACACCCTGATCCACGAGAGCGGGGCGGCGCAGATGGAGATCAACTTCAACCACGGCGAGGCGATGGCGCTCGCCGACCAGACCTTCCTGTTCAAGCGGACGGTCCGCCAGGCGGCACTCGACCACAAGATCTACGCCACCTTCATGGCCAAGCCCATGCAGTACGAGCCGGGCAGCTCGATGCACATGCACATCTCGGTGGTGGACAGCGACTCCGGCCGCAACCTGTTCGCCGACAAGGATGGGGAGAATTCGGACTTCTTCCTGAACTTCATCGGCGGTCTGCAGAAATATGTTCCGCCCTCGATGGCGCTGTTCGCACCCTATGTGAACTCCTACCGCCGACTGGTGCCGGATTCCGATGCGCCGGTGAACGTGCATTGGGGGGTCGACAACCGGACGACCGGATTCCGCGTGCCGGTCTCCCGGCCGGAGAGCCGGCGGGTCGAGAACCGGGTGCCGGGGGCCGACGCGAATCCCTATCTGGCCTTCGCCGCGTCGCTGGCCTGCGGCTATCTCGGTCTCGTGGAGGAGTTGGAGCCCTCGAAGCCGGTCGATGGGAGTGCCTATAACCTGGCGGCAAATCTGCCGCGGCACCTGGAGGACGCGCTGCTGCGCCTCAACCGGTCGAAGCCGTTGCGCGGCATTCTCGGCCAACGGTTCGTGAATGTTCTGACCCAGGTGAAGGAGCAGGAGTCGAAAGCCTACCTGCAGGTGATCAGCGCCTGGGAACGCGAGTTTCTGCTGCTGAACGTATAGGGAAGGGGGCGGCCCCGGCCGTCCCGGTCAGGCCGCGTTACGCGTATCCTGGGCTTCCAGTTCGGCAACCATCCGGGCGGTCTCGGCGGCGATCTCGCGGACCCGCTCAAGCGCATTGCCGTAGGCGCTGGCCAGACCGGCGTCGTGTGCCGCGGCGATCAGCGCGTCGATCGCCTTCGCGTTGGTGATGTCCAGCGGCTCCTGCATGCCCATATCCGTCATAGCTGATCCCCGCGCTCCATCTGATTCGATGGACAGTGTGGCGGGTGCGACGTGAACAAACTGTTAACGCCACGCATTGCCGTTCAGAAGACTGCCGTTTCCGTCCGCTCGGCGGTATAGTCGCGCTACCTTTCGGCTATCCTGGACACCACCCGATGACCTCCGCCGCACACGCTATCGACACCGCCCAGGTTCAACGCCTCGATGCCGCGCATCACTGGCACCCGTTCACCGACACCAAGGCCCTGAACGCCGAGGGATCGCGGGTCATCGTCAAGGCCGAGGGCAGCCTGCTGTGGGACTCCACCGGCAACGAGATCCTGGACGGCATGGCCGGGTTGTGGTGCGTCAATGTCGGCTATGGGCGTCGAGAGCTGGCGGATGCCGCGTCGCGGCAGATGATGGAGCTTCCGTACTACAACACGTTCTTCAAGACGACGAACGTCCCGGCGACCGACCTTGCCGCCAAGCTGGCGGCGCTTACGCCGGAAGGGCTGAACTACGCGTTCTTCGCCAATTCGGGTTCGGAGGCGAACGACACGATCGTGCGGATGGTACGCCATTTCTGGCAGCTGCGCGGCAAGCCCAACAAGAAGACGCTCATCAGCCGCGAATTCGCCTATCACGGCTCCACCATGATCGCGACCAGCCTCGGTGGCATGACCGCGATGCATAAGCAGGTCGATATGCCGCTGCCCGGCTTCAGTCATATCCGCCCGCCCTATTTCGTGCGCGACGGCGGCAACATGACCGAAGAGGAGTTCGGCAAGGCCGCCGCCCAGGCGCTGGAGGAGCGGATCCAGGAACTGGGCGCGGACACAGTCGCCGCCTTTATCGCCGAGCCGATTCAGGGTGCCGGTGGCGTCATCATTCCGCCGGCGAGCTACTTTCCCGAGATCCAGCGGATCTGCCGCAACCACGACATCCTGTTCATCGTCGACGAGGTCATCACCGGCTTCGGGCGCACCGGGAACTGGTTCGCCAGCGAGACCTTCGATCTGAAGCCGGACATGATGACCCTCGCAAAGGGCCTGTCGTCGGGCTACGCGCCGATCTCCGCCGTGATGGTGGGCGATCGGGTGGCCAAGACGCTGATCGAGGAGGGCGGCGAGTTCTATCACGGCTTCACCTATTCGGGGCATCCGGTGGCCTGTGCTGTCGCGCTCGAGAACCTGCGCATCATCGAGGAGGAGAAACTGGTCGAACGCGTCCGCACCGACACCGGCCCCTACCTCCAGGATGGGTTGCGCTCGCTTGCCGATCATCCGTTGGTCGGCGACGTGCGGGGCGTGGGCCTGATCGGCGCGGTCGAACTGGTCAAGGACAAGGACGGCCCGGTCTTCTTCGACCCCATCGGCCGGGTCGGAACCATCTGCCGCGACCATTGCTTCGCCAACAACCTGGTGATGCGCGCGGTGCGCGACGGCATGGTCTGCTCGCCGCCGCTGGTGATCACCCGCGGTGAGATCGACCGGCTGGTGGACACATTGAGGATCTGCCTCGACAAGACCCTCGCGGATCTCTGATCCGAGAGGGGTAGGCGTTTGATTCTGCGGGATTTGGCGACAATGCAATTTGGACTTGCTTAAAATTCTCTTAATACTCATAGTTAATGGGGAGAGGGATTTACAAGTATGGCCATTGGTTCGACATCTTCGAATGTATCGCTGACTGACCTGCGGCAGGGCGCTGGCGGGGTGCCGTTCGGTGCGCGAGGATCGATCTCACTTGGCAGCGGTCTGCGCTCCGGTGCTGTCCTGCTGGATGCCGTCGATCGGGTGGCCAACGAACTCAAGGAAGCGCGCGCGGCGGCGGCCGAGGCGGCACGTGAAGCCGCACGGGCAGAGGCCCGCCTGCAGTCCCTGGAGCAGGGGTCCACGCGATCAGACGGTGAAACGCAGGATCAGGCGGCCGTCAATACATCGCGATACGGTCTGAACGACGACGATGCCGAGCGGTCGATCAACGCCGCCCAGGCAGCCGGCGCCTCCGGTGAAAGTGCCGGACCCGGATCGTTCATCAATCTCGCGGTCTAGCATCGGGCCGTCAAAATCCGGCTTACTCCGGTAGATCGAGCCCGTTCTGTTCCGCCTTTTCCAGAAATTCCAGCACTTTCGCCCGCTTTGTGTCGAGTAGAGACTGCGTTGCCGGCAGCTCTTTGATCCACATCCGGATCCGGTCGAGCACTTTATCCAGGCCTTCATCCTTGAGGACATAGTCGTCGGCACCGGCCTGGAAACTGGCGAGCAATGTTGCCGGCTTACGGCCGCTGGTGGCGACGATGATTGGGGTGGTCCGGGTGATCTTATGGCGCACCTGAGAAATGAAGCGGTTGCCGCCCTCCCGATGAAACACGCCTGGACGGGTGAATACGCCGAGATCGACCACGCACAGATCGATCCGCGATCGCTGCATGATGTTGATCGCGTCCGAGGCATCGGTGAAGTTCGTCACAGTCCCAAGGACGCCATCGACTGCCGCGCGGAACAGCATCGTCTGTATCATGTCGTCTTCAAGCAGCAGGATCTGACGTTCAATCGGCATTAGGCTCGGGCCGGCTGTGGGACGGTGACTGTAGCTCGGAAACCTTGGCGAGAGCGTGGCTGACCAAAGCGGAGATTTCCGCGGTATCGGCGTCCACGAGAGTTCCCCCACCGCGGATCGTTTCCTGATACGCGCGGCTTAGGGAACTGAGCTTCAGCAGCCCGATGTTCCCGGCGATCGACACCAGTTTGTGCAAGGCCTGTCGTTTATCTTCCAGGCTGACCGTTGGGGCGGCGATTTGCGCGCCAAGGGATTCGATCTCCTCCCCCGCATGATGCAGGACCATCTGCAGGGTATCCTGCGGCACCAGTTTGGCCAGGGCGGCATAGCGTTCTTCGCTGAACGGCGGCGTGTCATGGTCCACCGTCGGCGGCGCCGGATGGCTCGACTCCGCCCCGTCGGGAGAAATTGCCCGCAGGACGCCGACGCGTTCCAGAGCGGCGTAGAATGCCGAACGGTCGATTGGTTTCGTGAGATACCCGTTCATGCCCGCGTCCAGGCAGGCGATCATGTCGGCCCGGGACGCATAGGCGGTCAGCGCTATGATCGGGACCGACCGGGCTGGCTCGTCGGTGGACGGCCCGCGCACGGTGCGCGTCGCTTCCAGCCCGTCCATGACCGGCATCTCGATATCCATGAGGACCGCATCGAACCGGCTTTCGCGGACGGCCTGGACGGCTTCCGCCCCCGTGGCCGCCGTGGCGGTCGCGCAGCCGACCTGTTCCAGGAAGGAGCAGGCGATCTCGGCGTTTATCTGAACGTCGTCCACGACGAGAACCCGCACCCCGTCGCGGGCGGCGGCATAGGAAACGTCCGGCCCCGGCGCCGGCGATGGCGCGGCGGGCGGGCCGTGGGTCGTGGTCGGGATATCCAGCGTCACCGTCGTGCCGACGCCGCGCGTCGAGGTCACGGAGACCGATCCGCCCATGGCCTGGGTGGCGGCTTGGACAATGGCCATGCCGAGACCGCTGCCCGGGATTGCCGTCGCGCCGAGACGCTCGAAGGGCTCGAAGATCTGATCCGGGCTGTCGCTGCCGATGCCGATACCGGAGTCGGCCACGGTGATGCGCAGCGCCTCGCCATTCTCGGTGGTCGATATCGTCGCGGCGATTACGACATGGCCGTGCTCGGTGAATTTGACGGCGTTGGACAGAACGTTGATGAGCGAGCGGCGCAGTCGGGAAATGTCCGTCTCGATGACGACCGCCGGAATACCGGGTTTGGCGATACGGAGGTCGAGATCCTTGCGCTCCGCTTCCGAACGAATGTCGGCCAACGCGTCGTCGATGATTCCTGGCAGCGAACCGCGCTCGGTTACGGTCTCGACCGGGCCGGCCTGATACTGGGAGATGTGCAGGATATCGTCGATCAGACGCAGAAGGGATTTCGCCGAGGTGCTCAGCCGGCTCACCCGGTCCGCCTGTTTTCCGTCGGGCGTGTCGTCACGCAGCAGTTGGGCGTAGCCCAGGATCGCATTCAGCGGCGTGCGGACTTCGTGACTCATCATCGCGATGAACCGGTTGCGCACCGCGAGCGCCTCGCGCGCCGCCGCCTCGCTCTCCTTGAGCGACGTCACCAGCCGACGGCGATGCATTTCGACGGAGATGAGCAGGCCGAGGATCGCCACGCCGGCAACGTTGGTCAGGACGACGATCGGGCTGAAGGTGCTCAGAATACGCCAGACGAGATCGGGATCCGGGATCAGAAGCACGGGCGGCAGGGTGAAAAGGGAACTGACCGCCGCATAGACCAGGAGCGGAAGGAAGACACGCTCGAATCGATGGCGCTGAATAATGGACCAGGCGACCACGCTGCATCCCGTGACTATCACGATGCCTATGAGCCCCGGGACCATGCCGATCCCGCCGATCCAGATTCGCATGAGGAGCGGCGGAAGCGCGGCCACCAGTGCCGTGACCGGCCCACCGAGAATGCCGGATAGCAGGAGCGGGCCGCCGCGGGTGTCGAAGAAGACGCCCGGGGCGAACTCGATCGGGATCAGCATGACAAGGGCCGATGCCCCTCCGAGCCCCAGGCCCAAAATCAACGATCTGGCGAATGGGCTGATGCCGTCGCCGATACGCGGGGTGGCCGTGTAAACGAGCGCCGCAAGGGCAAGAAGCCCGATATTGTTGATCAGCGGCAGAACGATTTCCATGCAAGAGTCCTCAAGCGCGCCCGTGCGTCGATGTTCACTATCGCCCAGATGGGTAAAAAGATAACGAAAATCGAGATAAAATCGCAAACCAGCCGTCAGTTGCGAATGCCGTTCAGCGCCATTGACACTCTAAAGCCCACGCCGTTGAATCCCCTACAATGTTTTGCACCCGCGAAGGTGCCGTCTCAGGACTGGAGGTTCCGATGACCAAGCGCATATCGACCCAGCGTACTTTTTCCGGCGTCTCCCGCCGGTCGTTCCTCGCCGGGACCGGTGCGGTTGCGGCTGGTCTGACATTCTCCGGCAAAGGTTTCGCTGCCGAGGAGAAGGTTCTCAACTTCTACAACTGGGATACCTATATCGGCGAGACGACCCTCGACGATTTCGAGGGCGAGACCGGCGTCAAGGTCAACATGGACCTGTTCGCCGACAACGACGAGTTGTTCGCCAAGCTGAAAGCCGGCAACCCGGGCTATGACGTCATCGTGCCGACCAACGATTATGTCGAGCGCATGATCGCCGCCGATATGCTGGTAAAGCTCGACCACGCGAAGATCGCGAACATCAAGAACGTCGACCCGTCCTTCCTGAACCCGGCCTTCGATCCGGGCCGAGTGTATTCGCTGCCCTATATGTGGGGCTCGATCGGTATCGGCTATCGCAAGAGCCGGGTGAAGAGCGTGCCGGACAGCTGGAAAGTGCTGTACGACAGCGATGAATACGCCGGCAAGATCGCGCTGTTGGCCGCACCCAGCACGGTGCTGCAGATCGGCTGCAAGTATCTGGGCCATCCGTTGAACGAGAGCGACCCGGCGGTGCTCGAGAAGGTCGCCGACATGCTCATCAAGCAGAAGCCGAACATCAAGGTCTTCGCCGAGGACAACGGTCAGGACCTGCTGCTGTCCGGCGAGGTCGACCTGACCATGGAATGGAACGGCGATATCCTGCAGGTGATGGCCGAGGATGACGACATCTCCTACGCCGTGCCGAAGGAGGGAGGGCTGCTCTGGGAGGACACGCTCTGCATCCCCACCGGGGCGCCGCATCCCGAGAACGCCCACGCCTTCATCAACTACATCTTGGACGCCAAGGCCGGCGCGGCGATCGCCGACTTCATCCAGTACGCGACGCCGAACGCGGCGGCCAAGGCGCTGATGTCGGACGAGTACAGGAATAATCCGGCGATCTTCCCGACCGACGACGTGATCAAGAATTCCGAGACCGCGATCTACCAGGGCACCGACTACACCCAGCTTGTCGATCGGCTCTGGACCAAGATCGGCGCCGCCTGACCGGCGCATCTGCAACGACAGCGCGGGGGGTGCTGTGGAGGACTGGCGGCGGGGCCGATCCGCATTCTGGCTGATCGGCCTTGGGCCGACCGTCTGGCTTGTCCTGTTCTTCCTGCTGCCGCTCACCATCGTGTGGCTGTACAGCTTCGCCGAGCTGCGCGGCGTGGTCGATATGGAGGTGACGGGCACGCTGTCCAATTACGCCCGCGCCCTTGATCCGCTCTATCTCGAGGTCTTCGGCAAGTCGCTGGTCTTCGCCGGCATCACCACGGGCGTGTCGCTGGTGGTGGGGTTTCCGGTGGCGCTGGCGATCGTCTTCGCCACGCCGCGCTGGCGCCCGGTCCTGTTGCTGCTGGTGATCCTGCCGTTCTGGACCAATCTGCTGATCCGCACCTATGCGCTGATCGCGGTACTGCGGGTGCGCGGCTTCGCCAACTTCACGTTGGAATGGTTCTGGGAGCAGTCGACCACGCTGCTCTCGCTGCTCGGGCTTGGCTCCTATCAGCTCCTGGGGGAGCGGTTCGAGCCGCTTGAGCTGCTGTACAACAACACCGCCGTGATCATCGGCCTGGTCTATGTCCACCTGCCGTTCATGGTGCTGCCGCTCTATGCCGCCTTGGAAAAGCTCGACCGCTCGCTGATCGAGGCGGCGCTCGATCTCGGTGCCTCCCAGTGGCGGGCCTTCCTGACCGTGGTGGTGCCGCTGTCGATGCCCGGCATCATCTCCGGCGCGATCCTGGTGTTCATTCCGGCGCTCGGCTCGTTCCTGACGCCGGACCTGCTCGGCGGTACCGACAGCCAGATGATCGCCAACGTGATCGAGCGCCAGTTCAAGAGCGCCAATGACTGGCCGTTCGGGGCGGCGCTGTCGTTCCTGCTGATGTATCTGACCTTCGCGGCCCTGGCGCTCCGCGCCGTGTTCGCCCGCAACGCCGGGGGACTGTGACCATGGCCCGCACGCCGATCGGCCCGCTGGAATACACGCGGCGCACCTGGATGCGCCTGACCTTGCTGGCCACCTTCGTCTTCCTCTATGCGCCGATCGTCACCCTGGTGGCGTTCAGCTTCAACGACAGCCGGCGCAACATCGTCTGGCGCGGATTCACGACCAAGTATTACGAGAAGGCGCTGGGCAATTCCGACCTGATCGAGGCCTTCGTCAATTCGCTCACCATCGCCTTGCTGTCGACCGTGATCGCCACGGTGCTGGGGGCCCTGACCGCATTGCTGCTGTGGCGCTTCCGCTTCCCGTTCAAAGCCGGGTACGAGGGGGCGATGGCGCTGCCGATCGTGATCCCCGAGATCTGCATGGGTGTGGCGATGCTGGCGTTCTTCGCCAAGGTTGGCTGGCCGAGCGGGTTGCCCTGGCCGCTGTCGCTCTCGGCGATCATCATCGCCCATGTGTCCTTCAGCTTCCCCTTCGTCGCCGTGGTGGTCCGCGCCCGGCTCGCCGGCTTCAACCAGGAACTGGCGGAGGCGGCCCAGGATTTGGGGGCGAGCGAGTGGCGGGTGTTCTGGGACGTGATGGTGCCGTTCATGCGGCCGGGCTTGGTCGCCGGCGCGTTGCTGGCCTTCACCCTGTCGCTCGACGATTTCGTCATCACCTTCTTCACCTCCGGCCCGGATACGGTGACCTTCCCGGTCAAGGTCTACTCCATGGTCCGGTTCTCGGTGACGCCGGAGGTGAATGCCGCCTCCACCGTTCTGATCGTCCTGACCGTGGTGCTGACCGGCATCGCGCTGTGGATGCAGTTCCGCCAGGAGAAGAAATCGTCATGAGCAGCAGCGGCACCGCCCCCGCCGCCAACAGCGGGTCACCGATCATCGAGGTCTCCGGTCTGTGCAAGCGGTTCGGATCCTTCTCGGCGGTGGAGAACATCGACCTGACCATCGGCCGCGGCGAGTTCTTCGCCCTGCTGGGGCCGTCCGGCTGCGGCAAGACCACGCTGCTGCGCATGCTCGCCGGGCTGGAGCTGCCGAGCGACGGCACGATCCGCATCGACGGCCAGGACATGTCCTTCGTGCCGGCCAACAAGCGGCCGATCAACATGGTGTTCCAGTCCTACGCCGTGTTCCCGCACATGTCGGTGCTGGACAATGTCGGCTACGGCCTGCGGATCGACGGCGTTCCCGGCGACGAAATCAGGCGCCGGGCCGAGGAGGCGCTGGAACTGGTGAAGCTCGGCGGCTTCGGCGCCCGCCGCCCCGACCAGCTCTCCGGCGGCCAGCGTCAGCGCGTGGCTCTCGCCCGGGCCCTGGTGAAACGTCCCAAGGTGCTGCTGCTGGACGAGCCGCTGTCGGCGCTCGACGCCAAGCTGCGCGAGGCCATGCGCCTGGAACTGGTGAACCTGCAGGAGACCGTGGGCATCACCTTCGTCATCGTCACCCACGACCAGTCCGAAGCGCTGTCCATGGCGACCCGGATCGCGGTGATGAACCAGGGTACGGTGCAGCAGATCGCACCGCCGGCCGAGCTTTACGAATTCCCGGCGAGCCGCTTCGTCGCCGATTTCATCGGCTCGGTGAACCTGCTCGAGGGCCGGGTCGAGGCCGCGTCCGGCGGCCGCATACGGCTTGCCTGCCCGGGTATCGCCACGCCGATCGAGATGGAGCAGGACCGCCTGCCCGCCGTCGGCAGCACCGGCTGGGTGGCGTTGCGGCCGGAGAAGATCGACATCACCAAGGAGCCGCCGGTCGAAGCCGGGATGAACACCGTGTCGGGCAAGGTGGAGGAGATCACCTATCTCGGCGAGACCTCGGTCTATCACGTGCGGATCGCGCCGGACCTGCCGCTGATGAAGGTGTCGAGCGCCAATCTGGATCGGGTGACGCGGCGCGCCTTCACCTGGGAGGATCCGGTGCACCTGTCCTGGACGTCGTCCTGCGGAGTGGTCCTGGATCGGTGATTGTCGCTGACACCATTGAGGAGGCTGGGGGCGAGACCCGCTGGCTGGACCGTCCCGACGGCATGCTCCTGCGCTACGCGGTGTTCGGCCCAGCCGGTAGAGCCGGATGGTGCGTCTTCCTGCCCGGTTACACCGAATTCATCGAGAAGCATCTGGAGACGGTCGGCGACCTGCGCGCCCGCGGGTTCGGTGTGGTCGTTCTCGACTGGCGGGGGCAGGGATTGTCCGCGCGTTTCCTGCCCGACCGCTCCAAGGGGCATGTCGATACCTTCGACACCCATCTGGACGATCTTGACGCGGTGATCGCCGATGCCGGGGTGGTGCAAGCCGGTCCCCTGACCGTGATCGGCCATTCCATGGGCGGGCATCTGTCGATCTGGTACTGCCGCCGCCGTCCCGAGCGGGTGTCGCGTTGTGTGGCCATCGCGCCGATGATCGGGGTCGCGGCGGTGACTCCGGCGGTTGGCGGGTTGCTGGCGGTGTTCTGCGCGGTGGGACTGTCCGGGCGGTATGTGTTCGGCGGCGGTCCCTACGGGCCGGAACGCCAGCGCTTCGAGGGTAACCGGTTGACCTCCGACCGCGGTCGGTTCGCGCGGACCCATCGGCTGATCGATGCCAACCCCGACCTCGCCGTCGCCGATCCGACCTTCGGGTGGGTCCGGGCCGCCTGGCGGTCGATCCAGCTGACCCATGGACCCGGCTGGTTCGAGGAGATCCGCCTGCCGATCCTTGTGGTGCTGGCCGGCCGCGACCGCATCGTCGACAATCGGGCGACGGAGCGGGCGGTCCTGCGACTGCCCACCGTCACCGAAGTGCGGATGGAGACCGCCGAGCACGAGATCCTCGGCGAAACCGATGCGATCCGCGCCGAGCTGTGGGCGGCGATCGATGGGTTCCTGGGGACGGATCAGGGCGTCCAGACGTAGTTGATGTCGATGGCATCGCGCGTGGTCTCGACGAAGCCGAGGCGCTGGTAGAACCGGTTCGCCGGGCTGCCGTTCAGCACCGTGATCCGCACCGACTTATCCGCGTGGCGCGCCTCGTCCATCAGCAACCCCATGATCCGGCTGCCGAGGCCCGATCCTTGGAACGCCGCCGGGATGTAGAGATGTTCGATCTCGATATGGTCGTCGCGTCCATGCACGGTCACGCAGCCGGCGAAGCGGCCGTCGACCTGGATCAGGCGGGTTTCCTGGGGGCTGAACCCGGCGACGAACCGATCGCGGGCCCGTTCCGGCGTGAACCGGCCGAGCCGTTCCAGCTCACCGCGCATGACCGCGACCTTGAGATCGACCAGACGGTCGATGTCGTCGCTGGCGGCGGGGGTGAAAACGATCGGCGGGAGAGTCACGGGTTTGGCCCGTTCGTTTTCGGTCGTCATGGGTCCAGTTCTGTACAAGGGTTCAGCTTGGCGCGGATGAGTGCGCACCGTACCATGCGGGCCGATTTGGTCATCATCCAATGGGGTTCGCATGCTGTTCATTGAAAAGATTATGGCTGCTTTCGCGAGTCTGATTGCGGTCGACCTGATGAAGCTCGACAGCGAAGACGTGGCGCGTGCGCGCCGCGCCCATCTGGGTGAAAAGGATGTCGTCAACGGTCCGGTCCCGCGGCCGGACGACCGCCAGGTGGTCGTCCGGTTCGGGCGCTGACATGGCGCGCCCCGTCACGGTCGCGGCGACGCAGATGGCGTGCGGCGGGGATGCCGCGGCCAACCTGGACCGGGCCGAAGCCCTGGTGCGTCGGGCGGCCGGGGAGGGAGCGCAGGTCATCCTGCTCCAGGAACTGTTCGAGACCCTGTATTTCTGCCAGGACCAGGATGCGGGATATTTCAAACTGGCGCGACCGGTCGACGGAAACCCGGTGATCGCCCGCTTCGCCGATCTTGCGCGGGAGCTGTCGGTGGTGCTGCCGTTCAGCTTCTTCGAGGCGGCGCATAACGCGCATTTCAACAGCCTGGTGATGATCGACGCGGACGGCCGGGTGCTGGACCTGTACCGCAAAAGCCATATCCCCGACGGGCCCGGGTATCAGGAGAAATACTACTTCAATCCAGGAGATACCGGGTTCCGGGTCTGGGACACCGCCTATGGTCGGTTTGGTTGTGCGATCTGTTGGGATCAGTGGTTCCCGGAGGCGGCCCGCGCCATGGCGCTGAGCGGGGCGGAGATGCTGTTCTATCCTACCGCCATCGGCAGCGAGCCGCCGCCGGCTCCGCCGGTCGACAGCTCGGCCCATTGGCGGCGGGTGATGCAGGGCCATGCCGGCGCCAACCTGATGCCGCTGATCGCCAGCAACCGGGTCGGGCGCGAGGTCGGGGCGGCCTCGGAGATCAGCTTCTACGGGACGTCGTTCATCGCCGACGAGACCGGAGCGGTCGTCGCGGATGCGGGCGGCGCCGACCAGGCGGTGATCATCGCGACCTTCGACCTGGACGCGGTCCGTGCCCGCCGTCTCGGCTGGGGCGTGTTCCGCGACCGCCGACCGGACCTCTACGGCGCGATCTCCACCGCCGACGGCGGGCGGTAGGCGCCAGGCTTTTCTCCGACTCCTTCCCGGTGCCTTGCGCCGGGACCCGGAGGTCCGTCGGCCAGGGCGCTCGGGTCAATCTGTGCGCGTTAGCAGACTCTCGGCCAGCACCGTCCATTCGGCATCGAGATCGCCCTTGGTGCGCGGTTGGCCGGCGCGGCGGAACCAGTAGCCGGCGTTCATCTCGTCGCCCTCGACCCGGTGCAGGTGGGCGTGGACCCAGGCGGCGTCGGCGCCGTCGTCGGCCTGCACGGTCTCGTGCGCCGCCTCCCAGTCGCCACGCCCCTGATGCCAGAGGCCGAGGAGGGCGGGACTCAGTCCGGGCGGCGGCATGGCGGCATCCAGGGACGCGCGGAACTCGTCGACGGTCATCGGTGTCCTCCCGAAAGTGTCGCTTCGTTTCCTCAAGACTAATGCCTCAGCACTTCGATCGCGACGTTCGGGTAGTCGGTGATGATGCCGTCCACCCCCATCGCGGCCAGGTCCCGGATCTGGGTCGGGTCGTTCACCGTCCAGACATGGACCTCGAGGCCGAGCTTGTGCGCCTCGGCCAGCGCCTCCGGCGTCAGGTCACGGTGATAGGGCGACCAGATATCGCCATGCAGATAGGCGATGGCGCGGGGCACCGAGCCGCCGAAATCGTCGATATCCAACCCACCGAGCCAGGGCGAGGCGCCGGACCGGCCGGCCTCGACGTTGTTCAGCCAATTGCGGGTCGCCGTCAGGTAGGAGGTGCGGATCTCCGGCTCGAGCTTCTTCACCGCCGCCAAGGTGCGCCAGTCGAAGCTCTGGATGATCGTTCGACGCGCGACCCCGGCGTCGCGGACAACGGCGACGACGGCGGCGGCGAAGACCTCCGGCGCGACCGTCTCGTCCGGCGCCAGGGGCGAGAGCTTGGTCTCGATGTTAAAGCGCAGGGTTGGCGGTCCCTTGACCGCGGCGAGGGACAGAACCTCGGCCAGGGTCGGGACCGGGGTGCCGTCGATGGCGAGCTGATCGGGGAACCGTTTCGCGGTCTTGCCGCCGGGCCGGGCGCGGCCGACATCGACCTCATGGATCTCCGCATGGGTCATGGCGTGGATCGCCGTCGGGGTGTCGATCCACTTTCCGCCGATGCGTGCGAGGTCCGGCGACAGGCTCGGATCATGCATCACGACGACAACGCCGTCGGCGGTGACTCCCGTGTCCAATTCCAGAATGTCGACGCCCAGCGCGATCGCCTCGCGGAAGGCCGGCAGGGTGTTTTCGGGCAGCAGGCCGCGGGCGCCGCGATGGCCGTGAATATCGACGCCCTGCGCGGGACCCGCGACGAGCGCGGCGAGAACCGGCAGAAACGCGAGTGATTTCCTCATGGGAGTCGTCCTTCCACGCGATGAGCAGCGGGCATTGAGGCGAGATTATGCGCCCTTTGGCAATTGCGTAACTCGATGGTCATCGAAGTGTCACTCTGGCGTAATTGTCTCTAATATATGCCTGCGGCGTGTCGAACTCCTGCTGCGCACCTGGGGCCCCATCGCTTTCGCGACCCCCACCCGGCCAGCTCGGCACTGGCGACGTCGCCAATGATAAGCAACCTGTACCGGGGGAAGAGCATGTTCAACTCCAAGACGATTCTGGCCGGCATGGCAGGCGCCTTTGCGCTGTCCATGGCCAGCGACGCGATTGCTGCCACGGAGATTCAGTGGTGGCACGCGATGGGTGGGCGCAATGGCGAACTCGTGAACGAGATGGCCGAGGGCTACAATGCCGCGCAGTCCGAATTCAAAGTCGTGCCGGTCTACAAGGGCAACTACACCGAGACCATGACGGCGGCGATCGCGGCCTTCCGCGCCAAGCAGCAGCCGCACATCGTTCAGGTGTTCGAGGTCGGCACCGCGACCATGATGGCGGCCGAGGGCGCCGTCTATCCGGTCTATAAGCTGATGGAAGACACCAAGACGCCGTTCAATCAGGACGACTACCTGCCGGCCGTGGTCAGCTACTACACCACCCCGGACAACAAGCTGCTGTCGCTGCCGTTCAACAGCTCGACGCCGGTGATGTGGTACAACAAGGACGCGCTCGACAAGGCTGGCGTGGACAAGGTGCCGTCGACCTGGAACGAGGTGTTCGACGCATCCGAGAAGCTGGTCGCTTCCGGCATGAAGTGCGGCTTCTCCTTCGGCTGGCAGTCCTGGGTGATGATCGAGAACTTCTCCGCCTGGCACAACATCCCGATGGGCACCAAGGAGAACGGCTTCGCCGGCTTCGACACCGAGTTCGTTTTCAACAACGACAACGTTATCAACACTCTGCAGAAGATCGCCGATAGCGGCGAGAAGAAGCTGTTCCAATACGGTGGCCGTCGCGGCGAGAGCCTGCCGATGTTCACCAACGGCGAATGCGGCATGTGGATGAACTCCTCGGCCTATTACGGCTCGATGGTGTCCCAGGCCAAGTTCAACTTCGGCCAGACCATGCTGCCGCTGAACACCGACGTGGCGAAGAAGGCGCAGAACTCGATCATCGGCGGCGCCACCCTGTGGGTGCTGCAGGGCAAGCCGGCGGCCGAATACAAGGGCGTGGCGGAGTTCTTCAACTACATCTCGTCCGCCGAGGTGCAGGCCCGCTGGCACCAGGAGACCGGCTATGTGCCGATCACCACGGCTGCCTACGAGCTGTCGCAGAAGCAGGGCTTCTATGAGAAGAACCCGGGCACCGACACGGCGATCAAGCAGCTCAGCCTGAACACGCCGACCCCGAACTCCAAGGGCATCCGCTTCGGCAACTTCGTTCAGGTGCGTGACGCCATCAACGAAGAGATGGAAGCGCTCTGGGCCGGCGATAAGACTGCCAAGCAGGCGATGGATACCGCCGTCGAGCGTGGCAACGCGCTGCTGCGCAAGTTCGAGAAGGCCAACGACTGAAGCCGTCTCCGCGCTCCGGTGGAGTGCGCGTGAACCGATGTGTGGAAGCCGGCGCCGTGGGCGCCGGCTTCCCGCCTTGCGCTGCGGAGGCTGAGATTTGATCAAGCGTGTGACATTCCGGAACCGGTGGCTGCCGTATCTGCTGCTGCTGCCGCAGCTTGCCGTGACAGTGGTTTTCTTCCTGTGGCCCGCGGCTCAGGCGCTGTACCAGTCGATGCTGGTCGAGGATGCCTTCGGCCTGTCGACCGAGTTCGTCTGGTTCGAGAATTTCGAGGAGCTGTTCGCCGATCCGCTCTATCTCGAGGCCTTCTTGAACACGGTCGTCTTCAGCTTCTCCGTCGCCTTCGTGTCGATGTCCGCCGCCCTGCTGCTGGCGGTGATGGCGGACCGCACGATCAAGGGGACGACCGCTTACAAGACGCTGCTGATCTGGCCCTACGCGGTGGCCCCCGCCGTCGCCGGCGTGCTGTGGTTCTTCATGTTCAATCCGGTGGTCGGCATCCTCGCCTATGTGCTTCGGGGCGTCGGCTACGACTGGAACCACTATCTCGATGGCGGCGACGCGATGACCCTGGTGGTGATCGCCGCCTCGTGGAAGCAGATCAGCTACAATTTCCTGTTCTTCCTGGCCGGCCTGCAGGCGATCCCGCGTTCGCTGATCGAGGCGGCGGCGATCGACGGCGCCAGTCCGTTCAAGCGATTCTGGACGATCATCTTCCCGCTGCTGTCGCCGACCACCTTCTTCCTGCTGGTGGTGAACGTGGTCTACGCGTTCTTCGACACCTTCGGCATCATCCACGCCACGACCGAGGGCGGCCCGGCCGGGGCGACGCAGATCCTGGTCTACAAGGTGTTCAGCGACGGCTTCATCGGCCTCGACCTCGGCGGCTCCGCCGCCCAGTCGGTGGTGCTGATGGCCATCGTGATCGGTCTGACCGTCGTGCAGTTCCGCTACATCGAGCGCAAGGTCGAGTACTGATGGTCGAGAATCGCCCCTACCTGACAGTCATCTCTCACCTGATCGTCATCCTCGGCATCGTCATCACGGTGATGCCGATCTGGATCACCTTCGTCGCCTCGACCCATCCGATCGAGCACATCATGGACGGTACGATCCCGATGTGGCCGGGCGACCGGTTCTTCGAGAACTACGCGACCGTGCTTGGATCGGGCGTGGCGGATGCCGGCGGCATTCCGGTCGGCGACATGTTGCTGAACAGCCTGATCATGGCGCTGTCGATCGCCATCGGGAAGATCGCGATCTCGCTGATCGCCGCCTTCGCCATCGTCTATTTCGATTTCCCGTTCCGCATGACCTGCTTCTGGATGATCTTCATCACGCTGATGCTGCCGGTCGAGGTGCGCATCCTGCCGACCTTCGCGGTGGTGGCCAACCTGGGCATGCTGAACACCTATGTCGGCCTCAGCCTGCCGTTGATCGCCTCGGCGACGGCGACGTTCCTGTTCCGTCAGTTCTTCCTGACCGTGCCCGAGGAACTGGCCGAGGCGGCGCGGATCGACGGAGCGGGGCCGCTGAAATTCTTCAAGGACATCCTGCTGCCGCTGTCGCGCACCAACATAGCGGCATTGTTCGTGATCCTCTTCATCTACGGCTGGAACCAGTATCTCTGGCCTCTGCTGGTGACGACGGACGAGTCCTTCTACACGGTCGTGATGGGCATCCAGCGCATGACCCAAGCGGCGGAGTCGCTGCCGCTGTGGCATCTGGTCATGGCCACCACGATGCTGGCGATGATCCCACCTGTGATCGTCGTGGTGGTGATGCAGAAGCTGTTCGTCAAAGGCCTGGTCGAGACCGAGAAATAGTGGAAACCGAAAAATAAGGGAGCGCCGAGCGATGGCGGAATTGCACCTCAACGGTGTTCAGAAAATCTACCCGAACGGCTTCCACGCCATTCACGGGATCGACCTCGACGTCACGGATGGCGAGTTCATCGTGCTGGTCGGCCCGTCGGGATGCGGCAAGTCCACCCTGCTGCGGATGGTGGCGGGGCTGGAAACCATCTCCGACGGCGCCGTCGATATCGGCGGCCGGGTGGTGAACCAGCTTGAGCCGGCGGACCGGGACATCGCCATGGTGTTCCAGAACTACGCGCTCTACCCGCATATGAAGGTCTACGACAACATGGCCTACGGCCTGCGCAACCGCGGCATGGCCAAGGACGAGATCGACCGCCGGGTGCGCGAGGCGGCGGGAATCCTGGAGCTGGAGCCGCTGCTCGACCGTCGCCCGAACCAGCTCTCCGGCGGCCAGCGCCAGCGCGTCGCCATGGGCCGGGCCATTGTGCGCGAGCCGTCGGTCTTCCTGTTCGACGAGCCGCTGTCCAACCTGGACGCCAAGCTGCGGGTGCAGATGCGCGTCGAGATCAAACGTCTGCAGCGCCGGCTCGGCATCACCAGCCTCTACGTCACCCATGACCAGGTCGAGGCGATGACCATGGCCGACCGGCTGGTGGTGATGAACGGCGGTCGGGCCGAGCAGATCGGCACCCCGATCGAGCTGTACGACAATCCGGCGACCACCTTCGTGGCGACCTTCATCGGCTCGCCGTCGATGAATCTGCTGGAGGGCACGGTCGCCGAGGGAGGGGTATCGGTGGCCCTGGATTCAGGGGCGTCCATCGATTTGCCGGACCCGCGCCCGGAGCTGGCCGGCCGGCCGGTGACGCTCGGCGTGCGGCCGGAACACCTGACGCCGACCGCAGACGGCTCCGGCATGACCCTGCGCCTGGATCTGGTCGAGCAGCTTGGGGCCGACACCCTGCTGCATGGTCACCTGGATGGCGACGAGCGGCGGCTGGTGACGGTCCGCCTGAACGGCCATTTCGCGCCGGGCCAGGAGTCGGTGCGGGTGGCGGCGACATCGGCGGTGCATCTGTTCGACCGGGAGAGCGGGGGGCGGATTTAGCCGGAGTCGCCATATGGGCTTGGCGTGTCTAGTACAGACCTGACATCAACCGACTTCCTGGACGAACCTCGGCCCTGTGCCGGGGGCGATCCAGGACCTTGCCTCGGAACCGTCAGCACATGGCTCCTGAATCGGCCCCGCGGCCGTCCAGGAAGTCGGAAAGGGGGAGGTGGGGGATCGAGCTTGGTGCTCTCAACCCGCCTATCCGGTCGTCCCGCATTCGTTACGGGATGACGGGGAGGCCCTACGATTTCGGGCTGGTATCCAACACGCCTTCGGTGATCGGCACGAGATCGACCACGCCGACGGTCTCCAGCCCGCCGAGCACCGCGTCCACGGCGATGGTCGCCAGGATGATGCCCATGATCCGGCTGATGATGTTGGCGCCAGTCGCCCCCAGGATCGGCTTCAGGCGCGCCGCCATCAGCAGCAGGATGAGGGTGATCAGCATCACCAGCACCAGCAGAACGGCGGTGAGGCCCTGATCGATCACCGTGTTGGTGTTGTTGTCGGTCAGCACGACGATGGCCAGCATGGCGCCGGGCGAGGCGATCGACGGGATCGCCAGGGGGAAGACGGCGTTGGCCAAGTGGTCGCGTGCCGCCTCCTTGATCTCGAGCTGCGACTTGGGCTCGCCGAAGACCATCATCATGGCGAACAGGAACAGCACGATGCCGCCGGCGATCTGGAACGAGCCGAGCCGCAGGCCGAGGGCTTCCAGCAGGAATTGGCCGCCGGCCAGGAACAGCATCAGCACGATGGTCGCGATCAGCACGCCGCGGAAGGCGAAGGCCCGGTGCAGGCGACGCGGAACGGAACTGGTGGCGTAGTAGAAGACCGGCAGCGTGCCGATCGGGTCGACGACCACGAGGATGGTGATGAAGGCTCGTCCGAGATCAGGCAGGTCAATCACGGAGAGCATGCAGCTACGGTCCTCGAGGCTGGGGAAAGAAAAGCTAATCCCATACTAACAATAATCGTGGCGAAAATCAGGGCCAGATGGCCGTTTAGGCATAAATAAAATCCCGGGTCGGCTCTGGAGCCGCCCGGGAGGTTGATGTCGGTAATGAAGGCCGCGATCAGGTGTAGCGGTACGGGCGGCCCGCCTTCTCCATATCGGAATTGTACTTCTTGAAGATCTCCACGACTTTCGCCTTGACCGGCGACTCTGCGGCGATCTCGTCCCAGAACACCCTGGCGGCGGCCTCGACCGTGGCCCATTCGGCGTCGGGGATCGTGGTCAGCTCCATCTTGGTGCCGTCGACCCGCAGGCTCGCCTCGCCGCCCCAGTACCAGTACTGGCGATAATAGTGCGACTGGTCGCAGCACACCCGGAACAGGGTCTGCAGATCCTCCGGGAGCTCTTCCCAGCGGCCCATATTGGCGAAGAAGGACCCGGCCCAGGCGCCGGAAATGTTGTTGGTCAGGAAGTAGTTGGTCACGTCGGCCCAACCGACCGTGTAATCCTCGGTGATGCCGGACCAGGCGATGCCGTCGAGCTCTCCGGTCTGCACCGCGACTTCGATATCTTCCCACGGCAGGGTGACCGGGACGACGCCGAACTGGGTGAGGAAGCGGCCGGCGGTCGGGAAGGTGAAGACCCGCTTGCCTTCCAGGTCCTTGAGCGAGCGGATCGGATCCTTGGTGGCGAAGTGACAGGGATCCCAGGCGCCGGCGGAGATGTGCTTCACTCCGACCTTGGAATATTCCTCGTCCCAGATCTCGGCGAGACCGTACTGGTTGAACAGCACCGGCACATCCAGCGAGTAGCGCGAGCCGAACGGGAAATAACCGCCGAACACCGTCACCTCGGTCGGCGAGGCCATGCTGTCGTCATCGGACTGGACCGCGTCGATGGTGCCGCGCTGCAGCGCCCGGAACAGCTCGCCGGTCGGCACCAGCTGGTCGGCGAAGAACAGCTCGATCTGCATGCGGTCGCCCGCGATCTTGTTGAACATGTCGATCGCCGGCTTGATCACGTGCTCGGCCAGTGCCGGACCGGCATAGGTCTGCATCCGCCATGTAATGGTGGATTGGGCAATCGCCGGGGTCGCAAGCGCCACGGCGGGGGCGGCCGCGGCGGCACCCTTCAGAAATGTGCGTCTCGTGGTCATGAAGCCCTCCTAGTCTTTTGGTTGAGGAGGCATGATGACGCGGTTTTGCGGTGCGGCGAAAATTATTTCGCGTAGACCGCTTCCGGCAGCCACAGGGCGATCTGCGGGAACACCATCACGAGGGCCAGGGCCATCACCATCACCGCGGCGAAGGGCAGGATCGAGCGGTAGATGTCGCGCAGGCTGATCTCCGGCGGCGCCATGGCCCGCATCAGGAACAGGTTGTAGCCGAAGGGCGGCGTCATATAGGCGATCTGGGTGGTGATCGTGTACAGCACGCCGTACCAGATCAGATCAAAGCCGAGCGCCCCGACCAGCGGCACATAGAGCGGGGCGACGATCACCAGCATGGCGGTGTCGTCCAGGAACGTGCCCATCAGGATGAAGCTGAGCTGCATCAGGATCAGGATCGTCCAGGGGCTGAGGCCCAGCTTGTCGGTGAACAGGTCCTCGATCGCCTTGACCGCGCCGAGCCCGTCGAAGATCGCGCCGAAGCCCAACGCCGCCAGAATGATCCACATGAACATGCACGAGATGGCCAGCGTGTTGCGGGTCGTGTTCTCGAAGACCTGACGGGTCATCCGGCCCTTGAGCACGGCGGCGACGAGGGCGGCGATGGCGCCGATCGCCGAGCTTTCCACCAGCGAGGTCCAACCGTTGACGAACGGCACCATCATGGCGGCGAAGATCGCCAGGGGCAGCAGACCGGCGCGCAGCAGTCGGAGCTTCTCCGCCATGTCGATCTGGTCGCGCTCGGCCTTGTCGAGGGGCGGGCCGAGGGACGGTTGAACGCGGCATCGGATATAGATGTAGACGATGAACAGTCCGGCCATCATCAGCCCCGGCATCACCCCGGCGAGCCAGAGTTGGCCGACCGGCTGGCGGGCGATCATCGCGTAGAGCACCAACACCACCGATGGCGGCACCAGGATGCCGAGCGAGGAGCCCGCCTGGATCACCCCGGTGACCATGATCTTGTCGTAGCCGCGGCGCAGCAGTTCGGGCAGGGCGATGGTGGCACCGATCGCCATGCCGGCGACCGACAGCCCGTTCATCGCCGAGATCAGCACCATCAGTCCGATCGTGCCGATCGCCAGTCCGCCGCGCACCGGGCCCATCCACACATGGAACATGCGGTACAGATCGTCGGCGATGCGGCTCTCCGACAGCACATAGCCCATGAAGATGAACATCGGCAGGGTGAGCAGCGGATACCATTTCATCAGTTTCATCGCCGCGGCGAACGGGATCTCGACCCCGCCGACACCCCAGAGCAGAACCCCGGCGGCCGCGCCGACGAAGCCGATGGCGCCGAACACCCGCTGACCGGTCATCAGCATCAGCATCATCGAGGCGAACATCAGGGCGGCGATCAGTTCGTAGGACATCACGCCGCTCCGGGTTGCATTGGGTCGCTGTCGCCCGAGCGTAGGCGGTCGATGTCCTTGAACAGCTCGGCCAGGGCCTGCAGCAGCATCAGCAGGACGCCGAGGCAGAGGATCACCTTGATCGGCCAGATCAGCGGCCGCCAGGCGGTGGAACTGCGCTCCATGAAGCCCATCATCCCGGTCGCCGCGTCCGGGCCGCCGGTGACGAAGGCCCAGAACAGCTCGCCGAAGAAGCCGAACGGCTCCATCCCAAAATAGCCGAGCGAGTAGGCGGTGGAACTGATCGCGCCGTAGAACAGCACGCCGAGATAGAACATCAGGAACAGCACGGAGAAGCTGTCGATCCAGGCTTTGGTGCGGAGCGACCAGTCGCCGTAGAACAGGTCCATGCGAACGTTGGAGCCGAGCTGGATCGAGTAGGGGCCGCCGAGGATGTAATAGGCGACCATCACGAACTGCGCGGTCTCCAGGGTCCACAGGGACGGATCGAAGAAGGTCTTCGAGGCCGAGGACCACAGCAGCACGCCCATCAGTGCGAACACCAGGTACATCGCGACCCGCCCGACGGCCCGGTTCATGGCTTCGATGGCGCGCACATACCCGCGCATGATGCTCAGCATCGGCCCCCTTCGTCGCCGGTCCGCGGCGATCAGCCTATGTGCCGGCCCCCAAATGGGACGACGGCGCAGCGACGTAAGCCGCAGACTTTCCAGACTATCCAGGCGACCGGGCGTCGGTTCAAGTCCGTTTAGGTCAGCCTGCGTGCCCGAACGGGCGCTCAAGTCGCCTCAGCCGACCGATCGCTGCAGCACGATCACGTCGATCCACTGGTCGAACTTGTAGCCGATGCGGGCCATGTGGCCGACCTTTTCGAAGCCGAAGGCGGCGTGCAGGGCCTCGGACCCCGACTTCGGATCGCTGATCACCGCCATCATCTGCTGCCAGGGACCGGCTTCCGCGATCCTCAGCAACTCGCCGAGCAGGGCGCGGCCGATCCCCTGGCGGATCGCGTCATGGGCGATGTAGATCGAGTTCTCGACCGTGTATCGGTAGGCCGAGCGGGGGCGGTACTTGCCGAGATAGGCGTAGCCGACCACCGCGCCATCGCGCTCGGCGACGATGTAGGGGAAGCCGGCATCCAGCACGGCGGCGCGGCGGTCGGCCATCTCCGGTTCGCCGGGAGCCTCCTCCTCGAAGGAAGCGGTGCCGTTGAGGACGTGATGGGTGTAGATCCGGGTGATTGCGGGAATGTCGGAGGGCTCCGACGGGCGGATGGTCACAGCGGTCATCGCGGGCTTCCGGAAGTGGATCTTCGATGGTTCAATCCTGCCACCAATTGGAATGGGAGGACAGATCATGACGGTGATGGAAGCGGGCGTGACGCCGGCGGGCGAGGGGATGGATGGGGTCGTCTGGTCGATCCTGGGACAGACCTACAAGCCGAAGCAGGAGAGCGAGAGCTGCTTCACCTTCGAGACGCTGTTCCCGACCGGGACCTTCGTGCCGCCGCATATCCATGCCAGCCAGGACGAGTTCATCTACATGCTGGACGGCACCTTCGACCTGATGCTCAACGGCCAGAACTGCGGGGCCAACAGCGGCGACCTGATCCATATGCCGATGGGAATCCCGCACGGGATCTTCAACAACTCGGGTAAGGACGTGAAGGCGCTGTTCTGGGTCTCGCCGGCCCGCTCCCTGCGTCAGCTCTTCGAGAAGATCCACAACGTCGCCGATCCGGCGGAGGTGGTGCGTCTTGCCGCCCAGCACGAGGTCGAGTTCCTGCCGCCACCGGAGTAACGGACAGTCCGGAGGGCGGGATCAACCGACTGGTTGCGATCGTAAACTAGAGAACCGGTTTCCTTTCAGTGCGGGCGGTGTGACACTGACTGTCGCCAAGACAGAAATGTAACGGTCATGGTTTCGTATCGCGACCAGCAAGACAATTTCTGGAGTCTTCCAAGCGTTCACATTCCGCTGGATCTGGATCAGGTCGACCGGTTTCCGCTGCTGGCCCAGGCGCTGGAGGTGTGGCGTCGCGGGGCCGGCGACGGGATTCCGTCGACCATCGATCCGCTCGACATGCCGCCTGCACTGATCAAGGGCATCAGTCTGATCGAGTGGCGCGAGGATGCCGGCGATTGGTATGTTCGCCTCGCCTCCACCCTGCTGGCCCAGGGGCATGGCGGCCCGCTGACCGGGGCCCGGCTTGCCGACGGATTAAGGCCGGATCAGGCCGGGCGGATGCGCGAGCGTATCCGGGTCATGCAGGAGAGTGGGCACGCGGCCCTCGACCGGTTCGAGTTCGATGATCGAAAAGGCCGCATCTGGTCCTATGTGCGCCTGGCGCTTCCGCTCAGCAGCGACGGAATAAAGCGGGATCGCTACGCACTGATCTTCGATCCCGACACTTTCGGCCAGCGGATCGACGGCTGAACCCCGGTCGATCGCGGGATGCGTCGGTGGTCCGTACCTCCCCTGACCGGAGGTCCTCTGCCGTCTGGTTGTGGCCGACCAGTTAACTCTCTGATTCGGTTGCCTGACCGCGGCATTGCAATTACTGTGGGAATGAAGGTCCTCAGCATTCTGAGTCGGGGCAATGATGTCGTCGTTGGAGCGCACGTCGGAGCGTCTCTGGGCGTTGCCGAGAGTGCATGTCCCCTTGCCGATCAACCAGATCGCCGAGTTCCCGGTTCTGGATGAATGCCTGAGCGGGTGGCGGCGGATGGCGACGAATGGCGTTCCTTCCACCATCGATCCGCTCGAAATGCCGGTCGAGGCGATCAGGGCAATCAGTCTGGTCGACTGGGAAGAGACGCACCAGAGGTGGGTTGTGCGCCTGGCCTCCACTCTCATGAACCAGGGACATGGACAGAGCATGTCCGGCAAGCCCCTGTCCGATGGATTCTCGCCTGAAGAGTATCCCGGTGTGGTGACACGGCTCGAGGAGATCCTGGGGAGCGGCGAGCCGGACCTGGCGCGTCACGAGTTCACGGATTCCCAGCGCCGCCGCTGGGCTTATGTCCGGCTTGTGCTGCCGCTGAGCAGCGATGGCGTCAAGCGTGACCGATACTCGGTGATCTACGACCCGGCGACGTTCGGCGAACGGATCGGCGCCTGAGCGCGGGACGGGACCCTCAATCGTTCGCGCGGTTCACGTCGGTCTGGCGGAATTTGGCCAGGGTAGCGTAGCCGCGGACGATGGCTTCCAGTTCCTCATGGGTTGCCACCTCGTCGAGGGTCTCGAACCCGTCGGGCGCGCGTTCCTCGACGAGGTCAATGACGCCTTCCGGGCCACCGGTCCGATTGTTGCGCACGATCTCCGCGGTCACCGGCAGGCGCTCGGCCTCGTAGGTCTTGAGCGCGGCTTCCACATCTCCACCGCAGGAGGCGAGCAGCGGCGCGAGGCAGCGGGCATCGAGGATCGCCTGGCTCGCGCCGTTGGAGCCGACCGGATACATCGGATGGGCGGCGTCGCCGAGGAGGGTCACCCGACCGAAGGACCAGCGCTCGATCGGGTCGCGGTCGCACATGGGGAATTCGTAGAAATCGACGGTCTTGGTGATCAGGTCGACCGGGTCGATCAGGTCGAGCTCGAACACGCCGTCCACATACTGCATCAGGTCCGCGCGGTCGCCGAGCCGGCTCCAGTTCTCGCGCCTCGGCGGCGGGCGCGTACCGTCGCCGAGCCGGGCGACCACCGCCCAGTTGATCAGGGTTTTGCCGGGCGTGTCCGGGTCGTTGTAGATCGGATAGCAGACGAACTTCGCGGTCATGCCGCCGGCTATGATCATCGAGCGGCCGGTCAGGAAGGGCTCGCCCTCGACCGCCCCGCGCCAGAGCATCAGACCATTCCAGCGCGGCGGCCCTTCGCTGGGATAGAAGGTCTCGCGGATCCTGGAATGGATGCCGTCGCAGCCGATCAGCACGTCGCCGGTGGCGGAGACACTCGTCGAGGTGTCCCGCCGGTCGAACGTCGCGGTGACCGAGACGCCGTCATCCGCGAAACCGGTGAGTTGGTGACCGGTATGGACATGGTCGTCGCCGAGACGCTGGCGGACGGCGTCGAGCAGCACCGCCTGCAGTTTGCCGCGATGGATCGAGAATTGCGGGAAGTCGTAGCCGGCATCGGTGCCACGCAGATCGCGCCAAATCTCCTGGCCGAAGCGGTTCTGGTAGATCAGCTCGTAAGTGCGGATGCCGATCGCGTCGAGCTGGTCCAGCAGGCCGAGGGCGGCGAGTTCCTTGATGGCATGGGGCAGGGTGTTGATGCCGACCCCGAGCTCGCGGATGGTCTGCGACTGCTCGTAGACGTGGGTCTCCATGCCCTGCTCGTGCAGGCTGAGTGCCGTGGCGAGGCCGCCGATGCCGCCGCCGATGATGATCGCCTTCATGCCTGCCACTCCCTTCTGTCTCCCGTTCCGTCCCGGCGCGGGCCCGGCAGTCTCGCCGAGCGCGCGACCGCTGTCACGATGCCCACGGCCGATCGTTCCGTCCCGCCGCTCAGACGTAGCAGGATCGGCACGCCTTCGGGATCCGACCCATCAGATGGGCCCGCCGGAATTCCGCGAAGGCCTCGCCGAACCAGACTTCTTTCATCGAACCGCCATTCCCGGCGATCTCCATGACGTCCGGATTGCCGATCGTACAGCATGGTACGATCCGCCCGTCCGAGCCGATGAAGGCCCGTTCGAACGGCCAGGGGCAGAGATCCGCCGGGCTGCTCGTCGAGTACTTCTCCGTTGTGTGCCAGAACTGAACCCGCACACCGAGTTCCCGGCCGCGTTCGACAAGGGCCCTCAGCTCGACCGGATCGAGATCATCGGTCACGGTGACGGCGTTGTTCGCCGCTCGCCAGCTCTCCAGGCCCCAATCCACCATTTCCAGCGAGAACACCTGCGACTTGAAACCGAGAGAGGCCGCGAGATGCACCAGATCGGCAAGCTGGTGGGCGTTGGCGTGCTGCACCACGGTCCACATCTTGGTGCGGGTCTTGCCGGCGGCTGCGAAAGCGGCATTCAGGTCGGCGACATTGCGTGTGACGCGGTCGAACACGCTGCCCCGGCGGATCGCCTCGTACACATCTGCCGTCGCGCCGTCGATCGAGATCTGCACTTCGTTCGGGTCGGCCGCGACCAGCTTGGCGATGTGATCGTTCAGGTGCAGCAGGGAGCCGTTGGTCGTCGTGCGCACCCAGATCCGGCGGGCGCGGGCGTAGCGGATCATCTCGAAATAGGGATCGCGCTGCATCAGCGGCTCGCCCATGCCCTGAAGCTTGATCTCCACCAGTCCGCTCTGCGTGTCGATCAGCGCCTTGAAGGCGTCGACGGTCATGTCCCCGGCGCGCCGTCCCTTCGGCCACTGGCTCACACTGCACATGGTGCAGCGGAAGTTGCAGCGGCTGACATTCTCGATGTCGAGCTTGATCGGCAGATAGTCCGGCGCGACCTCCCGGCGCGTCGAGGCCCGATAGCGGCGGTAGTTGCTCCAGCGTCTGCGGTCGGCGCGCAGACAGGCTGCCCGTTCGTCCCGATACGCCCGGAGGCCGGCCGCCGGATCGGGGTTCGGCAGGTCGCGCAACCCGGGCGCGGGCGCCATCTCGGCCTCGGTCTTGGCGGCGATGGGGTGGGGCATCATGCGGGCATCCCGAACGTCATCTTCGAATACCGGACTATGGGACCGGGCGGAGCGGACTCGCATTGATGTGAATCAACAGGACCGGCTTCGGTTCTTTCGCCGGTCGATCCGCTGTCGCCGGCCATGTTAGAAGGCGGTGGGGGACTGGAGGCCGGCTGGGAGACCGATCGCATGGGCGCGCCCGCCAAGACATCGCCGGCCGCGACACCGGCCGACGATGCCGCGTTCATCGCGGCGCTGAAGGCCGGCGACGAGCGCGCATTCGAGCGGTTGGTGCGCGACCAGGGCATTCGGCTTCTCGCCCTGGCGCGGCGGATGATGCGGGACGAGGCGACGGCGCAGGATTGTCTGCAGGATGCCTTCCTCTCCGTCCACCGGTCGATCGCCGGTTTCGAGCCGCACGGATCGCTCGGCGGTTGGCTGCACCGGATCACCGTCAACGCCTGCCTGATGCGTCTGCGCACCGCCAAGCGTCTGGCGGAGACGCCGATCGACGATCTGCTCCCCGACTTCAACGGCAACGGCCTGCGCCTTGGCGAGCCCCGTACCGAGATCCGGGATCCGGAGACCGAGCTCGAGGTGAACCGGGTCCGCCGGTTCGTGCGCGAGAAAATCGACGAGCTGCCCGACGGCTACCGTATCGTATTGCTGCTGCGCGACATTGAAGGATACAGCACCCGGGAGGCGGCGGAGATGATGGGCATTGCCGAGGGCGCGCTGAAGGTTCGCCTGCATCGCGCCCGGGCGGCGCTGAAGACATTGGTCGAACCGCTTTGGGACGAGATGGGAAGCTCATGATCACGCGTCACAGGCTCAGATGGCGGATCCAGCACTGGCTGGAGGCTCGGCTTCCGGGACTGCTGACCTGCGCCCAGTTCCAGGAAATGGTCGACGCCTATGTCGATGACGAGTTGGGCCCAGTGGTGCGGGCAACAGTCGATTTCCACATGAAGACCTGCCCGATCTGTCAGCGCTACGTGATCGCCTACGGCAAGGTCCGCGATTTCGCGGCCGACACCCTGAGTGCGGAAGAGGCCGAAGCGCTGGACGTGGTGCCCGAGGGTCTGGTCACGGCGATCCTGGCCGCGCGGGGCGTCGGCGGCGCGCGCGGAGGCGGACCGAACAGCTAAGGGGGTGCGCCGGGCGCTGGAGCGGACAATACTGGTGTCGAGACCGGGATAGATGCAGCACTAGACTGACGCCGTGGAAATCCGCTTCCCCATGTGGCTTCGGGTCGTTGATCGGCCTGGGGCAACCGTGTTCGCGACCTTGTCGGCGACGGAGGCATTCTCGCGGGCACTGGTCGCCGGCGTGATCCCTTTGGAGGCATACCGGCTGCTGGAATCGGCGCGCGACGTCAGCTTCGCCTATACCTTCATCGGCGTCGTGGCCTTGCTGACCAGTTTCGCCGTTCCGGTGGTGATCCGGGTGATTCGCCGTAAATGGATCTTCAGTGCCGGATGCGCCTTCATGGTGGCGGCGCCGCTTATGATGCTGGCCGAGACGACGGTGCCGTTCGTCGGCGCTCTGCAGTTCCGCGCCCTGGCGGTAGTCTGCGTCAACATCTCGCTGAACCTCTATATCCTCGACTACATCGCCCGGAAGGATTTCGTGACGGCGGAGCCGCGGCGGCTCGCCTTCATGGGAGTGGCCTGGTTCACCGGTCCCGGGCTCGGTATCTATCTGTACATGACGTTCGGATTGGCCGCCGTCTGCCTGCCAAGTGCCGCCTTCGCGATCATCGCGCTCGCCTATTTCTGGATCCTGCGGATGCGCGAGGATCCGCGCGTGGCGCCGGCGAAAAAGCGACCCCCTACGCCCTGGGACAATATCCGCCGTTACCTCGCCCAGCCGCGCCTGCGGCTGGCCTGGGCGATCCCGTTCGCGCGCAGTTCCTATTGGGCGGCGTTCTTCGTCTATCCGCCGCTCTACATCGCCAAGTATGGCGGCGACGAGATGCTGTCGGCGGTGATGCTGTCGGCCGGGCAGGGGCTGCTGTTCGGCGCGCCGCTGGCAGGTCGGCTGGCGCGGGAACTCGGCATGCGGCGGGTGATCATCCTCGCCTTCATCTTCACCGGCACGGTGTGCCTGGTCGCCGGGGTGACACAGCCGTCGCCGGTGGCCGTGGCGATCCTGTTCTTCATCGGCTCGCTGGGGGCGATGACGCTGGACGCGCTCGGCAACATCCCGTTCCTGCGTTCGGTCCACGCCTATGAACGCTCCGAGATGACCTCGGTATTCCGCACCTATATTGAAGTGTCGCAACTGCTGCCGGCCGCGATCTACGCGGTGCTGTTGCTGTATTTCCCGCTGTCGTCGGTTTTCGTGGCGCTCGGCGTGCTGCTGCTGGGCACGGCGTGGCTGTCGACCTACCTGCCGCGACGGTTCTGAGCGTCGGCTGAATATCGTCGGGCAGGTAGAGTCGGGAGATCAGCGGGCGCGGCCGGAGGCAATCTTTCGGGGCTGATCGTTGGCGGCAGCACTCAGCGTGTCCGGGCCGATCGGCTCGAGCTCGACCACGTCGACCGCGGCGAAAACATTCTCGGCGACCGGGTTGCTGACCTGCTGTGTCTCGAGGGCGGCGCGCTTGGCGTCGCGATCCTCGCGCACGCTGGATAGAATGGCGGCGGCGATGGGCACGACGGCGCCGATCACGAAGATCAGGCATACGATCGACAGCAGAAGCGGATCGACGCTTCCGCTCTCGGCAATGTGCAGGTTTTCCGATCCCTGCGGCATGGCGCGTTCCTCCTCTTTCCGTCGGGCTGAATGAAAAATGCCGGCCCCGTTTCCGACGACCGACGCCATAATATAGGAGGGTCGTTCTGAAGCGGTTTGCTCAACCGCGACGCGGATGATCCGCGAACGACACGGGACGTCGTTTTTACTGTTATTTCTGTCACAGAACTCCGTTACACCACCCTCGTCGCAGGGGCCGGGTCGGCACGGCTCGAGCCCTGTGGCCTACGTACATTTTCGGGATGCGTCGCCGCCGGCCCACGGCCGGTTGTGCGGCGCTTTTTCGTCAACGCGCCTGTTTTGGGGAGGCACGGGGTCATGGCTATTCGTTTGGCGACATTGCCGGTCGATGAAGTTAGGGCGATTGCCGGGATCGCGGGGTTTCCGCGCTGGGCCGGCGGCGTGACCGTGGACGAAGACCTGATCGACCATCATCTGGCCAATGACGCCCTGATAGAGCCGGACGATGCGCGCGATCCGAACGCGCCGGTCCCGGCGGCCGAACATGCCGGGCGTGTCGCCTGGCTGGTCCGCCACGTGGCGCGGGACGCCTGCTCGCTGACCCTGCGCGACGGCCGGATTCAGGACGGCAACCACCGCCTCGCCGCTGCCATGTACCGTGGCGATGCGCTGATCCGCGTCTGCTTCATGGACTGACGGGTCTTTTCGCCTCTTCCTCCAGCCACGCGACCAGCGCCCTCACCTTGGGCATCGTCAATCGGTCGGCCGGCGCCACCAGGTGATAGGCGACGCCGTCGTCGACGGGGGCCAGTTCCGGAAACGGTTCGACCAGCGCATCGGCGGCCAGGGCATCCTGCGCCATGACCCGGTTCTCGAGCACCACGCCAAGCCCCTGAACGGCCGCCCGCAGCGAATGTGCGGACTGCGAGAAGCGCAGATTGCGGGCGCCCCGTAGTCCGGCCTGCCCGTGGGCGCGCAGCCATGACGTCCAGCCGGTCAGGCGTTGGTCGGAATGGATCAGCGTGTGATGGGCGAGGTCTGCGGGGCTGCGCAACGGCCGGGGCCCCTGGAGCAGGTCGGGGGCACACAGCGCCACCAGACGCTCCGACACCAGCCGGTGACTCGCCAACCCGGGCCAGGGGCCCGTGCCGTAGCGGATGCTGGCATCGACCGCCTCGCGGGCATAGTCGATCGGCCGCGACGTCGCCTCGATTCGCAGATCGACCTCCGGATGGGCGTCGAGGAAACGCGGCAGGCGCGGAAGCAGCCAGATCTCGGCGAAGCTGGCGGGTGCGGTGACCACGAGCGTGTCGGCCCGGCCGCGCTCGGCGATCTCGGCCGTGGCCGTCCGCAGAGTCTCGAAGGCGGGCGCGATCTTCGAGAAATACACCTGACCGGCATCGGTCAAAAGCAGACGGCGATTCAGCCGGTGGAACAGCTTCAGGCCGAGGGTATCCTCCAACACCCGAAGCTGGTGCGACAGGGCGGAAGGCGTGATCGACAGCGCCTCGGCCGCCCCTTTCACGCTGAGCCGCATGGCGACCGCTTCGAAGGCCCGGAGCGCGGTGAGAGGTGGCAGCGTGTCCATTCGCGTCGAAAATCCTCAGCCGAATGTTGCAATAGTATCAGTTGTGACGCTGAATTTCGACGATCATACTCGCTCCAAACATGAGAGGTGCTCAGCCGATAGGGCGGCACCCACGCGATGAGGGAGGATGCCATGGGCAAGATGCTCGATCAGGCTGGAATCGACCGCTACCACAGCGACGGCTACGCCTATCCGGTCAGGGTGATGGATGGCGGCGATGCCGCGGCTTTCCGCCGACGGTTCGAGGCCTACGAGACCGCGAATGGCGGCTGGTACGAGCTGTCCAAGGGACAGAAGCTCTATTTGCTGCAGACCTGGGTGGCGGATCTCGTGCTGCATCCGAAAGTGCTGGACGCGGTCGAGGACGTGCTTGGTCCCGACATCCTGTGCTGGGGCACCTCGCTATTCGTGAAGGACGCCCACAATCCGGGATTCGTGTCCTGGCACCAGGACGCGACCTATTGGGGGCTCGACCGGCCGGATGTTGTCACCGCCTGGATCGCGCTGTCGCCGGCGACGCTGGAAAGCGGTTGCATGAAGGTCATTCCCGGCAGTCAGAAATGGGAGCAGATCGAGCACCGCGACACGCTGGCCAAGGAGAATCTGCTGACCCGCGGGCAGGAGATGGCGGTCGACGTGAATGAAGACGAAGCGGTGACCATGCCGCTCGCACCGGGCGAGATGTCGCTGCACCACGTTCTGGTCGCCCATGCCAGCGAGCCGAACCAGAGCGACGACCGGCGCATCGGAGTCGCCGTCCGCTACGTCGCCCCGCATGTGCGCCAGATCAACGGCGACAAGGACTCGGCCCTGCTTTGCCGCGGCACCGATACCCATGGCAACTTCATCCACGAGACGGCGCCCAAGGCCGACATGGACGAGGCCGCCCGCGCCGAGCATGCCCGGATCATGGCCTTCCGCCAGGGCGTTCTCTACAAGGGCGTGGCCGGGAAGCCGGCGCATGTTGCCGTCTGAGCCGGGACACTTGGCCGACACCTTCTGAGGCGAGGCATTCGAGGCCGATCCCCGTCGCCGCGACGCCGTGCGCCTGGGGGGATGTGGGGGCGGGGGCTGACCGTCGGTCCACCGGGGACCTATAGCGATCCGCTATCGCGGCGATCGGACCGAACTCGGTTGAGGCATCGGACCGGTTGGCGTAGGGTTCATCCGTGGATGCGTATCCCAGACATAGGATGCCACGATGGCCTACACATTCGAGCAATTCTGCCGCGATGCCCATGACGCTCTGCAAGCCGATCCCGGCCGGGGCGGCAAGGAGAAGGTGCGTGAGCATCTTGAGGTGCTGCTGCAGAACAACGACTTCGTTACCGAAACGTGCGGCCCCCAGGCCGAAATCGGCGTACACCAGATCTACCGTGATCCGGACCTCGATTTCGTCGTGCTGGCCCATATCAACGATGCGCCGCGCCAGTCGCCGCCGCATGATCACGGCTCTTCCTGGGCAATTTACGGCCAAGCGTCCAAATATACGGACATGAGCGAGTATCGCCGTCTCGATGGCGGTGCCGGGGCCGGTGAGGCGCGTATCGAAAAAGTGAAGACCTATCGCCTGACGCCCGGCGTTGCCGGCCTATATGATGTCGGAGCGATACATGCGATCGACTATCCGGAGGGCGCCCGCTTCGTGCGCGTCACCGGAACGGATCTCGGCACCGTCGACCGGTTGAAGTTCGACATGAGCGGTGGCAAGGCCGAGGTTATTCAGAGCGTTGGGGCAGGCTGAGGACGAGCGGGTGGCGGTTCAGATACCGATGAGGGACGCAGAGGCGGTCGAATCGCGCATCGAGGATTTGTGCGCCAAACGGGGCCTGCGGATGACCGAGCCACGCCGGGTGATCGCGCGGGTCCTGTCGATGGCGGAAGATCACCCCGATGCCGAGGCGCTTTACGATCGCGTGAAGGAGGTCGACCCGACGATCTCGATGGCGACAATTTACCGCACGATGAAGCTTTTCGAGGAGATGGACATTGTCTCAAAACGCGATTTCGGCGACGGCCGGGCGCGGTACGAGCCGCAATCGGGGCCGGAAGATCACCACCATCACATGATAGATGTTGAGACCGGCGAGGTTCTGGAGTTTTATAATCAGGAACTTGAAGATCTGAAGAAGCGGATTGCCCGCGACCTCGGCTTCAATCTTGTGGACCATCACCTGGAGCTGTTCGGCACGCGCCGGAAGAAACAGCACTGAGCCGGAAGAGATCATGACGGACGTGCGAGAGATCGTCGCCTGTAGCCCGAGTGCAGCCTGTCATCAGGCGGTTACGCGTACCTACACCCAGATGCGCGAGAACGGCGTGGATGAGCGTGTGGCATTCGAGGCCGCGCAGAAGGTGTACGCCTGGCACCATCCGGAAGTGCCGCGCGATCAGGTGCCCTACGTGATCGCCGATTGGCTGCCCTGACGATCGACGGCGGTGTCGCGCCGGCCCCCCACAGTCAGTTATCTTCATAGATTATTTACCATGCCGGCCTAACGCCGGCATTTTTGCGTCGAATGATGCCGTTCGAGCAATGCTGCGGTGCAGCATAAACGCTGGATCGGTTGCCGCCCGACACCCATCTTGTCGTTGTAACGCAAGATGAGGAGGGTCCGATGGCGACCTATCAGAGCTACTACCGGGTCAAGTATCACGACGAGTTCCAGGTCCGCTGGTCCGTCGAGCAGCAGAACGCCGTCAACGAGATGGCCGGCCGTCCGCCCCGGGCGGTGTCCGGCACGCTCGGCGCCGTCTATGGCGGCACGATCGCCGGCAACGATGCCGAGGCCGACCGCCGGGGCTGATCCGCAGCCAACACCTCCCAAGCCGTTGTCCCGGTATGTCTCCGGACCTGGTCCGGGGCACGGCCGGGGGGCACGGCCGGGGCCCACGGGCCGCCGGGGCGGGCGCTCCCAGGATGACGAAAGCGCGTTAGCGCGCCGTCCAGCCGCCATCGACCATGACCGCCGATCCGGTCACCGATCCGGACGCCGGTGAGATCAGGTAGAGCGTGGCCGCCGCCACGTCTTCGAGCTGGCCGAGTTCGCCGAGCGCGATGCGCGACAGCGTGTCGGTCCGGAATCCTTCATCCTCGAAGAACGGCCGCGTCAGCGGCGTCTCCACGAAGGTCGGGCACACCGTGTTGACCCTGATCCCGTCGGATCCGAGGTCCCAGGCCATGGCCTTGGTCAGCCCTTCGACCGCGTGTTTCCCGGCGCAGTAGACGGTTCGGTTCGGCGCGCCCACATGGCCCATCTGCGACGACATGTTGACGATCGTGCCGCGGATGCCGGCGGCGATCATCCCTTTGACCACGGCCTGGGCCACGAAGAAGCAGGCCCGCACATTCACGCCGAACAGCCGGTCATAGGTCTCCATCGAGACGTCGGTGAACGGCTGCGGCTGGTTGGAGCCGGCATTGTTGACCAACCCGTCGACCGGGCCGATCCGCTCGATGGTGGCCTGCGTGCCGGCGATGTCCGTCACGTCCTGGACCACGGTCTCCGCCGTCCCTCCGGCCGCCTCGATCTTCGCCTTCACGTGTTCCAGCGGGTCCGCGCTGCGGCTCAGCAGAACCACATGGGCGCCGGCTTCGGCGATCGCCTCGGCGCAGGCTGCTCCCAGGCCCTTGCCGGCCCCGGTGACCAGGACCCGCTTGCCGTCGAGGCGGAAGCGGTGGGCGACGCGGATCGGCCTGTCGTCACCCTCAGGCATTTTTGCCTCCATAGCGGCGCACGCGGATATCTGCCTGCTCCTTGTGGCCGGCGAACCCCTCCAGCGCGCAGAGGCGAGAGCAGACTTCGCCGATCTTCACGCTCGCCTCGTCGCTCAGCACCCGCTGGTAGGTGCAGGTCTTCATGAACTTGCCCACCCAGAGCCCGCCGGTGTATCGCGCCGCCTTCATCGTCGGCAGGGTGTGGTTGGTGCCGATGACCTTGTCGCCGTAGGACACGTTGGTACGGGGCCCCAGGAACAGCGCGCCGTAGTTCGTCATCGTATTCAGGAAGAAGTCGTCGTCGGCTGTCATGATCTGGACGTGTTCGCTGGCGATGTCATCGGCCACTTTGGCCATTTCGGCGAGGTCCTCGCAGACGATCACCTGGCCGTAGTCGCGCCAGGCCTGGCCGGCCACCTCTGCCGTCGACAAGGTTTTGAGCTGGCGTTCGACCTCGGCCATGGTGTCGCGGGCGAGCTTTTCGGAACTGGTGACCAGGATGGCGGGGGAGGTGGGGCCGTGCTCGGCCTGACCCAGCAGGTCGACCGCGCAGATCTCGCCGTCCACGGTCTCGTCGGCGACGATCAGGGTCTCGGTCGGTCCTGCGAACAGGTCGATGCCGACCCGCCCGAAAAGCTGGCGCTTGGCTTCGGCGACGAAGGCGTTGCCGGGTCCCACCAGCATGTCGATGCCGGCGATGGTCTCGGTGCCGAGCGCCATGGCGCCGACCGCCTGGATGCCGCCGAGGCAGTAGATCTCGTCGGCGCCGCCGAGATGCGGGGCGGCGACGATGGCCGGGTTCGGCCGGCCCTGATAGGGCGGGGCGCAGGTGATGATGCGCTTTACCCCGGCGACCTTGGCGGTCACCACGCTCATATGCGCCGAGGCGACGAGCGGGTACTTGCCGCCCGGCACATAGCAGCCGACCGCGTTGACCGGCAGGTTCTTATGGCCGAGCACGACCCCTGGCATGGTCTCGACCTCGATGTCCTGCAGGGCTGCTTTCTGATGCTCGGCGAAATTGCGAATCTGGCTCTGGGCAAAGCGGATGTCGTCCAGGTCGGATTGATCGAGCTCGGCCAGCGCCCGCTCGATCTCCGCCTCGCTCAGACGGAAGCTGTCGGGCGACCACTTGTCGAACTTCTCCGACAGCTCGCGCACCGCGGCGTCGCCCCGCTTGGCGATATCCGCCAGCGTCGCCTCGACGACGGCGCGGACCTTCGCGTCGTCCTCCTGGCGCTCTTCTTCGGAGCGGGCGGTTTTCAGCCAGCGGGCCATGGTCGTCATCCTCCACGATCGAATGTCTATCGTGGGGGACCGTGCGCCCGCGGGGGAGCGATTTCAACCGCTTATCGACCGGGCATCGGGACCCGGCACGGCCATCGGCGGGCCTGGTCAGGGGGCGAAGCGGGCGCCCCTCCTTGAGGCCGAACGGGGCGTCGTTCACTCCGCGGCGTCGCGCCCGCGCTGGGAGGCCCCCCCGAGCCAGTAGGGCCGGGGTCCGTAGGTTTCGACCAGATAGTCGACGAAGGCGCGAACCTTGGGCGACAGGTGGCGGTTCGAGGGATAGACCGCGTAGATCGGCACGTCCTCGCTAACCAGATCGTCGAGAACGGAAACCAGGCGGCCGTTCTGCAGATATTCACCGGCCACATGGGCGGCGAGCATGGTCAATCCGGCCCCCGACAGCGCCAGTGCCAGGATCGAATCGCCATGGTTCGTGGCGATTAGGCCGCGCGCCCGGACCACCCGCTCCTCGTCATCGACCTTGAAGTGCCAGTCGTTGATCGGGCTGCCTGGCTGAAGGGTGATAAGGGCATGGTCGGCCAGATCCTCCGGCCGGGCCGGCACGCCCCATTTTTCCAGATAACTCGGCGCGGCCACCAGTTTGCGGTGGTTGGGTGCGAGCTTGCGGGCGATCAGCGAGCTGTCCTTCAACTGGGCGATGCGGATGGCGAGATCCATCCCTTCCTCGACCAGATCGACCAGCCGGTCGGCGACCAGCAACTGGATCTGCACCTCGGGGAACCGGTCGATAAATCCCGGCAGGTGAGGAGCGACATGGCGGTGGGCAAAGGTCGAGGGGGCCGTGATCTTCAGCAGCCCGCGCGGCGAGCTATGGGCTGTGGTCACCGCCGCCTCGGCCTCGCCCACATCGGCGAGGATCCGCTTGCAACGATCATAATAGGCCGAACCGACTTCCGTCAGGCTGACCCGGCGGGTCGTGCGGTTCAGCAGGCGCACCCCCAGCCGGTCTTCCAGGGCAGAGAGCTGCTTGGAGACAACCGACGGCGACAGGTTCATGTGCCGGGCCGCGCCGGCGAGGCTGTTGTTCTCCACAACAGCGGCGAATATCGACATTCCTGTCAGTACGTCCATACCGGAACCATCCCCTTGGCCGTCCAGAATTAATTCATCCGGAGCATGAATTCGGTGCCATCTTACTTAATTAAAGTCTACCTGAAAAGTTTTACATCTCGTCATACCAACGGCGTCAGGCGGCCCAACGCCGGCGCAACCAAGGAGATAGAGATGGCCACCATCGATGTGACGAATGTGCAGAACGGTGCGGTGCGGACGGGCCCGGCGGCTGCAGCCGACTGGCCGCCGGCCGGTATCCCCTCGAAGGTCATCGATCAGGCAGTGATCCATGGACGGCGCCTGCGCTCGCAGGCGATTGCCGGTCTGTTCACCGGTCTTGTCCGTTGGGGGATCGCCACCGCCAAGGCAGCGGTCGGGCGCCGGGCCTCGACCAAACTCGGCTGCGGCGAATGCGGAGACATGATGCGGGCCTGAACGTCCTGCGATCCGCCCCGGAGGCGGACACCAAACCATTGGAGACGGCGTCACCCCGGGTGGCGCCGTCGCTGTTCGCGGGTCGGTCACTGCCGGGCCGGGTCGCGGTCACCGAAGACGGCGCACCATCATCGCCAGGACATAGCGGCAGGTCTCGTCCCCATCATTGCGGTAGGCGTGCCGGCAGGCACCGTCATAGTAGATCGCGTCGCCGGCGATCAGGCGGTGCGGGACATCGTCCAGGGTGACCGTCAACGTGCCGGCCTCGACCATCAGATATTCGTGGGACCCCGCCGGATGCGGGCCGTATTCGCCGGTATCGATCCCAGGCGGGACCGTCGTCCGCATCATCTCGAACTCGACTCCGGGAATGACCGGGGAGAGTATCCGCCGGGTCCAGCCGCCCGGTCCGGGTACCACGACCTGATCGCCCGATCGCAGGATCACGGCCCGTGCCGGGCTTTCGTCCTCGACCAGGCGGGAGATCGACGTTTCGAGCCCGGTGGCGATTCGATGCAGGACCAGCACCGTCGCCGCCTTCTCGCCCCGCTCGACCGATGACAGCATGCTGACGCTGATCTCGGCCCGCGCGGCAAGGGCGGCGAGGGTCAGGCTCCGGGCCTTGCGCATGTTCCGGATGCGCCGTCCCAGGGCCGTCAGGTCGAGTGCGGGATCGTCGCTTGTCATCGATTCCTCATTAGTGGAATATATCATCACTATCGAGGAATTCGAGGCGCAAATGCGCGGGCGCAAACCGAAGTTCAAACATGTGAGGGGCCGGGACACGGCGTTCCAGTCCATGCTCGGCCATAACGGCGGCCCACCGCTGCCCTCGGCGGCGGGTTGGAACGCTTTCTGCTGGCGTAAGGCGGCGGCGCGTGTCCGCAAGGCGCCGACACGGGAGGTGCTGGCGATCCGCCTGCGCCGGGCGGCGGAACTCGGGCTCGACTACAAAACCTATGCCGCCCTCCTGGCCCATGGGGGCAACTCGCCCCGCACCCTGGTGGTGATGCTGTCCCGCGCGGTGGTCGCGTATGGTCCGTTCGGCCCGGACATCGCCCGTGACGGTGCGCTCCGTCTACTGGACGCCGCAGCCGCCAAGCTCGCCGCGCTGACGGTGCCCGATATCGTTCTGGTGGTGCCGGCACTGGCCGGCGGCCCGGCCCGCGATGCCGTGGCCGACGCACTCGACGCGATGGTGCGGTCGATCGGATGGCGCGTTGCCGCCCGCGGTGTCATGCCGGCCGGCGCGCCGCGGGAGGCGGCGGTCTGGCTGAGCGACAGGCTGACGGATGCGGGGCTGTCGCCGCGGTCCACCCTTTTGATCGCCGATCCGGACGCCCACCTGGACCTTGTGACACGAGCCCGTTTGCTGGGCCTACTTTCGCCGCAGCGGTACTTTGATCCGCCGCATCGGCCTTCCCGCCTTGAGGAATGATTCCATGAAGACCAACCGGCCGCTCGCGCCCGAGACCCTTGCCGCCCAGGCGCTCGGCTTCATCGACCCGGAGAACGGCGCCCTGGTGCCGCCGATTCACAGCGCGACGACCTACGAGCGTCCGCCCGGCGGCATCGTTGGCCCCGGCTACAACTACACCCGCACCGACAACCCGACCTACGCCCAGGTCGAGGCGCTGCTGGCCCGCCTCGAAGGCGGCGTCGAGGCGCTGGTCATGGCGTCGGGCATGTCGGCGGTGACCGCACCGTTCCTGGCGCTGAGCCCCGGCGACCACGTGGTGGTGCAGGACGTTCTGTACTGGGGGGTGCGCGCGTGGCTGAACGACTTCGCCACCCATTGGGGCCTGCGGGTGGAGTATGTGGAGGCGGGCGCGATCGACTCCCTGCGCGCCGCCATGCGGCCGGGTGAGACCAAGCTAGTCTGGGTCGAGACCCCGGCCAACCCGCTGTGGAATGTGGTCGATATCGCCGCCGCCGCCGAGATCGCGCACGCGGCCGGTGCCCGCCTGGCGGTCGATTCGACCGTGGCGACTCCGGTGCTGACCCGCCCGCTGGAGCATGGCGCCGACCTGGTCATGCATTCCGCCACCAAGTTTCTGAACGGCCACAGCGACGTGCTGGCCGGCGCGCTGATCACGGCCCGCGACGACGAATACTGGCGGCGCATCCGCATGGTGCGCAAGGATCTCGGCATGGTGATCGGCCCGCAGGAGGCCTGGCTGCTGCTGCGCGGCATGCGCACCCTGCATCTGCGGGTGCGCCGGGCCTGCGAGAACGCACTGGCGATCGCCGAGGCCCTGCAGGCCCATCCCAGGATCTCTCACGTCCTCTATCCGGGGCTGCCCGACCATCCGGGCCACGCCGTCGCCCGGCGTCAGATGACCGGCGGATTCAGCGGCATGCTGTCGATCCGGGTGACGGGCGGCAAGGCGGCGGCGCTGGAGACCATGCGGCGGATGGAGGTGTTCACCAGCGCCACCTCGCTCGGCGGTACGGAGAGCCTGGCCGAGCATCGCCGCTCGACCGAGGGACCGGACTCTCCGGTACCGGACGACCTGATCCGTCTCGCCGTCGGCATCGAGGCGACGGACGATCTGATCGCCGACCTGACCCAGGCCCTCGATTTCTGAGTTGGGCAGGGGCTGGATAGGGCCCCCGCGGCGACGCCGATCTGCCGGTCGCGTCCGCGCGCGCACGACCGGCGACGCACGGCGCTTGACGACGCGGCCCGGCGGCCCGTAGAAGGGGCGCGCATACGCCGTGCGGAGGTCGGGCAACCGGCCTCCGAACGCCCTCCCGGCGGAGGGGTGGCCGAGTGGCTGAAGGCGGCGGTTTGCTAAACCGTTTTAGGGGGAAACCCTTAACGTGGGTTCGAATCCCATCCCCTCCGCCAATTCTGCTTTTGGGCCGCAATTCCCGCCCAACGCCGTAAAAACAATAGATGTTTCCGGGGTTCGAAACCCTCCGTTCCGGCTATAGGCAAGCTGGTCGTTGAAGGCCAGTTTCAGCACCGCATGACGCATGCCGAGCGTGCCATTTTCCCAGCTATCGCAAAGGTTTGCGAGCACTCCGAGGGTGAGTTCGAACATCTCCCCGAAGATCCTGCGCGAGCGGGCCTTGGTTTCGAACTTCTCGGCCAGCATGCCTGACCAAAGTCCCGTCGGATGGTCTCAGAGGGCCATGCGCCTGGATACTTGTCTTATCCCCCTGGGGGGGATATATCCGGTGTATGTCAAACCATGGACCGCACGAATCCCATCCGGCGATCATTAAGCGCCTGAAGCGCGCGGGTGGCCATCTGAACAGCGTGATTGCGATGATCGAGCAGGGACGCGACTGCATCGACATCGCCCAGCAACTCCACGCCGTCGAGAAGGCCATCACCCAGGCGAAACGCGTGCTGATCCAGGATCATATCGACCATTGCCTGGACAGTGTGGTGGGGGGGGCGGGCCCCGCCGCGCCGGCGGAACTCGCCGATTTCAAGACGATCACCCGGTATCTCTGAGCGCCAGGCGCCATGATCTCCGTCCTCGCGCACCCGACCTACAGAAATCTGTTCCTGGCCCAGGTGCTCTCGCTGGCCGGAACCGGGTTGACCACGGTCGCCTTGGGGCTGCTCGCCTATGATCTGGCGGGTGCCGATGCCGGGCTGGTGCTCGGCACCGCGCTCGCGCTCAAGATGGTGGCCTATGTCGGGGTGGCGCCGGTCGCGGGTGCGCTCGCCGGGCGGGTTCCGCGCCGGCGGTTCCTGGTGTCGCTGGATCTGTGCCGGGCGCTGATGGTCCTGTGCCTGCCGTTCGTCACCGAGGTCTGGCAGGTCTATCTGCTCGTCTTCCTCTTCCAGGCCTGTTCCGCGGCGTTCACACCGACATTCCAGGCGACCATTCCCGACGTTCTGGCGGACGAGACGGACTATACGAACGCCCTCTCGCTATCGCGTCTCGCCTACGACCTGGAGGCGCTGCTGAGCCCGGTGTTGGCCGGGCTGCTGCTGACCGCCGCCAGCTTCCACTGGCTGTTCGTCGGCAACGGTCTGGCGTTTCTCGCGTCGGCGGCGCTCGTGATGTCGGTGATCCTGCCGTCGCGAAACGGTGGAAACGCGGGGCGCCCGTTCCTTGACCGGGTAACGCGCGGCGCCTGGATATATCTGCACACGCCACGGCTGCGCGGCCTGCTGGCGCTCAGTTTCGCGGTGTCGTCCGCCGGCTCCATGGTGATCGTCAACACGGTGGTGCTCGCGCGCCAGACGTTTGGCGGAACCGACCGGGACGTGGCGTTCTTCCTCGCGGCCTATGGCGTCGGGTCGATGGTCGTGGCGATCCTGCTGCCCAGGATCCTCGACCGGGTCGGTCCGCGGTCGGCGATGCTGGCGGGCGGTCTGGTCCTGACCTTGGTGCTGCCTCTCGGTAGCCTCGGACTGGATTATGCCGCCGGCCTCGCCCTATGGGCGTGCCTCGGCGCCGGGATGTCGCTCGTGCAAACGCCGTCCGGCCTGCTGCTGCGGCGATCCGCGCATGAAGAGGATCGCCCGGCGCTGTTCGCGGCGCAATTCGCCCTGTCTCACGCGTGCTGGCTGGTCGCCTATCCCGCCGCCGGCTGGCTCGGGGCGACTTTCGGACTGGAGACCACGTTCCTGGTCCTGGCCTGCGGGTCCGGCCTCGGCCTGATCGCGGCGCTGCGGGTCTGGCCCGCATTCGATCCCGTGGTGATAGAGCATCAGCACGACGATCTCGTCCATTCGCACGGCGAAGCCCATGACGCGCACCATCGCGGGTCCGTTGTCGGGCGGAGCGACGACGTGCCCCATCGGCACGCGGCCCTGCGTCACACGCACCCCTTCGTCATCGACGATCACCATCCGGTTTGGCCGGCGGTACGGCGAGCGCGGTAGCGGGGCTTCCCGGATATCGACACGCCTCTGGTCGCTCCGGCGGGTGTCGAATTAATCGGCCGTCAGCCCCAGTTCACTGGCCAGCAGGGTGTAGCTGTCGCGGCGGGCCTGCTCGTCGTGGGTCCAGGTGACGATCGCCAGTTCATCGACCCCGGTCTGGTCGGCCAACTCGCGGATCCGATCGGCGACGGCGGGGGCCGGGCCGACGAAAGCGGTGCGGCGCAATTCCTCGATGCGCGCCTGTTCGGCACCGGAATAGTCGTAGCCCATCGCCACTTCCGGCGGATCCAACGGCAGATACAGGCCGCGGTCCCGGTATAACTGCCAGCGGGCGCGAGAACTGTAGTGGTATTGGGCCTCTTCCTCGGTATCAGCGGCCAGCGCCCACACGCAGATTCCGGCATTCGGCGTCGGATGCCGCGCGCTCGGCTTATAGGTCTGGCGGTAGATGTCGAGGGCTTCCTGGCCGCCCCGACCGTCGGTGAAGAACCAGGCGAAGCTGTAGGGGAGACCGAAATGCGCTGCGACCTGGGCGCCATAGGTCGAGCTTCCGAGGATCCACATCTGCGGTGCGGTGTCGCCCTTCGGCATCGCCTCGACCACCCGGAAGGGATGGTTCTCGGTCAGCGGTTCGCCGTGAACCCAGGCCATCAGGTCGGCCACGTCGTTGGGAAACTGCGCCGGTCGCTCGTTCGCCATGGGGTTTAGCGCGAAGGCCGTGCGGCCGTCCGACCCGGGAGCCCGGCCGAGACCTAGATCGATGCGCCCGGGCGCCAGGGCGTCGAGCACCCGGAACTGCTCGGCGACCTTCAGCGGCGCGTAGTGCGGCAGCATGACGCCGGCGCTTCCGACCCGCATCCGGGTCGTGTGCGTGGCGATCGCCGCGATCAGGATTTCCGGCGCGGTGCCGACGATGGTGGGGTGGCTGTGGTGCTCGGACACCCAGAACCTGTGGTAGCCAAGGGTGTCGCAGTGCACCGCGAGGGCCAGGGTATCGCGGATGGCGGCCCCCTGCGGCCGGCCGGCGGCGGCCACCGACTGGTCGAGAATGGATACGCGCACGGGCAGGTCACTCCGGGTGTCGGGCAGGGGACGTCTGGGACGCCGTGGATTTGGCTTGGCCGCTCAGTCTAGCCGTCTTTGACACCCTGGCCCAAGGTCGCGGTGGCGTTGATCGCCAGGAAGCTGCGGATATGGCGCAGCGCGAGCGCGATCTTCCGGGCGTTCTCCTTCCACGGATAAAGGCTGACCTGGGCGTTCGGCGCGAGCATGGCCGTCTCCATCGCCGTTGCGTAGGGATGCTCGGGGATGTCATCCGGCAGGACCAGCACCGGTGTGCGGCAGGCACGCACGAAGTCGCGATCGACGGTGAACACGAAATCCGCCCGCTTCGTGTACATGTTGTCGAGAAATTCGGCGATCGACTCCAGGGCGACTTCGGGGCGCCGTGCGTGGAATTCCGGCCCCCAACCCCTGCTGTTGTTCTGGTAGAAGATGTCCGGCACGGCGGAGCTGTAGCCGCTCGGATGCACCAGCACGGCGGAGACGACGCGGTCGCCCGCGCGCTTCAGCATGTTCCAGATCATCGGCCCGCCGATGCAGAAGCCCATCACCATGAAGCGGTCGATCCCGAGATGGTCCATCAGGCCGAGTTGGTCGTCGGTGAAACCGTCCCACGTCCGCTCGACCTCGAGCGGGCCTTCGGACTGGCCGCCATTGGCGTTGCGCAGGTCGAGCGCGATGACCCGATAGGTGTCGCTGAAGGTCTCCAGCGGATTGAAGGCATGGGTCGCAAGCCCGGCTATCGTCGCGTTCAGCCCGCCTCCCGGAATGACCAACAGCGGGGGGCCGGACCCGGCTTCCTCGTAGTGAATCCGGACCGGACCATTTTCAAAGATTGGCATAGCGGCTCTCGTTTCCCGGTGAGGTGATCGGTGCGGTGGCGGCGCTTGTCATGGAAGTGCCGAGGTGTAGGGGGCGACGGGGTGCGCCAGGGCTCCGGACTGGATCGGGACGCAGGCGTCGGGGAAGTCCTGGCGGAAGCGGGCGCCGAGGTCCGCCGCCTTGTCGAGGAATTCTTCCAGCCGGGCCATCGCCCCGGTGGGCAGGTCATGCAGGACGATCAGCGTCCAGGGCTGGCTTTGGCACTGCGCGAGCGCCGTCTCGACCCAGCCTTGTGGATCGTCCCAGTCGCGGGGGATGGCGTTCCACAGCACGCAGGAATACCGCTCGTCCATCAGGTACTCGATCACGGAGCGTTTGAGCAGGCGACCGTCCAGGTTGCCGCCGCCGCCGAACGGCCGGAACAGGCGGGTGGTCACGCCAAGCTCCGCGAGCAGGCGGTCGGTCGCGCCGATTTCGGCCTCGGCCACGTCCGTCGCCGGGTTCTCGCCGAGCGGGACCGTATGGGTGAGGGTGTGGTTGCCGATCCAATGACCATCGGCAAGCGTTGCGTCGATCAGGCCGGCCGCCGCCGGGTGCCTGAGCTTGTTGCCGACGACGAAGAACGTCGCCCGCAGGCCCCGGTCACGCAGGATGTCGAGCACCTGCGGGGTCACATCGGGATCCGGGCCGTTGTCGAAGGTGAGGGTCAGGTCGAACATGGTCGGCGGAACTCTCCGTTGCCAGGACATCGGGCGCGGTCGATGCGGATCCGTTGACGCGGTGCCGTCCCGTGCAGAGGCCGTCCGCACGGTGCCGATCTCCGCTGGAAACCAGGCCGGATCGCCATATCCCGGACTCCGCGCAGGGGGACTGCGGACGGATTCTGTCACCTCATATTGACAACACGGCCCTGCGGGCGCCACTCCTTGGCCGAAACGTGAGCCATGCACTACCATCCGGGCCGGATCGGGAGCGGGGGTCGGACAGTCGCGGACTGGACGTCCCGAGCATCGAAACCGACCGACCCGTGCCGACGAGTGGAGCCGACTAGGGGAAACGCCTGTGAGAAACGCAAAAACAGTACTTATCGACCGCCATCCGGGCCGCTCGGCCCAGACCATCGGGCTTGCCCGCGAGCTCGGTACCGATCCGGAGCTGATCCACGAGCCGTCCGTCGGCGTCGTCGGCACCAAGGGCGACAGCCAGTGCTATCTGGGCGTCGCCGACAAGGTCGACGCGATCCATGCCTGTCTGAAGGACCGCATCGGAAGCGAAGAGGGCAAACTGAAGCTGCGCCTGGTGCAGCCGGAATTCACCATCGCCACCTCCGACGGCATCCGCAACGGCACGCGCGAGATGCGTTACTCGCTGATCGGCCGCGAGGTCACCAACGACGCATTGTGCGAGCATCTGGAAGCGACCGGCCTGGCCGGCACCATTGCCGTCGTTGCCTGCGATAAGCCGCCGGTCGGCGCGCTTGCCGCCCTGCTGGAGCACAACCAGCCGGCCATCATCATGTCCGACGGCCCGATCCGCCCGGGCCACGACCCGAACACCGGCGAGGCGCTGGATATCGTCAGCGCCTATCAGGTCGCCGGCAATCCGGACGCCGAGTTCCGCCACCACATCTCCTGCCATGCCTGCCCCGGTTTCGGCAGCTGCGGCGGCATGTTCACCTACAACACCATGCAGACCTTCATCGGCGTGGTCGGCCTGCAGCCGCTGCACATGGTGGCGCCGCCGTCCGATGACCCGCGGCGGCTGACCGAGTTCCCGGCGGAGCTGGTGCAGCATCTGTCCAACATGATCGACGCCGATCTGAAGCCGCGTGACATCGTGGTGCGCGACTCCCTGCGCAACGCGGTGATCGTCGCCATGGCGATCGGCGGGTCGACCAACGTCACCCTGCACGCGCCGGAGATCGCCCGGGCCGCCGGCTATGCCGATTTCTGGAAGGAGATCATCACGCCGGAGGAGTTCAACCACTTCTCCCAGCATGTGGTGCCGGTGCTGACCGACGCGCGGCCCTACGGCAAGTATTCGATGGTCGATATCGACGGCGTCGGTGGCGTCCAGGTGATCGTGCGCGAGCTGCTCGAGGCCGGTCTGTTGAACGGCGACGTCATGACCTGCACCGGTGAGACTCTGGCCGAGCAGGTCAAGCGCCTGGACACCAAGCCGGTGGACGGCAAGGTGATCTATCCGGTGGAGAAGCCGTACAAGCCGACCGGCGGCCTGCGGGTGCTCGGCGGCAACCTGTCGCCCGACTTCTCGGCGATTCTCAAGCTGGCCGGGGTCGAGGTCGGGCTGGAGGACAACCGGTTCGTTGGCAAGGCGCGGGTGTTCGAGGGCGAGGCGGGGCTGCTCGCGGCCCTCGACCAGACGCCGGAGAGCTTCCAGAACAACGACATGATCATCGTGCGCTACGAGGGGCCGAGCGGGGCGCCGGGCATGCCGGAGATGCTCGATCCGACTTCGCGCATCACCACGCTGTGCCGCGAGCGGGGCATCGCCGTCGGCCTGATGACCGACGCCCGGTTCTCCGGCGGTTCGGTCGGTCTGGTGATCGGTCATGTGGGACCGGAAGCGGCTCTTGGCGGGCCGATCGCCCTGATCGAGGATGGTGACGAGATCGTCGCCGACCTGACCACCGACGAGCTGACCTGCACCGCACTGGACGATCCGGCGACCTTGGCCGCGCGGACGGCGAAATGGGAGAAGGAGGTCGCCGACAATGGCGGCATCCATCCGAACTGCGGCATCGCCGATACCCGGCTGCTACACCGTGCCCGGCACACGGCCGTGCCGGCCACCCGCGGCGGTGGCCTGCATCCGAACCGCGAGGTCTGGGTGCGCGAGCAGCGCATGGCCGACCGCTCCGGCTTCCAGGTGAAGAACAAGTACCGGCCGCACACCGACAAGGCGTTCTGAGCCGATATCCCGTACAAAACGGTCCGGACGAGGAAAGCGGGGCCTGCCGGATGGCGGGCCCCGTTTAACGATTGCCGCCAGGCGATGCCGATCAGGCGGCGCTGGCGGTCGATTGAGGGGTGATCTTGAGGTAATTCTTGATTCGGTTCACCGTGTTCGTGCTCATCGCCTCGATTTCCGGTTTGGCCTGTCGGAGCGCCGATCTGTCTCCGGCATGCGCGCATCGGTTCAGCCGGTCGGCGAGCCGCCCGAGATCCGACACCCCCATGTTCAAGCATTCGCCTTTCAGGGCGTGCATGTCTTGCGCCAGGAGCGTCAGATCGTCCTTGCTGAGCGCGTCGCCATAGCCCCTGGCGCGCCGGGTGATGCTTTCGCATAGGTCCGTCACGAGGCGGGTGAAGATTTCCGGCGGCGTAAGCGACCGGATATCGGCGAGCCGCTTATGATCGATCAGATCCGAAAGGGTGTCACGGGCGCCGGTTGCCGAGCCGTCGTCTGCGCTGTCTTCGGCGCCGCCGCCCAGCGCCGGAGTTTGCTCGACCTCGTCGATTGTCACGCAATCAGCCGCACTACCCCGCCCGTTCAGTGCGGCGGTCTGCAGCACTTCCAGGAACTCCTCGAAGTCGAGCGGCTTGGTCAGGTAGCGGAAGAAGCCCTGTGCCAGGCCGCGTTCGACCTCATCTCTCATCGCCGCGGCGGTGAGGGCGATCACCGGAATTGCGGCGGTCTCCGGATTGGCGAGCAAGCGTTCCAGCACCTCATACCCGTTGATATCAGGGAGGTTCAGGTCCAGGACGATTACGTCCGGACGCGCGTGGAGCGCCTGGATCAGGCCGTCTTCGCCGGTTGTCGCCTCGATGAAGGTCACGTCCGGCAGGCAGCCGACGACGTGTTCGACGATGCGCATATTGATCGGGTTGTCCTCGATGCACAGAACGCGGAAGGCGTCGATCGAGTGCGCGTCGATTCTGTCGCTCACCACCGCGGAGCCGGGCGGGCGGGTTTGGTCGTCCGCGTCATCGGCGCCCGGGAGGCTCATCCAGAAAGTACTGCCGGAGGGATCGGCCGGTTGGTATCCGATCTGGCCGGACATGGCGGCAATCAGTTTCCTGCTCAGGGCGAGGCCGATGCCGGTGCCCTCGATGCTGCCGTACTCGGCACCCAGGCGGTCAAAGGGGGAGAACAGCCGCGCGGCTTTCGCGGCGGCGATCCCAGGACCTGAATCGGTGACCAGGATCGTTACCTGGCCGTTCTCCCTTACGGCCTGAAGCCGCACGAAACCGTTCGGGCGGTTGTACTTGATCGCGTTCGACAGCAGGTTCAGCAACACCTGAATGGCGCGCTGGCCGTCCGCACGCGCGTTGCCGACGGCATCATCGATGTCGAGCTGCAGGTCTATCGACCGCTGGTCGGCAAGCGGACGGACACTGTCCATCGCCCGGTCGATCATACTGCGCACGCTGACGCTTTGCAGACTGACCTTCATGTGGCCGGACTCGACGGTGGACAGGTCCAGCACGTCGTTGACCAGGCTGAGCAGCAACTGCCCGCTGGAGACGATGTAGCCGCTGTACTCGCTGACCTGGTCCGTCGACAGCCTCCGGTCCTTCATCATCTGCAGAATTTCGCCGAAGCCGATGATTGCGTTCAGCGGTGTCCGCAACTCGTGGCTCATGCTCGCCAGGAAGTCGGACTTCGCTTGGTTGGCGGCGTCGGCGGTATCGCGGGCCTGGCGGATCTCCTCATAGGCCATCTCGCGGTCGGTGACGTCAAACCGAAGGACGACCCTGCCGCCGTCCGAGGTCGGCCGCTCGACGACTTCGATGGCCCGGCCGTTGATGTGAACGAGGGTGGTCGAATTTGCGGCAACGTGCCGTTCCATGCGCCAGCGAGTCCACGCCTCCGGATCCTCTCGGGCCTCCTCGACCATGCCCTGCTCAATGGACTGCTTGATGATGGTTTCGAACGTGTCGCCCAGACGCTCGACCGTGCCGATGCCGGTGGGCTGCTGGGACGGCGCGTTCCTGTAGATCAGCTCGTCCGCCGCATTGAACAGCATGAAGCCGCCCGGCAGAGCGTCGGCCGCGTCCTTCAGCCGTTCCTTGGCATCGACAAAGTCGGTGATGTCGCGGGCACTGCCGCGGTATCCGGTGAACTTGCCGACCGCGTCGAAGAGCGGGACGCCACTGGTGCGGATCCACCGGATGCCGATCGGCGAGCGGCGCGGATACTCGAAATCGGAGAACGGAAGGTGCCGGTCGAGCGCGGTCTGGTGGCTAGAGATTGCTTCCGGGTTCGACATGAGTTCGGCCGCACACATTTCGAGCCTGCGCTTGCCCAGGTGCCATTCCGAAGAGGTTCCCGAAGCCTGTTCGACGGCTTTCGACATCCACACCATGCGGTGGTCTGTATCGGTTTCCCAGAACCAGTCGCCTGACGCTTCGGCGAAGTCACGGAACCGGCGCTCATTCTCTCGCAGCCGTTTGCCGAGCATCTCGCGACGGCGGATCTGCACGACCAGGGCCGCGGCGACGGTGGCGATGATCAGGGTGGTGATGAGCAGTGTCCATAGACCGCTGAGCAACTCGTCGTAGAAGCTGCGGAGACCGTCTTGCCGCGTCACGGCCGTTGTCAGGATGAAACGCCGGTCCTGCGTCGTCGCGAAGCCGATGATCCGTTCGTCGCCGCCGTCCGGGTCGGTCGTGTGGAAGGTTCCTGAAAGCTGTCCGGCCTGCACGGCGGCGACGAGACGGTCGGTCAATGCTGCGGAATCGTGGATCGCCGGGTCTCTCGGTTCCGCGACCAAGGTCTGCCCGTCGCCGCGGATCATGGTGGCAACCACGTCCAGGCCGAGGCCGGCGGAGTGGAAGACCTGCGAGAAATACGTCGGATCGACCATCCCGTAGGCGATGCCGGTGAAGGCTCCGTCGGGGCCATTGGTGCGCAGCGCGACACCGATCACCGACATGTCGAGGATCGGGGAGTAGAATGGATCGGTGATGATCGGCTGCTGGCTGACCGGGGGGCTGGCGCGCAGCGTCTTGAAGAGGTTGCTCTCGGCGATGTTCACCGGCGGCGCGAGCTTGGCGTAGGAGGTCGCAATCCGGTCGCCGTTCGCGTCGACCCAGCCGATCGTCTTCAGGACCGGCGATCCGCCATGGACGGCGCGCAGCAGGCGATGGACCGTCTGCGGATCGTCGCCATCGCTTTCGACTTCGGTTCGGAGGCGGGATACTTCGCGTAGCGCCGATTCAACACCGCCGAATACCCGGGACGCGTGCTGCGCCAGGAGTGTCGAGGTGCTCAGAAGCGAGTTTTCCACCCTGACGACTTCCGCGTCACGCCTCTGCCACTTGTTGTAGGCGAAAGAGCCGACGAGCAGAATCAGTCCGACCGATGCTCCGATCAGGACCTGATAGCTCGGTCGGACACCTTGCCAGGGCAGTGGCACGTCCGTCTCTCCTCGTGGGTTTAATGAGGTGACGAATTTGGTACAATTTTATTAGGATTGCCTTAACGATGGAATCGGCCTGTACCGGGAGGGATTCTGCCCTTCACGACGCCGTTCCGGGGCTACATTCGCGAAATGTCGATGCGGACAGACGCACCTGGGGCGCATGGCGCTCCGGAACCGGCGGTATCAGCCGTAGTCGACCGGCGTGGCGTCGCGACCGTCGCGGTGCCACTGCCAGTAGGTATCCTTCAGGCGCGCGGAGACCGGGCCGGGGCGGTCGTTGGACAGGATCGTGCCGTCGATGCGCGAGGCGGGCATCACGCCGCCGGCGGTGGTCGATGTGAAGATCTCGTCGGCGTTGCGCAGTTCGTCCGCGGTGATCGCCCGGACCTCCCAGGCGATTCCGAGTTCGTCGCAGAGATCGAAGACGGTCTGGCGGGTGATGCCCTCGAGCGCCCCACGGTCGGGGGAGACGACCGCCCCGTCCTTCACCATGAAGACATTGAAGCCGGGCCCCTCGGTTACCAGACCGTCGGAGTCGAGCAGAATCGCATTGTCGGCACCGGCATCCTCAGCCTCGAACATGGCGCGAACCAGGTCGCCCCAGTGGAAGTTCTTGATGGTCGGGTCGACGCTTTCAGAGGCGATGCGCGGGGTCTTGGCGACGATCAGATGCGCTCCGCGTTCCTGCACGTCGGTCGGGATCACGTCGATCCATGGGATGGCATAGGCGTAGAACCGGTTCTGCATCAGGCTCGGCCGGCGGGGCATCCCGGGCAGAGGAACGCCGCGGGTGGCGATCATCGCCACATAGGCCTCGCGCAGCCCGGACAGGCGGACGCATTCGGTGAGGATGCCGGCGATCTCCGCGCGGTCATGCGGCAGCGTCATCCGCAATCCGGCGATCGACCGCTCGAACCGGGCGAGGTGATGATCGAGGCGGAAGAAGGCGCCGCCCCAGACATGGACCACGTCATAGGTCACGTCGGACTTGCCGAAGCCCCAGTCCATGATCGAGATCGACGCCTCACCTGCGGGCACGTAGCTGCCGTTGACGAAAGCGGCCCCCTTGGAGAAATCGGCGGCGGGGCCGCGGGCGGCGGATACCGGGGTCGGGTCGTTCATGGCGGAACCTCATGTGCGCTCGCCACAGACTGCCTCCTTCATCGGACAAAGTCATGTCGCAGAGTGAGGCTCGCCTCCTGTGCCTCACGTTGCTGACCGGCCGTCGGTGAGGGTAAAAGGCTGAGAGCGTTGGACGCCGCTTCGAAGCAGGGATCGATCGACACCGAATGCAAGCGACAGACCACTCCCTTGAGGCGGTGAAATCAGCGGTGATCCGCTCGCCGGAGGATGCGGCGGCGCTCGCGGGGTTCATGGCGGAGCCTGGCGACGATGCCTCCTGCCGGGTCGCGGCCTGGTTCCACAGATACCTGCGCCTGATCGCATGTGCGGGACCCGCGGACGCCCTGGCGGTGCGCCGGGCGCTGCAGTCCGCCGACGTGCTGAACCACCGGTCGATCGAGGCGATCGACCTGCCGGGCGTTCTGGCGGTGCCTGAAACCGCCGGGCTGATGGCGGCAATCCAGTATCTGATCCGAAACGATACCCACCCCGTTCTGGCCAAGGGCTACAGCCGGCGGCTGCCTCTCGCCGTGCGCGCCAGGATTGCCGTCATGGAGAATCCGATGCCGGCCCGGGTGTCCCATGCCTATGACATCATGAACCTGCGGCGCCTGGGCGCGAGCTGGCTGTGGCGCTGCGGATTTCTTGACGAGGCCAGGCGTCTGAATCAGGCGACCACCAGCTATCTGGAGCGCGTCCGGCCGGCGGTGAATGGCGACGTGCGGTATCTGACGGACTCATGGACCTTCGCGATCGGCCACATCGTTATGCTGGCGCATCTCGCCTACGCCGTCCGTCACGGGATGACGACGTATGGCGGCTTGAAGATCTTTCAGGGCGCGGTCGCCAACAGGCCGTTGCTCGACATGGTCGACCGGCAGGTCGCTGCACTCGATATCGTTCCCGAGCAGGAGTGCCTTCCGGAATCGCATCTGAGCACCGATTTGGAGGTTTTCGGCGATCGGCGTCTCAGTCATTTCGAATTCTATGAGCAGGTGCTCCAGGCGCATCCGCCCGACGGCGGCGCGCTTCTCAACGCGGAGCCGAGCCAGCACGCCCTCGTCGAACGTCTGTTGGCCGCATGCGGGTTGCCGACCGGGCGTCCGGTTGTGACGCTGCACAACCGGGAGGCCGGATTTCGGCGCTCACTCGAGGACGGCTCCCGCGACGCGGAGATCGGCAGTTTCCTTCCCGCCATCCGCCTGCTGGTCGCGCGGGGATACACGGTTGTGCGGCTCGGAGATGCCTCGATGACGCCGCTTCCACAGATCGACGGGGCTTTCGACTATGCCCATTCGCCGCACAAATCGGCGGAACTCGACGTCGCGCTGATCGCGACGGCGCGGTTCCATATCGGCTCCAGCTCCGGACTGTCCCTGGTCGCCATGCTGTTCGGGGTGCCGACGCTGTTCGTCAACTGGCATCCGATCCATCTGCTGCCCTTTGGCCGGCGAAACTGGATCGTGCTCAAGGGGTTGCGGGATCTGGCGGATGCGCGGCAACGCATTGCCGCCGCCGACTACCGACGTTACGGGTCCTTTGCGCGGGCGGTGCTGGCCGATGAAGGGCTGGCACTCGAGGATTTGACCGCGGAACAGATCGAGGTGGCGGTGGAAGGGTTCCTGCGATCCTTGGAGACGCCCGACAATCCGGTGGGGTCGGCTAGGCTATGGGCGGCGTCGGACGTGGGTGAGTTGCTCGAACTGCCGCCCGATCAGGTGCGCGTCGGCTGAGCCCGGATCGAGGGAGGCATGCGTCATTGGGGCCATTCAGTTGGCCGGCCATCTGCAGTAGGACTCTCCCCCAGAGATCAAGAAGCGATGCCCGCCGCCATCGACGGTCGGGCAAAGAAGAATTCATGGGAGGGTTTGGACGTGCCGCAGGATCACATCACTGCCGAGGCGCTGGTCGATCGCGAGAAGATCAAGACGCTGAAGGCTCAATATTGCCGGTTCCTCGATACCAAGCAGTGGGAGCGTCTGCGCGGATTGTTTCTGGACGCGGCCACCTTCGAGGGCTTCGGCTCGGCGCCGACGGGGTCGACCGCGGCCCAGTTCGTCGCCGGCGCCAGCGCCCGGCTGCAGGACGCGCTGACGGTGCATCATTGCCATATGGCGGAGATAGCGTTCGCCGGCCCGGACCGGGCGCGGGCGGTGTGGGCGATGGTGGATGTGGTCGAGTTTCTCGACGGCAAGGAACCGATCGAAGCGCCGGGTGCCCGCGGCTTCACGGGCTTCGGCCATTATGAGGACGAATACCGGAGGGTCGACGGCGTCTGGAGATTCGCGTCCAAGCGCCTGTCGCGCATCCGGATCGACCCGATCGGGCACGATCAGGCGCCGGCGTTCACGAACCGGCTCAAGGCCCATGCCGACTGGGTCGGGTTCGGCGTTTCGTAAGCGGTTCGGGCGGTGGACGGGTATCAGGGACTGGCATAGCTCGGTTGCGCCGGCAGCCAGCCGGAATTGGCCAGAACCCGGGCCGCCGGAAGGAAGACCGTCACGCAGGTGCCGACACCGAACTCGCTGTCCAGAACCAGCTCGCCACCATGCAGCTCGGTCATCCGGCGGGCCAAGGGCAGACCGAGCCCCGTGCCCTTGTGGATGTGGGTCGTCGGTCCTTCCGCGCGCCCGAACGGCTCGAGCACCTGCGACAGCTGATCGGCCGGGATACCCGCGCCGGTGTCCGAGATGCGAAAGGCGACCCTCGCATCCGGATCGATGCGGACATCGATACGGACGTCGCCGCCCGACGACGTGTTCTTCACCGCATTGCTCAGCAGGTTGATCAGGATCTGCTGCATCTTGGTGGTGTCGAGCAGCAGGGTCAGGCCGTCATCGGCGATCGCGCTGTCGAGTTGAACTCCGCCTTCCTCGGCCAGCGGGCGGATGACACGCAGCGTTTCCGCCACCAGCGAGGCGATGTCGGTGGGGGCCTCGACCAGGGATTCCCGCCCGACCTCGATCCGGGCGATGTCGAGCAGGTCGTTGATCAGTTTGAGCAGATGCTGGCCGCTATACAGGATGTCGTCGGCGAATTCCTTGTAGCGGCCCGGCTCGATCTTGCCGAAAAGTTGCCGGCTCATGATTTCCGAGAAACCGATGATCGCGTTGAGCGGCGTGCGCAGTTCGTGGCTCATGGACCACAGGAACTGGGTCTTCGACTGGTTCGCCAGATCCGCCTGACGCATCGCGGTCTCCAGCTCGGAGGTCCGATCCTGCACCCGCAGCTCCAGCTCCTGGTTCAGGGCGGCGAGGGCGCTCTCCGATGTCTGGAGTCTCTGGTAGGATTGCCTTATCTGCCGTTCGCGCTCGGTTTCGGTCGTGACGAGGCTGTTATAGGCATCGACCACGAGCCCGATCTCGTCGCGGCTGCCCCATTGCACCGTCTCGCGCTTCCCGGATCTGGCGGATCGCAGAATGGTATCGGACAGCCGGTTCAACGGGCGCCAGATCAGGAACCGGTAGGAGACTCCGCCGGCAAGCACCGCCGCGAGGAAAGCCACCAGGATGCCGGAGACGCCGAGCATCACCTCCAGGCCGAGGGCCTCGGCCAGTTCCTTGTCCGTGAATCCGATCCGCAGCGTCCAGTCCCCCTGGTCGTCGATCGGGATGTCGACGTAATGGCCGGACTGCCCGCTCACACAGCCCTGGGCGGCTGGAATGGCGGACGCCACAGAACCGTCATTCCTCAGCTCCGCGCACAGGAAGGCCCGGTCGGAGGCGAGGGGCGCGAGAAGATCACGCGCCAGAGTCGGCTTGGCGTAAGCCTGGTGGCGGTCGATGGCGATCGCGGCACGGGCGGCGAGGTTTCCCACGCGCGCCGTCAGACTCGCGTTGTCGGCATGCCGGATATAGCTGAAGAGCAGCCACGCGCTGGGCAGGGTAATGATCAGGAACGTGATGCTGACGATGGCCAGAAACCGGACATGAAGCCGCCGGGACCAGCGGGGCCGCGTCGGGCCTCGCGTATTTCCGCCAAGGGCCTCGGATCCGGTCACTTGAGCCTCGTCACCCGACCGCTGCCCATCAATTCCTTGAGAAGCGTGCGGTCGGCTACCGCCGTATGGAAGACCACGTAACTGCGGTCCTGCCGAGCCATGTAGTAGTCGATCGGAACGTTCTTCCCGTCTTCGTCACGGAAATCGAAGCACAGGACGAAGTGCTCGCCATAGGCGAGGATCATCGGGTGGGCCGTGACCGGATGGAGTTGACGGGCTTCGCCGCTCTCCCGGTCGATGTACAGCACCGCACCGTCCACCAGGACGCGGTCGATGTGCCGCTGCATCGCGGCTTGCAGTGCCGCCTGATCGTCAAGCGACAGGTTGGATTCGGCGTCGGCGGAGGGCGCAGCGAAACCGAGGGCCACAGCGAATAGGAGTACAGCCCATATGGACTTCATAAGTCATCACTCTTCACATGTCTCAAGGCGCTCCAGGTTAGAGGAAACGCTTTAAGAAACCGTGAAGTCGGCGCCGCTGTACGTCTTTCTATCCGACAGGGTTGTCCGGTCTACGCTTTGTTGGATGTCAACATTCTCTGGATGGTGGTGACAAGGGCGTCCTCGGCAACCACCTCTTGTTCGCCGCTGGCCAGCGTCTTGACTTGCCAGGTGCCGGCGGCGAACTCGTCCTCGCCGGCAACCAGCGCCAGCTTGAAGCCCTTGCGGTCGGCGTATTTGAACTGCTGACCGACCTTGCGTTGCTCGGTCGCGACCTCGGCGCCGATGCCCGCCTTGCGCAGGATGCCGGCGATGGTCAGGTAGCGGTCGAGCTTGTCGGGATCGAGCACGGTGACCAGGACCGGCGCGGTCGTTCCCTGTTCGACCGGCAGCAGGCCAGCCTCCATCAGGCGGCTCACCAGGCGGGTGAGGCCGATCGAGATGCCGACGCCCGGCAGCTTGCGGCTGGTGTAGAGGCCTGCCAGATTCTCGTAACGCCCGCCGGAGCAGATACTGCCGATGGAGGGGTGGTCGACCAGCGTCGTCTCGTAGACCGTGCCGGTGTAATAGCTGAGGCCGCGCGCGACGGAGAGGTCGAGGATGAAGGTCTCCGAGGTGAGCCCGAGACTGGCGGCGGCGCGGGCGACGGTGGTCAGTTCCGCCACCCCCTCCTTGTAGGTGTCGTTCAGGTTGTCGGCCGGTACCAGGGCGAGCAGTTTCCCGATCACCTCCTCCGCCGGTCCGCGCAGCGACACATAGGCCATGATCAGGTCGAGCTGCCTGTCGACCAGCGTGTAGGTCTCAGCCAGTTCCTTGCGGATATCGTCCGGGCCGACCTTGTCGATCTTGTCGATCACCCGCATGGCATCGGCAATGGACTCCGTCGGAATGCCGGTGCCGGACAGGAAGCCTTCCAGAAGCTTGCGGTTGCTCATGCGGATCTGGAACGGCCCGATATTCATTTCCTTGAAGATGCCGTCGATGATCGCCGGAATCTCGGCATCGTTGATCAGGCTCAGCGTCTGGTCGCCGACCACATCGATGTCGCACTGGATGAATTCGCGGTAGCGCCCGGCCTGCGCCCGCTCGCCGCGCCACACCGGCTGGATCTGGTAGCGGCGGAACGGGAAGACCAACTCGCCCGCGTGCTGGGCGACGAAGCGGGCCATCGGCACGGTGAGGTCGAAGCGCAGGGCGAAATCGGTGTCCTCGCCGCCATCGGCGACCCGGTGCACGCCATAGACCTGGCGGTCGACACTGTCGCCGCCTTCCTTGGCCAGTAGCACCTCGCGCAGCTCGAAGGCGGGCGTGCTCAGCGGCACCGCACCGGCCAGTTCGAAATGCTTCTGCACGATCGCGACGCAGCGGTTGAAAGTGATCTGCTCGGCGGGCAGGAATTCCCGCAGGCCGCTGATGGAACGGGGGCGAATCATGGTCTGCCGCTTCCCTTGTCGCTGTGCGTGTCGGCGCTCGATTGCACGAAGGCCCTTGAACTAGAAGTTTGAGCGGGCGGGGGCAATAGCTGAATGGGGGAGTCCCAACGGCATAACTCCCTCACCGTCATCCTGAATTAAGCACAGGATGACGAATTTGCGGTGACATTACATACGCCCGTCATCCCGGCTGGGATGACGGGGGACGGAGGCTCGGGCGCAGCACTGGAGCGCGCAGCTCTTGATCGGCACGCAAGACGCGGCGATCATGTTGCGGTGCGGCAGGCCACACGGAAATGCCGATCAGAACGAGCCGGAGGTCTGCATGCCGAAACTCCTCTCCGCCGTGCAGATGGACGCCTATCACCGCGATGGGTTCCTGTCCCCCGTGACCGTCATGACGGAGGCGGAAGCCGCCGACTATCGCGCCCGGTTGGAGGCGGCGGAGGCGGCCTGGCCGGAGGCCATGCAGGGGGCGAACCGCAACAACGCGCATCTGAACCTCAGAGTACTGGATGAGCTGACCCACCACCCCAAGATCCTCGACGCGGTCGAAGACCTGCTGGGTCCCGACCTCCTGGTCTGCGGCACGGTTCTGTTCATCAAGGAACCGGGAGACCCGGGCTTCGTCAGCTGGCATCAGGACGCGAAATATATGGGGCTGGATCCCTATACGGACGCCACGACCATTTGGCTCGCCCTGTCCCCCGCGACGCTGGAAAGCGGTTGTATGCGCATGTCCCCCGGCAGCCATGGGGCCGGGATGCGCGACCATGATGACACCTATCAGGAGACCAATATCCTGACACGCGGCCAGTCCGTCCATGACGTGGATGAAGCGGCAGCCGTCGACACCCCGCTCCGTCCCGGTCAGATGTCGATCCACAATCTGGCCGTGCTCCACGCCTCCTCTCCCAATCGCAGCAGCGACCGGCGGATCGGCTTTGCGGTGCAGAGCTACCTGAAACCAACGGTGCGCCAGACCCGTGGGGAGACCTTCGTACAGTTGGCGCGCGGCACCGACCCGAACCGGTACCTGCACCATATCGGGCGCCCCCGGACCGACATGGCACCCGAAGACGTGGCCATGCGCGAAAAGGTCAACGACCTCTGGTCCGATGTTCTCTACCACGGCGCGGACAAACGCCGCGATTTCTGACGCCCGCCGATGGGGATCCTCTCCACCCGTCATCCCGGCCGAGCGGCGCGACGGCCGGGATGACGGGCCTCGGAGGCGCTAGGGCCCGGGCAACGCGGTGCGCTCGCGGGATGACAGGGGGCAGGGGTGGATGGTGGCGCCCGGCTACCCCCGCCGCGCCGCCGTCGCCACCGTATCGACCGATCCGTCCGCCGCGACCACCACGCCGAACGCCTCGGCTGCCGTCTCCACGGTGATTAGCCCGTCGAGCACGTCCTCGGCCACCGCGTGCGGGTCGCGGGTCATCGGGTCGCCGTAGCCGCCGCCGGCCGGGCCGAGGCAGCGGAAGCGGTCGCCCTTGGCGATGCGCATATGCGGCACCTTGGACGGCAACTCGCGCACCGCGCCGGACGGCGTGTGCAGCCGCAGCTCGGCCTGCTTGCCGCTGGCGCCGCCATCGAAGCCCCAGGGGGCGAAGCCGTGGCCCTCGCCCTCGACCGAGGCCCCGCCATCGGCCAGGTACTCGAACTCGCGCACCGAGCCGAGGCCGCCGCGCCACTTGCCGGCGCCGACCACGTTCTCCCGCAGCTCGTAGCGCGAGACCCGCAGGGGCAGGTGGGTCTCGATATCCTCGATCGGGTTGTTGCGGGTGTTGGCGTAGAGCGTGTCGACCGCGTCCATGCCGTCGCTGCCGTAGCGCCCGCCGTAGCTTCCCTCGAAGATCTCCATATGGACCCAGTGCTTGCCGGCGTTGAGGCCGGAGAAGGCGATGACCTTCAGGTTACCGATCCCGGCCGACACGTTATGGGGCATCGCCTGGGCGAGCGCCTTCATCACCGTGTCGGCGAGCTGGTTGCCGGGGCAGAAGCGGGCGATCGTCGGGGCCGGGAACACCGGATTGGCGAGGCATCCCGTCGGCGCGTTGATGGTGATCGGCCGTGTCAGCCCGTCATTCACCGGGATATGGCCGTGGATCGCGGTGTCGAGCAGGACCGAGCGGATGGTCAGCCAGATCGCGATATCGGCGGTGCCGACCAGCGGCATGTTGATCGGCGCGTCGTCGACCTGATCCGCCGTACCGGTCAGATCGACCTCGATCTCGTCGCCGCGCACCCGCAGGGTTACACAGATCGGCAGCTCCTTCTTTTTCGGGTCGGCGGAGTCCAGGAACCCGTCGATATACGTGGTGGCGGAGTAGTCGCCGTCCGGCAGCTTGGCGATGGCGCCGCGCATCAGCCGCTCGGCGTGGTCCATGGCGCCCTCGCAGGCGGCCTCCAGGGTCTCCACGCCGAAGCGGTCCATCAGTTCCTCGAAGCGCTTCGCACCAATGCGGGCGGCGGCGATCTGCGCTTCCATGTCGCCGACCACCATGTCCGAGACGCGGATATTGTCGCGCAGGATGTGCCAGACGGGATCGACCTTCACCCCTTGGTCATAGACTTTGATCGCCTTGAATTGCAGGCCCTCGGCATAGGCGTCGATGGCGTCGACGATGCCACAGCTTCCCGGGGTCAGCGCGCCGATATCCAGGTGGTGGGCGGTGGTGCCGGCCCAGGCGATCAGACGCGCGCCGTGGAAGATCGGCACCATGAAGGCGACGTCCGGACCGTGGCTGGCGCCGGAATAGGCGTCGTTGTGCATGATCACGTCGCCCGCCCGCACGGTCTCCCCGCGTTCGGCCATGATCCGGTTGATGCCCTGGATGTAGCCGGGGATCGGTCCGGATTGCAGCGGCGTCGACTGGGCGCTTTCGGCCAGGCCGCGGCCCGTCGCGTCGACCAGGCCGGCGCCGAAATCCTCCGACTCCCGGATGATCGAGGAATAGGACATGCGCATCAGCCGATAGCCCATCTCGACGGCGATGTTCTCCAGTGCCCCTTGGACGACGGCGACGGTGACCGGATCGACGGCCGGCTTGGTCTCGGCGTTCATCACGTGTCTCCCTTGTTGAGCAGCAGGTTGCCGGCGGCATCGGCCCGCGCGGTCCAGCCCGGCGGGACCACGGTGGTCGTGTCGGTCTGCAGAATGACCGCGGGGCCGGGGACGTCGGTGTCGAGCGGCAGCTTGAAGCGGTCGAGGAACGCGGTCGGTAGGGCCCGCACGCCGTCGGATGTGGCGAAGACGGCCTCGCCCTGGTGCACGGTGGCGGTCGCCACATTGTCACCGCCCGGAAAGGCGGGAGGGGCGATCTTCGCCGCCTCGCCCTTGGCGGTGACGCGAATGTTGACGATCTCAATCGGGCTGCCGGGGAAAGCGTGGCCGTACTCCGCCTCGTGGGCCTTGGCAAAGGCGTCGAGCACTCGGGCGATACCGCCATCGGTCACGGCACCGTCGGGGAAGGCGACGCGCAACTCGTAGCCCTGGCCGACATAGCGCAGATCGCCGGCGCGCCGGTAACTGACGCCAGCGGGATCGACCTTGTCAGCGGCGAGCTGGGCGCCGAGATCGGCCTCCATCGCCACGAAGTCTTCGTTCAGGCGCGCCAGGTCGATGTCCGTGGAGACCTGGAATTCGGTCTTCACCGCGTCGTATTTCAAATCTGTGGTCAGCAGGCCGACCGCCGAGGTGATGCCGGGCCAGGCGGGGACGAGGACCGTGGGGATGCCAAGCAGGTCGGCGACATCGGTGGCGTGCAGCGGTCCGGCACCGCCGAACGCGACCAGGGCGAAGTCGCGGGGATCCAGGCCCTTCTGCACCGTGCGCGAGCGGATCGCGTTGGCCATGTTGGCGTTGATGATGGTCAGGATGCCGGCGGCGGCCTCGTTGAGTCCGAGGCCGACCCTCTCGGCGAAACCGGCGATCACTTTGTGGGAGGCGTCGACGTCGAGCGACATCTCGCCGCCGAGGAAGTTCTTCGGGTCGAGCCGGCCGAGCACCACATGGGCGTCGGTCACCGTCGGCTGGTCGCCGCCATGGCCGTAGGCCGCCGGGCCGGGACGGGCACCGGCGCTGCGCGGGCCGACCCGGAGCGCGCCACCCGCATCGACATGGGCGATGGACCCGCCGCCGGCGCCGATCGTGTGGATGTCGATCATCGGCGCCAGCACCGGATAGCCGCCGATCCAGGTGTCGCGGGCGGTCGCTTCGGCGAAGGCACCGTCGACGGTGATGCCGATATCCGCCGAGGTGCCGCCGATATCGAGCGTGATCAGCGACGTATGGCCGGACAGAGCGCCGCTCCACGCGCCGCCGAGCACGCCGGCCGCCGGTCCGGATAGCAGGGTGAGGATCGGCTTCTCCGCCACCATCTTCGCCGTCGCCGCCCCGCCGTTGGAACCCATGACATGCAGATCGCAGCCGAGGCCGCTGTCGCGCATGGCGGTCTCCAGATGGCTGACATAGTCGCGCACCTTGGGGCCGATGAAGGCGTTCATCGCCGCCGTCGTGAACCGTTCGAACTCGCGGAACTGCGGGGCGACCGAGGCCGAGGTGGTGACGAAGCAGTCGGGGTATTCCTCGGCGACGATCTCGCGCGCCCGCTCCTCATGGGCCGGGTTCAGGTAGGAGAACAGGAAGCCGATTGCGATGGCCTTCACGCCGGCGTCCTTCAGTTCCCGCGCCGCTCGGCGCACGCCGTCCTCGTCCAGCGGCACCAGCACCGCGCCACGCGGCGGGGCGAGGCGCTCCGTCACGGTCTTGCGGTGGCGGCGTTTGACCAGCGGCCGGTCCTGCCAGGGGATCTCCTGCATGATCGAATAGTGCTGCGGGCGCTGGTGGCGGCCGATATGCAGGATGTCGCGATAGCCCTCGGTGGTGATCAGGCCGGCTTCCACCCCGTCATATTCCAGCACCGCGTTGGTGGCGATGGTGGTGCCGTGCATCAGATGGTCGACGCTGGCCGGATCGACACCGACCCGCCGACATAGTTCCACCGCACCCTCGACCACGCCGCGTGACGGATCATCCGGGGTGGTCGGCGTCTTGTGGATCACCGTCCCGCCCTTGTCGGTATCGGTGTAGACCAAGTCGGTGAACGTTCCGCCGACATCGACGCCAATGAGTTTCATGCATGTCTCCGTGCCACCCGGAGGGGCGGCTGGTGGTGAAGGTGCCTTCTCGTCAGGCAGATAGATGCCAGATCAGAACGACTTCCTGGATACCCGCAGCGTATCCAGGAAGTTGAATTGGGTGAGGGGGGATCGCATCGGGTCGACATCCGCGTCAGGAAGGCGCGAAGCGGGCGACATCGCCGGAATAGGGCTTGGCGCGGGGAGGGGCGTAGGCCCCCCGTTTACAGGTCTTGAGGCCGAGGCCGACCAGTGCTTCGGCGAATTTCACCGCGGCGGCCACCCCGTCGATCACCGGCACGCCGGTCTCCTCGGTCAGCGCCTCGGCGAGGTCGGTCATGCCGGCGCAGCCGAGCAGCACGGCTTCGGCCCGGTCCGCCTCGATGGCGGCCAGCACCTGGTCGCGGACCTTGGCCGCCGCGCCGCCGCCCGCCTCCTCCAGTGCCAGCACCGGGATCGAGGCGGACCGCACCCGCCGGCACTGCCGCTCAAACCCGTATTTCAGGGCCAGGACCTCGATGATCGGGACCGAGCGGTCCAGGGTGGTGACGACACTGAAACCGTGTCCGACCATGGAGGCCGCCGCCATCGCCGCCTCGCAGATGCCGATTACCGGTACCTCGACGATTTCGCGACAGGCCTCCAGGCCCGGATCGTCGAAGCAGGCGATCACCACCGCGTCGGCGCCGGCGGCGACACCCTTGCGGGTCTCCTCCAGCAAACCCGGCAGACAGAACGCCTCGTCGTAATGGCCTTCGATGCTGACCGGCCCGTCGGCGGGGTTGAGCGCGACGATCTCCGTACCGGGCGCGGCGACGGCAAGCGCGGTCTCGCGGATCTTGTCGGTCATCGAGGCGGTGGTGTTCGGATTGATGACGAGAATGCGCATGGTCGGACGGGTCCCCTAAACCATTCCCTTGCCGGCAGGGCCTGAAGCTCGGGCACCAGTCTATTCAACGAGCCATCCGGCTGGGAAGCCGTGCGATCGCGTTCGGCCGGCGGACCGTCTGAGGGAGCAAGCCGCTCATCCATCCCGGGAACTCTCGCGCCGATCCCACGGCCCGGCCATGGCGCCGCCAGAGGCCGGTTTTTTCTGGACGAATTGATCATATTACGTAAGATCAATTCGGAAAATTAATCATACTGATGTGGTGGTCATGAAACGAGTGCTTCTGACCGGTGCGGCGGGCGGGATCGGCTTGCGCATGCGCCGGGAACTCCGCGGCGCCTTTCCAATGCTGCGGGTGTCCGACATGGCCGATCTGGGGCTGGCCGGGCCGGGGGAGGAGGTCGTCATCGGCGACATCTGCAACCCTGATGACCGCAAGCGCATGGTCGATGGTATCGACGGCATCATCCATCTGGGCGGGCTGTCGGTCGAGAACCCGTGGGAGGATATCCTGCGGGTCAATATCGACGGGACCTACCGGCTGTTCGAGGCGGCCTATGAGGCGGGGGTGAAGCGGATTGTCTTCGCCAGCTCCAACCACGCCATCGGCTTCTATCCGCGCGGCCGGATCCTCGACGGCTCCGAACGGCCGCGTCCCGACTGCCGTTATGGCCTCAGCAAGGTGTTCGGCGAGGCGCTATCCCAGTATTTCGCCGATAACTACGGCATCGGCATCCTGTCGATCCGCATCGGGTGGTGTTTCCAGAAGCCGGAGACGCCACGCACGCTGGGCTCCTGGGTTCATATCGGCGACCTGACCCGGCTCTGCCGCCTCGGCTTGGAGACGCCGGAGCTCCACCACGAGATCGTCTTCGGCATTTCCGACAATGCGCGCACCTGGTGGGACAACACCACCGCCAGACGCCTCGGCTACGTGCCGCAGTACTCCGCCGACCAGTGGATCGACGAGGTCGACGCCTCGACCACGCCCGAACCAGGCAACGCCGTCGCGCTCGGCGTCCAGGGCGGGCCTTTCGCCAGCGAGGGATACCGGGGCGATCCCGCCCGGGTGCTGCCCGCGAGATCCACCGGCGAGGCCTGACCGCCCATCACCGCCCGACCTGCCGAAACCCACGGGATGTCCCGAAATGCCGCTATCACCGCAAGAGCTCAAATTGAAGATGGGAACCGGGCTGCTGTCCTTTCCCGTCACCCATTTCGACCGGAACCTCGAATTCGCCGAGACCCCGTATCGCGAGCACGTCGCCTGGCTGTCCTCCTACGACGCCGCGACGCTGTTCGCCGCCGGCGGAACGGGGGAGTACTTCTCCCTGGGTCAGGACGAGTTTCCGCGCATCGTCCGCGCCGCCGTTGAGGCGGCCGGCGGACGGTGCCCGGTTGTTGCCGGTTGCGGCGTGAACACCCGTCGCGCCATCGCCGATGCCAAGGCGGCGGAGGCCGCCGGCGCCGACGGGATCCTGCTGCTGCCGACCTACCTGATGGGCGGCACCCAGGCGGGCCAGTACGCCCATGCCAAGGCGGTCTGCGACGCGGTCTCGATCGGCGTGGTGGTCTATAACCGGGCGACGTCGGTGCTGAAGGCGGAGACGGTGGCGCGGCTGGCCGAGGCCTGTCCGAACCTGATCGGCTTCAAGGACGGGGTGGGAGAGATCGACCTGGTCACCCGAATCCGCGCCACGCTCGGCGATCGGTTGGTCTATGTCGGCGGCATGCCGACCCATGAGCTGTTCGCGTCCGCCTACGACGCGGCCGGGTTCTCGACCTATTCCTCGGCGGTGTTCAATTTCGTGCCCGAACTGGCGCTGACCTTCTTCGCGGCGCTGCGGGCCGGAGACACGGCCACCATGGACCGGATCCTGCACCGGTTCTTCTATCCCTTCGCGGATATCCGGGACCGGGTGGCCGGCTATCCGGTCTCGCTGATCAAGGGCGGGTTGAAGGCGGTCGGGCGCGACCCGGGGTCGGTGCGCCCACCGCTGGTCGGGGCGAGCGAAAAGGACGTCGCCGACCTCGCGGCGGTGATCCAGGCCGCCGCCGACTTCAGTACCGCCGCATAAACATACGATCAATGGACAGATAGATTGACCAATTATTGAAAGGGGGCATACTTATCCTCAAAATCAATTCCGATATGCGGGCCTGACCGAAACGACGGAGGGTCCGCATACGGATGCTCGCCAACGCGCGACATAAAAAGCCGGGGAAAATCCGGGCAACCATAGGGAGGATGACATGAAACTGATCAACAGGATTGGTGCGACCGCTGTTGCGGTGGTTCTGGCAGCCGGGATTTCCGGCGGCGCCCAGGCGGCCGAATGGAAGGGTTGGAACATCCACGTTCCGGACTATCCGAACACCATCGCCATGGACAAGTTCGCTGAGCTTCTCGACAAGGGCACCGGCGGGCGGATCACGCTGAAGATGTTCCACGGCGGCGTGTTGGGCAGCCAGCCGGATGCGATCGAGCAGCTCCGCATCGGGGCGATCGAGGTCGGCAACTTCAATCTCGGCCCGATCGGCCCGGTCGCGCCCGAGGCGAACGTCGTCTCGCTGCCCTTCATCTTCAAGGGCATGGACCACATGCACCGGGCAATGGACGGGGCGCCGGGCGATCAGATCAGCGCCGGCATGGCGAAGAAGGGCATGGTGGCCCTGGCCTGGTACGATTCCGGCGCGCGGTCCTTCTACAACTCGAAGAAGCCGATCACCAAGCCCGAGGACGTGACCGGAATGAAGGTGCGGGTCATGAACAACGATCTGTATTCCGGCATGATCTCGGCGCTTGGCGGCAATCCGTCGCCGATGGCGTTCTCCGAGGTCTATCAGTCGCTGAAGACCGGTGTGGTCGACGGCGCGGAGAACAACTGGCCGTCCTACGAGTCCACCGGGCATTTCGAGGTGGCCGGCTACTACTCGATGTCCGAGCACCTGATCATTCCGGAATGCGTCTGCATCAATGCCGACATCTATGGCGCCCTGTCCGATGAGGACAAGGCCGTCGTCCGCGATGCCGCGCGCCAGTCGGCCGATCTGCAGCGGGAGCTCTGGTCCAAGCGGGCCGAGGCCAGCCGCGAGAAGGTCATGAAGGCCGGTGTGAAGTTCAACGAGGTCGCCGACAAGGCGGCGTTCCAGGATGCAATGAAGCCGGTTTACGCGAAGTTCCTGGAATCCAACCCTGACCTGAAGCCGTTGGTCGAAGCAATTCAGGCCACACAGTAAGGGTCTTCCTGAGAGGCCGCCGGATAGGTCGGTTCCACGACCTCCCGGTGGCCCTTTTTTTACCCGGGACCGTCGCCCTTGGCCGGCTCGGGCGTTCAGGGAATGGATGCCGCGATGCATACACGCAGTTCCACGGAGACCGCCGGGCGGGCGGGACGGCTGCGCCCGATCCTGCAGCCGTTCTATCGGCTTCTCGATCTCGTCTGTCACGTCAGTCTGATCATCTCCGGCACGGCCATGGTGGTGCTGACCGTGATCTTCGGCTGGCTGGTATTCGGACGGTATGTGCTTAATTCCACCCCGACCTGGGTCGAGCAGGTGGCGCTGCTGCTGGTCGCGCTGATCGGGTTTCTGGGAGCCTCGACCGGGGTGCATGAGCGCTCCCATCTGGGTGTGTCGTTCTTCCGGGATATCGCGCCGCGCCCGATGCGCCTGGTGATGGAGCTTGCCGCCTACGTGATCATGGCGGTCTTCGGGGCGGTGATGATGATCCACAGCTACGCCCTGGTGCTGTTCAAGTGGAGTACCGAGATCCCGCTGATCCACATGCCGGAAGGTCTGCGGGCGGTGCCGCTGACGGTCTGCGGCGCCTTCACGCTGGCCTATTCGATCGGTCACCTGATCCGATTCTTCACCGGCGAGAGCCTGGACGACCAGATCCTGGAGACGCCGCCCGCCGACAGCTTGTCGACCGATCGCTGAGGGAGACGGAGATGGGCCTGCTGATCCTGCTCGGGGTGTTCGCGGTGTGCGTGGTGATCGGTGTGCCGGTCGCCTTCGCCCTTGGCGTCGCCGCCGTCGCCGCCTTCTTCGCCGAAGGTCTGCCGCTGGTGATCGCCTTCCAGCGCATCATCTCCGGCATCAACGTGTTCTCGCTGATGGCGATTCCGTTCTTCATTTTCGCCGGCGAACTGATGTTCCACGGCGGCATCGCGATCCGTCTGGTGCGCTTCGCCTCGGCCGCCGTCGGGGCGGTGCGCGGCGGGCTCGGCGTCGTGAACGTGTTCTCCTCCATGCTGTTCGGCGGGATTTCCGGTTCCGCCGTCGCCGACATCTCGGCACTCGGCTCGATCCTGATCCCGGTGATGAAGGAGAAGGGCTACGACGATGACTACGCCGTCAACGTCACCGTGACCTCGTCGATCGCCGGTATCCTGGTGCCGCCGAGCCACAACATGATCCTGTACGCGATTGCCGCCGGTGGCGGGATCTCGATCTCCCAGCTCTTCCTCGCCGGCGTGGTGCCGGGCGTGTTGATGTGCGTCTGCCTCGCCTTCGCGGCCTATCTGATCGCCGTGAAGCGCGGCTACAAGGCGGAGGTCTTTCCGGGGTTCCGGGCGCTGCTGGTGTCCTTCGTGGCGGCGATCCACGGCCTGTTCACCGCCGTGATCATCTTCGGCGGCGTGCTGTCGGGCGTGTTCACGGTGACCGAGTCCGGCGCCTTCGGCACGCTCTACGCCTTTGCCGTCACGCTGATCGTCTATCGCTCGATGAGCTGGCAGGCATTCCGCACGGCGGTGATCAACTCGGTGCGCACGACCTCGATGGTGCTGATCCTGGTCGCCTCGGCCACGGCGTTCGCCTACATGCTGACGTTCTATCAGGTGCCGAACAAGATGATCGACTTCATGACCGGGGTGTCGGAGAACCCGATCATGATCCTGCTCATGATCAACCTCATGCTGCTGGTGCTGGGCATGATCATGGATATGGCGGCGCTGATCCTGATCTGCACGCCGATCTTCCTGCCGGTGGTGGTGGCCTTTGGCATGGATCCGGTGCAGTTCGGCATGATCCTGATGATGAACCTGGGCCTCGGACTCTGCACCCCGCCGGTCGGTGCCTGCCTGTTCCTGGGCTGCGCCGTCGGCAAGGTGCCGATCGAGCGGGCGGTGCGCACGATCTGGCCGTTCTACGCGGCGATCCTGGTGGCGCTGGTGCTGACGACCTTCGTGCCGGCGATCTCGCTGACCCTGCCGGCGCTGATCGGCGGATAGTCAGACCGAACAGGGGGGCGGCGCATATCCGGCGACACCGGGGGCGAAGGCGAACAGCCCGCCGGCCTGGGGCTGGCGGTCCTCGGTGCTGGGGCTGATCAGACCCGGTCCCATGGACGTGAGGTACAGGGTGTCGAGCCGCGCGCCGCCGAAGGCGAGGCAGGTCGGCTTCTGCACCGGGACCGACACGATCCGGTCGACCTCGCCCGCCGGGGTGATCCGCACCACCTGCCAGCCGTCGACTCCCGCCATCCAATAACAGCCGTCGGCATCGATCGCCGCGCCATCGGGCCTACCGTCGACCAGGCGCGTATCGAAGAAGACCCGTCTGTTGCTCGGCGTTCCAGTCTCAAGATCGTAGTCGAAAGCCCAGATGGTGCGCACGGTCGGGTGGCTGTCGGACAGGTACAGGGTTCGGCCGTCCGGCGCGAAGGCGAGGCCGTTCTGGATATACAGACCGTCGAGGATCAGCGGCGACGTGGCGTCGGGATCGAG
>JARGOG010000041.1:0-33951 GCA_029212785.1 Thalassobaculaceae bacterium
TCGTCGGCGGTCAGCTGGCGGCGCGCATAGGCGACAGAACAGATCATGGCGGCGTTATCGTAACCGGGGCGCCAACCGTCCTTATTGGGGGATGATGGGCATGCCATCAAAGATGGCTCGGCGACAGGGGGCATCCAGCACATCCGGGGCGCGCCCAACCACCCACAGACCCAAGGCAAGATCGAGCGCTGGCATCAGACGCTGAAGAACCGATTTGGGGTTTCTGTACCGGGTTCCCCCAAATGGCCTGCTGCCGGTTCCGTGGACACCGAGACAAGGTGTTTCGAGGAACTGGAGGTGGGAGATGCAACGACGTCAGTTCACGCGTGAGTTCAAGATCGAGGCGGCGCGGCTGATCGCAGATCGGGGTGTCTCACGGTCCGGCTTCCATGCCTGGCCGCCGAGCCGGGAAGCCAGGGACGACGAGACTACCGGCTCTCAGGTGCGGGCGACCGTCCTTGCCAGTGACTGGACCTATGGTGCCCGGCGGGTCTGGCACTGTTTGTCCCGGGGCGTCACCTGCTCGATGAGCCGGCCCGGCAACGTCTGGGACAACGTATCGATGGAGAGCTTCTTTTCGTCGCTGAAGACCGAACGGGTCCGTTAGAAGGTATATAGCACGCGCGATGCCGCCCGGGCCGTGGGGGCGACTACACCGAGCGGTTCTACAACGCGACCCGCAGGCACTCGACGATCGGCCACTTCAACCCGTCGAGTTCGAGAGAGGCACCATGGTAGCCTAACCGCGTGTTCACGGAACCGACAGCAGGCCAAAAAGGCCGCACCCGAGAAGGGTGCGGCCCGCGGTCGGGGGTGGCTCAGCTACCGCTCTTGATCGAGAAGTTGTTGGCCCGGAAATCCATCCAGTAGAAGCTGTACGGCACCCAGTTGATGTCCTTGCGGATACCGTAGATCTCGAGCGGGCGGTACATGATGATGGCCGGGTTATCGCGCTGCCAGATGTCGAGACCCTCGTGGAAGGCCGCGATGCGGGTGGCTTCGTCGAGGGTGCGCTCCATGACGTTGCCGACACGCTTGTAGTCGTCGCTGACGGCGACGAGATGGTTGCTGGCATACGACGCCGACGGCTCGCCGAACCGCCACCAGAACGGGGTCAGCGGATCGGGGATGCGGATGTTGGAGGAGTTGAGCCAGAGGTCCTGCCAGCCGTAAGGCCGCATCTGCGACCAGTTCTCGACGAACTGCAGGCGGACGTTCAGGCCGACCTGCTGCCACATCTGCATCATGACCTGCACGGCGCGGTCGCCGTTGACGTAGTAGCCGGCGGTGACCGCGACCACGATCTCCTTGCCGTCGTATCCGGCCTCTTTCAGCAGCTTTTTGGCCTGTTCCGGATCGTAGGGCAGCGGCTTGCGATCGGCGTCGTACAGCTTGCCGTACATCTCCCAGTTCGGTCCAGCCGGGACCGAGGCCATGCCGTTCCACAGCCGGTCGGCGATCTTCTGCCGGTCGACCGCCAGGATCATCGCCTTGCGGACGCGGGGATCATGCACCGCGGACTCGCGCTCGCAGGCCTGGTTCTCCTGGCCGCAGCCGGTCATGAAGGTGAGGTGGTGCATGTTTTCCACCTCGATGGTCCGGGTCTCGTAGTTGGCCTCGCGGTCGATCAGTTCGGCCTGATCCGGCGGCACCGAGGTGATGATGTCGTACTCGCCGGTCACCAGACCGGCGATACGGGCCGAGGTCTCCGGCACGGCCTTGAAGGTGATGCGCTTCAGCGGCGGCTTCTCGCCCCAATAGTCGTCGAACGCCTCCAGGACGATCTCTTCGTCGGCGACCATGCGGACCCACTTGTACGGGCCGGTTCCGATCGGTGCCGCGGCGAAGCCTTCCGGGCCGAGTTCGCGGTATTCCTTGGCTGGAACCACATGGCCGATCACATGGGCCAGGCGGTGCAGGAAGACCGGATCGGGATACTTGGTCTTCACCCGGATCGTCTCATTGTCGACGATCTCGACGCCGGCGATGCTGGAGGCCAGGGAGTGCGGCTGCAGGGCCTTCTCACCCCACAGGCGTTCCTCGGAGATGGTGAAGGCGACGTCCTCGGCCGTCAGGGTCCGGCCGTTGTGGAACTTCACGCCCTGGCGGACCTTGAATTCCCACTCGGTATCGGACAGCCGGTCCCATTTGGTGAGGATACCGGCGACGATGTCGGCGCCGTCATTGCCGTTCGGGCCGTTCAGCCAGTCGCGGTTCAGCAGTCCGTCCATGACCGACTTGATCACCCGGCTGTCGAAGTTGGATTCCGAGATCGCCGGATGCGAGCGCTGCATCGCCGCCATGGCGATGACGAGTTCGGGGCGGTCGTCGGCTCGGGTGGGCATGGAGATCGCCGTGAGCGCAATCGCGCCCGCCAGCAATCCTGCGAATAGTTGCTTTCTCATATCACCTTCTCTCGGCAGGGGCCCCTTGGCAGCGGCACGGCGGCACGCCCCGGTAAGGGGGGTGAATGGGCAAAGGCTCCCAGGACAGAAACGCCCGGAAGCGACGACCGACAGGTCGCGTGCGTAAACCTTCCCCAGTGTTGACGCCGATACGGTGACGGGCCGGTGAACCTTGCGCGGTGAAATGGTGTCAGAAATATTAATCGGAACATCGTAAATATTGTCGAAAGAAATCTTATTGAATTAAATTTTTATATTTTTCGTAGTTTTATTTTAAATTCACCAAAATGAAACACTGTTCTTATTTACTTATTATTTCCGAAATATCCGTGAAACCGGTCGCCTTCTACGGTCGCCGCGTTCCGTAGCGGAGTGCGTGCATGTTTGTCCTGATATCTGCGAAGGCGCTTCGCGCTGTCGCCACCCTGTTGCTGGTGGTGACGGCGGTGTTCTTCATTCTGCGGGCGTCGGGCGATCCGACCTATGTCCTGCTGCCGGACGACACGCCGCAGTACATCGTCGATATCTACAAGGCGCGCTGGGGCATCGACCGACCGGTCTACGAGCAGTACGTGACCTATATCGCTTCGCTGCTGCAGGGCGATTTCGGCGTCAGCTTCTTCGACTTCAAGCCGGCAATCGACCTCGTGCTCGAGCGTCTGCCCAAGACCCTGCAACTCGGTGTGGTTGCCTATGCCGGCGCCGTCATCTTCGGGGTGACCCTCGGCGTGATCGCCGCCCTCAACCGGAATACGATCATCGACCGTCTGGTAATGGTCGCGGCGGTTTTCGGCTATTCGATGCCGAACTTCTTCTTCGGCCTGCTGCTGATCATTTTCCTGTCGCTGCAGCTCCGGTGGCTGCCACCGTCGGGCTCGGATACCTGGGCCCATATGGTAATGCCGGCGGTCACCCTCGGGCTGGCGGCCGGCGCCCAGATCGCGCGCTTCACCCGCTCGTCGATCCTGGAGGTGATCCGCCAGCCCTATATCCGCACGGCGCGGGCCAAGGGCGCCTCCTACGGCCGGCGCATCCGCTGGCACGCGCTGCCGAACGCGGCGATCCCGACCGTCACCGTGCTCGGCTTCCAGTTCGGCCTGATGATCGGCGGCACCGTGGTGATCGAGACCGTCTTCGCCTGGCCCGGAATGGGGCGCCTGTTCTACCAGGCGGTCGGCGCGCGGGATTACGCGGTGGTGCAGGCGATCATCCTGCTGATCGCGGCCAGCATCATCCTGGTGAATCTTGCCGTCGACCTGCTCTACGCCGTTCTCGACCCGCGCGTCCGTATCGCTCCCGAGAAAGTCTGAGAGGTCACCGTGGTGCACGTTCAGCCGGAATCGTCGGCCTTCTCCAAGAGCATGGCGGTGCAGCAGGGGGCGGTGATCCAGCATCCGCCGGGCTGGCGCCGGCGTGTCGGGTTGGACCGGCCCTGGATCGTCATCATCGCCGGCGCCTATCTCGTGCTCGTTGTGCTGGTCGCGCTCTTCGCCCCGGCGCTGCAACCTTATGATCATGCGCAACAGGACCTGTTCGAGATCCGCAACCCGCCGGTCTTCATGGGCGGGGACTGGCGCTACATCCTGGGGACCGACGATCTCGGGCGCGACGTGCTGAGCCGGGTGATCTACGGCACCAAGGTCTCGGTCGCGATCGCCATTATCGGCACCGGTATCGGCGCCGTGCTGGGATCCTTCCTCGGCATCGTCGCCGCCCATTTCCGAGGCTGGGCCGACGAGATCATCATGATGTTCGTCGATGCCCAATCCTCCTTGCCGTTCATCATCTTCGCCCTGGCCGTTCTGGCGTTCTTCTCCGGCAATTTCTGGGTGCTAGTCATCGTCGTCGGGATCGACGGGTGGGAACGCTATGCCCGGCTCGCGCGCGGCATGGCGTTGTCCAGCGGGCAGGCGACCTATATCGAGGCGGTCAGTTCGCTCGGCGTCTCGACCTGGAAGCTCTACGCCCGCCACCTGCTGCCCAACATTCTGCCGGCGCTGATGATCCAGTTCACGATCAACCTGCCGGGGACGATCCTGCTCGAGACCTCGCTCAGCTTTCTCGGCCTCGGTGTCCAGCCGCCGATGACCAGTCTTGGTCAGATGCTGGGCTATGGCCGCGACTACCTGCTGCAGGCGCCGTGGATTGCCGTCGTGCCGGGCATGACGATCTTTTTCATCACCCTGTCGATCTCGATCCTCGGCGATTGGCTGCGCGACCATCTGGACCCCAGCCTGCGATGAAGGGTTTGCGATGAGGATCCTGATATGACCGATGTCGTCACCTTCGGTGGAACCACACAGCCGCATCCGTCCTGGTCGTCACCCAGGCCGCCGGAGCCGCTGCTGAGCGTGTCCGGTCTGCGGGTCGGCTTCACCGCGCCGGATGGCAGCGAGACCACCGTCGCGGTCGACGGCGTGGATCTGGCGATCGGTGCCGGCCGTACCCTCGGCCTGGTGGGGGAAAGCGGGTCGGGCAAGTCGATCACCTGTCTCTCGATCCTGCGTCTGCTGCCCGAGCGCGGTCATATTCTGAGCGGCCGCATCCGCTTCGCCGGCCGCGACCTCGGCGATCTCTCCCAGAAGGAGATGCAGGATCTGCGGGGCGGCGATGTGGCGATGATCTTCCAGGACCCGATGTCGTCGCTGAACCCGGTCAAGCGGGTCGGCTGGCAGATCGCCGAGGCGCTGCATCTGCACGAGACCCTGTCCATGTCCGCGGCCCAGGGCCGGGCGGTCGACCTGCTGCGCCAGGTCGGCATCCCCGATCCGGCGTCGCGGGCCCGCAGTTTTCCGCATCAGCTTTCCGGCGGCATGTGTCAGCGGGTGATGATCGCCATGGCGCTTGCCTGCAAGCCACGGCTGCTGATCGCCGACGAACCGACCACGGCGCTCGATGTGACCATTCAGGCACAGATCCTCGACCTGCTGCGCCGGCTCGCCGAGGAGACCGGCACGGCGGTGATTCTGGTCACCCACGATCTTGCAGTGGTCGCCGAGACCGCCGACGACGTCGCGGTGATGTATGCCGGGCGCGTGGTCGAAACCGGCCCGGTCGAGCAGATCTTCGCGGCACCGCGTCACCCCTATACCCATGGGCTGCTCGGCTCGTTGCCGAGTCGCGCCAGTGGGAGCCGCCGGTTGCCACTGATCGAGGGTTCGGTCCCGGCGCCGAAGGACTATCCGCCCGGCTGCCGCTTTGCGCCGCGCTGCGCGCGGGCCAGCGACAGTTGCCGGCGGACCTCTCCAGCCCTGTCGGCGACCGACGGTGCCGCCGGTGCCGTCGCCTGCCATCATCCTATGAGCGGAGATGTGTCATGACGGTCCTGGTCGACGTGCAGAACCTGACCCGCCGATTCCAGGTCGGCCGCTCCATTCCCATCGTCGGAACCCGCAGGACGTTGACCGCGGCGACGGACGTGTCGTTCCAGATCCATGAGGGCGAGACCCTTGGCCTGGTCGGCGAGAGCGGTTGCGGCAAGTCCACCATCGGCAAGCTCGTCCTCGGCCTGTTGCCGCCGAGCGGCGGATCGGTGCATTTCCGCGGGCGCGAGGTTTCCGCACGCCGCGGCAGCCGGGACTGGCGGACTGCGCGTCGCGACATGCAGATGGTGTTTCAGAATCCGTTCGGCGCGCTCAACCCGCGCCTGCGGATCGGCATCCAGATCGCCGAGATCCTGGAGACCCACCAGATCGGCGCGGCGGCGGATCGACCCGGACGTCTGGCCGAGCTGCTGCAGTCGGTCGGCCTGGAACCGCACATGCTGGATCGCTACCCGCACCAGATGTCCGGCGGCCAGTTGCAGCGCGCGGTGATCGCCCGGGCGCTGGCGGTGTCGCCGAGCTTCATCGTCTGCGACGAGGCGGTCGCCGCCCTCGACGTGTCGATCCAGGCCCAGGTGGTGAATCTGCTGCTCGACCTGCAGGACGCTCACGGGCTGACCTATCTGTTCATCTCCCACGACCTGGGCATCGTGCGGCATATCTGCGACCGGGTCGTGGTGATGTATCTCGGCCGCATGGTCGAGAGCGGGACGACGGAAACCGTGTTCCGCGCGCCGGGCCACCCCTATACCCAGGCTCTGATCGCCGCCGCGCCGCAACCCGATCCGAAGGCGCGCCGGCGGGGCTCGCCGCTGGAAGGCGATCCGCCGAGCCCGCTCAACCCGCCCTCCGGCTGCGTCTTTCACACCCGATGTCCGCATGCGACGGCGCTCTGCCAGCGCCAGGCGCCGACTTTGAGGCCGATGGGGGAGGCGGGGCGCAACGTCGCCTGTCACCACGGCGAGGCGGTGATGGCCAAGGCGACCGGCGCCGATGCGCAGCCCGACTGGAGCGCGGACATCCGGCCGAGAACGCCCGCCATCGCCTCTTGATCGGCGAGCGCTGAACGACCCGGGGGACGTCTGCCTTTCCGCTCGACCGGGCCAGGGCTGGCGGCCGGTCGATGCGACCGTCATCGGCGGGAACCGATGCCTCTCTCGTCTCGTTGCTCTTTCTGATGGAGCGGCACCTGGACGGGGGAGAGCGATGAGCGAGAGGATCCTGAAACGGCAGCGCGCCCGCCTGGCGGACCGGCATGACCCCGCGACCGGCGGAGCGGGCGGGTCGCGGATCGGCGCGCGGCCATGACCCGATCTTCCCGCGAAGCCCGATCCGGTCAAAAAGAAGGCGTGTCGCGCCCGGATCTCGAGATTGGCGACCTGGAGACCCTGGCCGATTGGATGGACAGCCGCTTCCGGATCCCCGGCACCGGTATCCGCTTCGGACTGGACGCGTTATTCGGCATCGTTCCAGGTGTCGGCGACGGGCTGCTGACCCTGCCCGGGGTCTATATTCTCGTCAGGGCGCATCGCCTGGGCGCGCCGTTTCTGTTGCTCGCCCGCATGGCCGGCAATCTCGCCATCGACCTCGTGGTCGGCGTCATTCCGCTCGTCGGCGACATTTTCGACATCGGCTTTCGCGCCAACCGCCGCAATGTCGCGCTCCTGCGGGCGCATTTCGACAAGACGGCACGCGCATCCGGCACGGCGCCTGACCGCTAGGATGAGCCAGGTCGGGCCAGCTCAGGAGGAGGGCTGGCGGTGTCGACGCAGGGCGAAGACGCGCCAGAGATACCAGACGACCAGAGCCGCCATGACGATATTGCCCGCGAGAGACAGATAGCCGGTGATCTGATCCTGTCGCTCGCCGAGCCAGACACCGGTCAGGGTGAGGACGCTGATCCAGATCAGTGAGCCGATGGTCGAGAAGACGAGAAATGGGAGCCAGCGCATCGCCGCAACCCCGGCCGGAATGGAGATCAGGGTGCGGATCGCCGGGACCAGGCGCCCGAACAGAACGGCAAGATGACCCCGACGCCGGAACCAGTCCTGGGCGGTGTCGACGTCCCGCGGCTGAATTGTCAGCCAGTGGCCATGGCGGGCGCTGATGGCGCGGAGGCGGGAGATGCCGAGAGCTCTGCCGGCGATGTACCAGAAACTGGCCCCGGCCACGGACCCCAAGGTGCCGGCGATGATGACGGCGGTGGTCGACAGCTCGCCTCGGGTCGTCAGCACTCCGGCGATCGGCATCACCACTTCCGAGGGGATCGGCGGAAAGACGTTTTCCAAGAACATCAGCAGGCCGACGGCGGGCGCGCCCCAGGACACAATCCATTCGGTGATCAGGTTGACCATGGGCGCGCAGTCTCTTCCGTCCTTGGCGGGCGCGCCGACGATCGTCCGCGCGGGCCTTAATACGTAGGAGCGTTACCGGGAAATCGAAGCGTTTGCGCAGCGGATCATGCCTGGGCGTCGGTATGCGGGATGTCGATCTCGGTGAAGGCCCCGGCATCGTCCGCCATCAGCACGCGACCGATATTCGGACCGGTCTTGGCCGGTTCGGGGCCGGCATCCGCCAGCGTCCCGGCAAAGGCGGTCACCGCTTCCAGGATTTCCGCAGGCGTCAGGTCCGAGATGTCGTGCCCGGACGCGATCAGCAAATCGCGCGAGGCCACGCGGCCGAGTTTCGAATACACCAGCCAGTCGGTGACCCGCCGCCCGTCCGCCCGTTTCGTGATCGGCCGCAGGATCGTCCAGTTCCGCCGTCCCCAGGTGATCAGTTCGCTCGGATACCAGTTCAGCAGCAGGCAGGGCGTCCCGTAGAGCAGCGGGACCTGGGACAGGCCGGAACTGGAGCCGATATGAAAATGGGCAAGTCCGAACAGCTGAACGTCGAGCGCGTCGGATTTTAGGGGAGAGCGCGCGTAGTCAATCACGCCGTCGATCTCCGGCAGCGGGGTCATCGTCGGGTCGCCCAACCGCACCACGCGGTAACCCCGAGCCGCCAGCGCCTCGATCGCCGGCAGATAGGTGGCGATATCGACGTTCCGGAGGCGTTGGTGGATGTCCGCGCGAAACCCCTTTTCCCGGCAATGCAGCGTGACGATCCGGTCTCTGGGGGAGAGGCCGGTCTGACGGAAGAACCGCGCCAACTCCGGCTGGGCCGGGTCCGGAAGCGCCAGGATCCCGCCACGCGCGTCTCCGGCCCTATCGGCGACGATCCCGCAGGCCTCGAACAGGTTGACCTGCCGGCCGTCGACCTGTTCGCGCGAATGGGTGCTGAAGAGCTCGGCGTACATGGTGCCCGCCGGCACCGGTTCCAGGCTCGCGGAGATATCGAGGAGCTGGGTCCGGAGCTCCGGGTTGGCCATGCGTCCATCCCAGATCTTCGCGGTCGTGTAGGGGAACAGACCCAGGTCCTGACCTTTGATCAGGAAGGCGGCGATCACCATATGACCGATGGCGAAGGTCCAGCGCCACGAGAAGATGCGGGCGCCGCCCGGATTGAACCGCTCGCGCATCCGTCGCTGGAAGACGCAGGTGCTATCCGCCATCACGTCGGTCAGCGTGAGGAACCCCGCGATCCGGAGCATGATCGTGATGTAATGCTTCAGAACCGAAAGCGAGTAGGCGGTTTCGGCGCTCGCGATCGACAGATTCTCCGACAGCAGGGCGAGGATCTTCTGCATGTTGTCGGTGCAATCCCGGAAGTCGATGTGCCGGTGCCGAAGGTCCTGGTAGTCCACGCGCTTGGTGACCATGAAGGCGGCGGCGAAAAACACCGAGATCTCGACGCGCCGCGGGTGGGTGAACTCGATGGGGTCGATGGCCCGCCGCAACTCGACTAGATCGAGGGCCGCGGTCGACAGCATCGCCCGGCGGATCACGTCCCCGTCTAGCCTGAGGACCGTGTAGTCGACCAGCAGGGCGAGCCGTCGGAACCAGCGGAACAGCGCCAGTGGGGTATCGGCCTGCCGGATCAGCGCCGCGTAGGCTGCCGTGTCGCCCGGGTCAAGCATGACCTGTAGTCGCGCCGCGTCCAGTTCCTCAAGATTCATCGGGCCTACCCTGGTCGGCGTCGCTGTCGATGGCGTGCGGCTGTGCCAGCGAGCCGCATATGGTGGGCTTTCTTTCCCGATGCTCACGGCGAATGCAAGGGACGTGACGCTTCGGGCGCGGCGCGTTGCCTGCCATGTTGCATTGCAAAATGGGCGACTATTCGATACTTCCTAGGCTCCCATGCAGGATCCGGCACCCAGGAGGGTACCTCGCTCGATACTTTCAAGAATGAGTGGCTCGGCAATGTCCGCGGTGACGTGCTGGCGGCCATGGTGGTGGCCCTCGCCCTGATTCCGGAGGCCATCGCCTTCTCGATCATCGCCGGTGTCGACCCGAAGGTCGGTCTTTATGCGTCGTTCTCGATCGCCGTGATGACCGCCATCTTCGGCGGGCGTCCGGGCATGATCTCGGCGGCGACGGCGGCCACGGCCGTCCTCATGGTCACGCTGGTCCGGGATCACGGCCTTCAGTACCTGCTGGCGGCGACGGTCCTGGCCGGCGTGCTGCAGATTGCCTGCGGCTTCCTGCGGCTTGCATCGGTCATGCGGTTCGTCTCGAAGAGCGTGATGACCGGCTTCGTGAATGCGCTCGCCATTCTGATCTTCATGGCGCAACTGCCGGAACTGATCGGCGTGCCGTGGCTGACCTATGTCATGGTCGCGGCGGGCCTTGCCGTGATCTATCTGCTGCCGCGTCTGACCACCACCGTTCCGTCACCGCTGATCTGCATCGTCATCCTGACGGCGGTCGCAATCGGCTTCGATCTCGACCTGCGCACCGTCGGCGACATGGGCGCGCTTCCGGACACGCTGCCGATCTTCCTGCTGCCGGACGTGCCGCTGACGCTGGAGACCCTGCAGATCATCCTGCCGTATTCAGCCGGCATCGCCGTGGTCGGCCTGCTTGAGTCGCTGATGACGGCGACCATCGTCGACGACCTGACCGATACCCGTAGCAATAAGCATCGCGAGTGCGTGGGCCAGGGCATCGCCAATTTCGGCACCGGCTTCATCGGCGGGATGGCCGGCTGCGCGATGATCGGCCAGTCGGTGATCAACGTGAAATCCGGCGGACGCGGGCGGCTGTCCTGCTTGCTCGCGGGGATCTTCCTGCTGATCGCCTGCGTCGTGGTTGGCGACTGGGTGAAGCAGATCCCGATGGCGGCCCTGGTGGCGATCATGATCATGGTGTCGATCGGCACCTTCAGCTGGCAGTCGCTGAAGGACCTTCGGGTCCATCCTCGCAGTTCGTCGATGGTGATGCTGGCGACCGTCATCGTGGTGGTGGCGACCCATAACCTGGCGATCGGCGTCATCGTCGGCGTCATGCTGTCCGGCATCTTCTTCGCTTGGAAGATCTCCCAGATCTTCCGAGTCACCTCGGTCCTGTCCGAGGACGGCGCGGCGCGAACCTACCTTATCGAAGGCCAGGTCTTTTTCGCGTCCGCCGAGAGTTTTCTCGCCTCCTTCGACTTCCGCGAGGCGCTGGAGCGGGTGACCATCGATGTGTCGGGTGCCCATATCTGGGACATCTCCAGCGTCGCCGCTCTCGACACCGTCGTCTTGAAGTTTCGCCGCGAGGGCGCCAACGTCGAGATCGTCGGGCTGAACGAGGCCAGCGAGACGATCGTCGACAGGCTGGCGATCCACGATAAACCCGGCGCGATGGACCGGCTGCTCTCGCATTGAGCGGCTGGAACCGTCGACGCGAACCAGGGAGGGCGGGTTGAGTAAGATCATCGCATTGATCGACGGGTCGGTTTATTCGCAGAGCATCAGCGATCACACGGCCTGGGCGGCGAGCCGGCTGGGGACCAAGGACGTCGAACTGGTCCATGTGCTCGGCCGGCGTGACGGTCCGAACGCCCCGGCGGATCTGAGCGGTAGCTTCTCCGCCGGTATGCGCGAAGAACTGCTGAAGGAACTGTCGGAGCTCGACGAGCTGAATGCCAAGGCGGCGCAGAAACGTGGCCGCCTGATCCTGGAGGAGGCCCAGGGCGCGCTGAAGGCCAAGGGCATCGAGGCGATCGCCCCGAAACTTCGGCACGGCGACCTGATGGAGACGGTGGCGGACTTGGAGGTCGGCGCCGACATGCTGGTGATCGGCAAACGCGGCGAGGCGGCCGACTTCGCCAAGATGCATCTCGGCTCGAACCTGGAGCGCGTCGTGCGCTCCTCCCACGTGCCGGTGTTGATCGCGTCGCGTGCCTTCAAGCCGATCAAGCGCTTCCTGATCGCATTCGACGGCCAGCGCACGGCGCTGAAGGCGGTGGACTACGTGGCCCGCACGCCGCTCTTCGCCGGCCTGGAGTGTCATCTGCTGACGGTCGGCGACCGCACGCCGGCGGTCGAACGCAACCTGGACAACGCCAAGGCGCTGCTCAAGGGCGGCAACCTGAAGGTCTCGGTCGACGTGATTCCCGGTCAGCCCTATCAGGTGGTCGCCAAATATGTCGAGGATGTCGGCATCGACCTGCTGGTGATGGGCGCCTACAGCCATTCCCGGCTGCGCAGCCTGTTCATCGGCTCGACCACCACCGAGACGATCCGAAACTGCCTGATCCCGGCGCTGATCTACCGGTAGGGCGCTCCACCAACCATCCACGACTTCCTGGACGCGCGCCGCGCGATCCAGGACCCCAGGAGCGGGTAGAGGTGGATCCTGGATCGCGCGGCTTGCGCCGGTCGTCCAGGAAATCGAGGGAAAGCGTTGCGGCTTAGCTCAGCAGGCCGTGCACGTCGTCCAGGATCAGGTCGGCCAGCGGTGCCAGCACGCTCCGGTCCGAGGCGCCCGACAGCACCCCGACCACCAATCCGCAGCCCGCTGCCCGGCCCGCCGCGAGGTCGGCCGGGGAATCGCCGATCATCGCCATGTGCTCGGGCGCCAAACCCCACCGCGTCTGCGCGGCCAGGAGCATGCCAGGGGCGGGCTTGGCGCCATGGCCGCTGTCATAGCCGACGATGAAGGAGAGGTGCGGGTCGATGCCCAGCCGCTCGGCCGTTTCCCGCGCGCCGGTCTCGCTGTCGTTGGTTGCCAGCCCGCACCGCAGTCCGGCGGCGCACAGGGTCTGGAAGAGCTCGGGAAGCGGGTCGATCGGCGTCAGATATGCCATCGCCGTGGCATGCCAGAACGCGTCGAGCCAGGGAATCAGAACCGGGTCTTCCGGGAGGTCGGGCGCAACCCCACGCCAGAGCCGCGCTACCTTGTCGGTGGTCCCGGAGGCCAGCTCGCTACCGGGCAGGATGCGCTGCGTGTCGGGACACCAGCCGCCGGCCACCATCATCGCCTCGGCAAGGTCGGGACGGCCGGTCTCGCGCGCCAGATGCTCGGCGCTGGCCCGGAAGGCCGGTGTCCAGGTCTCCTCGAAACGAATGAGGGTCCCGTCCTTGTCGAAGACGATGCCGCGAATGCCGGCACCGGTCAGGGCGGCGTGCAGCATCGCGGCTCAATCGGTATCGCCGGAAGGCCCGCGCCGTGCCCGTCGGACACCGATGACGATGGTGATCATGCCGAACACCACCATCCATAGCGGCAGGATCCAGCGGTCGCGGGGGTCCATCAGCCGGGCATCGGCCGGGTTGGCGGGGTCGAAGGCGACGGACAGTATCTCGCCGGCGCTGGTCGGTCGGTAGGTGTCGGCGACGACAGCCGTCATCCCGCCATGGACCGCAAGATAGCGCACGGTCGGCCGGTACAGGGTGAAGCCCTCTGTCGGATCGAAGGTCTCGACCGACACCACCTCGGCCTCCGCCTGTTCGGCGGAGATCAGGAAGCTGATGTGGTTGCGCAGGCCAAAGATGCCGCCGACAAGCGCCATGATGCCGACGATCACCAGGGTGCGGGGCCGGATGGCGAAGGGCGAGCGAAACCGTTTCGGTGGGGTATCCGGAGAGTCCGGACCGGGGTCAGGCGACACCTTCGCTCGGCCTGGCCTCGACGCCGCGGCTGTTCATGAGCTCCATCAGCTCGCCGGTCTCGAACATCTCGCGCACGATATCGCAGCCGCCGACGAACTCGCCCTTCACGTAGAGCTGCGGGATGGTCGGCCAGCTCGAATACTCTTTGATGCCTTCGCGGAGCGACGGATCGTCGAGCACGTTGACGCCCTTGAACTTGGTCCCCAGATGGCTCAGCACCTGGACCACGACGGCGGAGAAGCCGCATTGCGGGAAGACCGGCGTGCCCTTCATGAAGAGCACCACGTCGCTGCTCGCGACTTCGCCGTCGATCCGGGTCTTCAAGGTCTCGTCGAGCATGGTTACGCTCCTTTCAGTCTCTGGCCGCGTCCGTCAGTTCGGCGCGGCGGTTTGCAGGGCGAGCGCATGCAGCTCCGTACCCATGCGTCCCTGGAGAGCTTTGTACACCAGCTGATGCTGCTGCACGCGGTTCTTTCCCGAAAAGGCAGACGACACGACATGGCACGCATAGTGGTCGCCGTCGCCACGCAGATCCTCGATGGTGACCTGAGCGTCCGGAAGCGCCTCTTTGATCAGGCGTTCGATCTCGTTGGCTTCCATGGCCATGGTCGTCTCTCCTTCTGCCGGCGGGTTCGGCGGTCGTTATCAGCTTTCGGCGGCCATGTATTACGGTAGCCATGCCTCATGCCGTCGGCTCAGTTCATCCCTCGATATGAGGGCGGTGCCGTTGAGTGTCAATTCGCCGCCCTCGGCCACGCTGCCGATGACGGTCGCGACAACGCCGGCCACCTCGGCCCGCGCGGTCAGGGCGGCCGCATCGCCGGTGGTGACCACGTAGCGCCCCTGGTCCTCGCCGAAAGCCCAGGCATGGGTCACGGCGCCCTCGGGGGCTGTCAGATCGGCGCCGAATCCGCGCGAGGCCATCGCCATCTCGGCGACCGCGACCAACAGACCGCCATCGGAGACGTCGTGACAGGCACTCACGGCGCTATCGGCGATCAGCGCGCGCACCAGGTCGCCTGTGCGCTTCTCCGCGGCCAGGTCGATCGGCGGCGGCGCGCCTTCCTCCCGGCCTTCGATCTCGCGCAGGTAAAGGGACGCGCCGAGCCAGCCGTCCTTGCGGTCATTCGGCTGGCCGAGCACGATCAGGGTCTCGCCGGCACTCTTCAGCGCCGGGGTCGCGAGCTTGGCGACATTCTCGATCACGCCGACACCGCCGATCACCGGGGTCGGCAGGATGGCCGCACCCTCGGTCTCGTTGTAGAGCGAGACGTTGCCCGAGACGATCGGGTAGTCCAGCGCCCGGCAGGCATCGCCCATGCCGGTCACGCAGCCGACGATCTGGCCCATGATGGCCGGCTTCTGCGGGTTGCCGAAATTGAGGTTGTTGGTCGCGGCGAGTGGCGTGGCACCGGTGGCGGTGATGTTGCGCCAGGTCTCGACCACCGCCTGCGCGCCGCCGGTCTTCGGATCGGCCAGGCAGTAGCGCGGCGTGCAGTCGACGGTGACCGCGAGGCCCCGCTCGGTGTCGCGAATGCGGACCACGCCGCTGTCGGCGCCGGGGCGGATCATGGTGTCGCCCATGACCAGATGGTCGTACTGCTCCCAGATCCAGCGGCGGCTGGCCATGTCCGGGCAGGACATCAGCGTCGCCAGAACCTCGCCCAACGGCGCCTTCGGGGCCGGGACGTCGCCGGCGGCGATCACCGGACGGGCGGCGGTGGGCACATGCGGACGGTCGTATTCCGGCGCCTCGCCGACCAGCGGCTCGACCGGGATGTCGCACTGAACCTCGCCATCCTTCTTCAGCACGATGTGGCCGGTCTCGGTCACGGTGCCGATGACGGCGAAGTCCAGGTCCCACTTATCGAACACCGCCCGCGCCTCGTCGGCACTCTCCGGACGGATGATGATCAGCATGCGTTCCTGGCTCTCGGACAGCATGATCTCGTAGGCGGTCATGCCTTCCTCGCGCACCGGCACGCGGTCGAGATCGAGCTCGATACCGAGCCCGCCCTTGTCGGCCATCTCGACGCTGGAGGAGGTGAGACCGGCGGCGCCCATGTCCTGGATGGCGATGATGCAGTCGCGCTCCATCAGCTCCAGGCAGGCTTCCAGCAGCAGCTTCTCGGTGAAGGGGTCGCCGACCTGGACGGTGGGCCGCTTCTCCTCGCTGTCCTCGTCGAACTCCTTCGACGCCATGGTCGCACCATGGATGCCGTCGCGGCCGGTCTTGGCCCCGACATAGACCACCGAGTTCCCCGGTCCGGCGGCGGCCGAGTAGAAGATCCGGTCGGCCTGGGCCAGGCCCACGGTCATGGCGTTGACCAGGATGTTGCCGTTATAGGCCGGATGGAAATTCACCTCGCCGGCCACGGTGGGCACGCCGACGCAATTGCCGTAGCCGCCGATGCCGCGGACCACGCCGGAAACCAGATGGCGGGTCTTGGGGTGGTTCGGATCACCGAAGCGCAGCGCGTTCAGATTGGCGACGGGGCGCGCGCCCATGGTGAACACGTCGCGCAGGATCCCGCCGACACCGGTCGCGGCTCCCTGGTAGGGCTCGATGAAGCTCGGGTGGTTGTGGCTCTCGATCTTGAAGACCGCGGCCAACCCGTCGCCGATGTCGATGACGCCCGCATTCTCGCCCGGGCCCTGGATCACGTGCGGCCCCTCGGTCGGCAGGGTCTTCAGCCAGCGCTTGGAGGATTTGTAGGAGCAGTGCTCCGACCACATGACCGAGAAGATGCCGAGCTCGGTCAGGTTCGGCTCACGGCCGAGGATGCGCAGGACGACGGCGTATTCGTCGGGAGTCAGGCCGTGCTCGGCCACGACCTCGTCGGTGATGGCGGCGTTGGGAAGGGTCATTGTCTATCCGGTTCAGTGCAGCGCTTTGACCAGGCCGTCGAACAGGCCGCGCCCGTCGGTGCCGCCATGGAGGGCTTCGATCGCGTTCTCGGGATGCGGCATCAGGCCGAGCACCGTCTTGGTGTCGTTGTAGATGCCGGCGATGTCGCGCTGGGAGCCGTTCGGGTTCGTGCCTTCATATCGGAACGCCACCTGGCCGCGATCCTCGATCCGGTCGAGCGTCGCCGGATCGGCGAAGTAGTTGCCGTCGTTATGGGCGACCGGCACCGAGATCACCTGACCGTCGCTGTAGCCGCTGGTGAACAGGCTCTGCGAGGTCTCGACCTTCAGCTGGACGGTCTTGCACACGAATTTCAGGCCGGCATTGCGCATCAGCACGCCCGGCAGCAGCCCGGTCTCGGTGAGGATCTGGAAGCCGTTGCACACCCCCAGCACCGGGACGCCCCTGTTGGCCCGTTCCTTGACCGTGCGCATGGCGGGCGACAGGGCGCCCATGGCGCCGGCGCGCAGATAGTCGCCATAGGAGAAGCCGCCGGGGACGACGATCAGGTCGACGTCGGGGATCTCGGTTTCCTTGTGCCAGATCATGGCGGGGTCGTTGCCCGAGGCCTGGCGCAGGGCCATGACCATGTCGCGGTCGCGGTTCGAGCCGGGGAAGACGATGATGGCCGATTTCATGGGCGCTCCAACGGCGGTTGCCCCGAACGCTCGATACGTCGGTGGCGGGAGGACCTGTTCGGCGGGAAACTAGGGCCGTGCGCGTTTGTGTGCAAGCGCGGCAAGCGGCGGGCTCACGCCGTCGCCGCGGGCTTGCTTCCATCGGCGCCGATCCGGTCTGCCGGGAGCCAGATCGTGACGGTGGTGCCGACGCCGAGTTCGCTGTGAATCGAAAGACTTCCGCCGTGCAGCTCGACGAAGGCCTTCGACAGCGGCAGGCCGAGGCCGATGCCCTCGTACTTGCGGTTCAGCGCACTGTCGACCTGCTCGAACGGGCGCAACACCTTGTCGATGTCGCGCGTCCGGATTCCGATTCCCGTATCGCGGACCCGAATTTCCAGCCCGCCCTCGCAGATTTCGGCGTCGATGGTCACGATGCCGTCGGCCATGGTGAACTTCGAGGCATTGGCGATCAGGTTGAACAGGATCTGGCGGATCAGCCGTCCATCTGCCCAGGTCGGTGGCAGGTCGGCTGGGATGTCGATCTCGATCCGCGGTGCGGTCCCGGTCTGGCGGCTGCGCACCATGCCGACCGAGGCGGAGACCTCGGTGGCGATATCGACCCGGCTCTCGCGCAGCATGATCTGGCCGATTTCGGCGCGGGTGAGGTCCAGCATGTCCTCGATCAGCGACAGCAGGCTGTGGCCGCTGGCCTGCACGTCGCGGGCATAGGCGGTGTAGCGCTGGTCGCCGAGCGGACCGAAGACTTCGCTGACCAACAGATCGGAAAAGCCGATGATGGCGTTCAGCGGTGTCCGCAGCTCATGGCTGACCGTGGCCAGGAACATCGACTTCGCCCGGTTCGCCGTCTCCGCGTCACGGAGTGCGGTGCGCAGGGCCTGCTGCGCCTGCTGCAGCTCTTCGCGATAGTTGGTTTCATCGACCGAGGTCCCCCTGTACCCCTTGAACTCTCCGTCATCACCGAAGACCGGAACGCCGGAGAGCCGCCAGTGCCTGAGATCGCCTTGGGCGTCGGGTATGGCGTAGCGGAAATCGCGGAACGGCTCGTGCCGCTCCATGGTTTCCTTGTGCTCTTTCCAAATCGGATCGGTCTCGGGGTCGCCGCTGGCCATGTCCCAGCGCGTGCGGCCCAGGAACTGGCTGGCCTGCGGAAAGTGGGTATCGATGCGCATATCCATCAGCATGGTGAAGCGCAGCTTGGGGTCGAGTTCCCAGAACCGATCGGAGCTGGCCCGCACGAAGTCGCGCAGGCGGGCATCGCTCTCCCGTAGCGCATGTTCGGCCCGCATCATCTCCGAAATGTCGCTGACGGTGGTGATCGTGCCGCCGTCAGGGAGTGGTGCGTCGCGGATCAGATACCAGCGGTTGCTGGCCAGCGGAATCAGGTGATCCTCGCCGCCGCGTCGGTGCTGCGTGATGCGCTCCTGGATGTAGCCCTCGGGATCCTCCACATCCACCGGGATGACGCCGAGCGCGGCTCGCCGCCGGACCAGTTCTTCGAAGGATATGCCGATCTCGAGCGGGACGCCGGTATCCCGGGCGATCTGTTGCATGGCGGGATTGACGTAGATCAGCCGGTCGCCCGGATCCCAGATCTCGATGCCCTGGCGGGCATGATCGAGACCGCGGCGCAGCGACTCGTAGCTGATCATCGATCCGCCAACGCGATCCCGCGCCTTGCGGCCGCGCTCATCGAAGGTGAGGGCGATGCCGCCGGAGGGAAGGCGTGATCCCGAGATCATCAGAATCGACCCGTCGTGCAGAAGCCGTTCGATCTGGAATGGGAGAGCGTTCCGCGTGAAATCCAGCCGGTCGCGGGCGCGGTCCTCGGGGTCGCCGGCGCCGTAGTCGCCGCGTTCGGCGTTGCGTCGGATCATGGTCTCATAGGGCCAGCCGGGAACCAGCGTCTCCGGGGCGAGGTCGTTGATCTCGGCGAAGCGGGGATTGCTGGCGACGAGTTTCAGATCCGCGTCGAAGACGGCGATGCCGATGCCCGCATGGGTCACCGCCTCCAGCAGCGCCTGTGTTTCCTGCGTTGAAGGCTTCTCAGACAAACGTTCGACCGTCGGACTCGGCACAGTTTCGGCTCGATTACTTTACGCGCGATTCTGTTATCGCAGAATCTTACCGATTCGACGCGCTAAAAATTCGACAGGCGCACGGTCATCGGGACAACCGATGAATGAGTTATTTTAGAAAAACTTCAGCGATCGATCCGAATGCTGTAATTCTCGATCACCGTATTGGCCAGCAGCCGCTCGCACATCGCGGTCACGTCGGCCTCTGCCTTGGCGGCGTCGGTCTCGTCCAGACTGATCTCGATCACCTTGCCCTGACGGACCTCGCCGACGCCGGCGAAGCCGAGCGTGGAGAGCGCATGTCCGATCGCTTTTCCCTGGGGGTCGAGTACGCCGGATTTGAGCGTCACGTGAACGGTGGCTTTCATCGTTGATTCCCGTTTTCTGATCGGCCCGTTACTGAACGGCCTGCGGTCCTTTGATGTCCATCGGTCCGGCCTCCGGCAGGACGCCGAGGCGCCGGGCGACCTCCTGATAGGCCTCCTTGACGCCGCCGAGGTCGCGGCGGAAGCGGTCCTTGTCCATCTTCTCGTTGGTCTCGATGTCCCAGAGCCGGCAGTTGTCCGGGCTGATCTCGTCGGCGAGCACGATCTGCACTTCGTCATGCTCGTTGTACCAGCGGCCGAACTCCAGTTTGATGTCCACCAGCCTGAGACCAACGCCGAGGAACAGGCCGGCGAGGAAATCGTTCACCCGCAGAGAGAGCGTGACCATGTCGTCCAGGTCCTGCGTGGTCGCCCAGCCGAAGCAGGTGATGTGCTCTTCGGAGATCATCGGATCGCTCAGCTCATCGGACTTGTAGTAGTACTCGATGATCGAGCGCGGCAGCGAGGCGCCTTCCTCCAGGCCGAAGCGCTTGGCAAGCGAACCGGCGACCACGTTGCGGATCACCACCTCGACGGGCAGGATCTCGACTTGGTGGACCAGTTGCTCGCGCATGTTGACGCGCCGGATGAAATGATTGGGGATGCCGATCTCGGTCAGCTTCGTCATCAGGTATTCGCTGATGCGATTGTTCAGCACGCCTTTGCCCGTGATCAGGCCGTGTTTCTGGTTGTTGAACGCGGTCGCGTCGTCCTTGAAGTACTGAATGATCGTACCGGGCTCTGGGCCCTCGTACATGATCTTCGCCTTGCCCTCGTAGAGCTTGCGGCGTCTGGCCATCAGATAGTCTCCAAATCGGCGACGGGCGCCGGTTCGCGTTCGTTGCGCGGCGCCGGGCGGGTGCGGGGCGAATGCGCGAAGGATTGCGGACCCTATATCAGCAGGGCACCGCCAACTCAATCGCAGGGACAACGCAATCACGCGTCGGCGCTGTCGTTCCCGCCATCGGATGGCCAGGCGTCGATCGGCTCGTAAGGTGTCCGATCCGGTCGGCCGGCGGCGAACCTGAGGATTGGCCGGCCTTCGCCGGGAGCGGGCAGGGCGACCAGGGTCGAGCTCGTGGTTCCGAATCCGGTGTCGCTGACAACGGTCATGGCCCCGCCCGGTCCCGCCTCGGCGGCGAAATCGCGCGATCCCAGCAACATGGCCCAGACATCCCAGTCATCATGCGCCGGGTCGGGAGCGGGGGCCGCGCGGAACCGGTCGAGGTAGCGGGCGACCCGCGGCGAGGCCTGACGGTCGTTCAGGTCGTGCGCCGTCAGCATGGACACGCCTTCCGGCACCTTCTCCATCGTGACGGCGCCTTGCTCCTCCCGGTTGGCGACGCAGAAGGCGTCCCGGCTGTCGGCGATCAGCAGATTGAAGGGCCGGTAGCTCGACGGTTCGACGGCGGAGAGCGCCCGGGCGGCATCGGCGGCGTCGGCATGCTCCAGCGCCTCCAGCACCAGTTCGCCGCGCGAGCGCTTGTCCGGAGCCGGCCCGAGGGTGCCGTGGCGGTTCAGAATACAGGCCAGCACGCCGAAATCGTTGATGCCGAACCAGCTTCCGCCCGCCAGCACGTCGAGGCCGGCGACCACTTCCGGACGGTCCGGCCAGTGGCGCGCCGGTGGCTTCCAGGGCCGGTCGGCCATTTCGTCACGATTGGCGCCAAGGATCACGGGCCACACATGGCCCGGCCGACGCAGGATGATCACGCTGCACATTGAGCGCCAAAGTGGCGTGTCGCTCCCGGCTCGGCAAGCGGCAATCGGGTCTCTTCGCCGGCGTCGAACTCCCGCGTTCACATCACCGGGGCGGTTGTGTATGGTCCGCCCGGTTCTGTCCGTGGCGCGCTGCGGACATCGTTTCGTTATCGGGGTTCCGCCCAGCCTGGGAGGCGTGTGATGAGCGGTTTTGACGATCGTGAGAAGGCCCAAGAGAACAAGTCCGCGCACGATGCGGAACTGTTGTTCAAGGCGACCGCGCGCCGTAACCGGTTGCTCGGCGAGTGGGTGGCCGATGAATTCCTGGGGCTGAGTGGCGATGCCCGCAGCGCCTTCGCCAAGGAAGTGGTCGCCGCCGATTTCGACCGGCCGGGCGATGATGACGTGGTCGAGTTCGTGATCGGCAAGGTGAGTGCGGCCGGCGGTGAGCTGTCGGATGCGCGCCTGCGCCACAAGATGAACGAGCTGCTGGTCCAGGCGACCGCCCAGATCAGTTCCGACTCCTGAGTCGCCAGGTCCCGACCGCCCGATGGCAGATTGCCTGACATGAGCATTCCCGCCCTGCGTCCCGGCGACCGAACGCCAAACCTGACCTTCCCGGATCTGAAGGGGCGTCAGCGCCAGCTTTATCTCGAAGTGCGTGGCGGTCCGATTCTGGTCGCCGCGACGCCGAATCCGAACGACGGAGACGGGCGCAAGGTTCTGGCATCCCTGGCCAAACGCGCCGGCGCGCTCGACAAGCTCGGCGTGCACCGCTTCGCGCTGATGCGCCGCGAGCCGGACTCGAGCGTGGATCGTGGGGCGGTCATCATGATCGATCCCTATGGCGACGGCATGCGGTTGTTCCGGCCGCTGCCCGAAGGGTCAGAGGACGATGCCGACCGCCCGGCGGCGGCAGTGGCGGCGCTGGACGCCAACCAGCGGGTGATCTCGATCTTCACGACCGCCAATAGCCGCGATCCGGTCGACGACGCGATCAAGGTGCTGGAGGTCGAGGCGAAGGCGGCGAAGGCGGGAGCCCAGCGTCTGGTCCGCGCGGCGCCGGCGATGATCCTCGACAAACTGCTACCCGACGCGCTTTGCGACGCGTTGATCGCGGCCTGGAAGGCGGACAATGTCGAGGGCACGGTCAATGACGGCTTCAAGAATGTCACCGACGACACGATAAAGCGCAATCGCGAGCACGTGGTCACCGACCCGGAGATGCAGCGTACCGTCGCCCAGCAGATCGGTCCGCGGGTGATGAACGAGATCCAGAAGGTCTTTAACTTCCGCTCGCCCCTGCGCTTCGAGATGCTGACGGTTCTGGGATACGGCGACGACCGCAAGGACTTCTTCGCCCCGCACCGGGACAGCCTGCGCTCCGAGCGCCGGCGTCGGTTCGCGGTATCCCTGAACCTGAACGAGGGCTATGTCGGCGGCGAACTGACCTTCCCGGAATACGGTCCCCACCTCTACGCGCCGCCCAAGGGGGCCGGTGCCGTGTTCGGCTGCGAGGTCCTGCACGAGGCGAAGCCCGTGACCAAGGGCCAGCGCTGGGTGTTGACGACCTTCCTGATCGATCCGAAGTAACCCTTCGACACGTCCCGGAATTAATCCGGGGCGTGTCGAAGGGCCGTCGCTCCCGTTAGTTCCCGTCCCATTCCAGGACTTCGTCCTCGCCGGCGCGCGCACCGGTCGGCCGCCAGCCGAGCTTGCGGTAGAAACCCGAGGCGCGCAGATCCGGGTCGGGCGTCGCGGCGAGCCAGATCGGCGCACAGCCCTGATCGCGGAGCCAGTCGACCGCCTGGCGCAACAGCCTGCGACCGATGCCGAACCCCTCAAATCCCGGCCGTACCGCCAGGACCTCGACTTCGCCGTCGCTGCGATCGGCCATGGTGAAGCCGACGACCTGCCCGTCGACCGCGCAGAGCCAGCCCTCCAGATCGCGACCTAGTCGGGGGATCAGGCTGGCGACGGTGACGCCGTATTGACGCGCCAACCGCTCCGGTGTGATCGGGTTCTCGTTGGTCGTGTACCGCATCTCCAGGGCCGGGGCGATATCGGCGACCGTCATCTGGCGGAAGGTCAGTCGCGGGGCGTCGAACTGGCTGCCGTCGGCGCGCCAGAGATAAAGGACGTCCGGTGTCTTCTCCGCGTTGCCGGCGCCGTCGGTGAACTCAACCGCCCGGAACCCGTGCGCCTCGTAGAAGCGCCGGGCGGGCAGGTTCCGCTGGAAGGCCCAGAGCTTGAGCTGCTCGGCGTCGTCCTGGGCGCGGCGGAGCAGGGTGGAGCCGATCCCCCGGCGCCAGTGGCCGGGCAGGATATAGAGGTGCTCGACCCAGCGCCCGGTGTCGCTGACGGCCATATAGGCGACCATGGCATCGGGGGCTTCGGCACCGTCATCCACGGCGACGGTGACCGACGAGTCGGCGAGCAGACGGCTCTCGACGAACCGGCGGTCCTCGTCGGCGGTGTGCAGATCCGGCAGCCAGGGCATGGCCGCGCGCATCGATGCCCGCAGGATGCGCGCAATGGCCGGCGCGTCCGAGGCGACCGCCGGCCGATAGCTGATCATGCCCGTCCCCGGGTCATGCCGCGCCTGAAGATCGTGTCCACATGCTTGGTGTGGTAACCGAGGTCGAACAGGCCGTCGAGCTGCTCGGCACTCAGGGCGTCGGTCACGTCCTTGTCGGCGCCCAGCAGGGTGCGGAAATCCTTGCCCTCGAGCCAGACCGGCATGGCGTTGCGCTGCACCAGCCGGTAGGCGTCCTCGCGGCTCACCCCGGCCTGGGTCAGCGCCAGCATGACGCGCTGGCTGTGGATCAGGCCGCCGAGCTTGTCGAGATTGGCCTGCATGGTCTCGGGATAGATGATCAGCTTGTCGATCACCCCGGTCAGCCGGGCCAGCGCGAAGTCCAGGGTCACGGTGGCGTCCGGGCCGATCATCCGCTCCACCGAGGAGTGGGAGATGTCGCGCTCGTGCCACAGGGCCACGTTCTCCATCGCCGGCACCACCGTCATGCGCACCAGCCGGGCGAGACCGGTCAGGTTCTCGGTCAGCACCGGGTTGCGCTTATGCGGCATGGCCGACGAGCCCTTCTGCTTCTCGCTGAAGAACTCCTCGGCCTCGCGCACTTCGGTGCGCTGCAGGTGGCGGATCTCGGTGGCCAGCCGCTCGACCGACGAGGCGACGACGCCGAGCACGGCGAAGAACATGGCGTGACGGTCGCGCGGGATCACCTGGGTGGAGACCGGTTCGGCCACGAGGCCCAGGGCCTTGGCCACGTGCTCTTCGACGAACGGGTCGATATTGGCGAAGGTGCCGACCGCGCCGGAGATGGCGCAGGTGGCAATCTCCTTGCGCGCGGCGACCAGGCGCTCGCGGCAGCGCTGGAACTCGACATGGTGGCTCGCCAGCGTCACGCCGAAGGTGGTCGGTTCGGCGTGGATGCCGTGGCTGCGGCCGACCTTGAGGGAGTTCTTGTGCTCGAAAGCGCGGCGTTCCAGGGCGGCGAGCAGGGCGTCGACATCCTCGATCAGGAGGTCGGCTGCACGGGCGAGCTGCACGGCGAGGCAGGTGTCCAGCACGTCGGAACTGGTCATGCCCTGGTGGACGAAGCGCGCTTCCGGACCGACATACTCGGCGAGGTTGGTCAGAAAGGCGATGACGTCGTGCTTGACCTCGGCCTCGATGGCGTCGATCCGGGCGACCTCGAAATTGCCGCGCTCCCACACCGCCTTGGCGGCCTCCTTGGGGATCACGCCGAGTTCGGCCTGGGCGTCGCAGGCATGCGCCTCGATCTCGAACCAGATCCGGAACTTCGATTCCGGCGACCAGATGGACGCCATTTTCTCGCGGGAATAACGCGGGATCATGCGGGCAGGACTCCGATGGCGGACATGAAGACAGGGTCATATCACCGCCGCCCCGTCCTGTCAGCCGGTGTGACGGAGAGTCGGTGGTATTCCCTATGGATCATGTTTGACTCCCAAAGGTAACGTCAGGCTTATTTTATTCCTCATGGATCATAGATCGACATCAAATCCAGCATGGATGCGAGTGATATTCTCTATGGATCATATTTCTTGAGAAAGACGTTGAATCCTGTATAATATTCCCCATGGAGAATATTTCGTATGTCCTGGATCCCACCGATCCAGCGGCGCAGCCGGTCGGCCGCCTGCTGCGGAAGGCCCGGGAGCGCCAGAAGGTCACCCAGACCGAGATCGCCCTGATCGCCGGCCTCAGTCAGCGGGCGGTCTCGGAGATCGAGACCGGCCGGGTCGAGCCACACGTGGCGACGGTGCTCCGCATTCTCGCGGCCCTCGGCGGCCGGATGATCATCGAGGTGCCGGATGACGACGGGTGATGCAGGACCGGCCCCGCGGCGCCTGACGGTGCGGGCCGACGGCCGACGCCTCGGCACCCTGGAGCAGGATTCGGCCGGTTACCTTTCCTTCGCCCATGACGCGGCGTGGCTGCGCGATCCCGCCTTCGCCATCAGCGTCCGGTTGCCGCTGCGGGCGGAACCCTACGACCACGCGATGATCGATCCGTTCCTGGCCGGTCTGCTGCCGGACCTGTCCAGCGTGCGGGAGAAGATCGGCCGAGCCTTCGACGTGGACGGCGACAACGATTTCAGTCTGTTGTCGGCAATCGGCCGGGATGCGGCCGGCGCGCTGTCCTTCACGCCGGAGACCGCGCCCGAACCGGGTCCGCCGACATGCGAGCCGCTCGATCTCGAGGCGCTGGCCGCCCGGGTGGCGACCCTGCCCGACGCTCCGCTGGTGGTCGATGAGGACGGCGAGATCCGCTATTCGCTCGCCGGGGTGAACAACAAGCTGGCGCTGGTGGAGACCGGCGACGCGGCAGCCCCCTACGGCCTGCCGAAGGGCGGCGCGCCGTCCACCCACATCCTGAAGACCGACATTCCGCGCCTGATCGGTTCGGCCAAGGTGGAGCATTTCTGCCTGCGGCTGGCCCGGCGGGTGAAGCTGCCCGCCGCCGAGACGCGCCTGCTGCCGTTGCCGGAGGCGGACGGTCGGCCGGCTGCCACCGTGATCCTGATCCACCGCTACGATCGGATCTTCGCCACCAAGGACGGCGCGGTGAACGCGATCCGACGGGTGCATCAGGAGGATTTCTGCCAGGCGCTCGGCGTGCTGCCCCGGGTGAAATACGAGAAGGACGGAGGCCCCAATCTGGCGGCGATGATCGCGGTGATCCGCGCCCATTCCCTGCGCCCGGCCAAAGACCTGCCGCAGTTCCTGGATGCGGTCGCCTTCAACGTGCTGGTCGGCAACCCGGACGCCCATGCCAAGAACTATTCGCTGCTGCACCGCCGGGGCGGCGTGCGGCTGGCCCCGCTCTATGACGTGTTCAACGCCGCCGCCTTCCGGGGATTCTTCAAGACGCAGACCCCCCGCATCGCCCAGGCCATTGACGGTGAGCGGGATCCGAACAATGTGACGGTCGAGCATTGGCGGAATTTCGCGGCGGCGAATGGACTGGCGGTACCGCCGCTGCTGGCCCGGCTGCGCGCGGTTGCCCGTGCGATGACGGCGGCGTTGCCGGATCTGCTCGCCGAGCATATGGATGACCCGGTACGGCGCAGCGACCTGCTGCCGCTTGCCGCCGACGACATTTTCCGCCGCTGCGCGACACTGGCGGCCAAAGCATCCTGAGAGTGGGAAGAGCGCGATGAAGGTCAACGGCACCCATTACCGCCCGATCTGGCAGGCCAGGGACGGCGAGGCGGTGGAGATCATCGACCAGACGAAGCTGCCGCACGGCTTCGAGACCCTGCGGCTGGCGTCCATGGCCGACGCCGCCCATGCGATCAAGGCGATGCTGGTGCGCGGCGCGCCACTGATCGGGGCGACCGCCGCCTGGGGGCTGTGGCTGGCGATGCGCGAGGATGCCTCCGACGGCAACCTTGAGATGGCCTACACCACGCTGATGGCGACCCGGCCGACGGCGGTCAACCTGCGCTGGGCACTGGATGCCGGCCGCGCCCGGCTGGCGCCGCTCGCCCCGGACGCGCGGGTGGAAGCCGCCAAGACCTTCGCCGAGCGGGTCTGCGACGAGGATGCGGAACTGAACCACGCCATCGGCCGCCACGGGTTGGAGATCATCCGGGCGATCGCCGCGAAGAAGCCGGGCGAGACGGTGAACATCCTGACTCACTGCAACGCGGGCTGGCTGGCCACGGTGGATTGGGGGACCGCGACCTCGCCGATCTATCAGGCCCATGACGAAGGCATTCCGGTCCATGTCTGGGTCGACGAGACAAGGCCGCGCAACCAGGGCGCCTTCCTGACCGCGTGGGAACTGAACAATCACGGCGTCCCGCATACGGTGATCGTCGACAATGCCGGCGGCCACCTGATGCAGCACGGCAGGGTCGACATGGTCATCACCGGCACCGACCGGGTCACGGCCAATGGCGACGTGGCCAACAAGATCGGCACCTACCTGAAGGCGCTCGCCGCCCATGACAATGGCGTGCCGTTCTACGTCGCCTTGCCGAGCCCGACCATCGACTGGACGCTGGACGACGGCATGAAGATCGAGATCGAGGAACGCGCCGGCGAGGAGGTGACCCGCATTCCGGGTCGCCTGGACGACGGCAGCATCGGCGCCGTGACCATCACGCCGCAGGGCTCGCCGGTCGGCAATCCGGCTTTCGACGTCACCCCGGCGCGCCTGGTGACGGGCCTAATCACCGAACGCGGCATCGCCGAGGCGACCCCGGCCGGCCTGCTCTCCCTGTTCCCCGAGCACCGCGCCGTCGGGGAGTGAGGAGAGGGGATGGCGGTTTCGCCACGTCACCCCAACTTCTGGACGCTGCGGCAGAACTGGGCGCGGGCGTAGCTGCGGGCCGCGGCGAGGCCGACCAGGGAGTTGCTGCGGAGCTGGAAGCGCCGGTCGGTCGCAAGCTGACGGAACGCCGTCGATCGGGTCGGGGTTAGGACGCAGGCGCTGCGGTCGTCCATGAACAGGGCGTAGTACTCCGCCGCCTGGACCGGGATAGCGGTCGAAGCCAGGCTCAATGCGGCGGCCAGCGTCAGCGCTGCGGTCGCGATGCGGGTCATGTTCACCTCCTAGTCGCTGTCAGAGGGATGTCGGCGCCCCGGTCATGGCAGGGCGGGGCGGATTTTCTCGCGGTCCCGTGTATCCAGGCGAATTGACCCGGCGCCGCCCGGCCCTATCCTCGATCCCAGACATCCACGAGGATCCGACCATGCGCCGCTTCCTGCTCGCCCTGCTCGCAATCCTGGCGACCCTACCTGCCGTGTGGGCGCCTGCCGCCCAGGCGCGGGACACGCTGACCATCGGGGTGAGCCAGTATCCTTCGACCCTGAACCCGATGATCGATGCCATGTTGGCCAAGTCCTACGTGCTGGCGGCCACCCAGCGTCAGCTCACCATCGAGGGCCACGACTGGGAGTCGGTCTGTCAGTTCTGCGTCAAGCTGCCGACCATCGAGGATGGCGATGCCGTGCCGTTCGACAGCAAGACCGAGGCGGGCGAACCGGTCACGGGCGTGCGCAAGACCTACGAGATCCGCGACGACGCCTATTGGGCCGACGGCACGCCGGTCACCACCGACGACGTGCTGTTCGCCTGGGAGTTGGGGCGCAACCCGGAGACCGGGGGCGATACACTGAAGGCTTACCAGGACGTGCTCGACATCGAGGTGCACGGGCCCAAGCGCTTCACCATCACCGACCGCAAGCTTGACTACCGCTATCCCTCCATGGGGGATTTCGCGGTGATGCCGGCGCATGTCGACCGCGCCGCCTTCGCCGAGCCGCGGGAGTACCGCAACCGCACCCTGTACCAGACCGACCCGACCAATCCGGGACTGTGGAACGGGCCGTACCGGGTCAGCGAGGTGCAAGTCGGCAGCCAGATCACCCTGGTGCGCAACCCGTACTGGAAGGGGCCGGCGCCCGCCTTCGAGCGGGTGGTGGTCCGCGCCATCGAGAACACCTCGGCCCTGGAGGCCAACCTGCTGTCGGGTTCGATCGACATGATCGCCGGCGAAAGCGGCCTCGCCATCGACCAGGCGCTGGCCTTCGAGAAGCGTCAGGGCGGCGACTTTCAGGTGATCTACCAGCCCAGCCTGATCTACGAGCACCTGGACGTCATGCTTTCCAACCCGATCCTCGGCGACCTGAAAATCCGCCAGGCCCTGCTGCATGCGGTCGATCGCGACGCCATCAATGCGCGTCTGTTCGCCGGTAAGCAGCCGGTGGCGACCGGCTCGGTCAACCCGCTCGACTGGACCTACACCACAGACGGCGTGCCGACCTATCCCTACGATCCGGACAAGGCGGTGGCGCTGCTGGAGGCGGCCGGCTGGAATCCGGGGCCGGATGGCGTGCGGGTGAACGGCGAGGGCACGCGGCTGTCGATCTCGCTGATGACCACCGGCGGCAACCGGTCGCGCGAGCTGGTGCAGCAGGTGCTGGCCGACTACTGGAAGCGGGTCGGAATAGACACCGTGATCCGCAACGAGCTGCCCCGCGTGTTCTTCGGCGAGACCGTCTCCAAGCGCCGCTTCCCCGGCCTTGCCATGTTCGCCTGGCTGTCGGCGCCGGAGCATCTGCCGCGCACCACCTTGCAGTCGGACTCGATCCCGACCGAGGCGAATAACTGGGGCGGGCAGAACTACACCGGCTACGCCAATCCGGAGATGGACGCGCTGATCGACGCCATCGAGATCGAGCTCGATCGCGACAAGCGCGCCGATCTCTGGGCCGCATTCCAGCGGCTCTACGCCACCGACCTGCCGGTTCTGCCGCTGTACTTTCGTGCCGACAGCTACATTCTGCCCAAGTGGCTGCAGGGTGTGCGCCCGACCGGGCACAAATACACCTCCACCAACTGGATCGAGGAATGGCGGGTGGTGGAGTAGCGGGCGAGGGGCGGCCTCTCTCGGCGCAGGGAATGGCCCGGGCGACCGGATCCATGCGATGATCCAGTCCGATCGGGACCGGGGGACGAGGCATCGAGTGGAAAATGGGATCGACCATCCCCTGCTGCGCCAGCTCCTTGCCTATTGGGAGTCCAGGCGCGGCAACCGGGCGATGCCGGCGCGCCGGGACCTGGACCCGCTGGACATCCCCGGCCTGTTGCGCCACCTGATCCTGCTCGACGTGACCCACGACCCGTTGCGCTTCCGGGTCCGGCTCTACGGCACCGAGGTGGTCGACCTGCGCGGCCGCGACCTGACCGGGCGCTATCTCTACGAGGGCGAGATGACCGCCATCGGCGAACAGACCCGGCCGTGGAACGTCGCCGTCGTGGAGAGCCGCCGGCCGCATCACGTGACCGGCCCCTATACCGATATCAGCGACGGACGGATCGGAACCTTCCACCGCCTCGGCCTACCGCTGTCGGAGGACGGGAAGCGGGTGGACATGCTGATGACCGGGCTGGTGCGGGAGTGGGAGGGTCCTCTTTGAGGCCCGACTGACCCAATCTAGGCTCCAGACTCATAACCAGTAACAGACGATTGCGACGAACTGGATAACGGCCCGGAAATGGCCTGGCCGACGTTTATCCGCGCCGGGGTCACGCCCGCCCGACATCTCCCGGGCCCGTGGCCCACTCCCCGCATTGCCGCCGGCGAACGCCCTCTGCTAGCGTCCTCCTCCCTTCCTTTCGACCCCCCGCGCGAGGAGTACCCCCATGGCCATCACCTTCTACGATCTCTGCGGCAAGGACCGTGCGCGGTTCAGCCCCTATGGCTGGCGCACCCGCATGGCGCTGGCGCATAAGGGCCTCGACTATGCGCTGGAATTGGTGACGTTCACCGACAAGGAGAAGATCGCCTTCTCCGGCCAGAAGCTCGTGCCGGTCATCCGGGACGGCGAGACGGTGGTCAGCGACAGTTTCGCCATCGCCGCCTATCTGGAGGATGCCTATGGCGACCGGCCGTCCCTGTTCGGCTCGGCCGAGGGGCGCGGCATGGCCAAGGCGCTCAATGGCTATGTCGACCGCATGGTGCAGCCGCTGATCGCTCCGCTGATCGTCGCCGACGTGTTCGCTTGCGTGGGCGAGACTTGCAAGGACTACTTCCGCACCTCGCGCGAGCAGCGTTTCGGCATGACGCTGGAGGCGTTCCAGGCCGGGCGCGACGAGAAACTGGCCGCCTTCCGTACGGCGCTGGAGCCAGTGCGTCTGGTGGTGAAGGATCAGCCCTTCATCGGTGGGGTGGCGCCGACCTATGCCGACTACATCCTGTTCGGCAGCATGCAATGGGCGCGGCTGACCTCGACCTTCCGACTGGTCGAGAGCGACGATCCGATCCATGCTTGGGTCGACCGGCTGCTCGACGCCCATGGCGGCGTCGCCCGCGAGGAGCCGATCGCCGCCCAGGTCGCCTGAGCTGCCGCAGTACAAGAAAACACCGGAGGAACCGCATGCCGCCCGTCCTGCCACCATCCCGTCTTTCGCTGCCCGACCCCGACAAGATGACGCCCGAGCAGCGCCGCATCCATGACGAGATCGCGTCGGGGCCGCGCGGCAAGGTGCAGGGGCCGCTGGCGATCTGGCTGACGTCGCCGGACCTCGCCGACAAGGCGCAGCAGCTCGGCGCGTTCTGCCGCTTCGGCTCGTCACTGGAGCCGCGGCTGTCGGAACTGGCGATCCTGGTCACCGGCCGGGTCTGGGGCGCTCAGTTCGAATGGACCGTGCACAAGCCGATCGCGCTCAAGGCCGGGCTGTCCGAGGCGGTGGTCGAGGCGATCCGCACCCGCCAGACGCCGCCTTTCGAGAAGCGCGACGAGCGGGTGGTGCATGATTTCTCCACCGCCTTGCACCGCGATCGCAAGGTGACCGACGAACTCTACGCCGAGGCGGTCGCGGTTCTGGGCGAGCGGGGGGTGGTCGATCTGGTCGGTATCCTCGGCTACTACACCTTGATCTCCATGACCTTGAATGCATTCAACGTTCCGCTCGAGGGCGATGCCCAGCCGGAACTCGACTAGCGGAACCGGACGGACTGTACTGACGGATCCTGACGAAGGAGGCGGCGATGCTGGTGGCGGAACTGACGGCGATCGGACCGGCGCATGAGGTGGTGCACGCGGTGGAGGTGGCGGAGCCCGGCGCGCCCGGCGCCGACGAGATCGTGGTGGCGCTCTCGGCCTGCTCCATCAACCCGGCCGACCTGCTGCTGATCGAAGGCAAATACGCCAGCCTGCCGGAGGTGCCGTCGCGCCTCGGCATCGAGGGGGTGGGGATTGTCGAGGCCGTCGGCGCGGAGATCACGCACCTGGCTCCCGGCGACGTGGTGCTCAGCCTCGGGCGTACCAACTGGGCGCACAAGGTGGTGCTCAAGGGCACCCAGGCGGTGAAGCTGCCGGCCGATATCGATGTCGAGCAGGCGGCGATGCTGAAGGTGAACGGCGCCACGGCGCTGCGCATGCTGCAGGACTATGTCGACCTCGCGCCCGGCGACTGGGTGATCCAGGACGCCGCCAATTCCGGGGTCGGCATCAACTTGATCCGGCTGGCCGCCGCCGCCGGTATCCGCACCGTCAACGTGGTGCGCCGGGCAGAGCTGATCGAGCCGCTGATGGACCAGGGGGCGGACGTGGTCGTGGTCGACGGCCCGGAACTCGTCCGCCATGTCCACGACGCCACCGGCGGGGCGGAGATCCGGCTCGGTATCGATGCGGTCGCCGGATCGCTGATCCATCGGCTCGCCGACTGCATGGCGCCGGGCGGCGTGATCGTGAACTACGGGCTGCTGTCCGGCGATCCCTGCCAGATATCCGCCGATCATCTGGTGTTCAAGGGCCTCAGCCTGACCGGATTCTGGCTCGCCAAGGTAGCCTCGGGCATGGCCTACGAGGAGGTCGCGCAGATGTATCAGGCGCTGGCCGCCCGCATCCAGGACGGCACCCTCGCGGTTCCGGTCGAGGCGCGCTATCCGCTGGAGGAGATCGAGGCCGCGATGCGCCACGCGGGGACCTATGGCAGGGATGGGAAAATCCTGCTGCGACCGGCCGGCTGAACGTATTTCGGGTGCGATTTGGCGGCTAGACAAACCTACAGTTTGTCTGCAATTGTTTTCACGAAACGGTCACTAAAATTCATCTGTACCGTCACATGATTCGGAGAATGTGACGCCATGGACACGGTGAAAGTCGTCGCCGCGCTATCCGCGCTGGCGCAAGAAAATCGGCTTGGGATCTTCAGACTCCTGGTGCAAACCGGGACGCCTGGAATGTCGGCTGGCGGTATCGCCAGGGAGCTGGGGATTGTCGCGTCGACGCTATCGCATCATCTCGGGCTGCTCGAGCAGGCGGAGCTGGTGCGGTCAAACCGGCGCGGCCGCAACGTCATCTATACCTGCAACCTGGATGGGGTGCGGACGCTGCTCAGATTCCTGATTGAGGATTGCTGCGGCGGACGCGCGGAACTGTGCGGCGATCTCGGTGCTGTGGCGCTTGGAAGTGCCGCGCAGTAGGCTGCGCCGCTTGAACCGGGAGCCCGTTGACCCTGCTCCCCGTTGACCTTGCCCCCGTTAACCTTGC
>JARGOG010000041.1:34051-37645 GCA_029212785.1 Thalassobaculaceae bacterium
CTTGCATTGACGGGATTTTGCGACACTTATTCGCCATGATCCACGACCCGATCCGGACCGATGACACGAGCGACGACGACGACGGCGAGATCGCGCTGCCGGCGGAGCTGTGCGGCGCCGCCAAGATCGGCCTGCAGGTTTTCGGCTTCGTGTGTCTCGCTGTCGGAGTCGCCGGGATCATCCTGCCGGGCCTGCCGGGGACGGTGTTCCTGCTGATCGCGCTCTGGGCGTTCTCGCGCTCTTCCCATCGTCTGCATCTCTGGCTCTTCAACCATCCGCGGTTCGGAGCCGGACTGCGCGCCTGGCATCACCACCGGGTGATCCCGACCCGGGCCAAGATCGCCGCCGTCGCCGCGATGTCGCTGGCTGCCGGGTTGCTGATCGCGTCTTTCCCGGCGAATGCCTGGGTTCCCGGCATCGGCATCGCGGTCATGGCCATGGTTGCCGCCTGGATCGTCACCCGACCCGGACGCATCGCCAACCCGCGTTGACACGCTGGCCCGGCGCTCTCTCTTCGGCTACACCGGTCCGCACGACGCCCCTGATCGAGGGCCAGTGACCGAGGGATCGCCCGATGTTCGCCAAGTCCGCAACGCTTCCGCTCTTCGCCACCCCGGTCTGGGGGTTCGACCTTCCCGCCGAGGAAGGCGCGCGCATCAACGCCGACCTGAAGCAGTATGTCGAGAGTTGGCTGACGCCGCGTCCGGAGATCCTGCCGGGCGAGACCTGGCAGACGACCCAGGACCTGCATGAGAAAGAAGCTTTCGCGCCGCTCTACCCCTTCGTCGATCAGGCGATCCAGGACGCGCTGAAGGCTTTTGGTGTCGATGACGCCGAGTATGTGATCACCGGTTGCTGGGCCAATGTGAATCCGCCGGGAAGCGATCACCGTCCGCACACCCATCCCAACAACGTGATCTCCGGCGTCTACTATCTGCAGACGATCGGCGAGGGCGACGAGATCGTCTTCCACGATCCCCGCCCGCAGGCCCATGTGATCCAACCGGTCGGAACCCGCCCGGTGGCGGAGCGCCAGTCGATGATCGGGGTCGAAGCCAAACCGGGCCGGATGCTGCTGTTCCCGTCCTGGCTGCGCCACAGCGTGCGCCGCAACCGGACCGACCGGGAGCGCATCAGCCTGTCGTTCAATGCCATGCTGTCCGACTATGTCGCCAAACACGCGGCGCCGCAGTGGCGCGGTATCAACACAGATGGCAAGCGGGTCTGATCGATCATGCCGCCGCGCCGCAGACGCCCGAAGCCGACCCCGATCAAGAAGGGTCGGATCCCCGCCAACGCGGCGCCGGTCGAAGTCGAGATCGAGACCGTCGGTGGCCGGGGTGATGGTGTCGGCACGGCACGTGTGAAGATCGACTATGACGAGCGGGCGCGTCTGGTCTTCGTACCGTTCACCCTTCCGGGCGAGCGGGTGAAGGCACAGCCGGTGGCCGACCGCGGGGAAGGCGTCGCCGCCGAACCGGTCGAACTGCTCACTACCTCCGAGGACCGGGTCGACCCCGCCTGCGCTCATTTCATGGCCTGTGGGGGCTGCGCGCTTCAGCATTGGCGCGACGAGTCCTACCAGGATTGGAAGGTCACCCAGATCCGCCAGCACCTGGCCCGGATCGGACTGGAGAATCCGCCGATGGCGCCGCTGGTGACGGCGGAACCCGGGACCCGGCGCCGCGCCGATCTGGCCGTGCGACGACTGGCGAACCGCACACTTCTCGGCTTTCACGAGCGCGGCGGCAATCGGATCGAACCGATCGACACCTGTCCGGTTCTCACGCCGCCATTGCAGGCGTTGCTGCACCCGTTCCGCGACCGGATGCACGAGGCTCTGGCATCCGGAGAGGGCGGCGACGTGATCCTCAATCACCTGCATACCGGCGTGGATGCGCTGGTCGTGCTGCCGCGCGCGCCGGACCTCGCCGAGCGGGAGGCCTGGGCCGAGTTCGCGGAGACCGAGGGCGTGTCCCGGCTGTCGATGCGGGTGGTCGGCGATTCCGACCCGATGCCCGAGCCGCTCGCCGTGCGCCGACCGGCAACGATCCGGTTCGGTGCGGTCGACGTGACCCCGCCGCCGGGGGGATTCCTGCAGGCCACCGCTTCCGGTGAGACCGCGATCCGCGACACCGTCCTGCTGGCGGCGAAGAAGGCCGGACGTCGGCTCGACCTGTTCGCCGGGATCGGCACGCTGTCTCTGCCGCTGGTCGGCGACGGTCCGGTGCTGGCCGTCGATGGCGACGGGCCGGCCATCGCCGCCCTGCGGTCCGCCGCCGACGCGGCCGGTATCGGGTCTCGGCTGATTACCGAGCAGCGCGATCTGTTCCGTATGCCGCTCGAGGGCGACGAGCTCGACGGTTTCGACATCGCCGTGTTCGATCCGCCGCGGGCCGGGGCTAAGGCCCAGGCGGTCGCCCTAGCCGCAAGCAGGATCCCCACCGTGGTCGGCGTGTCCTGCAATCCGGCGACCTTCGCCCGCGACGCGGCGGCATTGATCGCCGGCGGCTATCACCTCGATCGGCTGGCACCGATTGACCAGTTTCTGTGGTCTCCCCACATCGAGCTTGTCGCTGTTTTTCGACGCTGACGCCTGATCACCGAAGGAGACCCCATGGCCGCCACCCGCGAGGAAACCGACAGCCTGGGCACCGTCGCCGTGCCGGCGGACCGCTACTGGGGGGCGCAGACCCAGCGCAGCCTTGAGAATTTCCCGATCGGCGGCGAGCGGATGCCGATCGCCCTGGTTCACGCCTTTGCCCTGCAGAAGCAGGCGGCGGCCCGGGCCAATCTTCGGCTCGGCGCGCTCGAGAAGGATCTGGCCGACGCCATTGGCGCCGCCGCCGCCGAGATTGCCGCCGGCCGGCACGACGCGGAGTTTCCGCTAGTCGTGTGGCAGACCGGATCGGGGACTCAGACCAACATGAATTTGAACGAGGTGATATCGAACCTCGCCAACGAGCATCTCGGCGGTGCCCGCGGAACGAAGCGTCCGGTCCATCCCAACGATCACGTCAACCGGGGCCAGTCCTCGAATGACAGCTTCCCGACCGCGATGCATATCGCCGGGGTGCGCGAGATCCACGCGCGGCTGCTGCCGGGAATGCACCGCTTGCACCGGGCGCTGGCGGCGAAGGCGGACGCCTTCCGGGACATCGTGAAGATCGGCCGTACCCACCTGCAGGACGCCACGCCGCTGCGCCTCGGCGATGCGGTCGGCGCCTGGGCGTTTCAGGTGGAGACCGGGATCGCCCGCGTCGAGGCCGCGCTGCCGCGGCTCGCGGCGCTCGCCCAGGGGGGGACGGCCGTGGGCACCGGGGTGAACACCGATCCGGGCTTCGCCGATGCTTTCGTCGACGAGCTGCGTGCTCTCACCGATCTGCCGTTTACCTCGGCGCCGAACAAGTTCGAGGCGCTCGCCGCCCACGACGCCATGGTCGAGATGTCCGGCGCGTTGAACACTGTGGCGGCATCGCTGATGAAGGTGGCCAATGACGTGCGCATGCTCGGCTCCGGTCCGCGCTGCGGCATCGGCGAGCTGATTCTGCCGGCCAACGAGCCTGGATCCTCGATCATGCCCGGCAAGGTGAA
>JARGOG010000042.1 GCA_029212785.1 Thalassobaculaceae bacterium
TACCGTCGCCACCCGTCAGCGTGTCGTTACCGTCGCCACCCGTCAGCGTGTCGTTGCCATCGCCACCCGTCAGCGTGTCGGCGAGATCGAAGGACACATCGGTATGGATGCCGCCTTCGCCGTCGCTGCCGACCGAGACCACGGCCGTACCGGAAACCCCAGCGACACTGAAGGAAATGTCACCGACGCCATCACCGTCGGTATCGACCGAGACAGTGGCGATTCCATCGGCGGTCTCGACCGAGAAATCCGAGGCGTCGAGCTGATAACCTTCCAGGCGAATGACGTCGCCATCGGCGTACTCGTCCACGAAGTCGCTGTCGCCGACCGAATAGGTGTCCGCGCCCTCGCCACCGACGAAGGTATCCGCACCGTCACCGCCGGACAGAAGATCGTCGCCGGCGCCGCCGAACAGCCGGTCGGCCCCTTCGCCGCCGACCAGGGTGTCCCCGCCGTCGCCGCCGGAAAGCGTGTCGGCGCCGGCACCGCCGAACAGCGCATCGCCATCCGCGCCGCCGGACAACTGGTCGTTGCCGCCACCGCCGGAAAGCGTGTCGCTGCCCTCGCCGCCGACCAGGGTATCGGCGTCGTTGCCGCCATCGAGCAGATCGTCGCCGACACCGCCCGAAAGCAGATCCGCGCCGTCGCCGCCATAGACCGTATCCGCGCCCTCGCCGCCGGAGATCTCGTCGCCGCCGCGGCCGCCGGACAGATCGTCGTCGCCGACGCCGCCGCGCAGCGTGTCGGCGCCATTGCCGCCGGAGAGCGTGTCGTCGCCCTCGCCGCCATCGAGAACGTCGTTGCCGCTGCCGCCGCTCAGTTCGTCGCTGCCGACTCCGCCCGACAGGTCGTCATCGCCGTCACCGCCGGAGAGCGTGTCGTCGCCCTCGCCGCCGGAGAGCAGGTCGTCCTGCTTACCACCGTAAAGCAGGTCGTTATCGACCCCACCCGAGAGCGTATCGTTGCCGCTGCCGCCGCTGAGCGTGTCGTCGCCCTCGTTGCCGAACAGCTGGTCCTCGCCGATCCCGCCTTCGATCGTGTCGTTGCCGGTACCGCCATAGACGGTGTCATTGCCCCAGCCGCCGCCAAGGAAATCGTCGCCCGCACCGCCGGACAGCAAGTCGTTGTTGTCCGGTGCGCCCGGAACGGCGTCCTCGTCGTCGTTCTCGCCGTCATCACCGGTGATCGTGTCGTTGCCGGCCCCACCGCTGAGGGTGTCGTTGCCGTCACCGCCGGAGACCTCGTCGCCACCGTCGCCACCGACCACCGTGTCGTTGCCGGACCCGCCCGAAATCGTGTCGCCGCCGGCGCCGCCCGTCAGGGTGTCGTCGCCATCGCCGCCCGTCAGCGTGTCGCCGCCATTCCCGCCCGTCAGCGTATCGGTGCCGTCGTCGCCGGTCAGCGTGTCGGTACCATCGCCGCCGGTCAGCGTGTCGTTACCAGAACCACCCGTGAGCGTGTCGTTACCGCCACCGCCGGTCAGCGTGTCGTTGCCGGACCCGCCGGTCAGGGTGTCGTCGCCACCGACCGTGTCGTCACCGGCGCCGCCGGACAGGGTGTCGTCGCCTACCGTGTCGTTGCCGGCACCGCCGGACAGGGTGTCGTCGCCGGACCCGCCCGAAAGGGTATCCGAACCATCGTCGTCGCCCGAACCGCCGCCGGAGCCAGGCCCGCCAGAGCCGCCGCCGCCCCCTGCGCCACCGCCCGAACCACTGCCGGCACCCGCACCGCCGCCGGACTCACTGCCCGAACCACCATCGTCGTCGCCGCCGCCAGGGCCGCCGCCGGAACCACCACCGGACCCGTCCCCGGAGCCAGAGCCGCTGTCGTCGCCGCCGGCACCCGTTCCGGAGCCGTCGCCATCGACCGTGTCTTCACCGCCGACGGTGTCATCATCCGTCACCTCCGGCGCATCGGTCTGGCCGAACCCGAACTGGGTATAGGGCGCGCCGTCGCCGTCGGTGCCGGTCGTGATGTCGCCGAGTTCGAAACTGCCGAGCAGGGTGAAGGTGGCGTCGACGGCGCCGTCCCCGTCGGTATCCACCTCGACCGTCGTGGTCGGGTTCGCGCCGGCGCTGCGGGTGATCGAAACCGCGTCGCTGTCGAAGGTGACACCGTTCATCCGGACGGCGTCGAAGCGATCGAAGTCCTCGATCACGTCGCCGTCGCCGGCCATGAATGTATCGGCACCGGCGCCACCGGCCAGGGTATCGCTGTCGGCGCCACCATCGACGACGTCGTCGCCGGCACCACCGGAGATCACATCGCGACCGATTCCGCCACTCAGCGTGTCGCTGCCGTCGCCACCGGAGAGCGTGTCGTCGCCGGCACCGCCCTCGGCCAGGTCGTCGCCCGCACCGCCGTCCAGGTAGTCATTGCCGGCACCGCCGACCAGGGTATCGCTACCGGCGTCGCCATAGGCGGAATCCGCGCCGGCCCCGCCGGACAGCAGGTCCTCGCCCTCGCCGCCGTACAGAACGTCGCTGCCGGCCCCGCCGGACAGCGTGTCGCTGCCGGCCGCACCGGACAGCGTATCACTGCTGCCCTGACCGACGATCAGATCGTCGCCTTCGGCCCCGGTCAGGTTGTCGGAGAAATCATCGCCCGCAAGGGTCTGGCTCTCGCCGCCGGCGCCCGCATCGCCTTCCAGGGTGTCGTCGCCCGCGCCGCCCTCAAGCGTGTCATTGCCCGTGCCGCCGTCGAGACTGTCATTGCCCGCGCCGCCGGACAGGGAGTCGGTGCCGCTGCCACCGGCGAGCGTATCGTCGCCGAGCCCGCCTTCGACCGTATCGTTGCCGGCACCGCCGTCGAGACTGTCATTGCCCGCGCCGCCGGACACGACGTCATCGCCGTCATTGCCGTCAACGGTGTCGTCGCCGATGCCACCATCGACGGTGTCATCGCCATCGCCACCCGCGACACTGTCGTTGCCGTCGCCACCGACGACCGTATCCGCGCCGGCACCGCCATCGACGGTATCGTCGCCCGAGCCGCCATCGACCGCGTCGTTACCCGCGCCGCCGTCGACACTGTCATTGCCGGCACCACCGTCGACCGTGTCGTCGCCGCCGTCGCCGGCGACTGTGTCATCGCCCGCACCGCCATCGACGACGTCATTATCGCCGCCGCCGCCGATGCTGTCGTTGCCGTCGCCACCGGCCACCGTGTCATCACCGGCGCCGCCCGCAACGGTATCGTCGTCGGCGCCGCCATCGAGGCTGTCGTCACCGGCGCCGCCGTCGATCGTATCGTTGCCGGCCTCGCCGTCGACCGTGTCGTTGCCGCCGCCGCCCTCGATGACATCCTCGTCATCGCCGCCGAGCACGCTGTCGTCTCCGGCGCCGCCGGACAGGGTGTCCGCGCCTTCAGCGCCGGACAGCGTATCGTTGCCATCACCGCCATAGACAACGTCGGCTGCCGACTGCGCCGAGATCAGATCATCGCCGTCGCCGGCATAGATCGTATCGTTCTCAGGGGTGCCGATGAGCGTGTCGTCCGCATCGGTGCCGAGCTCCGGATCAAAGGCATCGAGACTGATATCGACGCCACCGGCGCCGTTGTCGGTCACCGTCGGCGTCGTATACAGACCGTCGAGACGGATCGTCGCATCGACGGTCCCGTCACCATCGGTGTCAAGGGTCAGCGTGCTGCCGGTCTCGTCGCGCTCCAGGCTGATCTCGAGGGTGTCGACACTGACACCGTCGACCGAGATCACATCGACCCCGGCTTCGAAATCGCTGATCACGTCGCCGTCGAGCTCTTCGGCGGTCCCGGCGAAGGTGTCCCCGCCCGCACCGCCGGCCAGGGTATCGGTCCCGGAGCCGCCGACGATCACATCGTCGCCGCCGTCGCCAAAGAGAGCGTCGTCACCGGCACCGCCGGACAACAGATCGTCGCCGGCGCTGCCGCTCAGGGTGTCATCACCCTCGCCGCCCTCAAGCGTGTCGTTGCCACCGCCGCCCTGAAGGAAATCGTCCCCGCCATTGCCCTGGATGCTGTCGTCGGCGCCCTCGCCGAAGAGGTGGTCGCTATCGGCGCCGCCGGTCAGCGAATCCTCGCTCTCGCCACCATATAAGGTATCGTCGCCGGCGCCGCCGTCGAGCGCGTCGCGGCCCTCGTTGCCGTAGAGCAGGTCGTTGTCGCTGCCGCCGCCGATCGTGTCGTCACCAGCCCCGCCATCAAGCGTGTCGGCCCCCTCCTCGCCCTGAAGGGAGTCGTTGCCGTCGCCGCCGTCGATCGTATCGGCCCCGCCGCCGCCCTGAAGAGTGTCGTCGCCGCCGCTGCCGGAGAGAGTGTCCTCCGCCGCGCCGCCGGACAGGGAATCGTCACCCTCGCCGCCGGTCACATCCAACGCGCCCTGCAGGCGGATGGTGAAGTCGGTCGAGGTCGTGCCATCGGGACCGGTCGTGGTCACCGCATCCACGTCGTTGTAGTCGCCCTCGAGCGTGAAAGTGATGTCGGGGCTGCCGTCGCCGTCGGTATCGATCCGGACAGTGGTCGTGCTGCCGTCCACGCTGCGCACGACCTCGACCGCGCCGGCATCCAGGGAGACGCCTTCGACCCGCACGACATCGTCGTCGCCGAGGTCGGTGATGACGTCGCCGTCGCCCGCCACGAACACGTCACCGCCGGCGCCGCCGGTCAGCGTGTCCGCGCCGGCGCCACCGTCGAGCCGATCGCTGCCGGCACCACCGATGAGGACGTCGTCGCCCGCGTCGCCTTCGAGCGTATCGGACCCGCCGCCACCCGCGAGCGTGTCATTGCCGCTACCGCCTTCGAGATAGTCACGGCCACTTCCGCCTTCGATGGAGTCGGCGCCACCGCCGGCGTCCAGGCGGATGCCCGGCCCGGACCACACCAGCGTGTCGGCGCCCGAAGTCAGTCCGGCCGGAGCGGCGATCACCTGGCTGCGGTCGAGCACCGAGCCGTCGGCGAATTCGATGTTCTCGATGGTCCGGACCGTGTCGGTCCAATACTGCATCTCGACCATGTCGGAGATGTCGTCCCACGCCACCGCCTCGTCGGCGGCCGCGAGATACAGAGTCGATCCGTCGAGCCAGAGCGTGACGTCATCGGCATCGAGATCGTTGAGCTCCAACGTGTCGATGCCGCCGAAATTCAGGGTCGGCGATCCGATATGACCGAGCGGACTCCTGGTCTGATACCAGTATTCGTCGACGATGGTGTCGCGCCCGTCACCCGCGCCGAACTGGTAGACGTCGTTGCCGCCCCCGGCCCGCAGGTAGTCGTTCCCGGCCCCACCGACCAGCGTGTCGTTGCCGGCGCCCTCACCTATACTAGCGCCGCGGATGCCGCCGCTGCCGAGCAGGGTGTCATCGCCGGCGCCGCCCGACAACAGATCGTCGCCGCTGCCGCCGTCGATCGTGTCATTGCCGTCGCCGCCGATCGCCGTATCGTTGCCGACACCGCCACGGATCGAGTCCGCGTCCGCGCCGCCGTCGATCAGGTCGGCGCCGGCGCCGCCATCCAGAAGGTCCGCGCCGGCTTCACCCGAAATCGTGTCGTCGGAAGCGCCGGCCGAAACCGTGTCGTCGCCCGCACCGGCCTCGTAGCCCAGAGGCGTCTCGGTCCAGCTGAGGCTTTCATCGCCGGAGGTCCCGCTCAGGTCCGCGGTGATCTCCGCGACCGACAGTTCGCTGCCGTCGGAGAATTCCAGCGTCTCGATGCGATAGTCGCTGTCGCGCCAGTTCTCGATCGTGATCTGGTCGGCGAGGTCGCCAAGCTCGTGCACGCCGTCGCGGACGCCGATGACGAGATCGTCGCCGACCACGTCGATCCAGAGATCGTCGCCGGTGATGCCCGGACCGAACACGATCCGGTCGGCGCCGCCGTCATGCACTTCGCCGTTGTCGACATGGCCGAGCCCGTTCTCCGGGATCAGCATGTACTGGTCGAAGATCGTGTCGTTGCCGTCCCCGAGATTGAACTCGTAGACGTCATTGCCGCCACCGCCGAGCAGCGTGTCGTCCCCGGTGCCGCCGGACAAGGTGTCGTGCCCGACCACCTCGTTCGTCGTCCCGGTCGCGGCCGAGCCATCGAGGACATCGTTGCCGGCACCGCCGGCCAACCGGTCGTCGCCCACGCCGCCGAGCAGGGAGTCGTCGCCGTCGCCGCCGTCGACGACGTCGTTGCCGGCGCCCGAGGACAGCGTATCCCGCCCCGCATCGCCGCCCACGCTGTCGGCGCCGGAGCCGGTGACCACCCGGTCGTCACCGTCGCCGCCGCCGACTTCGTTGTCGCCGCCACCGGCGTTCACGACATCATTGCCGGAGCCGCCGCCGATCGTGTCGCTGGCATCGGTGGAAACGATCGTGTCGTCGCCGCCGCCCGCATCGATGCCGATCGCCGAGCCTCCCCAGTCGACGGTTTCAGCCGCGTCGGAGCCTTCCAGATCGGTGACCAGGTCGGAGACCTGAATGATCGTGCCGTCCTCGAACTGGATCTGCTCGATCGCCCGCAGCGGATTGTCCGCATCGGTGATCCGCAGGATGTCGCTCAGTCCGTAGAGGTCGGTATCGCCGTCGCGCAACCCGATGACCAGGTCGTCGCCGTCCAACGAGACCCACAGATCCTCGTAAGTAATGCCGGAACCGAACTTGATCGTGTCGATGCCGCCGTTCAGCTCGGTCGCATTCTTGACCGCACCGCCCACGGCCCGCTCGTGATAATAATAATAGTCCTGGATTTCGTCGTAGCCGTCGCCGCGCTCATAGAGATAGGTGTCGTTACCGCCACCGCCGCGCAACGTATCGGATCCGGACCCGCCCGAAAGCGTATCCTCCCCCGTCGGCTGATTGTAATCGAAGAGATTTCCGGCGGATCCGTCGATCAGGTCATCGCCGGCACCACCCAACAGAAGGTCCGCGCCTTCCCGTCCATCGAGAAAGTCGTTTCCATCGCCTCCGAAGAGCGTGTCGTTGACGGCGCCCCCGAAGAGCGTGTCAGCAGAATTCGTACCGGTCAGATCGACCATGGGCAGGTTTCTCCCCCCTGGAATGCGCAATCTATCCCCTGGACACTGACATCGCAAATTTTATGCAAATCCGGAGTACCTGAGAAGTTCGCAAGAATTGTTGAAGAATTCTCCGGCCCTTGGCATGAGGTCGCCAACGGGTTACATCCTGGGCCGCCGCGGGCCCGGTCGGGCCCGGCCCAGTCGCGCGGAGCCGAGGCGCCAGATGACCGCCAAGTCCTTGCTACGAAAAGACTTCGAAGAACACCGCGCCGTGGTCGGCGCAACCGAATCCGCCGTGGAATCGGCGTTCGAAACTCTGGTCGACGCCTGCACGAAATCCGTCGCGGCGGGGGGCAAGATCCTGTTTTTCGGGAACGGGGGGAGCGCGGCAGACGCCCAGCACCTCTCCACAGAGTTGGTCGTGCGCTACGTCAAGGACCGGGCAGCGATTGCCGCTCTGGCACTTACGACCGACACTTCCGCCCTCACCGCCGCCGGCAACGACATGGGATTCGACCAGGTGTTCGCCCGCCAGATCGAAGCACTCGGTCGGCCCGGTGACGTCGCGATCGGGCTCAGCACGTCGGGAAAGTCCTCGAACGTCCTCAAGGGTCTGGCAGAGGCGAAGGCACGCGGTCTGACGGTCGTGGCATTTGTCGGGACGCATCGGGAGACCGTCGGACAGATCGCCGATATCGTGATCTCCGTACCGTCCTCCACGACCAACCGGATCCAGGAGATGCACCTGTTGATCGGTCACGCCCTGTGCGGCGCGCTGGAACGCGGCCTCGGCCTGGTCGACGATCGATGACCGACGAGTCCGAACTCGCGTCCTACGTCGAGGCGCTGGCCGGCGTGCGGGTGCTCGCCGTCGGTGACCTGATGCTCGACCGCTTCGTGTACGGAACGGTCGACCGGATCTCCCCCGAAGCGCCGGTGCCGGTCCTGAGGATCGAACGCGAGAGTGCGATGCTCGGCGGTGTCGGTAATGTGGCGCGGAACCTGCGGGCGTTGGGGGCGTCGGTCTGCCTCGTTGCCGTGATGGGCCGGGACCAGGAAGCCCGCGATATCAAAGGCCTGCTCCGCGACGATGTTGAGATCGAGAGTCACCTCATCGAGGATGACGCGCGGCCGACGACGATCAAGACCCGCTATATCGCCGGCGGTCAGCAGATGATGCGGGCCGATCGCGAGCGGATCGTTCCGGTATCCGACGGTCTGGAAGGGGATATCGTCGAGCGGGCGATCGCCGATCTGGCGCAAGCCAAGGCGCTCGTGCTGTCGGATTACGGCAAAGGGGTGCTGACCGCTTCGGTTCTGCGCCGGCTGATCGATGCGGCGGCCGAGCGCGGCGTGCCGGTGATCGTCGACCCCAAGGGCAATGACTACGCCCGTTACGCCGGCGCCACACTGGTAACGCCGAACCGGCGGGAACTGTCCGAGGCGACCGGGCAACCGGTCGAGGGCGATGCCGACATCGTCGAGACGGCGGCGGCCCTGATCGCCGCGTCCGGCGTCAACGGTGTGCTGGTCACCCGCAGTCAGGACGGCATGTCCCTGATCCGCGGCGACGGCATGGCGCCGCTGCACCTGCCGGCGACGGCCCGCGAGGTCTATGACGTCTCGGGCGCCGGGGACACGGTGGTCGCGACCCTTGCGGCGGCTCTCGGAGCCGGGATTCCGATCGAGGATGCCTGCCGCCTGGCCAATGTGGCCGCCGGGATCGTCGTCGCCAAAGTGGGCACGGCGACGGCGGCGGCAAGCGAGATGGCCGCGTCGCTGCGGCAGCGCGAGCTCGATATCGGAGAGTCGAAGACCGTCACGCTGGATGATGCCCGGGCGCTGGCCGAGGCCTGGCGCCGGCAGGGTCTGAAGGTGGGGTTCACGAACGGCGTGTTCGACCTGCTGCATCCGGGTCACGTATCGCTGCTGCGTCAGGCGCGCGGCGCTTGCGACCGGCTGGTGGTGGGCTTGAACAGCGATGCCTCGGTAAAACGCCTCAAGGGCGAGTCCCGGCCGATCCAGAACGATGCATCGCGGGCGCTGGTTCTGGGATCGCTGGCGACCGTCGATGCCGTCGTGATCTTCTCCGACGACACACCGCTGGCGGTCATCGAGAACCTGAAGCCGGATGTGCTGGTCAAGGGGTCGGACTACACGGTGGCGACCGTGGTCGGTGCCGATGTCGTTCAGTCCTACGGCGGGCGCGTTATGCTGGCGTCGATCGAGGACGGGCACAGTACGACCGCAACGGTGGCGCGGATCTCAAGCCTCTAGATCGGCCCGCATCGGGTCGGTCCAGTTTCGGGGGCGACCTCAATCGGTGCCCATTGCCGCCACCGGCCGGGGCGAAGCGGGTCATCCGCCCGTGCCCCGGATCGGTTGGATTGTCCCGGAACCCCGGGACCCGGAACGCCTTAGAGAGCGCCGGCGACTGCCGTCAGGGCAATCAGCGCCCAACCCATGCTGTAAGCGATCACGGTCTTCGCGACGTCGATCTTTTCCATAGTGGCCTCCACTGCATGACGGCGGGACAATCCGTCGCCTTCTGCATTGCAACATAAGACGAAATACCGGTCAGTATAACTGACCAAAATTGCAGTGGATTGCTGATATTTTTGCAGCAATTATGGTCTTATTAATTCTAATACTGAAAATTGGTAATTTTAATAATGCCGATCGGCGCGCTCCGCTTAGCGCGTGCAGCATGACCTAGGTCGCTAGAGGCGGGGGTCCTCGATCCCCCGCAGACGGCGGGCCGCGGTTGCCGCGAACCGCAGGGTCACCGCCTTACGGCGGGCTGGCGACAGGCGGGAGACCGGCGCCTCGCGCAGAATCTCGGCCCCCCAGGCGTCGGCCACGATCAGGCCGCAAACATCGGCATCCGGCAGGCGATCCAGAGGAAACTCGGCGGAAACCGCAAAGAAAAAACAGTCGCAGAACTCCGCGTAATCCTCCCATTTCCGGTCGGATGCGAAATCGGACAGACCTGACTTCACCTCGACGACCGTCACCGTCCCGTCGCCGGCAAGTGCCATGATGTCGGCGCGCCGGCCGGTCGCCAATCGCAGTTCGGTGACCACCGCCTGGCCGAGATCCTCGAACATCCTCGCCGCACCACGGGTCACGGCGCGGGTTATCGCCGCCGCCCCCGCATCGTCCGGAACGCCGACCGGCGGCGCATCCGCACCGGTCATAGGGTGACGTCCTGCGCGCCCCGGAAGTCCGTGTCACGGGTATCGGCGCCTCTGAGATCGGCGTCGGTCAGGATCGCGTCCTGCAGGTCGGCGCCGTGCAGATCGGCATCCCGCAGGTCGGCGCCAGTCAGATCGGCATGACTCATTGCTGCGAAGGACAGATCGGCCCCCCGCAGGTTCGCCCGCTCAAGCCGCGCATGTTCCAGATGCGCGGTCCACCGCTGGACGTTCGAGCCGATGATGTTGATCGGCCCGAGCCGGGCCCCGGACAGGTTCGCCCCGGTCAGGTTCGCGCGGCGCAGCGTGACGCCGCGCATGTCGGCGGTCGACAGGTCCGAGTCACGCAGGTCGGCAAACGCCATATCGGACATCAGCAGTTCCATGCGGCTGAGGTCGCATCCGGTCAGGACGACGAACTCCATCCCCGCCGCCGACAGGTTGATACCGGCGAGCGACTGACCGCCCGCATCGCGGCGGGTCAGGTCGGCGCGCTTCCCCTGACGCCCGGACGAGCGGATCCAGGCGTCATGCGAGATCAGCAGGTTCTTCATCTCCATGCCGAGCGCGTCCAGGACCTTGGGCAGCCGGGCATCGCGGAAATGCGGCGCGTCGCGGTCGAGATTGGAGAACGCGGCGCCGGCGAGATCGGCATCGGCGAGCTGGGTGTTGGAGAAGATCACATTGTAGAGGATCGCGCCGTGCAGGATGGCCCCGGTCAAGTTCGCTTCGGTCAGATCGGCGCCTTCCAGATTGCTGCCGGTCAGGTTGGCGTGGCTCAGGTCGGCGCGGTTGAGGCGCACATTGCGGAGATTGGCGTCGGTCAGGTCGGTCTGCACCACGAACGCGTTGGACATCTTCGCGTTGGAGAGATCGGCGCGCAGGGCCGTCGCCGTCGCCGCATCGGTCGAGGTGGTCTCGAAGCCGGCCGCGACCAGATTGCCGCGCTCGTCGGGCTTGAGCAGCACGCCGTCGCGCAGATCCGCTTCCTGCAGCACCGCGTCGGTCAGGTTGGCCCCGCGCAGGCACGAGCCCCGCATATCGGCGCGGCACAGGTCGGCATGGCGCAGATCGGTGTGACGCAGATCGCAGGCGAACAGATTCGCACTATGGAGTTTCGCGTATCTGAGATCGGCATGGGCCAGGCTGGCGCCGGAAAAGTCGGCGCCGACGAGATCGACACCCTTCAGGCTGAGATAGCGCAGATCGCAGCCGGCGAAGCTCGCTCGGGCGCCGCCGGTCCGCCCCGTCTCGAACAGGGCATGGGATTGGACCATCGCATCGATATCACGCTGACTGAGCTTGCGCAGACGCAGCGCCGTCGGCCGATCATCCCGCGGAAACTCGTGACCGGTAGCCTGCTCGACCAGGCTGCCGGCAATGCCGTCCCTGGCCTTCGTCGTCTTGCCGGATTTTTCGTCGGTCATCCTGCTTCGCCCGAATACGCCGGCTGCCCCACGGACGGCGAGTTATGCTGTATTTCAAATAATCCTACCATATGCCGAGACCGCTGACGCCTGTGGAGCCGACACCATGACCTGGGACACCTCGCAGTACCTCAAGTTCGCCGATCACCGCCTGCGACCGGCGATCGATCTCCTGGGACGAATCGCCGCCGACGCACCCGGCCGGGTCGTCGATCTCGGCTGCGGCGCCGGCAACGTGACGGCGCTGCTGACGGCGCGCTGGCCCGATGCCGGTATCCTCGGCCTCGACCCGTCGCCGGAAATGCTGGAGCGCGCCCGCGCCGATCATCCCACCCTCGCCTTCGAGGTCGCGGATGCGGCCTCCTGGAAGGCAGAACCGTCGGTGGACGTGCTTTATTCCAATGCGGCCCTGCATTGGCTCGACGACCACGCGACCTTGTTTCCCCGTCTGTTCGAGCAGGTGGCCCCGGGCGGATGGCTCGCCGTGCAGATGCCACGGAACTTCACCGCCCCCTCGCACACCTCCGTCGCCGCGGCCGCCGCCGACGGCCCCTGGAAGGCGACGCTTGAGCCGATGCTGAGCGACCCGCCGACCCACGAGCCGGGGTTCTATGTCGATCTGCTGTCGCCCATGGCGGATCTGCTCGACGTCTGGGAAACCGAGTACATCCAGATCCTGGAGGGCGAGAACCCGGTGGCGGAATGGACCAAGGGAACCTGGCTGCGCCCCTTCCTGGCGGCGCTCGACGGTGACGCGCGCGACGGTTTCGAGGCCGCGTACCGCAAGCGGGTCCGCGCCGCCTATCCGCCAATGCCGGACGGCCGCACCGCATTCCCGTTCCGCCGGCTGTTCCTGGTGGCCCGACGCAAGGCCTGACAGGCACAATGCCGGGCCGCGCGGGTCATCGTCTGAGCGAGGACGGGGCGCGGCCGTAAAGCGCCCTGAACACATCGTTGAACCGCCGCACGCTGTTGAAGCCGGATGCGAAGGCGATCTCCGCCATGCCCATCGTGCCGGCGTCGATCATCCGTTTCGCGCGCTGCACCCGGCAGGTGGTTGCGACCTGGGACGGGCTGGCGCCGATATGAGCCGCAAACAGCCGCGAGAGATGCCGGGCGCCGACCCCCAATCGGTCCGCCAGGTCGGTCACCGTCGCCTGGTCCAGAAACCCTTCCTCGATGAGACGCATCGCGCGGCCGACGGTGGACGCGGTCCCGCGCCATGCGGCACTGCCCGGTGCCGTCTCCGGCCGACACCGCAGACAGGGTCGGTATCCCGCACGTTCGGCGGCTGCGGCCGAGGGATAGAACGTCACATTGGCGGACTTGGCGGGGCGTACCGGACAGACCGGACGGCAATACACCCTGGTCGATCGGACCCCGGAGAAGAACAGCCCGTCGAACGCCGGATCCCGTGCCATGCGAGCTCGGTCGCAGGTCTGCGTGTCGAGATAGAGCGCCAGATCGTCCGTCATCGCGGCACTATCCGGTCGGCGCGACCGGACCGTCTAGCTGAAATCAGACTCGATCCCAGGACGGCAGCCGAAACCGGCCAGCCATTACCCGCCTGCCTTGCGATACGGAGCCCAACGCAAGGAGAATCTACATGGCTCAACCATCACACACCCTTCGCATCGAGATCGCTCTACTTGTCCTGCTCTCCTTTCTGTGGGGCGGATCCTTCACCCTGATCGAGATCGCAATCACGACGATCCCGCCGGCCAGCGTGGTGCTCGGCCGGCTGGTGATTGGCGCCGCAGCCCTGTTCGCCGCCGTGCTTTGGATGGGCATCAAGATACCGACATCGCCGGGCCAGTGGGGTGCCTTGATTGTGCAGGGTGTCCTACAGAGCGCCCTGCCGTTCACGCTGATCAGTTGGGGTCAGCAGCACATCGACAGCGGCCTGGCCGGCCTGTTGACGACGACGCCACCGCTTTTCGTATTTCTGATCGGTCTCGCGACACCGGCCGGGCGGCACCGAGGACTGAGCAAAGGCGCCGGCGTCATCGTCGGGTTTTCCGGGGTTCTGGCGATCATGGGACCGGCGGCCTTCTCCGGCAGCGGATCGAACCTGATCGGCCAGCTCGCGGTCTGCGGTGCCAGCCTCAGTTACGCGGCTGCCGCCCTCTACGCGAAGAGGTTCTCAGGCCAGCCGCCGCTTCTGACGGCGGCGTGCTCCATGGCTATGGCAGCCCTCACGATGCTCCCCGTGGCGTGGATCTGCGACGCTCCCCTTGGCCCCATGCCCTCCGCTCAGTCGATCGCCGCGGTGCTGGCGATGGGGCTGCTGTCGACAGCCGCCGCCATGGCGATCTACTTCCGGCTGGTACAGACCCTGGGACCGCTGGGGGTGACGACGGGCAGCTACCTGCGGGCCGGGTTCAGTATCGTGCTGGGCACAGCCCTGCTCGGCGAGGCGGTATCGCCCACGCTGTTCGTCGGCTTGGCGCTGATCGTTCTGGGGGTCGCTCTGACCACTGGTCAGCTTCGCTTGCCGGTGCGCGTCCCGGGCGGCGGAAACTAAGCCCGGTCGCGCGCCCGTCTGGTCCCTGGCCGGGACACCGACGCGGTCAGATCCAGTCGTGGGTCTGCGGGAAATGGAAGGCGACGAAGCGATAGGTTTCGCGGACCGCGTCGCGGACCTTGTCGTTGCGCTTGTCGACATTGACGTCCCACATCTTGATCGCCTGATCCCAGATGATCAGGCGCTGGTGCAGCTCGTCGCGGATCTCGCGCACGTATTTCACCATGGCGTCATATGTCTTCAGCACCGCCATGATCTCGCTGGTCTGGGCGTCGACCTGATCGAACAGACTGGTGAAGCCCTGCATCGCCGGTCGCATCAGGATGTTGGCGCGGTTGACCTCTTCGTAGAAATGCTTGTCGTCCTTGTAGAGCTTGCCGACCCGGCCGAGCTTGCCGAGGATCGACCGCGCGGCATTGTAGCGGTCACGCAGCGCCTCAATGTAGCAGAGCTCGCGGGCGAAGCGGTCGATCATATCGAGCACCTCGTCGCGCCGGTCCACTCCGAGTCCCAGGGATTCCGCGATCTTGGAGATGCCGTCCCGAACCTTCCGCTGCATGTCCGAGTCGGTCGACATGCGGCGCAGTTCGGACATATCCAGAATGACGGACTCGTCGCCGGTCAGCCAGGTGGCGACCTGGACCATCAGGCGGTTCTTCGCCAGCTCGCGGTGATGATCCTCGACCCGCCAAGACGCCGTGCCGTCCAACAGCTCCGAGGGGATGCTGTCGCCGGGGCGGATGTCGCGGACGAATTTCAGGCTGTTGGAGGCCGTCACCAGAAGCTTGCCATCCGGGGAATCCGGGGAGATCCCGAACTCGCTGGAGACATCGTCGATCGGGATGACCGCGTCGATATCGCCGAGTTCGACCCGCATGACCGGGCTGCGGTCGCGGCCCGACAGCTCGAACCGCGCGTCCGGCAGCTGGAACACACGATGCTGGAACACGAAATGCGTATTCGGATCCAGTTTGTCTTTCGTATCGGCGCTTGCCACTGCGAGAGCCATCCTGCTCAACCTTTCGACCGCCAAGCATACCCTGGGGCTGCTCGTGACTGGCCATATCGACCCATCCGTCGAAAATGACGCATTAGCCTAAATAAAGGGTTAATGAAAACCGAAGGTCGTTCAGTTTGAGACCACCGCAGGAATCGCCGGCTCCGGGTTAACTATTTTTTTAACCATAGCCGCGAATATGGACACAGGTCGTACTGAGGGTACCGGGAGAGAATGACGATGGCCGCCAAGCATGAGAAGCTTTTTTCCATTGAACGCCGCGCCAAGCAGGCGGGGGCGGCCGGTGTGCTGAAGGGCGCCAATACCGACATTCCTCCGGCGGCTTTGGCCGATGGTGGCGTTGAACTGATCCTCAGTCAGATCGCCGAACTGCGCCAGGAAGTCGCCGAACTGCGCGGTCACGATGCGCGGGACAGCGACGAAGAAAACGATATGAAGCGCGACGTCCGCGTGGAAATCGCGCAGATGGTCCGCAGCATCGGTCGCGCAAAATCCCAGATCGCGGCGATCAAGAACCCGGTCATGGGCCGCGACGAGATGGAGAAGGCCTCGCTTCAGCTCGAGGAGATCACCAAGGCGACCGAAGACGCGACCAACGAAATCATGTCGGCGACCGACGAGGTCGAGCGGCTGCTGAAGGAGATCCACTCGCACACGATCGAGGATCCCGACGTCGCACCGCTGATCGACCAGGCCGGCGAGCGCCTGATCGCCATCATCGAGGCCTGCGCCTTCCAGGATCTGACGGGCCAGCGCGTCACCCAGGTGGTGAAGACGCTGCGCTATATCGAAAGCCGGGTGCTGGCGATGATCGATATCTGGGGTCTGGACGCGTTCAAGGACGTCGACATCCCCGACGAGGCAGAAGCCGGCGATGCCATGGACGCCGCTGACGAGAACGAAGAAGAGCTCCTGAACGGGCCGGCCCTCGGCGGCCAGGGTCTCAGCCAGGCCGACATCGACGCCCTGTTCGACTGATCGTTCCACGGTGGGATCATCACGGGCGGCGCCTGGGTCGAACGGCTCGAACCGGCACCTCGAAAAGCGAATCCATTCCCGGATCGCGCCACGATTCGTCGGCACTCAGCCGAGCGACACCACCGTTGAGTCTGTTCATGTCCGATAGCCAACCCCTCTGGAGGTCGCCGACAGACGATGAGATCGTCGCGGCGGCCACCGCGATCGCCGCCGGATCCCGTCCGGCGGACTTCGATGACAGCGTGCTGGATGTCCGGTTCGCCGACTCGATGGACGCGTTGCCGGAAGCGACGCTCCAGTTTCTTTACGACTTCTGGCGCTCGAAGGCCGGCAACCATGCCGGCCTGTCCCGACGCGAGGATTTCGAAATGCTGGCCCTGCTGCCGGCGGTCGGCAACATCATGATCCTGGACGTCGAGCGGGAAGGCTTTGACGCTCGCTATCGGCTCTACGGTACCAAGATCGCCCAGAGCGCCGGCAAGGATTGGACCGGAAAAACCGTCTCGGAGATGAACGCGAGCGCCAAGACCAACGTGGCGCTCCTATACCGGGCGACCTACCTCACGGTCTATCGCACCAACCGCCCGCTTTATACCGAGCATTCCTCGTTGCCCTGGCTGGGTGCCACGGCCTGGCGACGGCTGATTCTGCCGGTCACGCTGGAAGGGACGGGGTGCGACCAATTCATCGTCGGCAATGTGGCGGTGGACGCCAAGGTGTTGTCAGCCGCGCAAATCGAAACCCATCGCCGGATCCTGCAGGGCAAGGACTCGTCGACCAAGTCGTGACGACATCGGGCGTGTGCGGAAGGGTTTGGAGCGGGCGACCGGGATCGAACCGGCATCATCAGCTTGGAAGGCTGGGGTTCTACCATTGAACTACGCCCGCAAGGCGGCGGACCTTAGCCGCTGTCTCGCCGATTTTCCAGCGCTGACTTGCGGCCGCCGGCAACGCGATCGCTCCCCGGGCCAGCTCTCCCGCGTCTTGACATGAAACAGCGTGTAGAGTGCCTGCCCGATGACCCCGAACCCGACCCGACGGCCGTCGCCGAGCACCCCGGCGGTCAGGACCGGAACCATGGAAGGGCACGCCGGACGCCATGAGTGACGAACGGCCGATCAATCCGGATGTCGATTTCCAGGCCGGCCTGCTGGCCGCCAAGGTCGCGCGCCGGGTCATGTCGCTCGACGCGGCGGCACGCGAGTTGTCCGACTGGCAGGCCGAGACCCTGTCCGCTGAGCGTGGCGACCGCTGGCGAGCCGTCGAACCGCGGACCCTGATCGTCACCCATATGATGAACCGGCTGCTGAAGCGCGGATACTGAGGCGCCGGCACCGGGACAACGGCCGGGCCGATCGCCGGCGCCGGTTCCGACGAATCGTCGCATGGTCTGTCGCCGTTCCGCCCGCCGCGCCAATATGCGGTTCCGCGCGGGGGGCGCCAGAGACACAGCCTGAGATCCATGCCGACCACGGAGATCCCCATGCCCATCACAGTTCTGCGGACCGCCTTTCTGGGCCTCGCACTGACTGTCGCGACGAGTCCGGCCGCCGTCGCCGACGAAGGCGACCCGGCCGCGGGCGCCAAGGTCTTCAATCAAAAATGCAAGGCCTGTCACACTGTGCAGGAAGGCAAGCACCGCATGGGCCCCACCCTGTTCGGCGTCGTCGGACGCAAGGCCGGGACTGCGGCAGGCTATCCCCGGTATTCCGCCGCCATGAAGGCCTATGACATGGTCTGGAGCGCAGAATCCCTGGATCCCTACCTGGAGAACCCGAAGAAAACCTTGCCCGGCAACAACATGCATTTCGTCGGCCTGTCGGATGCCGAGGACCGCGCCGACATCATCGCCTACCTGAAGAAGCTGGCGGAATAGCGTCCACCGAGCGCCAGCCTTCGGTTGACCCGGACCCGGACCACCGGTATTGCGGCGGCCGTTGCGAGGGGAGCGGGATGGCCGAGACGACACTGCGCCTGGAATCCATGACCGGTCGGACCGGGATCGCGCCGGCGATCAACGCTCTGGCACATCTGCGCATCCGGGTATTCCGCGACTGGCCCTATCTGTACGAGGGCTCGGCGGACTACGAGGCCAGATATCTTTCCGCCTTCGCCGCCTCTGACGGCGCCATTCTGGTAGCCGCTTATGAGGGCGACACCATGGTCGGCGCCTCGACCGGTCTGCCCCTGGCGCATGAACATGCCGATTTCTCGGCACCGATCGCCGCCGCCGGATACGATCCGGAGCGGGTGTTCTACTGTGCTGAATCCATCCTGCTGCCGGAATGCCGCGGCCGTGGCGCCTATCGCGCCTTCTTCGACCGGCGCGAGGCCCATGCCCGGCCCCCGGGTTCGAGGTCGCCGTATTCTGCGGCGTGCTGCGGCCGGACGATCACCCGGCCAGACCCAACGGATACACGCCGCTCGACCCTGTCTGGCGTCATTTCGGGTATCGTCCGCTTGACGGCGCGATCGCGCGCTACAGTTGGACGGATGTCGGCGAGAGCGAGGAGAGCGCCAAACCCATGCAGTACTGGATCAAACCGCTGTGAGCGCCCCCCGCCCCGCGCTGAAGGTCGCCACCGCCCAATATCCGGTCGGTCGGCCGACGAGCCTGGATGCCTGGGCCGCCGGGGTCGAGACCTGGGTCGCCGAGGCCGCCGGGGCCGGGGCCGAACTCCTGGTGTTTCCGGAATATGGCGGGCTGGAACTGGCCTCCACGTTCGGGCCGGCGATGGAGGCCGACCTGGCGGGACAGATCCACGCCGTCGGCAGCCTGATCGACCAGGTCGACGCCCTGCATGTCGAACTCGCCCGGCGCCACGGCGTCCATATCCTGGCCGCGAGCCTGCCGGTCCATGCCGCGGATCTCGGCGGGCAGGCGGTCAACCGTGCCCGTCTGCTCGGTCCGCAGGGCGGAATCGGCATCCAGGACAAACGGATCATGACCCCCTGGGAGCGGGAGATCTGGGGGATCACCGGCAATTCCGCGGCCCGGGTCTTCGACACCGAGATCGGACGGATCGGCGTTGCCGTCTGTTACGACGGGGAGTTTCCGCTGATCGTCCGCGCCATGGTCGCCGCCGGCGCCGACCTGATCCTGATCCCCAGCGCGACCGAGACCGTGGCCGGCGCGGCGCGGGTCCGCATCGCCGGGCTCGCCCGGGCGCTCGAGAACCAGGTCGCTGTCGTGACCAGCCCGACCGTCGGGGCCGCCCCCTGGTCGCCGGCCCTCGACAATAATCACGGCTCCGCCGGCGTATTCGTGCCGGCCGACAAGGGTCTGCCGCCGAATGGCGTCCTCGCCGAAGGGGCGTTCGACCGGCCCGGATGGGTCCATGCCACCATCGACTTCGAGGCCATAGCCGCCGTCCGTACGGCCGGCGGCGTGCGCGGCCGACGTGACTGGCTCGAGCAGGTCGGCGCGGCGGAGGCGGATGCCGCCGCCGCCGCCGGCGTCGAGATGGTGCGGGTGGCTTAGGCGCGGCCCGTGCCGTCCCTGATCGCCGGCTCGCTCACCAACCTGGGCAGGGATTCCGGGTCGGTCGGAGAGCCTTGGCGCAGCCTCTCAGGCGAAGCTCTTCTGGCTGATCAGCACACTCAGGACCGGCACGATCTGGCGCATGGCGTGGCCGATCAGTTCGGCCTTCTCGCGCCCCAGACCTTCGACCTGCAGGTCGATCAGCAATTCATCCCGACGCCGGCCACTCAGGTCGCTATGCCAGCGCGACGGGATCAGTCCGCGTTTGGCGAACAACTCTAGAACCCGCGGCATGACCGACGGATCGGCCGCGGCGGTGATCGAGAAGCACGCAACCACGGGGTCGTTGGAAGGGTGAAGCAGGGTATTGGAAGAGCCCGTGTCGGGGCTCAGGCGCTCGGCGAGCATGAGAAATCTCCACAGATCGGTTCACGGCGAATGGCACAGCCCCGGCCCTCAACGAGGACCGGGCGGCTAATTCGCCGACCGATGCGGCCTGCCCCGATGGCAGCCTGCAAATGGAGATCGTTACTCATGAGCCGACGCTACGAAGCACCGGCGCCGCTGTCAAGCATCACGAAAGAATATTGCGCGGCGTACGCGGGCCATCTCGACGGGCCGGCCTATTGAGTCAGCTTCTCCAGCGCCTGATTGAGCTGACTCATCCGGTCGTGGTCGCCGAATGCGCTGTCCGGATGGTAGATCATCGCCATCCGCCGCCAGCGGCGTCGGATGCTGCCATTGTCCGGTACCGCGGTGGGCGGGAATCCGAGGGCGAACAGCGCCTCGCTGCGGGTCTGGATGCCGCGCGGCAGAACCGGCATGGCCAGGTCGGCGACGAGGCCGCGCAGGGTCGTGTTCTCGTCCGCCATCTCGTCGCGCGCCCGCTCCACCGCCGCTTCCGCCTTGCGGTCCGCCGCAGTCACTACCGCCAGTTCGGCCTCGCCCTTGGACATGGACAGCGCCAATGCGAGTGCCCGGCGCAGATCGCCATGTGCATAGCCGGCCGGCAGCCGCATCTGCAAACGCGGTTTCCGCTTCAGCACCCGCCCGCGCGAGGCGCCGGACTGGAGCGCGACATGCTCGCGGTCCTCGGGTCCCGGTCCGCCCGGGTCGACGGTTCGGGCCAAAATGTCGCGGGGGATCAGCAGAAGCACCGCTCGGGCAAGGTCCGAGGGGCTGGCATGGCGCTTCTCGGCGAGCCGGAGTACCGCATCGCGGAAGGCAGACGAGCAGGGCACAACGTAGGCCGCCCCAGTCGCCCCGGAACTACTTGATTTGACGCGATTATTTTCGTCCGGCGCGGTAGTGTCAGCGATCGCCAAGCTCACTCCATATCGTAGGATACAGTTGATCACCCACAGTATCTTGAGGGCCGGGCGCGATCTTATCCGGTGGATTCAGCGACTGCAACCCGGAACGCGGTTTCAATCGGCCGCTCCGTTTCGCATCCATATCAATTAATTACCAACAGGTTAACAGGAAAGGTTAACGCCATGTCTGAGTCGAGTAGCTCTGGACCTCCAGCGCCGCCTGCACCATGTTGGGGAAACCCACGGAATCGCTTGAAATTCGGGAGATCTCAGGATGAACGGTCCCGCCGTTGACACGTTGCCGGTCGAAACCACGGATGCAGATACGCTGACCCTTGCCCGCGAGGCGGTGGAAGCGGCCGAGACGGTCCTGGCGACCGCGCGGCGGCGTGTATCGGATCTGGTGGTGCGCGATGGGCGGATCGACAGCGCGAAACTGGAGTCCGAGCAGACCGCCGTGCATGGCCTCGCCTGGCTGGCGACCACCGTTGAAGCGTTGAAAAGGCTGGTTTCCTGGGCCGATACGCTGACCGAGGAAGGCCGAGCGGGCGAGACCGAACGGCTGATCCTGGGCGTGGCCGCCGGCGAGTATCTCGGCCAGATCCGTGGCGGCATCCCAATGGCACAGACCGAAATGCTGCGGCCACACGACCTGGGGCTGGAAGAGGCAGATCTGGCCCCGTTATCAAATGCTTCCTGTCGAAACTTGATCCGCTTTGGCAACGGTCAGGCGGCGCGCGTTGCGCTGGCGGCCCGATTGGCCGACGCGATGGATTCCGGTGACCCCGATGCCTTCGGCCATCACGGACTGGACGAGACCCTGGGCCTGGTACGCGACCAGTTTCGCCGTTTCGGCGCCGACCGGGTCGAGCCCCATGCCCATCAGTGGCACCTGAACGACGAGTTGATCCCCATCGAGGTGGTCGAGGCCATGGCCGAGCTCGGCACCTTCGGCCTGACCGTGCCCGAGGAGTATGGCGGGCTCGGCATGGGCAAGGAGGCGATGGTCGTGGTCTCGGAGACCCTCAGCCGGGCCTATATCGGCGTCGGCTCGCTCGGCACGCGCTCGGAGATCGCTGCCGAACTGATCCGGCTCGGCGGCACCGAGGCCCAGCGCGCCCACTGGCTGCCCCGCATCGCCTCGGGCGAGATCCTGCCGACGGCGGTCTTCACCGAGCCCAATACCGGATCCGACCTCGCCCACCTGCGCACCCGGGCCGAGCGGGACGGCGAGACCTGGCGGGTGACCGGCAACAAGACCTGGATCACCCACGCCGCGCGCACCGACCTGATGACGTTGCTGGTTCGCACCAACCCGGACGAAACCGGCTACCGGGGGTTGAGCATGCTGTTGGCCGAAAAGCCGCGCGGCACCGTGGCCGACCCGTTCCCCGCCCCCGGCATGAGCGGCGGCGAGATCGAAGTGCTCGGTTATCGCGGCATGAAGGAATACGAAATCGCCTTCGACGGCTTCGAAGTGCCGGTGGCGAGCCTGTTGGGCACCGAGGAGGGTCAGGGCTTCAAGCAACTGATGGCGACTTTCGAGAGCGCACGCATCCAGACCGCCGCCCGCGCGCTGGGCGTCGCCCAGGCAGCCTTGGAGCTCGGGCTTCGTTACGCGGGCGAAAGGGTTCAATTTTCCAAGAAACTTCAAGCGTTTCCGCGCGTTGCAAATAAGCTGGCGCGCATGGCGGCGGAAATCGCCGCGGCCCGCGCCCTCACCCTGCATGCCGCCCGTGAGAAGGACAGCGACCGCCGTTGCGACATCGAAGCGGGGATGGCCAAGCTGCTGGCGGCCCGGGTCGCCTGGGCCTCGGCCGACGACGCGCTGCAGATCCATGGCGGCAACGGCTATGCGCTGGAGTACCCGATCAGCCGGGTGCTGTGCGACGCCCGCATCCTGAACATCTTCGAAGGGGCGGCCGAGATCCAGGCCGGCGTGATCGCGCGGGGGTTGTTGAACCCGGGCCGGAACTGACGGCGCGGGATACCGCTCAGTCGCGTCCGGCGCCGGTCAGTTTCCGCCGCAACCACCCGGACGTGACGTCCATGGCGATGACGACGATCAGCGTCAGCGTGATGATGTAGAGCGTGTTCTCCCAGTCCTTGCCCGTGCGCAACGTCTCAACCAGCTTGAGCCCGATGCCGCCGGCACCCAGCGCCCCGATCACCGTCGCCGATCGGGTGTTGGACTCGAGATAGTACAGCGACTGCGAGATGAAGACCGGCAGGATCTGGGGGATGACGCCGAAGCGGTAGCGCGTCATCGCCGACGCGCCGGTCGACTGCATGCCCTCGACCTGCTTGTTGTCGATATTCTCGATGGCTTCCGAGAACAGCTTGCCGAGCGTGCCGGTGTCGGTCAGCGCGATCGCCAGCACGCCGGTCAGCGGACCGAGGCCGAAGGCGCGGATGAAGATCAGCGACCAGATCAGCATGTCGACGCCGCGCACGAAGTCGAAGAACCGGCGGATCACGAAGCGGGTGGCGGGGTCCGGGTTGAAGTTCGCCGCCGCCAGGAAGGCCAGGGGCAGGCCGACAAAGGCGGCGACCACGGTGCCGAGGAAGGCCATGATCACGGTCTCCAGCAGCGCCTTGAACACGTCGCCATGCTGCCAACCCTCATTGCCCCAGAATTCCGAAACGATCAGGGCGGCGTTCGACATCGATGGATCGAGCCGATCGTCGGACCAGGCGAGCGACCATACCTGCCCCAGGGACTTGCCGTGCAGCGGCGAGCGGAAATCGAACCAGAAATCCTCCCAGCCCCAGAAATAGCGGAAGACCAGGATGCGTCCGGTGGTGACCTGGACCCGCTTGAGCAGGGTCGGGCGGGCCTCGACCTTTTTCGGGTTCAGATCGATCCAGGATGGCGTGTCGCCCTCCCAGGTCAGCGTCTTGCCGCCTGCGGTGACGGTGAACGGCCGCTCCAACCCCGGCCCCGTCATGGTCAGGCTCTTGCCCTCGATGACGAAACGGTAGCCGTCGCCCATGTCGATATCGACGCGGCCGTCATTGCCGCTCGGCCCGGTGACGGTGACCCAGTCGGGCAGCGCCGCCTCGTCATAAGTGGCGGTGCGCTCGCCCTCGACGGCGACCTCGAACAGATCGCGGCGCAGGTTCTTTTCGACATGAACCTTGTAGGCGACGCTATCGAGACCGAGCAGCACGCCGCGGTCGAGCCGCGACTTGGCGATCAGCTCCGGGATGTCGAAGGCGAAGCAGGCATAGGTGAGATAGGCCAGGACCAGGACCAGCAGTCCGACCGGCCAGAGGAACTGGCGGCGGTGAACGTCCAGCACCTCGCCATAGGTGGCGTTCAGGCGGGCCGTGTCGTCGGCGGTGACGGTGCTCATCGCGGCCTCCTCACCGGGCACCGGCGAACATGCCGCCGACCAGACGCCGGCGCAGATGACCGGAGAACTGGTCGATCACCATGATCGTCAGGAACAGCAGAACGAAGAGGGCGGCTATGTCGGCACCGTTGGCCCAACTGATGGCTTTGCGCAGCTCGGTGCCGATACCGCCAGCCCCGACGAAGCCGAGAATGGCGGAGGCGCGGATGTTGATCTCGAAGCGCAGCAGCATGTAGCTGGTGTAGTTCGGCAGGACCTGCGGCAGCACCGCCCAGCGCATGCGCCTGGACCAGCTCGCCCCGGCGGCGGTCATGCCCTCCAGCGGGCCGCGATCGATATTCTCGTTGACCTCGGAGAACAGCTTGCCGAGCGCGCCGGCGGTGTGGAAAGCGACCGCGATGATCGCCGGGACCGGCGAGGATCCGAGCACGAATATCAGGAACAAGGCGACGATCAGCTCGGGAAAGGCGCGGGAGATATCCATCGCCCGGCGCGCGATCGGGATGATCGGCGGCCAGACCTGCAATCCACGGGTCGAGGCGAAGGACAGGAAGACGGCGAACACGGTGCCGAAGATGGTCGCCACGGCCGCCATGTTGATGGTCTCGATCAGAGCAGGCAGGTAGGTCCAGAGCCGCTCGAACCAGCCGGTCCCCGCATCCGCGGTCTCGACCACGATGTTGCGTGGATAATCGAAGAACTTGTCCAGCCCTTGAACGAAGCCGCCGGAGTTCATGTCCTCGGCGGCGATGAAACCCATAACGACCAGGAAGGCGAAGATCGCGACACCGAGCGCTGTGTACAACCGCCGCCGCCGCTCAAGGGCAGAGGCATGGTCCAGCAGCTGATCGACGGTGGTCATGGCCATGGGCGGGCTCGCGCGAAAGAACAGAAGCGGGGGACGCAGGAACGGAAACGCCGCGCGACCCGGAAAGGTCCGCGCGGCGCCCGGGTCTTTGGCGGCTTACTTGCCGATCTTCGCCTTACGGGCGGCGATGATGACCTCATATTCCTCGTGGGTGATCGGGGCCATGCCCTTCACCTCGCCGGCCATCACACCATAGGCGCACTCGGCATCCATGGATTCCAGGCTGGCCATCAGGCCGGTCATCAGCAGCTTGACCTTCTCCGGCAGCGACTTGCGGAGCACGATCGGGCCTTCCGGGATGACCTTGGAGCGCCAGATCTCGGTCAGCTGCGTCATGTCGATCAGGCCGGCATCGACGGCCTTGCGCAGCGCACCGGAGTTGAAGCCCTCTTCCCAGGAGCCGATCCCGTCTGCCCAGGTCACGCCGGCATCGATGTCGCCGTTATAGACCGCGACGATGGTCTGCTCGTGGCCGCCGGTGAAGACGACGTCGCCGAAATACTCGCCCGGCGTCATCGGGAAGCCGGCCGCCGGGATCTCGATCGAGGGGATCAGGTAGCCGGAGGTCGAATTCGGATCGCCGAACCCGAACTTCTTGCCCTTCAGATCCTCGAGGCTCTTGATGCCGCTGTCGGTGCGGGTGAAGCCGATCGAGTGATAGCCGTAGGAGCCGTCGACGTTGATCTTGACCAGGACCGGCTCAACCGCGTCCGGATCCTTCAGGTAGACCGCGGCATAGCCCGAGGCGCCGAGCCAGGCCATGTCCAGGTTGCCGCCGAGCAGGCCCTCGATGACGCCGTTGTAGTCGGCCGGGGCGAACAGCTTGGTCTCGACGCCGAGCAGCTTCTCGGTGCGCTCGCGCAGGCACTCGTTGCTCTTCAGGCGGTCGGAGGCGTTCTCGCCGCCGAGCAGGCCGATCCGGAACTCGTTGATGCCCAGGTCGGCGGCCTTGGCCGGCACGGTGCCGGCGAACGCGACCAGGGCAGTGACGGCAACGGCCGCCGCAGTGCGCATAATGGTCATTGATCTTCCCCTCGCTCAGATTTGAGCCGTTTGTGTTGGCGTCGCCGGGTGTGCGGACCGGACCGGTCCGGCGGCGTCACCCCCCGGCGGAGGCGACGGCGCTTCCGACCTCCCGCAGATGCGGGCCGTCGGAATTCTGTGAGCCCGTGTCGTCCGGGCGGTCATTGATGCTGGTCGAGGTCGCGGCCTCGTCGAACTCCGCGCCGGCGCCGTAGATCTCGCGCGCGGCATCGGTGGTCAGGTCGGCCGGCGCGCCGTCGAACACGACCCTGCCGTCGCGCATCCCGACGATGCGGTCGCAATAGGCGCGGGCGGTGTCGAGGGTGTGGAGGTTGCAGACCACGGTCATGCCCTCCTCACGGTTGATGGCGCGCAGGGCATCCATGACCAGCTTGGCGTTCATCGGATCGAGCGAGGCGATCGGCTCGTCGGCCAGGATGATCTTCGGGTTCTGCATCAACGCCCGGGCGATGGCCACGCGCTGCTGCTGGCCGCCGGACAGGGTCCCGGCCTGCTGCAACGCGGTCTCGACGATGCCGAGCCGTTCCAGCGCCAGCAGGGCGGCGTGCCGCTCGGCGTCGCTGAACAGCTTGAAGACGCTTTTGACCAGCCCCATCGAATTGGCCCGGCCGAGCATGACGTTGGTCAGCACGTCGAGACGCGGGATCAGGTTGAACTGCTGGAAGATCATGGCGCAGTCGGCCCGCCAGTCGAGCAGGGCCTTGCCCTTGAGAGCGCCGATCTCGCGGGGGCCGAAGCGGATCGAACCCTCGCTGGGATCGATCAGCCGGTTGGTGAGCCGCAGCAGCGTGGACTTACCGGCACCGGAGCGACCGATGATGCCGAGCATCGTGCCTTCGTCGACCGACATGTTCACGCGGTCGACGGCGGCATTGGCGCCAAAGCGCTTGGTGACGTTCTGGTAAATCAGCATGGGGTGCGAGCGGGCCTTCGGGCGTTGCGGCGAATGTTCGGGCAGTCCGTCCAACCAACCCACCGGCCCCATCGCGCCAAGTCCCGGCCCCGTGCGGCGCCGCGACTTCCCAATGTGACCGGCGCCGACGATCGGTACAGTCGGGAGCCCATATAGCCCGCAGGCGGTGACACTTTGTTTGCAGCCGTGTTGCGTTTTCGAGACGCCCAAGGAACCGGGAGGCGTGCTTGGGCGTATCCGTTGCGCGATCATCCTTGAAACGCGGCCCCTTGCGGGGCTATCAGGGCGCCGACGTCAAAATTGGAAGACCACGCCCGTGCCGGAGATCTCCACCGTGCCGGCCGAGACCCCGTCCACCGAGCCCGCGAGCAATCCGCTCCTGTCGGTCGTCGTCCCGGTCCTGAACGAGGAAGCCAATGTCGGTCCGCTGATCGCCGAGATCCGTGCCGCCCTGGACGGCGTGTGCCCGTTCGAGATCGTGTTCGTGAATGACGGTTCGACCGACGGCACGGCCGCGGCCCTCGACGCCCAGCGCACCGACGTGCCGCAGCTCCGGGTCCTCACCCATTCCAGGCGCTCGGGCCAGAGCATGGGATTGCGCAGCGGCATCTCCGCCGCCCGCGGCCGGCTGATCGCGACCCTGGACGGCGACGGCCAGAACGATCCGGCGGATATTCCGGCCTTGCTCGCCGCCTGGCAGGGCGATGCGGGCATCACGCCGCTGATGGTCACCGGCCACCGGGTCAACCGCCGCGACACCTGGACCAAGCGCCGGGCCTCGCGGATCGCCAACGCGCTGCGCCGCGCGCTGCTGGGCGACGACAACCCGGATACCGGTTGCTCGCTGAAGCTGTTCGAGCGGGCGCTGTTCCTTCGATTCCCCTATTTCGACCATATGCACCGGTTCATGCCCGCGCTCGCCAAACGCGAGGGTGCGCGCGTCGCCGTGGTCGCGGTGAACCACCGCGCCCGACATGCCGGGACATCAAAGTATAAGATCTTCGATCGGCTGGCCGTGGGCGTTCCCGACCTGCTGGGCATGATGTGGCTGATGCGGCGCGCGCCTGCGGACCTGACGGTGCGCGAAGCCGACGGAGCAGAACATGATTGATGCGTTGACTGAGAAGTTCGTCGGCGCCTTCACCGGCATGTCGACGGAAGAGATCGTCATGGTCGGCGTCGGCTTCGGCGGTCAGGCGCTGTTCACGATGCGCTTCCTGATCCAGTGGCTGAAGAGCGAGATCAGCCGCAAGAGCGTGATCCCCATAGCGTTCTGGTACTTCTCGATCGCCGGAGGTGCTACGTTGTTCGTCTACGCGCTCTGGCGCCAGGATCCGGTGTTCATTCTGGGCCAGGGAACGGGCCTCTTCATCTATTCTCGAAATCTGTGGCTGATCCACCGGGAAAAGCGCGAAACCGAGGCTGCCGCCCGGGAAGCTGTCCAGTAATGGCACCACGCATCGTCTCCCTGCTGCCGAGCTCGACCGAAGTCATCGCCGCGCTCGGCATGGCTCAGCATTTGGTCGGGCGTAGCCACGAATGCGATTACCCGGCAGAGGTCGTCGAGATCCCGGTCATGACCCGCCCGCGGATCAATCCGGCGAAGCCGTCGCGCGGCCTGCACAATCAGGTCTCGAAACTGATCACCAAGGCGTTGTCGGTGTTCGAGGTCGACGCCGAGGCGCTGAGGGCGGCGAAGCCGGACATCATCCTGACCCAGCACCAATGCGCCGCCTGCGCGGTCTCGGAAGCGGACCTGAACGCCGCGCTGGCCAAATGGACCGGCAAGGCGCCCGTCGTCGTCTCCGTCGCACCGGCGACGCTGGATCAGGTCTGGCAGAGTTTCGGCACGCTCGGCGACGCCCTCGATCTTGGATGGGCCGGACGTGAGTTGGCGGAGCGGGCACGCGAACGGGTCGAGATCATCTCGATCCGCGGCGCCGCTCTCGATCCGCGACTCAACATCGCCTGCATCGAGTGGATCGATCCACTGATGATCGCCGGAAACTGGGTTCCGGAACTGGTGACGGCCGCCGGCGGCGTGCCGGTCATGGCCGAAAAAGGTCAGCATTCGGAATTCACGACCCTGGCCAAGCTCGCCAAGTCGGACCCGGACGCCCTGATCTTCATGCCCTGCGGCTTCGATCTCGCCCGCACGCTGGAGGAGGTCGGCCCATTCCTCGCCCGGCCGACCGTCGCGAAGATGCGGGCCGTGCGCGCCGGCCAACTCTGGTCGGTCGACGGCAACGCCTATTTCAACCGGCCGGGCCCGCGCCTCGTCACCTCGTTGGAGATCCTGGCGGAAATCCTGAATCCCGGCGCCTTCAACTTCTCGCGCGAGGGGAGCGCCTGGGCCGCCTTCGGTCCGCAGTAGCGCCAAACGCCACCGCCCGGACTACCCGTGTGGCGCGGTTGTCCCCGGATTGCCTTCATTTCGCCCTCTGGCTATGGTCGCTTCGTGGTCGCAAATCCCCTGACCGCGAGGAAACATCATGCGACTTCCGATTGCCGCCCTGCTCGCCGCCTCTCTGCTGCTCGCGGCCCCCGTGCGGGCCGACGAAACCGGCCCGATCACCCGTCAGGGCGTCGCCGACGATGAGGTCGTGCTGATGCTCGAGGTTGAGGACTGGGTCGAGACTTCCAGCGCGACGGTGCGCATCGCCGCCGATCTGGCCGTGGAGGCCGGCGCGTTCGGCGCCGCCCGCGCCGATCTGGTCGCCACGCTCACCGGCCTCGGCATCGATACCACCTGGCGGATCGTCCAGTTCGACAAGCGCGCCGACGATGCCGGTTTCGAGCGCTGGAGCGTGACCGCGGAGGCCCGGGTCCCCGAGGCCGCCCTGTCCGATCTCTCGGCCAAGGCCACGCAGGCGACCAAGCCCGGCCGGGCGCTGCGGGTCGCCGCCATCGACTTCTCGCCGACACTGGCCGAGCAGGAGGCAATCACCGACGTGCTGCGGGCGCGCATCTATGCCCGGGTCGGTACCGAGATCACCGCCCTGAACGCTGCCTTCGCCGATCGTAGTTTCCGCGTCCGTCTGATCGACTTCACCCAATCGTTCCGGCCGATGGCGATGGCCGCCAAATCCGAGGCGCAGTTCCTGCGCGCCGACGCGGCCGCCGGCGGCGGCGGGCTCGCCGGGGCGGAGAAGGCGACACTGACCGCGCGGGTTCACCTGGCCGCCACCGCGCCGGCCGTCCAATAGCCCGTCACCGAATGACGGGCACAGCACAACGAAATGGGGGAGTTCGTCATGTCCGATAAGGTCCTGATCGTTACCGGAGGGTCACGCGGCATCGGTGCCGCCACCTGTCGCATGGCGGCGGCCCAGGGCTGGGACATCGCGATCAATTACACCGCCAACCGCGATGCGGCCGAGGCGGTACGCGACCAGGTGGTTGCCGCCGGCCGGCGCGCGATCACCGTCAAGGGCGACATGGCCGAAGAGGCCGACATTCTGGCCCTGTTCGAAAAGACCGAGAAAGAACTGGGTCCGATCGGCGGTGTGGTCGCCAATGCCGGCATCACCGGCAAGATCACCCGGGTTGAGGACATGAGCACCGAGGCGATGCGCGAGGTGATCAACCTCAACGTCCTCGGCCTGATGATCACCAACCGCGAGGCGGTGCGGCGCATGTCGACCAAACGCGGCGGCAAGGGCGGCCCGATCGTCAACACCTCCTCGATCGCCGGCCGGCTCGGTTCGCCGAACGAGTTCGTGCATTACGCCGCCTCCAAGGGCGCGGTGAACGCCTGGACCCAAGGGCTGGCCCGCGAGGTCGCGGGGGAAGGCATCCGCGTCAACGCGGTGTCGCCCGGGATGATCGACACCGACATCCATGCCACCGCCGGCGCCCCGGACCGGGCCGCCCGACTCGGGGCCACCGTGCCGATCGGCCGGGCCGGCTCCGCCGACGAGGTCGCCGAAGCGATCTGCTGGCTGCTGTCCGACCATTCCCGCTACTGTGCCGGAACCATTCTGGAAGTGAGCGGTGGCCGCTGACGCAGCGCAGAAACTGACGGTCGACTGCTCTGCGGTGCCCGACGGGCGGCCGTCGGAGCGCTATGGCGCTCTGGTGAAGTCCGGCGCGATCAACGCAGACCCCGACCAGGAAGCGGCGGCGCGGCAGCTCGACGGCCTGGCCGACGCGGTCGCCGGTTGGCGCGCCCGCTCGCCGAAGGGCGGCGGCCTGGTCCGCCGGTTCCTCGGCGGGTGGGATGCCGGCAAGGCGGAGGTACCGCGCGGCGTGTACATGTACGGGCCGGTCGGCCGCGGCAAGTCGATGCTGATGGACCTGTTCTTCGGCGCCGCCGAGGTCGAGCACAAGCGCCGGGTCCATTTCCACGAGTTCATGCAGGAGGCGCACGGCCTCATCCACCACATCCGCAAGCGCGGAATCGGTGGCGAGATGCCGTTCGCCCGTGCCGCTCAGGAAATCGCCCGCGAGGCTCACCTGCTGTGCTTCGACGAGATGGAAGTGCGCGACATCGCCGATGCGATGATCCTCTCACGTCTGTTCACCGCCTTGTTCGAGCGCGGCGTGATCGTCGTCGCCACCTCGAACCGGCATCCGGACGAGCTCTACAAGAACGGCCTTCAGCGCGACCGCTTCCTGCCTTTCATCGAATTGCTGAAGGCCCGCTTGGACATCGTCGACCTGGGGGAAGGCACCGACTACCGCCTCGACCGCCTGGTCGGCCGAAAGGTCTATCTCACCCCGGCCGACGCCGAGGCCACCGCCGTCCTCGATCACCTGTTCGCGGAGATGACCGGCGGCGCCGAGCCCGAACCGGATGCGGTGATCGTCCATGGCCGCGAGATGCCGGTCGAAAGGTCGGCCAAGGGCGTGGCGCGGTTCGCCTTCGAGGATCTCTGCGCCAAGCCACTCGGTCCGGCCGATTTTCTGGCCCTTGCGAAGCGATATCGCGCAGTTGTGATCGACGGCATTCCGACGATGACCGACCAGATCCGCGATCAAGCGCGCCGGTTCATGATGCTCATCGATGCCCTGTATGAACGGCGCACAACTCTTGTCTGCTCCGCGGCCGACGAGCCGGAAACGCTCTATGCCGGCTCTGACTGGGGCTTCGAGTTCGACCGCACCGTCTCGCGCCTGATGGAAATGCGGTCCGAGGACTACGTCTCCGAACCGCACAGGCCCTGACCCGGTTTCGCGTTGCGCGAGCAAAACCGGACCCGGACGCGCATAGGGCGAGATGCATTGCGTTTTGCAGAAATTTCCCTAAAAGTCGTTTCTTAGCGCGGAAATCGGCCGCGCGAAGTTGTCCGTAAACAACAATTCTATCCGGGCGACTTGGGGGAGAACGGCATAGCCATGCCCGACGCAACCGGCAGGACAAATGAGATAGCGGAATACGATCGCGATTCGATACACACGCTGCCGCTATCCATCGTCCCAATAAAGACAGCCGCTCTGCGCAAAGCTCGGCTGATCAAGAACGTGCGCCTTGAGACCCGGATCGAACTGTTCCGCGAGAAGGGCATGGGCTCCGGCCAGATCGCGGTCGAGGAGGTCCCGGACTTCTTCGGCGAGGAAGAAGGGATCAAGGACGACATTCTGCTGCTGCGCCGACTCAGCCAGCTACCGGCCTTCGATCCCTACACCCTAAGGATCGGCCTGCGGCAGGCCGGCGTCGATGTACTCAACTTGGACGCCTTCCAGCTCTCCGCCGGCAAGAAGCGGGAACTGATGCCGCTGATGCAGAACATCACCCGCCCGCTCATGCAGCATCTGTATGGCGACCGGGGCGGCAACGAGAACGACATCGAAAGCCTGATCGATCGGATCGCGAATCCGGACACGCCGAAGGTCCGCAAGCGCATCGGCAGCATGGCACGCGGCCTCGGGATCAGCATCGACCAGCTCCCGGACATGCTGGAGAGCTATGGCGACACCTATCTCGCCCTCTCCTACTACCGCAGCTATTTCCTGTACTGCCTGCCGGCGGTGAACCGGCTGTTGTCCTGGATCGGCGATGTGAAGGAATCCGGCAATCTGCGCCATGACCAGGCGATCCAGAAATCGATCGCCAAGGTCGAGGAGATCCTGACCTTCGTGTCGACCTCGGTGACCAACCGGTTCAACGGGTTCGACCGCGAGACGCAGATCCGCTGGGACCAAGTGTCCGTCGAGACCTTCAACGGGGTGCGGGGGGCCATCACCCGTCACCAGCGTAGCCTCGCCGAGGTGCTCTGCGGACTGACCGTGAAGATCTACGAGTGGGAGGAGAAGTTCCCGAGCGGGGGCGGCAGCCCGGAGAAACGCGCCGACTTCGTCGCCGCCGAGATCAAACCCGGCCTCGACCGACTCTGGGCCATGGAGCGCCGTGCGCCGAAATTCGCCAAGGCGGCCTGACCCTTCCGCAATTTCCCCGACCTGCACAACGCCTCCGACAACGCAGTCCGTTCTCAGACGGAATCCGTCGGTCGGCGCGTTCTTACAACCGTGAAACTCTGACGAGTCCTCCGGCCAGACCGGAAGGGCGGCGGTTCCGGAGACAATCCGATGCCGATCCGTTTCGCGGACACAGCAGTGCAGGTTCAGCCATGACCAGATCCCTCATCATCCTCATCGCCCTCGCCACACTGGGGCTGAGTACCGGGGCCTATGCCGGTTCGAGAGGCCACGATGCCCGGGGCGACGACCGCCACACGGTCGACTGGAGGCGCGATCACCGGTCCCGGGACTGCTGGGAGAGCCGACAGTGGACCCATAGCGGATATCGCAAGGTGGTCCGCTGCGACCGTCCCCACGATGCGCGCAAGACCCCGCGCCGGCCCAAGCAGGTCTACACCTACATTCAGCCCGGATACGTCCAACCCGTGCCGGTTCCGGTGCTGCCGCCGGGCGCGACCTACGGCGCCGATTTCCAGGACCGTTACGGGCGCTATTGTCGGGAATACCAGTCGACAGCAGTGATTGGCGGGCAGCGCCAGCAGATCTACGGCACCGCCTGCCGCAATCCGGACGGAAGCTGGGCGCCGATCAACTGAGTGCCCGTCGCCGGACGCCCGTCGGACTAAACGCTATGCCGGGCCTTCAGGGCCTGGGTCAGGGTACCGTCGTCCAGGAAGTCCAACTCGCCGCCGACCGGCACGCCATGCGCCAGGCGGGAGACCGCAACACCGGTGCCGGCAAGTCGGTCGGCGATATAGTGCGCCGTGGTCTGGCCGTCGACCGTGGCGTTCATCGCCAGGATCACCTCGGTCACCTCCGGCATCGCGGCGCGGGTGACCAGGCCGTCCACCTTCAGGTCCTCGGGGCCCACTCCGTCCAGCGCCGAGAGCACGCCGCCGATCACATGGTACCGGCCCTTGAAGGCCGCCGCCCGTTCCAGCGCCCAGACGTCCCCCACATCCTCGACCACGCAGATCAGGCTGGGGTCGCGGCGCGGGTCCTGGCAGATCGCGCAGGGGTCGGTGGTATCGAAATTGCCACAGGTCGAGCAGGTCCGGATCGATCGCGCCGCCGCCGCCAGCGCGTCGGCCAACGGCACCATCAGCGCCTCGCGTTTCTGCATGAGATGCAGCATGGCCCGGCGCGCCGAGCGGGGACCGAGCCCCGGCAGCTTCGCCAGAAGATGCATCACCCGATCGAGATCGCCCGCCGCCATCCTCTGTCCACCCGCCGATCCGGCCTCAGAACGGCAGCTTGAAGCCCGGCGGCAGGGGAAGGCCGCCGGTGAGCTCCTTCATCTGCTCGGACTGCAGTTCGTCAGCCTTGACCCGGGCATCGTTCAGGGCAGCGACAAGCAGATCTTCCAGCACCTCGGTCTCGCCGGCGTCCATCAGCGCGGGATCGATCTTGACCGCACGCGCCGAGCCTTTGGCCGTCATGGTCACCGTCACCATGCCGCCGCCGGCCACACCGCTGATCTCGGTCTGCTCCATCCGCTCCTGCATTTCCTGCATGCGGGCCTGCATCTCCTGGGCCTGCTTCATCATCTGGCCGAGATTCTTCATCGCTTACGCCTCGTTGGCTTGACCCGCCCGCGGCGGATCATTGGGGATGTCGGCAGGCTCCTCGGCCACCTCCGGGTCCGGGGCCGACAGTTCGACCACGGTATCTATCTCAGCGCCGGGAAACAGCTCCAGCACCTTCGCGACAACCGGATGCTCCGCCAGTTCCGCCCGCATGGCTGCTTTCCGCGCGGCCTTCTGCTCGCGCAGGGTCGGGCCTCCCTCCTCGTCGGAGATGTCGACCGTCCAGTCCCGGCCCGTCCAGCGCTGCAGATGGACCGCGAGCTGGGCGATCATACGCGGGTCGACCCCCTTCTCCAGCCTCAGCTCCAGCCGCCCCGGTTCGACCACGACGGGGTGGATCTTGTTGGTGAGTGTGGCGCCGAGAATCGCTTCACCGCGACGGAAGGCGAGATCGGCCACCCCGGCGAAATCGGTCGGCGCCGCATCCATCGCGTCGTCCGGATCGCCACCCGGACCCTCGTCGTCATCCGGCGGCGGGCCGGCCGTGACGAAATCCGGCACCTCGTCCGAGTCCGATACGGTGTCCGGGTTGGGCATCCTGTCCGACACTGGCGCCGGCGCGACATCCGCTCCGGAAGCCGGCGACGGGCCGACGGCGGTCGATTGTTCCGGCGCGCCGGCCGGCGCGGTAAAGGTCGTCGGGGCGGAGATCGTCGGGGCGGAGACAGCGGTTGAAGCCGCCGTGCCGGGCGCCGAAGCGGTGGCGCCAGGAGCCGCACCGCCGGCCGGCAGCGGCGTGCCGTCGGTCAGCATCCGCACCAGATCGGCCGGGTCCGGCATGTCGGCGCTGTGGGCCACGCGGATCAGTACCATTTCAGCCGCGGCGATCGGAACCGGGGCCGTCTGCACCTCGCCGAGCCCCTTGGCCAGCATTTGCCAGGTCCGGGTCAGAGACGGCACGGCCAGCGTCTCGGCCAGGGCCTTGCCGCGGTCGCGTTCCGCCTCGCCGAGATCGTTGGCGCCGGCCGCCTGGGGCGCCGCCTTCATCCGGGTGATCCCGTGAGTCAGTTCCATCAGGTCCTGGATCACCACCACCGGATCGGCGCCGCCGTCATAGAGATCAGCCAGCACGGACAGGCCGTCGCCGATCCGTCCGGCCATCACCGCCTCGAACAGGTCATAGATCCGCACCCGGTCGACCAGCCCCAGCATGTCCCGCACGCCCTCGACCGTGACCGGGCCGGAGGCGAGCGCGATCGCCTGATCCAGGATCGATAGGCCGTCGCGGGCCGATCCATCGGCCGCGCGGGCGATCAGCCGCAGCGCCTCCAGTTCAGCGTCCACGCCTTCGTCTTTGCAGACCCGCTCGAACAGCTCGACCAGCAGGACAACGTCGATCCGCCGCAGGTCGAAGCGCTGACAGCGCGACAGCACGGTGATCGGGACCTTGCGGATCTCGGTGGTGGCGAAGATGAACTTGGCGTGTTCCGGCGGTTCTTCCAGCGTCTTCAACAGGGCGTTGAAGGCGTTCTTGGAGAGCATGTGCACTTCGTCGACGATGTAGACTTTGTAGCGGCCGGCGACCGGTCGATAGCGCACGTTCTCGATCAGCTCGCGGACATCGTCGACGCCGGTATGCGACGCGGCGTCCATCTCCAGCACATCGACATGCCGGTCCTCGGCGATGGCGCGGCAGTTGTCGCAGATGCCGCAGGGCTGCATGGTCGGCCCGCCCTTGCCGTCCGGACCGATGCAGTTCAGACCCTTGGCGATGATCCGGGCGGTGGTGGTCTTGCCGACCCCGCGCACACCGGTCAGCACGAACGCGTGGTGCACCCGGTTCTGCTCAAACGCGTTGCGCAAGGTACGGACAAGCGCGTCCTGCCCCTTCAGATCGTCGAAGGTCTGCGGGCGGTATTTCCGCGCCAGCACCCGATACTCGCTCGGGGGGGCGGCGTCCTGGACGGGAGGCGGGGCGTCGTTCATGGCGCGATCATAGGGCGCCGTCCGACCACATGAAAGGATGCGATCCGCACTTTTT
>JARGOG010000139.1 GCA_029212785.1 Thalassobaculaceae bacterium
GCGAGGGTGGACGCACCGTCGGTGCCGGTGTCGTCTCCAAGGTCATCGAGTAAGCGGAGGCGCGCTAACGCTTTTGCAAGGTTAGGAGTGTAGCTCAACTGGTAGAGCACCGGTCTCCAAAACCGGGGGCTGGGGGTTCGAGCCCCTCCACTCCTGCCACTATATAAAGATGTACCGCGGGCGGCGCCGTCGGGAAAACCGATGGGCGCCATCCGCTTTAACGTGTTCGGAATCAGTGCCAGTGCATTTCCCGGGACTTTTCGGGGGGCGCGGCGGAGAGCAGAAACGATGGCGAAGGTGAGTCCCGCCCAATTCGTGCGCCAGGTGCGACAGGAAGTGTCGCGGGTCACGTGGGCGAGCCGCAAGGAGACGGCCGTTGCCACCCTGATGGTCTTCATCATGGTGTTCCTGGCCTCGATTTTCTTCTTCGTGGTCGACCAGGCTCTGGCCTGGGGCGTGCAACTGGTTCTTGGACTCGGAGGCTGACATGGCACAGCGCTGGTACGTGGTGCAGACATACTCCGGCTTTGAGAAGAAGGTCGCGCAGTCCATCAATGAGCAGGTCGCCCAGCTTGATTTCGGCGACCTGATCTCGGAGGTCCTGGTACCGACCGAGGAAGTGATCGAGATGCGCCGCGGGGTGAAGGCGACGACGGAACGCAAGTTCTTCCCCGGCTACATCCTCGTGCGTATGGAACTGACCGACGAGAGCTGGCATCTCGTCAAGTCGCAGCCGAAGGTGGCCGGGTTTGTTGGCGGCAAGAGCAAGCCGATCCCGATCACCGACGCTGAGGCGACCCGTCTGCTGAAGCAGGTGTCCGAGGGCGTGGACCGGCCGAAGCCGTCCGTCACCTTCGAGATCGGCGAGCAGGTCCGCGTCGCCGACGGTCCGTTCGCGACCTTCAATGGCCTTGTCGAGGATGTCGACGAGGAGCGGTCGCGGCTTAAAGTTGCGGTGTCGATCTTCGGACGGTCGACGCCGGTTGATCTGGATTTCACCCAGGTCGAGAAAACCTGAGCCGGCTCGGGTTCGATCCCGCGACCTGAGGGTCCGGGGCCGGATCGGCTTGTATTGTACGGCCTGTGGGAGATGACCGCGAAGCCCTGCGGCATCGGACCACGGATCGAATAGAGGAAGGCAACAGATGGCTAAGAAGATCGTCGGCTATATCAAGCTGGAGATCCCGGCCGGGGCGGCGAACCCGTCTCCCCCGGTGGGACCGGCGCTCGGTCAGCGCGGACTCAACATCATGGAGTTCTGCAAGGCGTTCAACGCCGCGACCGAGAAGATGGAGAAGGGTATGCCGGTGCCGGTGGTGATCACCGCCTACGGCGACCGTACCTTCACGTTCATCACCAAGACCCCGCCGGTGGCGTATTTCCTGAAGAAGGCGTCGAAGCTGCCGAAGGGCTCGCAGACGCCGGGCAAAGGCGCGATCGGCAAGGTGACCCTGGCTCAGGTCAAGGAGATCGCCGAGCAGAAGATGCCGGATCTGAACGCGGTCGACATGGAGGGCGCGGTCCAGATGATCAAGGGTTCTGCCCGTTCCATGGGCATTGATGTGGTGGAGTGAGGCGATCATGGCAAACAAAGGTAAGCGTCTTCGCGCCGCCTACGGCTCCCTCGACCGCGAGGCAGTCTACGGCATGTCCGAGGCAATCAAGCTGATCAAGGGATCGGCCAGCGCCAAATTCGACGAGACCGTTGAGATCTCGATGAATCTGGGTGTCGATCCGCGCCATTCCGACCAGATGGTCCGTGGCGTCGTCTCCCTGCCGCACGGTACCGGCAAGACGGTCCGCGTCGCGGTCTTCGCCAAGGACGCCAAGGCGGACGAGGCCCGTGAGGCCGGCGCCGACGTGGTCGGAGCCGAGGACCTCATGGAAGAGATCCAGAACGGTCGCATGGATTTCGACCGCGTGATCGCCACCCCGGACATGATGGCCGTCGTCGGCCGTCTCGGTAAGGTGCTGGGCCCGCGCGGCCTGATGCCGAACCCGAAGCTGGGCACGGTCACGCCGAATGTCGGCGACGCCGTTCAGGCCGCCAAGGCCGGCCAGGTTGAGTTCCGCGTCGAGAAGGCGGGGATCATCCATGCCGGCATCGGCAAGGCCAGCTTCTCCGAGGATCAGCTGCTGGAAAACGCGACGGCATTCGTCGACGCCATCCAGAAGGCGAAGCCGACGGGGGCGAAGGGCAATTACATCAAGCGCGTGGCGGTCAGCTCGACCATGGGTCCGGGCATCAAGGTCGACACCTCGGTGCTGGGTTCAGCACCGGCGGCCTGACGCCGACGCGCGATACGAGATCGACGACCTCCGGGAGACCGGGGGTCGGCGTAGGGCCGGGAGCGATCCCGGTCCGACCTGTCCGAGACTACGGGCGGCGCCAAGGGAGAAATCCGGAGGGGCCTTAAATCACGCCCGTACAGACGGGAGCGCCAACGAAATCCGGCCATGCCGGTGACGTTGGTCTTCTGGGACAGGCGAACAAGGGCGGCATGGGAATGTCGTCTTCGTGCAACCGGACCGTCGGGCCCACGCTCCAGAGCGAGCTCGGACCCAGCGGTTCCAATTGCGGAGATAAGAGGTGAACCGAACCGAAAAGGCCGATTTGGTCGACTCTCTTCGCTCGACGTTCGAGGGCTCCGAGGTCGTCGTCATTACCCATCAGTCGGGTCTGACGGTGTCCGAGGTTGAAGGTCTGCGCTCGAAGGTCCGCGAAGCCGGAGCCGGCTACAAGGTCACCAAGAATCGGCTCGCCCGTCTTGCTCTGCAGGGCACGCGCTACGAGAACCTGAGCGGGAAGTTCACGGGTCCGACGTCGGTGACGACGTCTGCGGATCCCGTGGCGGCCGCCAAGGTGATCGTCGAGTTCGCCAACTCGAATGACAAGGTCACCATCATTGGTGGGGGCCTGGGCGAACGAGAACTCAATGTCGACGAGATCAAGGCTTTGGCCAAGACCCCGCCGATCGACGAGTCGCGTGCCAAGCTCGTGGGTCTGCTGCAGACCCCGGCTTCCCGGATGGTTGGTGTGCTTGTCGCACCGGCCGGACAGGTTGCTCGGGTGCTCGGTGCCCGCGGCGAGCAGTCGGAGTGAGGGCGGACGAACCGCTCTGTCGTCAGAAGTACCAACCAGGAGTGAATTGAAATGGCTGATCTTGCGAAGATCGTCGAAGACCTGTCCGCTCTGACCGTCCTTGAGGCGGCCGAGCTGTCGAAGCTTCTCGAGGAGAAGTGGGGCGTGTCCGCCGCTGCTCCGGTGGCGGTTGCCGCTGCCGCCGGTGCGGGCGATGCCGCTCCGGCCGCTGAGGAGAAGACCGAGTTCGACGTGATCCTTGCCGCCGCCGGCGATAAGAAGATCAACGTGATTAAGGAAGTCCGCGCCATCACCGGCCTGGGCCTGAAGGAGGCCAAGGATCTGGTCGAGGGCGCGCCGAAGCCCGTCAAGGAGGCTGCCTCCAAGGACGAGGCCGAGGCCCTGAAGAAGAAGCTGGAGGAGGCTGGCGCCACCGTCGAGCTGAAGTAATTGAGCTCGATTTCCAGCTAAGGTTCGGGGAGGGAGCGGCGCGCCTGCGTGTCCGCTCCCGACCCGTTTCCTCCCCTCCGCCGGGGGCCGGATGTCGTTTCGACGACAGCACCGACCCCGGGCCGAGGCGAGGATCGCCCGCCAAAGACGCGCCGCAGGCCGCTCCTGCCGGTCGCGCCGAGGCGAGGGTCACCGTTTCGCCCAACGGACAATGCAAGGTCCGCGGGTCACACGCGAGGTCGAGGTCGCAAGATGGCAGTTTCCGCAGTCGGATCCTTCACCGGTCGCAAGCGCGTTCGCCGGAGCTTTGGTCGCATTCCAGAAGTTGCTCCGATGCCGAACCTCATCGAGGTTCAGAAGAGCTCCTACGACGCATTCCTGCAGATGGGCATCACACCTGAGAACCGGGGCGATGTCGGCCTGCAGGAGGTTTTCAAGTCGGTGTTCCCGATCCGCGACTTCTCCGAGCGCGCGATGCTTGAGTTCGTGCGCTACGAACTGGAGGAGCCGAAATACGACGTCGAGGAGTGCCAGCAGCGCGGCCTGACTTTCGCCGCGCCGCTTAAGGTCACCCTGCGCCTGGTGGTGTGGGACGTCGACGAGGAGACCGGCGCGAAGTCGATCAAGGACATCAAGGAGCAGGACGTCTACATGGGCGACATGCCCCTGATGACGGCCAACGGCACCTTCGTCATCAACGGCACCGAGCGCGTCATCGTCAGCCAGATGCACCGTTCGCCGGGCGTGTTCTTCGATCACGACAAGGGCAAGACCCACAGTTCGGGCAAGTACCTGTTCGCCGCCCGCGTGATCCCGTACCGCGGTTCCTGGCTCGACTTCGAGTTCGATGCCAAGGACATCGCCTATGTCCGTATCGACCGCCGCCGCAAGCTGCCGGCCACCACGCTCCTGCTGGCCCTGCTCTCCGACCAGAGCGAGGCCTACCTGAAGGCGTGCCACGCCAATGGCGACGACGTACAGCGCAACAAGGTCGTCGGTATGAGTGCGGAGGACATCCTCAGCACCTTCTACGCCAAGATCACCTACACCCGTGAGGGCGAGGGCTGGCGCCTGCCGTTCGACGCTGACCGGATGAAGGGGGCGAAGCTCACCGACGACTTGGTCGATGCCGATACCGGCGAAGTCGTGGCCAAGGCCGGCGACAAGATCACGCCGCGGACCTCGCGCAAGCTCCTCGAGGGCGGCCTCAAGGACATGTTCGTCACCAGCGAGCAGCTGATCGGCCACTATGTCGGCTCCGACCTGATCGACGAGAGCACCGGCCTGGTCCATTGCGACGCCGGCGAGGAGATCACCACCGAACTGCTGGAGACCCTGGCATCGATCGGTGTCGCCGAACTGCCGGTCCTGGCGATCGACCACATGAATGTCGGCGCCTACATGCGCAACACCCTGGCGCTCGACAAGAACGCCACCCGGGAAGAGGCGCTGGTGGACATCTATCGGGTCATGCGCCCGGGCGAGCCGCCGACCCTCGAGACCGCCGAGGCCCTGTTCGCCGGCCTGTTCTTCGACAGCGAGCGGTACGACCTGTCGGCCGTCGGCCGGGTGAAGATGAACGCCCGTCTCGGCCTCGAGACCGACGACCAGCTCCGCGTGCTCCGCAAGGAGGACGTCCTGGCCATCCTCAAGGTCCTGGTCGACCTGAAGGACGGCAAGGGCGAGATCGACGACATCGACCACCTCGGCAACCGCCGTGTGCGCTCGGTCGGCG
>JARGOG010000043.1 GCA_029212785.1 Thalassobaculaceae bacterium
AGGTTCCAGATCTCGATGAACCGGTCGCCATCCTCGTCCGGGCTGCCCGGAGGGCCGCCGGGAATGGCCGGACCATGATCGAAGAAAATCTCGGAACACGGGCCGCAGGGCCCGGTATCGCCCATCGCCCAGAAATTGTCGGAGGTCGGGATGCGGATGATCCGTTCGTCCGGCAGGCCGGCGATCTTGCCCCACAGGCGTGCCGCCTCGTCATCCTCGGCATAGACGGTGACGAGCAGCTTGTCCTTGGGCAGGCCGAAGTCGCCGGTCACCAGGGTCCAGGCATACTCGATCGCCTCGGCCTTGAAATAGTCGCCGAACGAGAAATTGCCGAGCATCTCGAAGAAGGTGTGATGGCGGGCGGTATAGCCGACATTGTCGAGGTCGTTATGCTTGCCGCCGGCGCGCACGCATTTCTGCGAGGAGGCCGCGCGTTTGTAGTCGCGGGCCTCCTGACCGGTGAAGACGTTCTTGAACTGCACCATGCCGGCATTGGTGAACATCAACGTCGGATCGTTGCGCGGCACCAGCGGGCTCGAAGCGACCTCGGCATGCTGTCGGGCGCCGAAATAGTCGAGAAATGCGCGGCGAATGTCGTTCGTCGTGGCCATGGCCCTGTCTCCGGCGACCTTGACGCCGGCTCCGCACACCATCGGCGAACCCGGCCCCGTCAAAAGTCCCCGGTTTTATCGAGGCCTCCGGGCCCTGTCCAGCGGCGCCACCCGACACGCGGTCCCGGCCCCGCCATTGGGCGCGTAATCGACCCATTGTGGATGGACGCGGATCGCCGCGGTGGGCGGGGACCCCGGCCCCCGACCGAGGAGACCCGCGCCGACCGCCCTATTCGGCGGCGGGCGCCGCGCCGCCGCCGTCCTCGGTTCCTGTTTCCGGATCGCCGACCAGCATCGCCTCGGCGACCAGACCGGCATTCTCACGAATCCGCCGCTCGATGCCCGAGGCCATGTCCGGGTTCGCTTTCAGGAACTGCTTCGCGTTCTCGCGTCCCTGGCCGATACGCTGACCGTCGCAGGAGAACCAGGCCCCGGACTTCTCGATGATGCCGGCATTGGTGCCAAGGTCGAGCAGCTCGCCCATCTTCGACACGCCCTCGCCATACATGATGTCGAACTCGACGACCCGGAACGGCGGCGCCAGCTTGTTCTTCACCACTTTCACGCGGGTCTGGTTGCCGACCACTTCGTCGCGGTCCTTGATCGCGCCGATGCGGCGGATGTCGAGCCGGACCGAGGCGTAGAACTTCAGCGCGTTGCCGCCGGTCGTGGTCTCCGGGTTGCCGAACATCACGCCGATCTTCTGGCGGATCTGGTTGATGAAGATCACCATGCAGCGCGACTTGGAGATCGAACCGGTCAACTTGCGCAGCGCCTGACTCATCAGCCGGGCCTGCAAGCCGACATGGGTGTCGCCCATCTCGCCTTCGAGTTCGGCCCGCGGCACCAGGGCGGCGACGGAATCGATCACCAGCACGTCGATGGCGCCGGAGCGCACCAGCGTGTCGGCGATCTCCAGCGCCTGCTCGCCGGCATCCGGCTGGGAAATCAGCAGCTCGTCCACATCGACGCCGAGCTTGCGGGCATAGATCGGGTCGAGGGCATGCTCGGCATCGACGAAGGCACAGGTGCCGCCGGCTTTCTGGGCCTCGGCCACCACATGCAGCGCCAGCGTTGTCTTGCCCGAGCTTTCCGGACCGTAGATCTCGACGATGCGACCGCGGGGCAGACCGCCGATGCCGAGCCCGATATCCAGCCCGATCGATCCGGTCGACACCGTATCTATCTCCACCCCGGCCTCTCGCGCTCCGAGCTTCATGACGGAGCCTTTGCCGAACGCGCGCTCGATCTGACCGAGTGCGGCTTCCAACGCTTTCGACTTATCCATGCCGTCCTTCTCAACAAGCTTGAGAGCTGCGCTCATATCCGCCTCCTTCTATCGTGCGCGCCGGGGTCGGGGCAACGGGAGAGGCCCGTCGTAGGCTCCGGTCGATCCGGTGCGAGGTGAAAGGTCACTGGAGACAGATTGTACTTATTTTGTTCTCATCGCAAGTGTATTTTCCCGTTTTGTTCTCATCCAAATCTTGCGTTCGCGGCGCATCCGACCTCAAGATCCGGGGTCGACCGGCTGCGTCGCGTGCTTCACCGCCTGAGCGAGCTGTTTCAGGGAGAACGGTTTCGGCAGGAACGCCACCGATTCGGCATCGGCGATCCGTTGGCGCAGCGCATCCTCGGAATAGCCGGAAATACAGACCACAGACAGGGTCGGTCGGTCCTTGCGGACCTCGCGGATCAGGGCCGGGCCGTCCATCCCCGGCATCATCACGTCGGTGACCATGAGGTCGATATCCGGGTTCTCGGCCTTCAGCAGCTCGAGCGCCGCCTCGCCGGACCGCGCTTCAAGCACCGTGTAGCCCTTGCCCCGCAGGGCCCGCGCCGCGAACAGCCGCACCGGATCCTCGTCCTCGACCAGCAGCACGGTGCCGGTGCCCGAAAGATCGGTGTCGAGCCGACGCAGGCCATCCCCCACGCTGACTTCGACCTCGCCGTTCCAGGCCGGCAGGTAGATCGAGAACGTGGTACCGACATCGAGCGTGCTGTCGACGAACATGTAGCCGCCGAACTGCTTGATGATGCCGAAGGCGGTGGAGAGGCCGAGCCCGGTCCCCTGCCCGAGATCCTTGGTGGTGAAGAACGGTTCGAAGATCCGCTTCTGCACGTCCGGCGGCATGCCGGTGCCGGTATCGATCACTTCGATCAGCACATATTCGCCGGCCGGCATCACCTCGTCGCCCTGGCGCAGCGGCCGCACGGTCTCGGTCAGTCCGGTCCGCATGGCGATGCGTCCGCCCCCCGACATGGCATCGCGGGCATTGACCACCAGATTGATGATCACCTGTTCGAGCTGGCCCGGATCGACCCGCACCGGCCGCAGGTCACGACCATGCTCCAAATCGAGGGTGATGGTCTCGCCGATCAGCCGGCGCAGCAGGTGCGACAGATCCGACAGGATCTCGGTCAGGTCGACCACCCGCGGAATCAGGGTCTGCTGACGCGAGAAAGCGAGCAGCTGGCGCACCAGATTGGCGGCGCGGTTCGCATTCTGCTTGATCTGCATCACGTCGGCAAAAGACTGGTCGCCGGCGCGGTGACGCTGCAGCAGCAGGTCGCAATACCCGGTCATGGCGGTGAGCAGGTTGTTGAAGTCGTGCGCCACGCCGCCGGCGAGCTGGCCGACCGCCTGCATCTTCTGGGACTGGGCGAACTGCAGTTCCAGCGACCGCTGTTCACTGACGTCGATGAGGTAGATCACGCGCTGGTCGCGGTTGCTCTGCGGCCGGCGCACGAAAATGGAGGCAAACCGCTCGGCCTCGCCGTCGCCCATGACCACATCGACCGATTTCGAGGTCTCGCCATCGGGATCGGCATCCGCCAAGACCTGGCGCAAGCGATCACGATCCTGCTCGGCCACCAGCGGCATGAAGTCGTGACCCAGCAGGGCGTTGCGGCCGCCCGGTCCGAGCCAACCGGACACGAAGCGGTTATGGCCGACGATCTTCCCTCCGGCGTCGATCCGAACGGCCCCGATCGGCGCGAATTCAAGCGCGTCGGTCACGACCTCGGCGATCGATTCCGGCGGTGACGCGGCCGGCCGGGCCAGCGCCTCCAGATCCGCGGTGATCGTCCCGTCCTCCGCCACGCGCAGCATGACGTCGATCTGCCGGCCCTCATGGTCGATGGCCTCATGGAACTCGGCCTCCGACGGATCGCGCTTGAGGACGGCCAGACGCAGGCGGGCGATCGATTTGCCCTCGCCCCGAGCCCCTGCCTCGCCGAGGATCTCGGCGACGCCCGCATCCGCCTCCAGGAACCGGCCGTCGGCGCCCAGGCGGACCTGCCCGCGATCCGGAGCCTGCGGCGCCACGCCGGACGCCGCGGCCGATGCGTCGGCGGCGTGTCCTTGCGGCGTCCATACGCCGGCCAGGGCCCGCCAGATCGCCGTACCCTTCATGCCGCCACCTGAAAACAGTTTCGCGTCCGCCATGCCATGTCCCTAGGTCGTCACCCGACCGCCCTTGAGGCGGTAGACGTAGGAGATGATCTGCGCCACCGCCTGATAGTGCTCTTCGGGGATCTGCTGGTCCAGTTCGACGCCGCCGAACAGGGCCCGGGCCAAGGGCGGGTTCTCGACAATCGGAATGTCGTTGGCGCCGGCCACCTCGCGGATCCGGAAGGCGACGCTGTCCGCGCCCTTGGCGACGACGGTCGGCGCCGCCATCGTGGACGTGTCGTATTGCAGGGCCACCGCAAAGTGGGTCGGATTGGTGATGACGACATCGGCCTGAGGCACCGCCGCCATCATGCGCTGGCGGGCCCGGTCGTGGCGGATCTGACGCAGGCGCGCCTTGACGTGCGGATCGCCTTCCGACTGCTTGTGTTCGTCGCGGATCTCCTGACGGCTCATCCGCAGCTGCTTTATGTGCTCATATTTCTGGTAGACGAAATCGGCGAAGGCGATCACCGCCATGATCGAGGCGACGCCGATGAGCAGGCGCACCAGCAGTGTCTGGATCTCCTCCAGCAGCTGACGCACATCCATCTGCACGATGGTCTCCAGCCGGTCGAGTTCCGGCATGACCAGGACCACCGCAACGGTGCCAACGATCAGCATCTTGGCGATGCCCTTGAGGAACTCGACCAAGGAGCGCAGCGAGAACAATCGCCCGACCCCTTTGATCGGCGAGAGCTTGTCGAGTTTCGGCGTCAGCGGGTCGGTGGTGAACAGAATTCCCGACTGTCCCATGCTGGCGGCCAATGCCAGCACCATGAAGACGGCGAAGACCGGCAGCATGGCGATCAGCACCGAGGAGAAGGCGTCGTACAGGATCAGGCCCGTGTTGCCCTGATCAATCGGGAGAGACTCGCTCTTCTGGATGATGCCGGCGAGCGGACTGTAGACCCGGAGTGCCACAAACGGGCCGGCGATCGCGACCAGCAGAGTCGCCCCGAGCAGGACGGCGAAGCTGTTCACTTCCTTACTGTTCGGGATCTGACCCTTCTTGCGCGCCTCCGACAGTTTCTTCGGGGTCGGCTCTTCCGTTTTTTCTGACTGGTCCTGATCCGACATGGGTGCTCTGTCGCCTTGCCGCGGTTAGCCGGGAACGAGATAGGAGGCGATCCCGTCCTCATAGTAGCTGGTGAACACCTCCATCATCGTTCCCAGAATGGCGATGATGATCACGAAGCCGAGGATCATCTGTATCGGCAGTCCGATGAAGAAAATCTGAAGCTGCGGCATCAGCCGCGACACCACGCCGAGGGTGACGAAGAACATCAGCGAGAACAGGATGAAAGGCGCCGATAGCTGGACCGCCATTTCGAACGAGTCGGCGACCAGCCGCGCGAAGGCGAACGAGATATCGCCGATCGGAAGCGGCGCCCCTGGCGGGAACAGCGAGTAGCTGTCGATCAGCGCCAGGATCAGCATGTGATGCAGGTCCGTGGCCAGCACGATCATGGTCGCCAGCGTGCTGAAAAACAGGCTGATCGACGTTCCCTGACCCTGAAGCGCCGGGTTGAACGCCTGGGCATTCGCCAGGCCGGTGGCAAAGGAGATGATCATGCCGGCGGAGGCAAGGGTCAGCAGCAGGGTGCGGCCGACCAGGCCGAAGAACGTACCGATCACAAACTCGAGGAAGACGAGCAGGAACATTTCCGGCAGCGATGGCGGGATGGTCGGCAGGTAGGTCATGACCGTCGGCGCCACGACCAGCGACATGGCCAGCAGGAACAGCATGCGGAAGCGCGTGGACACGAAGGACTCGCCGATGCCCGGCAGCAGGAACACCAGCGCCCCCAGCCGGGCCATGACCAGCGCCAGGGCATAAGCCTGAACCGGAAGGTATTCGAGGAGGGGCATCCGCCGCGCCCCTAGGACAGGCCGATGATCTTGTCGGCCAGCCCCTCGAAGAACGTGGCGATCGTGCCCAGCATGAACGGCAGCAGAAACAGCAGGGAGGCGAAGACCACCAGGATCTTCGGCACGAAGACCAGGGTCATTTCCTGAAGCTGGGTGAGCGCCTGGAACAGCGCGATGACCAGGCCGACGCCGAGAGCGATCAGCATGACCGGCAGGGTCATGGTCAGCAGCACCAGGACTGCCTCCCGGGCGATGTCGATCGCATCCGCCTCGGTCATTTCCTCACCCCCAACGCCGACATCCCGGCAAATGCTGCCGGGTCCTTTCGTACCGCCCTGTCGAACCGGTTGGCCGCCCGGAATGCTGCGGCCACCTCAGATCGGCATGCGGATGATCTCCTGATAGGCTGAGACAAGTTTGTCCCTCAGCGCGGTCACGGTCTGGAGGGTGAGTTCCGCGTCATTGACGGCCGCGACCACTTCCGTGAGGTCGGCCGTCCCGGCGATCCCGGCCTTGGACAGGGTTTCGCCCTTGTACATGGTATCGACCGAATTCTCGGCCGCGTCCTTCACGAAGCTGGCGAAGTCCTTGCCGCTCACCGGCGCGTCGCCAACGCCGCCGCCCAGTCCGGGCATTGGCGGTGTGATGTCTCCGATACGTGTCACCATAACGGTCCCTCCATTGGGTGCCATTCTACGCCATGGGTCCGGCCGGCGAAACCGCGCCGACGACGCCGGCGTCCGGCCTTATCGCAGCATCTCGATGGTGCGCTGGATCATCGCCTTCGAGCTGTCGATCACGCTCATGTTCGCCTCGTAGCCGCGCTGGGCTTCCTTGAGGTCCGTCAGTTCGATCAACGCGTTGACATTCGGGCGCTTCACATAGCCGTTCTCGTCGGCCAGCGGGTGATACGGCTCGTAGGCGGTGTCGAAATCGCTCATGTCGCGGCCGATCCGCTTCACCGTCACCAGATCGGCGTTCAGGGTCCGATCCATCTCGTCCTGAAAGGTGATGGTCTTGCGGCGATACGGATCGTCGCCCGGCTTGTTGCCCATCGAATCGGCGTTGGCGACGTTCTCGGCGACGACCCGCAGGCGCGTGCCCTGGGCCTTCATGCCGGAAGCGGAGATCTTGATCGCGTTCATAAGTTCCATGGTTCAGTCCTCTCCGCTTACTGGTTGTTCTGACCGATGGCGGTCCGAAGCATCTTCAGGTTCTTGTGATAGATGTTCGACGCCAATTGGTACTTCATCTGGGTGTCGGACACCTTCATGACCTGCTCTTCGAGGGCGACGCCGTTGTCGTTCGGGTTGGTCTCGTAAACTTCACGGGCCCGCAATTCCTCGACCCGGAAGTCGGGTTTCTGGATGGTGCCCTGGAGATGGGTGCCGTTGGTCGCCTGCAACTTCACCGGCTGGACCTCGCGAAGCTCGCGCTCGAAGCTGAGCGCCTTCAGGTCCTTGGCACGGTAGTTCGGGGTGTCGGCATTGGCGATGTTCTGCGCCAGAACGGTCTGTCGGTCGCCCAGCCAGTTCATCTGCTGACGAGCCATCCGAAACAGGCTCATGTTCGACATATCCATCTCTCATCCCCTTTTCAGCAATTTACTTAAAATTGCTTCTTTCGTCGACCCTCACCGACCGGCACGCCGCCAATGGAAGTCACGAAGGGATAAGCAAGCACCGTGCCAACCGGATAACGGTCACCGCGTGCGGCCGGGCGGCCCGGGCGTTATACTGCGGCCATGTCCGGTCGATCCGATACGCCATCGAGCCGCCGCGCCGCCGCCCCCGAGCGGCAGATCGCCATCGCGCTCAGCCACGACATCGACGGCGGCACCGCGCCGACGGTGGTGGCGAAGGGCTATGGCGAACTGGCGGAGAAGATTCTGGATCTCGCCTTCCACAATAATGTGAAGGTCCGTACCGATCCGGATCTCGCGCAGATCCTCGAAGTGGTCGAGGTCGACTGCGAGATCCCGCTGGAGGCGTTTGCCGCCGTTGCCGAGATCCTTACCTATGTCTACCGCGCCAATGGCCAGCTCGGGACCGATGGCAGCGATGCGGAGGAAACCCCATGACCGAAGGCGGACGGCCCACGGCGGCATTGGATGCAGAGATCGCCGCCGTCACCGCCGAGATCGACGGGCTCACCGGCGGCGGCGCCGACCGCGCGGCCCTGGAAGACCGGGTCTCGAAGCTGTGCGATGCCGTGCTCGCCCGCCCCCCGGCGGAGGCCAAGGCGTTGCTGCCGGTGCTGGAGCAGCTGATTGCCCGGCTCGATACCGCCGCAGCAGCGATCCAGGCCCGTGGAGAGAACGGCGATTCGCCGGCGCCCGCCCGCTCGGCCCGCTCGGCCGCGGCCGCCTACGGCGCCGGGCAGAGCCGCCGCCGACGCTGATTCCGGGCCCCGCCATGTGCAGTCTCGACCTGTAGCCTTGGCAGACACCCGCCCGCCACCGACAATGCGCCATGGGAGTGCTCGACTATATCCGCTACATCCTGTCCTTCGCCTTCGTTCTGGGGCTGATCGGCCTGTGCTATTGGCTGGTGAAGCGCTATGCGGTGAACAGCCTCGGTCTGGCGATGAATCTCGGCAAGACCCCGCGCCTGCGGGTCGTCGAGAGTCGGGTCCTGGACGGCCGGCGGCGGCTTGTGCTGGTGCGGCGTGACGATGTGGAGCATCTGGTGGTGATCGGCGGCGAAAGCGACATGGTGGTCGAGACCGGCATTCCCGCGCCCCCTCTACCGGATCCGATTCCGACGAATGGCGAGGCGATCCGATGACGCGGCCACGCCTGCTCGTCCTCCTGTCGCTGCTCGCCGGTTTGGCCGGTGCCGTTTACGCAGTGCCCGCCCTCGCCCAGTCCCTGACCCTGGACGTCGGCGAACCCGGCGGATCGACGACGGCCCGCATCATCCAGCTCGTCGCCCTGGTCACGGTGCTGTCGCTGGCGCCGGGCATCCTGATGATGGTGACGTCGTTCACCCGCATCATCGTGGTGTTCTCGCTGCTGCGCTCCGCCCTCGGCACCCAGCAGGCGCCGCCGAACATCGTCGCCATCAGCCTCGCCATGTTCCTGACCGCCTTCATCATGGCGGACACTTTCGAGACGGCCTGGCGCAACGGTGTGCAGCCGCTGATCGAGGAGCAGATCGACGAGGAGGAGGCGTTCCGGGAGACGATGGCGCCGTTCCGCGTCTTCATGCTCGCCCAGGTGCGCGAGAAGGACCTGCAGCTATTCGAGGACATTGCCCGGGTCGGTCCGGCAGAGACCGGCCTCAATGCACCGATCCAGGTGCTGGTACCGGCCTTCATGATCAGCGAATTGCGCCGCGCCTTCGAAATTGGCTTCCTGCTCTACCTGCCTTTCGTGATCCTCGACATGGTGATCGCCTCGGTGCTGATGTCGATGGGCATGATGATGGTGCCGCCGGTTACGATCTCGCTGCCGTTCAAGCTGATCTTCTTCGTGCTGGTCGACGGCTGGTACATGGTCGCCGGCAGCCTGGTGCGCAGCTTCACGACTTAGGCTCCGCCCACGGGCGCCCCCCCGAACGGAAGCCGTCAGTTGGTGGCGCTCAACGGTCCCTGTTTCAGCTTGTCCCGATAGCTCGACAGGAAGGCCTGGAACCGGCCGATTTCCTCGAACCGTTCGGACAGGCGCAGGAATTCGTCCGGCCCGCTGTCGGTATTGTTGGTGATCAGGCGGAAGGCCTCGCGGAACGGTGTATCGTCCATCTGCGTCCCGTAGATCTGACGCAGGCGGTTCAGACCGTTGTCGTTATCGCTGAGCGCCAGGGCCACGGCCCAATTGACGATGTAGTTCGCCTGCTCCGACGTCAGACGTCGGCCGTCGCGGCCGGCTTCACCGACCAGGGTCCGGAAGGTCTTTGCCGCTTCGACCCATTCCTGGGTCCGCCAGTGGATGTCGGCCCGCAACAGGTCCGCCTCGTGGCCCTTGTCGTCGGCCATCAACTCGAGCGCGCCCTGGGCGTCGCCAAGTTCGAAGATCGCCCGGGCCCTGAGCCGTCGACGCTCGGACGCGAGGGCGGATTGCAGACCGGGGGCAACACTTTCGTCGAGTGCCGCGATCGCACTCTCGGGCTGGCGGTCGAGCAGCAGGATCAGCGCGAGACGCGCGCCGACCCGCGCTTTTTCCGTGCCCTGCAGACGGAACTTCACCTGGCGGTCAAGCAGCCGGGAGGCACGGTCGAGCAGGTCGACCTTGACCAGGCGATCGGCCAGCGCCTCGATGATCTTGTCGCCGGCCGACCCGACCGGGGTCAGTTCGCGGAACTCGTCATACAGCGCCAGAGCCTGCAACGGCGTCATCGACTCGGCGACACCGCTGGTGAAGATATCGCTGAACGCCTCGGTCAGCTCGTAGGCGAGATCGCGGGACTCCGGATTGTCGGGGAAGAAGGTGACCGCCTGGCGCAATGCCGCAAGCCCCTCCTCGAACTCGTTCTCCTCGAGCCGCAACCGGCCGAGATCACGCAGCAGCTCGAACTCCACCCGGTCTCCGCGCCAGGCATAGCGCAGCTCGTCGATGCGATCGGCCGCCTGCTTGGTGGTAATGCGACCGTCATTGAGACGGTACTGGATCAGCTCCCGCTCGGAGCGGACCCGCGCCCAACGGTCCTCGCCTTCGGCCAACCGGTTCCAGATATCGAGCGCCGCCTCGACATCGCCGAAGGCATAGAGAACGCGGCCGCGCAGAAAATCGAGCCGAGCCCGCTCGCCCGGTGTGGGGTCGCCTTCCGCAATGACGTCGAGGAAGGCTCCGGCGCCGCGGAAGTCGCCGGCCCGGATCGCCGCCTCGGCCGCCTGCATGGCAAGCTCCGTGGTGTAGTTGCGCGGATAGCCGCCCGGAATCTCGCCGGCCCGCGCGATATGTTCGACGGCCTCATCCCATTTGCCCTGCCCCGCTGTCGCCGCGCCGCGCCAGAGCTCGGCCTCGGAGAAGCCGTTCAGAGCCGGATCGTCGAGATACTCCTCGGCCTCTGCATCGCGGCCGAGCATGAAGCTGGCCGCCCCTCTCAAGGCTTTGACGTCGGGCCGGTTGGCCAGATCCTCGTCGGACTGGGCAATGGTCCGCAACAGGCCGATCGCCTCCGCCGCCAGCCCCCGCGCGAAATAGAACTGTGCCAGTTCCAAGCGCGGCCCGTTGCGCGAGATGCTGGTCGCCTCGGAAATACGCAACTGCAACGCCTGGCGGCGGTCGAGGAAATCCGCAGCGTTTCCGAGCCGCCAGTTCGCCATATCGAAGATCCGTCCAGGCGGCAGCCCGGCGGTCAGGCCTTCAAATCGGCCGCCGGCATAGACATCGTCCGTCGACCTCGGCGCCGGCCCCGACAGCACCATGCCTTCGTCCCGGGTGACGGCAATGCCGTCCGGCAGCACCCGGACCGCTAGATCCTGGCGGTTCGGTCGGACAACCACACCCTGCAGCGACGCGAGGATCGACATGTCGGGGTATTTGCGGTCGCCGTCGATGCCGCGGGACAGCGGCGTCACCGGAACCAGGAACAGCCCGTCGCCGACCTCCGGGTCGTTGACCACAATCGGCTCGCCGACGCCTTCGACCGGAATGAAGAGACGCGGACCCTGGGGGCTGACCATCTGGGCATCGACCCGCAGCGGCACATCGGGCCGAGACAGCTGCGGCTGCAGATCGAGAACCCAGGCCGTCCCGTCGCGCCACACCCGCGGGTTCACGCCTTCGACAACGGGAATCCGGGCGACCGCGCCGGTGGATGCCGGAACTTGCTCGGGCCGACCGACGATCTCGTTCTCCAGCCCGGCGAGCTGACTGGTGTCGAATGTCGCGGTCTGATCGAAGCCGACCCAGACATAACCCGCGCGGGGGAAGACGACGGCGGCAACCTCCTCCTCGAAAGCAAAGCGCAGGGAGATCGCATCGGCATTGTTCAGCCGGGTGATCGCGATCGGTGGCCCTTCGGGGATTCCGGCCGATTCCGGCGGGGCCGACGCCAGGCGCGTCGCGTCGTCGAGCACCGACTGGTTGACGTGCTGGGCGCCCTGATCCGTCGCGCGCACATCCGGCAGATGGGTGACCGCCGCCGTGGGATCCGAACCATGGCTACCGGCCGGCGGCGGTGCTGTCTCGCTGCGGACCTGCTGATGCGGAGTCGACGGCACCGGTGCCGCGTCGGGCGCGGGCGCGTGCCCCGGGGCCGAGGCATGACCGGCAGCCGGCGCTGCCTCAGAGCCGGTGGCGGCCGGTGCCGGCGTATTGGAATGCGCCGGCGGTACGTTCGCGGTCGGCGATTGGGCGGCCGGCGGTTGAGGGACCGAGGCCTGAGCCGGAGGTACGACAGCCTGAGGGGTAGCGGGCGGGGGTGTAGCGGGCGGCGGCGCGGAAGCGGCTGGCGATCCGGCCGGCGGCACCTGGAGGCCGCTGCCATCCCGCAGCACGTCGACGACCACCTTTGGGCCTGAGCGGAACGCCTTGATCGAGCGGCCGTCCGGTACTGGAACGGTGACCGTCAGACCACCCTCGGAGGGGGTGCTGACAAATCCGCGCAGTACCTCCGGCAACTGGCGACGGACCGCAGCATCGTCCAGACGGGCCGGGCTGGAGAACAGAACCCGCGCCGCGCCGGCATCGGGCTCCACCTGGAACTCCACCGGCGTCGGCCAGTCGAAGACAATTCGGTCATAGTTCGAATGCTGTCCGATACGCACGCCGAGAACCGGTGCGGATGACGGAGCGGCGACCTGCGCCGGCGCTGGTGTGGACTGGGCCGCTGTCTGGGGAGCTGGTTGAGGCGCCGCGGCCTGTTGCTGGGGCGCCGGTTGCGCCGGCGCGAGCGGAGCCGGCGCAGAGGCCCGGTCCGACAGGTCGATAACGATCCGATTGCCTTCACGCGTACTGCGCAGTCGATGATTGCCTGTCAGCTCGATCACCGCGCTCCGCCCGTCGCGCCCGATCCGACCACCGGCGATGAACCGCCCGAGACCGCTGGCGGCGGCGGCCACATCCCCTTCGATCGGCTGGGAAAAGCGGATCACCAGAGAATCGCCGAACCGCTCCGCCGAATAATCGACCGATCGCGGCCAGTCGAAGACGAGCCGCTCGGATGTGGGGGTCGACCCGCCGGACACTTGAACCGGTACCGCCCAAGCCGTCCCACACAGCGCCATCAGCGCGATGGCGGCCAGAAGGATCGCGCGGTTCATGGCGCGCGCTCCGGAAAGATCACGACATCCACGCGCCGCGACAGGGCGTAACGCCGCTCCATATCCAATGTCGGCGCGACGGTGGAGAAGCGGCTGTCACCCTGTCCTTCCACCGTCGGCTGGCGCGGGTAGCCGGTTTCAACAAGACGGGTTGCGACCGCATCGGCCCGGGCGAGCGACAGTTGCCAGTTCGAGGCGTAGCGGCCGCTGCCGCTCATCGGCTCGGGATCGGCATGGCCGACAACATCGATACGGTTCGGCAGCGTCGAAAGAGCTGACGACAGGACACCGACGGCGCTCCGGGCATCACGGGTCAGATTCGCCGCCCCGACCGGGAACAGCAGATCCGCCGGAAGCGCGATCACCAATAGGTCTCCGGCCCGCGCGATCCTGGCCAACCGCAACACCGGGTCGTTGGCCATCTTGGCTTCGAGCACCGGCTCCAGATACCCGAGCGAAAATCCGCGGCGCGTGCGTTCTGCCTCGACGTTGAGCGTGACCGGCGGCGCACGCTCGACGACCGAGACCTCCTGACCAAGAACCAGGGCAATGGCGCCCGCCGCCTTCTCGAAACTCGGAGTGTCCAGCGTTGTCATCGCGAAGCGCAGCACGAAGAACGCCAGCATCAGCGAGACGAGATCGACCAGCGTGACCATCCAACTGGCGCCGCCGCCGTATTTGCGTCCGGCCCGTCGCCCGAGCTTGCGCTCGCCGCGATGCACCGCCGTTCGAGCGTGGGAGAGATGCACGGTCATGACGCCCCTCCCTCCAGGTCGGGGCCCACACGGCCGGCCGGGCGGGTCCGGAAGACCAGCCGCACGAACTCGGGATCGCGTGGTTCCAGGCCGGCGGAGAGGATCGCCGGATCGACTTCGTGCTCGACGAAGACGCGCACCGTCTCGCTGGCGCGGAAAATCAGCTCCTCGCGCGTCCGGAGGTCGGTATCGCTTCCGATGCCGTAGAGGATCTGGAGATCGAGAACGCTGCCTGCCGGCGGGTTGTTCAGAATCGGCGCGAGCCGCCCGGCCAATTCCTCCATCACCGGTGTGATTCCACCGGCCGCCGGCGCGTAGACCCGGCGGCCGGGGATCGACACGAAGATGGGATTGCCGTCGGCCTCGACCTCGACCGCGATCGCGGGCAGGACCTCGCGGAAAACGGTACCGAGTGCGGCGCGTACCGACTCGCCGATCACCTTGCCTGGCTCGGCATCCAGAAGATCGTCGGCGATGTCCTTGCGCAAGGCCGAGGGGAAAGCGCGCTTCACGCTTTCCAGAACCTTATCGCTGCGGCCCTGCTCGACCGTCGACATGGCGTTCAACATGATGAAAAAGGCCAGCAGCAACAGAAACAGACTGAGAAACAGCGGCTGGCTGCTGCCCTTATCCTGATCCCGTCGCTCTGAACGGCTGAATGTCATCCGCGCCTAGTCGATGTTATCGAACAGCGCGTCGACCTCCGCTTGGCTCGTGGCCGCACCCGGCAGCTGGGGACCGTTGAGCAACCTGCTCTCCGAGGCCGACCCGTCCCCTCTTTTTTCCTCTATTTCCCGCGCTTTGTCACGATTTGTTTCGAGCGCGGATGCAGTGGATGAACCGAGCAGCTCCACCGACTCGCGGATCGCACTCAACCGTTGACCGACAATGTCGCGCATGGCGGCGGCCTCGAAGATCGATCCGGTTGCCGCGGCGATGGCATCTGCCACCGTGCCGCCGGCCGCGTCACCGGTATCCATGAGGGATTCCGCCGCTTCCAGGACCCGGTCGAACGCGTCCTGCAGCTCGGTATCGGCAGCGGTGATCTCCGACAGGGCGCGCGCTGCCGCGTCGCTGCCCGTGACGCCGGACTTCACCCCATCCCGCCCGAGCGCATGCTCAGAAGTCGCCGATGACCGCAGTCATCTTGGTCTTGAGGGTGGCGGCGTTGAACGGCTTCACGATGTAGTTGTTCACACCGGCTTTCTTGGCGGCGATGACGTTCTCGGTCTTGCTTTCGGCGGTGACCATGATGAACGGCGTCGACTTCAGCTTGATATCGGTGCGGACTTCCTTGAGGAGCTGAAGGCCGGTCATCGGCTCCATGTTCCAGTCGGAGATCACAAGGCCGAATTCACCACGTCGCAATTTCTGCAGGGCGGTCGCCCCGTCGGACGCTTCGTCGACATTGGCGAAGCCGAGCTGCCGCAGCAGATTTCGGATAATTCTCAACATCGTTTTGTAGTCGTCGACGATGAGAATCGCCATGTTCATGTCAACCGCCATATCCCGTCTCCTCAAGTCACTGATGCCCGCCCCAAGACGTGGACGCTGCCGAAGTGGGAACACCGTATGCCAGGGGGGTTAAAACCTTGTAAACGAGATTAGTGCTTCTGATGCCGTAATTTACACGGCATCACCTGTCAAGGTAGCGATTTCCAGGCGCCGTTCGCCTTATCAGTTTATATCGGGCATCGTTCGTCGCTCGGCAATGCGCGCCGTCACCTCTTTCGCCCGTTCAGCCGTCATCGCCGCGAGCACCGGTGCGGTCTTCGAGGCCTTCATCCGCTCGATCACCTTGAGCAGGATTTCCATGTCGAGAGCGTTGAAGATATTGGCCGCGTCCTTCGGCTTCATGGTCTCGTAAATTTTAACCAGCCCGGCGAGTTGGTCTTCTTCCTGCTTGTCGTATTTCCGGATCAGATCTTCGATCTCCGCCTTGACGCCCTTCAATTCGCCGATCTTCTGATCGATCCGGTGTTCGGCCGCGGCAAGCAGGCCCTCCCGCTGGACCAACGTGTTCTCCCGCTCCTCCAACTCCCGGCGTCGGTCGGCCAGACTCTGCAGAAGTTCGATCTGCGATTTTCCGAGATTGAACGGATCGACCTTGTCGTCGGGCGAGGTCGATCCGGCCTGGGCCAGTTGCATCAGCGGGGTCGATGCGGGCTTGGTCCCGATGCCACCGGCGGTCGACACCGACGCGGCGGCCGTCGCCGGCCGGTCCGGCGATGCGGCAACCGCAACCGACCCGACGCTGAAGGTCTCGACAAGCGTCTCGCGGCGGTCCCACAGGTCGGCGACCTTGAATGACAGGACCAGCACCGCGACGAAGGCCGTCAGCGGCAGGACCCGGAACGCCGACAGGCTCTTACGCTTCTTTGCCGGTTTGGCCGGTTTAGCCGGCTCGGCCGCCTGCCGAGGTTGCTGCTGTGCCGCCCGCATGGCGGCGGCCGCCGCCCGGCCTCTGGCCAGACGCTCGGCATTGGGCGTGGCGGGCCGCGACGAGACCGGCGCCTGTGCCTGCGCGGCATCCGCGCCGTCATCCTGCGGGGGCGGAGCGGCTTTTCGTCCTAATCGGTCGTAGCTCATCTCAGCGCACGTTCCTCAATGCGTTCATCAGGTCACGCTCGGCCTGGGAGCGTGCTTCACCGTCATTGCCCGCCGCCGCCTCGGGCGGAGCCGGCTGCGGCTGCGCCGGTGGCGCGCGACGCGCCGGCCTGCGGGCGGGCGCGGCCTCCGCCGGCTGCGGCTTGCCGCTTGTGGCGTCGGCAATCCGCTCGGCCGTTCCGTCGGCCCGCTCGATCAGGAACAGCAACTCGTCCCGCAGGGCTTGCGCCTTGACGATCGGTTCATTGAGCAGGGTCTGGGTCTGCTCGGCCGCCTGGCGAATTCCCTTGAGGCTGGCATCGGCTTTGGCCGTGGCCTGGCTCATCCGTTCCAGGAAAGTCTCCAGACCTTCCTTCTCGGATCTGAGCATTGCGAGACGCCGATGCAAGACCACGGCATAGACGATCGTCGCGAGCAGCAGAATGATCAGGAGGACATCGAGGATCAACGCCACGTTCATGCACGCCCCCTCATCGCCAGTTCTGCCATCAGCCGCCTATCCTCTCACCGGCCGGCGCCAAGGCGCCGCCCATCCAGCCCTCACATCTTGCGGAGACGGTTGCTGATCCGCACCGCGATGCTGCCGCCCTTGCGCCCCATCTTACCATTGAACAGCGAGACATTCCCGCATCGCATGTCGATGGTCGAGTTCGGCATCGCGTTCAGCAGGATCCGGCTGCCCGGCTTCAGGTTGAGCACGTCGTTCAGCGGCATCACCACCTCGTCGAGCACGGCGTCCAGTTCGACGTCGGTGTTCCACAATTCGTTCGCCAGGTGGGTTTCCCAGATCGAGTCACGGCCGAACTTCTCGCCCATGAACATCTGCAGCAGCAGCTCGCGCACCGGTTCCAGGGTGGCGTAGGGCAGCATCAGTTCCAGTCGGCCGCCGCGGTCTTCCATGTCGATGCGCAGCCGCGCGAGCACGGCCGCGTTCGCCGGGCGGGCGATCGTCGCGAAGCGCGGGTTGGTCTCCAGCCGGTCGAAGCGGAAGGTCACCGGGCTCAGCGGATCGAAGGCGGCGGACAGGTCGCTCAGCACCACGTTGACCATGCGTTCGACGAGGTTGCGCTCGATCGTCGTGTAGGGCCGACCTTCAATACGCATCGCCGCCGTGCCGCGGCGACCGCCGAGCAGCACGTCGACGATCGAGTAGATCAGCGCGCTGTCCACGACCAGCAGGCCGTAATTGTCCCATTCCTCCGCCTTGAACACCGACAGCATCGCCGGCAGCGGGATCGAGTTCAGGTAGTCGCCGAAGCGGATGGAGGTGATGTTGTCGAGCGAGACTTCGACGTTGTCCGAAGTGAAGTTTCGCAGGCTGGTCGACATCATGCGGACGAGGCGGTCGAACACGACCTCGAGCATCGGCAGGCGTTCGTAGGAAACGAGCGCCGAGTTGACGATGGCATGAATGCCCGAAGTGTCGCTTTCGCCGCCACCGGCTTCGTCGAAGCCAAGCAGACTGTCGATCTCGTCCTGGTTTAGGACGCGCGCGGAGCCGACATCTTCCTCTTCGTCATCTCCCATCGCCTCCCATTCGGCGGCGAGATCGTCATCGGTTGCCATCAGCCCAGCCTCATCTCTTTCCGGCTCGTCTGCCTCGGGGCCGGTCCTACTGGACCAGCATTTCCTTGAATAGCACGTCCCGCACCCGGACCGGTCGGGCGGCGAGATTGACCCGCCGAAGCAGCTCTTCACGCAGGCGATACATACCGGCCGACCCGTTCAGGTCGTCGACCCGCAGTTCGCGCAGATAGACCTGGAAGTTGTCGACGATGCGCGGCAGCACCTCGTTGATCCTGTCGGTGTCCTGCGGACCTTCCAACTCCAGTGCGATCTTGATCTTCAGGAAGGTCGACTTCCGGCCATTGGTGTTCAGGTTCACGATCAGGTCGGGCACCTCGAAGAAGAAGGCCCGCGTCTCCTGCGGCTGCGGCGGTGGCGCCGGCGCGTGCTCGCCCTCGGCGGCCTCGGCCGGTGGCGGCTCGTGACTGCTGAACAGGCCAAGCATGACCGCCGCCCCTACGCCGCCGCCGACGAGGACGAGGACGAGAATGGCGGCAAAGATGATCAGCCGCTTGCCGCTGACGCGTTTCTTGTCCGGCTCATCGCCGGAGGAATCCATTTCGTCGAGGGCTTCTTCAGCCATCAGACTCTCCCTCGGGCCGATCTGTCGGGCCCTGGTCTCCGCCGGCTCGAGCGACAATCGAGCGTATGCCGCCGGCACATCCTGCCGGCCCATGACGCGCGATGCGTCGCCGCCGGCCTGTCGATCCCATGCAAGCACGGTGCCGACTCACCTGATTCTACAGAAAGGACGCCGTCGGTTAAAGGCCGGTGCCGTCGAGGCCGACATCAGGCGTTCTCTGGCGCTCCTGAGTTTGGCACGGAGCCTGCATATGAAATCGCCGAGACCTCGGGGCCACCCCGACGGCCCACAGACAAGAGCCCGAAACGGGCCTGTGCATCAAAGGAGAGAGTGATGGAGAACTCGATCTATATCGGCCTGTCGCGCCAGGCGGCACTCCGCCGGCAGATGAGCCAGGTCGCGAACAACATCGCGAACATGAACACCACCGGCTTCAAACGCGAGCTGATGATCTATCAGGCGTACGAGACCAAGATCCCGTTCGCTCAGGAGAACGACTTCGTCATCGACAAGGGCTCGGCGATCGATCATCAGCCGGGCGCGATGCACAAGACCGGCAACACCTTCGATCTGGCGATCGCGGGTCCGGGCTTCTTCCAGGTGGATGACGGCACCGGCACCTACTACACCCGCAACGGCACCTTCTCGCTCGACGAGAACAACCAACTCGTCACCAACCAGGGCCACACGGTGCTCGACGCGGCGGGCGATCCGATCTTCGTGCCGCGCTCCGACGAGAAGATCGTCATCGAGACCGACGGCAGCGTAAAGCTCGGCGACGAGGTCTTCGGACAGCTTGCCGTTGTCGAGTTCGACAATCCCGTGGGCCTCAAGAAGGTCCGCAACTCCCTGTTCGAAACCGATGAGCTGCCGCGCCCCGCCGAAAACAGCGCGGTTCAGCAGGGATTGATCGAATCCTCGAACGTGAACCCGATCACCGAGCTCACCACCATGATCGAAGTCAGCCGCATGTACGAGGCGGTGAAGAACCTGATCAGCACCGAAAGCGAGCGCGAGCAGCAGGCGATCCAGCGGTTGGCACGACCTGTGCAAGGTTCCGCCTGAACCTTTTGACAGGTGACCGGCCGAGTTGAGGCCTGGCCCTAGACCAGACGAGACAGGACCCGACGCGGTCATCCAGGGAGTAGAGTTATGCAGTCGCTGAACATCGCCGCCACCGGCATGAACGCACAGCAGATGAATGTCGAGGTCATCTCGAACAACATCGCGAACATGAACACCACCGGCTTCAAGCGCCAGCGCGTTGAGTTCCAGGACCTGATCTACCAGGATCAGCGCCGGGTGGGTACGGCCTCCTCCGACGCCGGTACGGTGGTTCCCTCGGGTATCCAGCTTGGTCTCGGCGTGAAAACGGCCGCGACCTACCGGGTGAACGAGCAGGGCGCGCTGATCCTCACGGATAACCAGTTCGACCTGTCGATCCGCGGCGAAGGGTACTTCCAGATCACCCTGCCGAACGGCAATACGGCCTACAGCCGGTCCGGCTCGTTCCAGCTCGACCAGAACGGCACGCTGGTCACCCCTGACGGTTACACCGTACAGCCGGGGATCACCATTCCGGCCGACGCGCTCAACGTGACGATCAACGAATCCGGTCAGGTCTTCGCCCAGATCGACGGCCAGGTCGACGAGCAGAATGTCGGCCAGTTGCAGCTCGCGATCTTCCAGAACCCGGCCGGCCTCGAGAATGTCGGCAACAACCTGCTGCTGGAGACCGCCGCGTCCGGCGCCGCCAGTTCCGGCGCGCCCGGTGCCGCCGGTTACGGCCGCCTGCAGCAGGGTTTCCTGGAATCCTCGAACGTCGACCCGGTGCAGGAGATCACCAACCTGATCACCGCCCAGCGCGCGTACGAGTTGAACTCCAAGGTCATCGAGACCTCGGACCAGATGATGTCGACGGTCAACAACGTCCGATAACACCATCTGACGCCCCTCTTTGAGCATGCGGTCCCCGCGCTGCGGGGACCGGGACGACGGGAGAATACCCATGATCCGGATGCGAAACGCCTTCACCAGCCTGGCCCTCGCCGCATCGCTGGCAACCGGCCTCACCGTTGCGGCCGCGCCGACGGCCGGCGCGTCGGGAACCGGGCAGTCTCTGCAGGCTGGGCAGAACCTGCCGCTCATCTTGCGCGACCGGATCTCGTTGGAGCACGGGGAGCTGATGCTCTCCGATCTCTTCGCCAATCTGCCGGACGGGGTCGACCACCGGATCTCCGACGCCCCGGCCCCCGGCGAACGCATGGTGCTCGGCGCGCGCCAGATCTGGCAGTACACCCAGGCGTTCGACCTGAACTGGCGGCCCGAGCGCTCGAAGATCGCAGTGATCGTGACCCGGGCCAGCATCGAAATTCCGATGGACGTGATCGCCGACACGCTGACCGACCGTCTGGCGATGGAGTATGTCGAAGACCAGTTCGAGATCGACCTGTTCGGCCGTACCTCGAACATGTTCATCGCCGCCAGCGAACCGATGGACCTGACCGTTCATTCGCTCAGCTACGAACCGCGCTCCAAGCGCTTCGACGCCTCGGTCAGCGCCAATGGTGGCCCGGTCACCCAGGTCAGCGGCAAAGTCGTCGCGATGGTCGAGGTGCCGATGTTGCGCCGGCACGCCATGCCGGGTCAGGTCATCACCGAGGAAATGATTGCCTGGCAGCGCGTGCCGACCCGCCGCGCCAGCGTGACCACGGTCACCCGCCGCGAGGATATCATCGGCCAAACCGCGCGCCGTCCGTTGACCGCCGGCGTGCCGATCCGCCTGACCGACCTGAAGCCGAACCTGCTGGTCACCAAGGGCGAAATGATCACCCTCATGGTCCGCACCGGCCAGATGACCCTGACCGCCCGCGGCAAGGCCTTGGAATCCGCGACCAGGGGTGCAGTCATCCGGGTCACGAACACCCAGAGCAAGAAGGTCGTGGAGGCGCGGGTGATCGGCCCGGACATGGCCATCGTCGAACCGGCGTCGCTCGCCAACCTCGCCGCCCTGAACGGCTGAGCCGAGCGCCCGCCCAGAAACCCGCCGCGCCGCCACGCAAAGCGAAACTGGCACGGCTCTTGATACACGGGTGCAGAAGCGCCCTTTGGAGGATGAAGAAATGACCCGCCTCACCTCACCGAACCGGATCCGGCCGTTCCTCGGCATCACCGCCGTCGCGATCCTGCTCTCCGGCTGCAACGCGCTCGACCGACTGTCCAATCTCGGCGCGGCGCCGGAACTCTCACGAATCCAGAACCCCATCGACTCTCCGGGTTACCAACCGGTCAACATGCCGATGCCGGCGCCGGTCGTCGCGACCCGACAGGCCAATTCGTTGTGGCAGGAAGGCAGCCGCGCCTTCTTCAAGGATCAGCGCGCCAGCGACATCGGCGACATCATCACCGTGGTGGTCGAGATCGACGACGACGCCGCCGTGACCAACACCACGACCCGGACCCGCACCAACAGCGACGCCGCGCAGCTCGGCGGTCTGTTCGGCTTCGAAGGGTCGCTCGGCGATGTCTTCCCGGAAGCGGTGACCGGCGACAACCTGGTGGACCTCGGGTCCTCGACCAGCAACGTGGGCAACGGCGAGGTCGACCGCGAGGAAGACATCAACATCCGCATCGCCGCGGTGATCACGCAGAAACTGCCGAACGGCAACCTTGTCCTCTACGGTCGGCAGGAAGTGCGCGTGAACTTCGAGGTCCGCGAGATCGTGGTCGGCGGCGTGATCCGCGCGGCGGACATCACCGCCACCAACACGATCAGCTACGACCAGATGGCGGAGGCGCGCATCGCCTACGGCGGCCGCGGCCAGCTCACCGATGTGCAGCAGCCGCGCTACGGCAGCCAGGTGCTCGACGTCATCATGCCATTCTGACCCCGAGCATCTTCCGGCCGGCGAAGTCTCCCGCGTCGCACGCCGCCGGTCCGGAAAGCAGAAGGCCGCCCCCAAGGGCGGCCTTCGTGCGTTCAACGGTGCGCGCCGCGCGCGGTGTTCATTCAGTCGTCGCGATGGGTACGTTCCATGCGCTCGTGGCGCTCCTGCGCTTCGAGGCTCAGGGTGGCGATCGGCCGCGCCTCCAGCCGTCGCAGGCTGATCGGCTCGTCCGTCTCTTCGCAATATCCGTACGTGCCGTCTTCGATCCGCTTGAGCGCCGCTTCGATCTTGTTGATCAGCTTGCGTTCGCGGTCCCGGGTCCGCAGCTCGATGGAGTGCTCGGTCTCCAGCGACGCCCGATCCGCCATGTCCGGCTGCTGTAGATTCTGTTCTGTCAGGTTGCTCAGGGTTTCCCCGGCTTCCTTCACAAGGTCGGACTTCCAACGCAGCAGCTTCTGACGGAAATACTCCAGCTGCTTCGGATTCATGAACTCCTCTTCATCCGACGGCTGATAGTCCGGCGGCAAGGTAACGCTCATCCGAAATCCTCCACGGGTCTGCGATCGCAGCCGGCCCGATCGGAGCGCCCGTAAGCGAGGGCCACTCCTGCCGGAACCAGCAGATATCGCCGATGGCCGGTGCCATTGCGCCGGTACCGCCGACAGCGACGGGCGTGGGGTTACACGCTTCGCCCCAGTTTCGCAAGCTCGACTCGCGCGCGGAGTTCGATGTCATCGAGGATTTCGGAGAGTTGGGGATCGTCGAGTTCCTCGCGCTGCTGGCGTACAGCCGTTGCGAGGTCATGGAGACGGTCGGCCGGGACCATCCCCATCAGCAGGCCGTCGCGAATATCTTCCAGGCGCGACAGCATCAGTTCGGCCCGCTCCTTCGCCTTGCGGGCGTTGCCCTCGCGGTCGCCGACGGACTGCACCGCGAAGACGGACTCGACACCCGACAGCGGCGCCGGGCCGCTGGCCTGCTCGGTGGATTCGGTATCGGAGATCATGTCGGCGAAAGCCGAGCCGCCGGCGGACGACGACTTCTTCGCCCGCTTGGCCTGGGAGACACCGCTGATCTTGGTAGGGTCGACCTTCATTCGAAGCCTCAATTGCCGTGGCGGTCGCGACGCGGCCCTGGCGCATATCCTGCAATTCTTTCCGCGTCATAGCAAACACGGGCGCCGGCCCCCGAACGGGATCCCACGCAATTCGGATCCGCCCTTATATCACGGCCACCGCCGACACACGAACCCACCAGATCCTTCGCCGGAATGGTCGGTTCCCGCACTTGGCACGAAACTCGCATAGAAATCAGCGAGGCCGGTGAACCCGGCAGAAACGACAATCGAACCAAGACGCGCGAAACGCGGGGACAGAGACGATGACGCTGACACGCTTCCTGAAAGGCATCGCGACGGGGCTGGTGGCCCTGGTGCTGACGGCGACCGCCGCGGGCGCCCAGACGCGAATCAAGGACATCGTCGACTTCGAGGGCGTGCGCGAGAACATGCTGATCGGCTACGGTCTGGTGGTCGGCCTGAACGGCAGCGGCGACTCGCTGAGCTCGGCGATCTTCACCCGGGAGAGCCTGGTCGGCATGCTCGAGCGTCTCGGCGTCAACTCCCGCGACAGCAGCCTGAGCACGGACAATGTTGCCGCGGTCATGGTCACCGCCACCCTGCCGCCGTTCTCCACCCAGGGCACGCGGATCGATGTCACCATCTCGGCGATCGGCGACGCCTCCGACCTGCTCGGCGGCACGCTCCTCGTCACGCCGCTGGTCGGCGCCGACGGCGAAGTCTACGCCGTCGCCCAGGGACCGGTCGCCACCGGCGCCTTTTCGGCCCAGGGTGCCGCCGCATCGATCAGCCGCGGCGTGCCGACCGGTGGTCGCATCGCCAACGGCGCCATCGTCGAGCGCGAGATCGACTTCAAGCTGAACATGATGGAGACGGTGCGCATCGCCCTCCGCAACCCGGACTTCACCACCTCGCGCCGCATCGCCCAGGCGATCAACGCCTTCGTCGGCGGCCCGATCGCCCAGTCCGTCGACCCGGGCACGGTGCGGATGCTGGTGCCAGACGCCTATCGCAACAACGCCGTCGCGCTGATCACCGATATCGAGCAGCTGCGCGTCACCCCGGACAACATCGCCAAAGTGGTGATCGACGAGCAGACCGGCGTGATCGTGATGGGCGAGAACGTGCGCATCAACACCGTCGCCATCGCCCAGGGCAACCTGACGATCCGGATCAGCGAGACCCCGCAGGTCAGCCAGCCGCAGCCGTTCAGCCAGACCGGCGATACGGTGGAAGTGCCGCGCACCCAGATCGAGATCGACGACGAGAGCGACAACCGCCTCACGGTGCTGCCGACCACGGTCACCCTGCAGGAACTCGTCGACGGCCTGAACGCCCTCGGCGTCGGCCCGCGCGACATGATCTCCATACTGCAGGCGATCAAGGCGTCCGGCGCCCTGCAAGCCGAACTCGAAGTGCTCTGAGGAGGAGAGGACGATGACCACAGACCTTTCCATGGCCAATCTCGGCACCGCAGACTTGGCCCTGGCCCGCAGCCAGGGAGCCGCCCGGAACACCGGCGCCGAGATCCAGGCCGCAGCCCGAGCCAAGAACGGCGAAGTCGTCCGCGCCACCGCCGAGAAGTTCGAGGCCCAGTTCCTGTCGCAGATGATGGGACACATGTTCAAGGGCATCAGCGGCGATGGCGTGTTCGGTGGTGGCCATGCCGAGGAAGTCTGGCGCGACTTCTACGTCGAAGAAATCACCAAATCCTTTGCCAGTCGGGGCGGTATCGGCCTGGCTGACAGCATCGAACGGCAGCTGCTGACGCTGCAGGAGGCCGCATAATGGACCCCCGTGACCTGATCCAGCATTTCGTCGAGGCAATGACCCAGCTTATGGCGCTGATGCGCCAGGAAACCGACCTTGTCCGCAGCAAGAACTACGATCAGGTCGAGCGCATCCAGCGCCACAAGGCCAAGCTGAGCCAGGCATTCGAAACGCATCAGACCGCCCTCAGGGAGGATCTGAGCGCCGTCGAAAGACTGTCGGACGAGGAACGTTCCGAACTCCGCTCGCTCTATCAGGCGTTCCGCGAGACGCTGTCGGAGAACATGCTGGCGCTGAAGGCGGCCCAGGACGCCGCCGACAAGATGGTGAAGATGATCATCAGCGGTGTGCGCAAGTCGCGCGGACTGCCAGAGGAAGCCATGCCGCAGAAACGCGGCAAGGCGGCAACGCAACGCGGCTACGGCGCCTACGCCACGGCCGGTGGCTCCGGTCAGTTGATGAGCAGAACGCTTTAGGCGCTCCCGATACCCGTCACCGATCCGGCGCGACCGGCAAAGTCTGCCGCGCGCCGGACAGCGGGGCCGGCTCAAGCCCTAAAGTTCAGAGAGATACCGCGCGTTGTCCGGCGCCAGCTCACGCACCCGGCTGCGCGCCTCCTCGGCAAGATCTGCCTCGCCCGAGAGATCGTGGATCTTGGCCAGCGCGAAGTGACCGTCAATGCTCTGCGGGTCGACCTCGACCGACCGAGTCGCCGCTTCACGCGCCTCGCCCAGGTCACCGTGCCCGGCCTTGAGCCACGCGAGACCTCCCAGCAGGGCCGGGTCGTCGGGATTCGCCGCCAGCGCCGTCTCGAACTCGGCGACGGCTTCCTTGATCTTTCCGATCTGGCCAAGACAGCTCGCCAGCTTGCCGCGGAACGCCGTCACGTCCGGAGCGTGCTCGACCGCGGCGCGGAAACATTGCTCGGCCTGATCCAATTCGCCCAGATCGACGAAGGACTCGCCGAGCTGATACAGGGCATTGGTGTTGTTCGGATTGACTTCGACCGCCTTGATCAGGAACGCGACCGCGTCTGCCCCTTCCCCATTCTCCCGCCCGATGATGCCGCGCCAGACCAGGATTTCCGACGCGCTCGGATCGGCCTTGATGGCCTTGTCCAGACTCGCCACGGCACCGACAAGGTTGTCCATGCCGCGCTGGGTCAGCGCCTTGTTGAACAGTGCCTCGGCATAATTCGGATCCAGTTCCAGCGCCTTGTCGAACATCCGCTCGGCGGTCACGAGATCGCCGAGCTTCAGCTCCGCGGTACCGATATGGTTTGGATAGGCCGCATTCGTGGGGTCCAGGTCCGCGGCAGCCGCCAGCAGGCCCTTGGCGCCTTCGAACTCACCGCATTGCAGGCACAGCAAACCGGCCAAGTGCAATGCCCTTTCATGCTGCGGGTCAACATTCAAGATCTCGATATAGAGATCGCGCGCCTGCTCGTACTCCCCCACCTCATGGTGGCGGACGGCCGCAACAAGTTTCGGCTGCAGGTCATCGTCAACAGTCATGCGGGTTCACTCCGCCACGGATGGATACCGAATCTGAACAACGTACCACATGTTGTTGATCCGGGGCAGGTATTCGAACAACGACGAAATCGCAGCGCTACCGCGTCGGTTGCCGGTTTCAGGCGACCAGATCGACTGCCGGGCGGGGCGTTGCCGGACTGCTTTGCCGACCGTCATCCGATCCCGGCAACGTGGTCTCCTGCGCGGCTGGGTCGCCCCCGGTCGGGCGCTGCTCCTGCTCGCTCGCCGCCTCGGCCACCGGGCCGCCGATCGTCGGCGGCGGGGGTCCGGCCTGCTGCCCGTCATCCGACGCTGCCGGTTCTGGCAGAACGAAGGGACGCGCGGACGGATCGCGGCGGTACCGCTCAACCACGGTCTCGGACGGGAACTGGCGGGTTACATCGCCGGACTCGGTGTCGCGCACCTGAAAGATCACCGTCAGGGATCGCGAATCGAACGTGAGAAACGGGCTCACATAGAACTGTCCGGACGATGCCGCTCGCACGTTCTCGGCAGCAGCCGTCTCGCCGGATCCCGCGCCGCTACCGGCTCCGGTCACATCGCTGGTGGTCTGGGATGAGGATACATTGGTGGACTCGCGCGTGGCCGAACGCGGCTCTGTCGCCACGCGTGCAATGTCAGCTGCCAGTCGTATGTCCACGGGCTCCTCCATTCTGGAGCGCCAAACTTGCTACACGCCTATATCATATAGTGGAAGAGTTCGGGCGCACAAGGTTCACGCTGCCGCACCGCACAATTGGCATGAGCGCCGTTAGCCGAGCCCCCGAGGGCAAGTCGGCGAACAAGTCCTCAGATGAATCTGGTCAGCGTCAGATTGCGGAGGACCGCTGTGGTCTGGAACGAGGCCTCGAGCTGAGCCTGCAGGGTCTGGAACTCGCTGACGGCTTCGTAGGGGTCCACGTCCTCGATATTGCCGATCTGGGTCTCCAGCAGCAGGATCGTCTCTTTGTGAGCATTCTCGCGCGACAGCATCTCGGCGCCGACAACGCCATTCTGACCGACCATGTCGTTCATCAGGTCCAGCGCAGCCTCGACCTTGCCGAGCCCCCAGTTCACCAGGTTGCGGTATTCGGTATCGTCTCCGGCCGTGAACGTGACGTTGGAGAAGGCATACAGCACGTCGAACACTTCTTCGAAGGTCGAGCTGTCATTCGCCAATTCGCCATAGGTGAGATCGACCCCCTGATCGACACGGACGGTGAGCGAGCCCGGCGCCGGCGTGGTGACGTTGGTCCAGTTTGCATCGACATCGAAAAAGGCTTCAGCCGCCGCAATGATGCCGGCGGAGCCGCCGGCCAGGGCCGGCTGGGCATACGCGCCCTGGGTCGTCGCCGGATCGATGACCGGCTGGGTGTTGGTGTCCGTCCCGTTGAACAGATACTTGCCGTCGACCGTCTGGTTCAGCAGGTTCGACATCTGATTGATCGCTGCCGTCGCGAAAGTCGACAAGGCTAGAGACGACTGGTCGAACAGACCTTCGACCTGCTCGTAGAGCTGCTTGCGCAGGTCCTCGGCGACGGTCGTCATCTGCTGCAGCGAAGCGTCGATCGTCTGGGTCTTCACTTTCGTGTTGTTGATGGAGTTGATGTAGGAGTCCATCGACGTCCGCTGCTCTTTCAAGGTGATGAGCAGGCGGGTGTCCTGTCCTCGGAAGCCGCTGTAAACCTGACTGCGCTTGCCGGTCGAGATCTGCTGCTGCGCATCGGCGATGTTGCGCTGGATCGAGGTGATCGAATTGTCGATCCGCAGGTTCTGGCTCAGGGTCGAGATACGCATGATCTGGCTCTCCCGCGCTTAGCGAACGATTGCCAGGAGCTCGTCGAGTGCATCCTGCACCGACGTCAGCACCCGGGCAGAGGCCGCGAACGCGCTTTCCAACTGAATGAGGCTGGCGAGTTCTTCGTCGACATTGACGCCGCTCTCGTCCCGAAGCCGTTCCTGGAGCAGGTTGCGGACCTGATCCTGGAATCCAAGCTGACTCTCGTAATCTGCTTTCTGGTTGGCCTGGTAGGACACCAGTTCCGCGGCGAATTCCTCGAGCGTCGCCGTGCCGTTCAGGCCGGAGACCGCAACGAAAGTCTGGGCGCCATCGAACATGTCGATGATCGCCAGCGGCAGCGAACTGTCGCTGACGCCGCTGGCGGTGAACGTGCCGCCGTTGCCGTCGCGTAGAATCGAGGGCGTGGCCGTCACCGTCGGGTTCACCTGGATCTGGGCGGAGAAGCCCTGATCCGTGCCCGGGATCGCGTTGCCCGCATCGACGAACAGGTCAAGGTTCGCGACGTTGCCGCCGACTGTGATCGCGTCGAACTGCTGAGCCATTTCGAAGGCAAGCGAGTCAAGCTGATCCTGCGCCAGCGGCAGAATGGTATCGCGCACCGCAAGCAGGCCGCCCAGTTTGCCTGTACTGACGCTGGCATTGATCGAGAACGGCGCATTGAAGCCGTTATCCAGCATGACGGCATTCAGGCCGACGTCGGCGGCAACCGTATTGGTCGGCGTGAAGGTCAGGGTCACCGCCGTCTGATCGAGCAGGAAATCGCTCGCGCCCGTCAGGATGGCGACCGTGCCGTCGTCACGGGTGAACGTGCGGATATCCATCTCTTCGGACAGCGCCTCGATCCATTTGTCGCGCTCGTCCTCGAGGTCGGCAGTCGATTCGCCGACAGACTTCCGGGAGCCGATTTCGCCGTTCAGTCGCTCAACATTGGCCAGAGCCTCGTTGATGTTGGCGACCGACTCCTCGATGCGCGTGTCGGCCTCGGCCCGCAGGCTCTGGATGGAGCTGGACAGATCCTGGAACGCTTCGGCCACGGCCTCCGCCGAGCGGAGCACGTCGGCCTGGGCGGTCGCGGAGTCCGGGTTGGTTGCCAGAACCTGGAACGATTCCTTCAGGTCGGTAATTTTTGCCGAGATCGAGGAGTTATCTTCCGGTCGGCCGAACTGAAGTTCCAGGCGCCCAAGAAAATCGTCGATGACGTTAAGTTCCTCGACCACGGATGTCTGATTGCGCACATCGATCTGTAGCTGGGCATTCACCTCTCGGGTGACCGCCTCCAGCCGAACGGTGCTGCTCTGACCATCAATGATCCGGGTGGTCTGGGTCTGAGTCTTCTTGGTGTAGCCATCGACATTCGCGTTCGTGATGTTGCGCGACGCGATATCGATCCCGGCCTGGGCGGCGTTCAGTCCGCTGGTGGCGGTGGTGAGGGCTGAAAGGAGACTCATGTCTGATCCTCGAGATTGACGCTCAAAGCAACAAGCAAGAAGCGTGCCGTTTCCACGTCAATCCGGACGACTATCCGGCCATGGACTGCGGTTCGGGTTTCAGGCCCGCCATGATCTGGCGGTTGATCTCAATGAGATCGTCCAGGGACGCGTTGTCGTCCGACATCACGAACTTGGTTTCCTTCATGACCCAGAGCGCCAGGCTCGCGATCCCGCCCTTGAGCTGGCGCGGCAGGGAATTGTCCGGGTCGTTCACGTCTGCCAGGAACACACCCCAGACCTTCTCGTTCTGGAGGATCCAGTTGTACTTCTCCTGAAGCGCGGCTCTGCCGTCACGGGCCTTCATCAGGCCGCCCGTAACCTGGGCCAGAAGCCGGTATTCAAGGTCGCGTCCATTCTGAACCGCGGTCGCCCCTTGGGCGCTCTTGTAGGCACCGTATCCCCGCATTCCTTATTCCTCCGTCTTGACCGTCCCTCACCCTGCCTCATGCGGCAGAGAGCGGCGGCCCAACAGCGCCGACTTGGCCGGCGCCGATTACTGGAACAGACCGAGCAGGATCTGCGGTGCCTGGTTGGCGATACCGAGAACCTGGACACCCAGCTGCTGGCGAACCTGCAGCGCGGTCAGTCGGGCACTTTCGCGAGCCATGTCGGCGTCAACGATGTTACCGAGGCCTTCTTCGGTCGCATCCGTGATCTGGTCCAGGAAGGTGGTCTGCAGGTCGAGCGCGCGGGCTTCCGCACCGAGCGAGCCGAGGGCCGCGTTCACCACCGATTCCAGATCGGAATAGGCGTTGGCGATGACCGCCTGGGCCGAGGTCGCCGATCCCAGGCTGACCGCGGCCAGCGACAGGACCTGCGTGCGCAGGTTCTGGTTGGTCAGGGTCAGCGTGCCGCCGGCGAGGTTGGACAGCGTGTTGATGCTCGGCGCCGCCAGGGCGGTATCGAGCAGGTTCACGCCGTTGAACACCGCGTTGTCGATGAAGTTGGCCGCCTGCGACAGCAGTTCGGCGAAGTCGTTGCTCAGGATCGCTCGCTGAGTGGTCGTGATGCCTTCGTTCGACAGCTCCGTCAGTTTCTGCCGCACGGTCTGCAGCAGGTCCGAGATGCTGGTCGCACCGGCGATCGCCACGTTGGCGATGCCCTTGGAGTTGTTCAGGCCCTGGCTGATCGCGCCGAGCGCCTTGATATCGCCTCGGATACCCTGGGCAATCGCGAAGTTCGAAGCATCGTCGATCGCGCCGGTGACCTTGAGGCCGGTGGAGACCCGGTTCTGAGTGGTGGCGAGGAGGTTGTTGGTCCGCTCGAGGTTACGAAGCGCGACCAGGGCCTCTGGGTTGGTGAGGATTGAGTTGCTAGCCATCGTTCTGTTCCTTCGTCAACGTTCTGCTGACCCCTGATCTTTGGCTCCCCGCCACGATCCTCGACGCTTGCCGAGATGGGTCCGTCCGTTCCCACCTCCGCAAGCGGCGGGCCAAACCGTTCTGGAACAGAAATTATGTTTAGTTTTATATAGTTAGCCAGAAAGGCAGAATCTGCCCCCAGCCCTTGCAGACGCCATGGCGGCAGAAACTCACCGGCTGATCGGGTAATTTCGTCCCGGTAAGGGCGGTTATTTCCGCGCCTTGACCCGGGTCGCGAGCAGGTCCGCTGCCCGCGCGATGGCAACCGACACGTCCATCGGCTCGTCGCGGCGGAGGGTCGGCGTCATGTTGGCAAAGAAGAAATCCCTGCCATCCGTGATGTTGTAGAGCGACGGTGCCAGCCGGATCGTCTGGCATCCCACGGCCGCGGCGAGCACGCACACGCTGGTCGCCGTCGACACCGCCCCGTCCAGGGCAGCGATCAGGGCCGCCACGCCGTCGAGGTCCTCGCGCTGATCCAGGTCGCGCGGTCGCCAGATGTCGATCCCCTGGTCGCGGCGCAAAGCTTCGAGCTCTGCGTCGCACTCGTCATACTGGAGGCAGACGAACCGGTATCCGGGCAGTCGGAGAATCGGCAGCATCTCCGGCAGCTCCGCGTAGAATGCGGAGCGGATGCCGCTGCGCAGCATGCTGCGCCAGCACAAACCGACCAGCGGACCGCTGCCCGGGAGTTCGGCCAGACGTCCCCGCCATTCCGCCACCCTGACCGGATCCGGCAGCAGATAACCCGACCGTTCGGTCGGCCGGTCGCGGTCGCGGCGGTAGCGCCCCGGCAGGTCGCCCGCATGGATATGCGTTGTGAGGCCCAGGTCCGAGACGACCCGGTTGTAGTCGTATATCGCCCCCTCCCCGTCCACCCGGACCTGGCGATCGATCAGCGACAGACCGGGAAAGCTCCTGGACAGCAACGAATGAAACCGGGGATCGGCCTCCACCACCGGTTCCGGGCACTCCGCCAGCAGATCGGGCAGGCAGGACAGAAACAGAAGCTCGTCGCCGATCCCCTGTTCGGCCGCCACCAGAAGGTGGCCCGGCGGCAGATCTTTCCTCGACGCGCGCGGCGGGAGTCCGGTCGTCCGGTGGAACCGCGGTCCAACGGTACGCAACGCATCGAGATCCCAGCCGCGGCCAAGATCCCCATTCGCCTTCTCCGCCTGTGCCAACTGGTAGGCAAGCTCTCCGTCGCCCGGATGCGCCATCCGTGCGGTCCGGGCCACCCGCCGGGTGACCGCGAACCGCATTTCGCTGATCGCCGCCTGTGCCATGGACCGGGCACAGCCAAGATCGTCGGGAACCGCGACGAGTCCATGCCGGGCGGCCGACAGGCTCGCCGAGAACCACCCCTCCGCCCGCAGGGTCCGTGCGACCGCATCCCAGGCCGGGGCCGATAGCGGCGCGGTCGCGACCGCGCGACGGGACCACACGCGCGCCGACGCCATGCCCTCGGGCCGCGTTCCGCCCTCCGTCAGCAGATAGGTGACATCGCCGGATTGCGGGGCGACCAGCGCGGCGCGTCTGGCACAGATCCAGGCCTCCCGCCGCAGGCCGGCCCGCCGTGCGGATTGAACGGCCGTCACCGACAGGTCCGTGACGGCAGGAAGCAACCGGGCTGCGGCAAGCGAGGCTGTCGCCGCCGTCCCCTTGCGTCCAATCTGACCGGCGACCGCCGCAAGTCGGACCTGAGCCGCGGCATTGCCCGGCGCATTGACCGCCGCCCACCAGGCTAACGGATAGGCGCCGGACAGGCGTCCCGCGCGGGCGAGAACGTCGGCCATCGCGAAGGCGGCGTCCCGCGTCTTTTGCGGGTCCGCAACCAGGGCGCGGCGCAGAAAACTTATCGCCCGGCCACCATCGCCGACTTCCGCGAGCGCCCGGCCACCGAGTTCAAGCACCGGCGTCAGTACCGGATCGAGGCACGCCGTCCTCAGACACCAGCGCGCCTGATCTTGGGCGGATCCGCCGATGACCAGGGTCACGACACGAGTATCGCCGGGGGCGGCGCAGGCGGCCAGGCGAAACCAGGCCTGCGCCTGTGTCGTCCGCTGCGCCCGTCGGTCAGCCAATGCGCGCTGTACGGCGGTCTGCGCGACCGGATCGAGCGGCGGCATCAGCCGGCGGAGGCCGGCGCCACCAGCCGCGCCAGCATAGCCGCTGCCCGTCGGCCCGCTTCGGGACCGTCAAAGGCCTCGTCACGGTCGAAGACCGGATGGACATTGGGAAAGAAGAACTCGCGCCCGTTGGATACATAAAGGAAGCCCTGGGCCAGACGGACCGTCGGCGTGCCTACCGCGCCCGCGAAGGCGCAGTTCGCCGTCCGCGCCGAGACCACTGCGTCCAAAGCCCGCATCAAGGCCGACAGATCATCGAGATTCTCCCAGATGTCGAGACCGGGCGGGCGGATCATCTCCACTCCGGTCGCCGCCTTCACCTTCGCCAGATCCTCGGCATTGTTGCCGACCATCAGGTTTATGAACGTGCAGCCCGGCGTTGCCAGAACCGGAAACAGGTCCTCGATCGAGCAATGGATGCGGGCGCGGAACCGGGTCCATTGGGCGGTGCGCCAGACCATGCCGATCGTCTTGCCGCCACCGAGGGTCGCCAGCCAGTCGCGCCAATGGGCCACCCGGCCGGGATCCGGCTGCAGATAGCCCACCCGCTCCAGAGGCCGGTCGCGGTCGCGGCCGAGGATCCGCGGCAGGCTGCCGGAATAGGCGAACTGATGAATGCCGTACTGGGCGGTCACTGTCTTGTAGTCGAGGAACTGTCCGAGCCCATCCCCCGGCACAAACTGCCGAGGCACCACGGTGGCCGACGGAAACGTTCGTGCGATCAGGGGAATCAAACGCTTGTCGACCTCAATGACGACCGGCTGGGTGATGCGCTCATACATCTCGGCAAGGCAGGAGAGGAAGGTGACCTCGTCACCCACACCTTGCTCGGAAGCGATGAGCAGCGGTCCGGTTTCCGTTCCCGGGCCCTGCCAGGATGCCGGCACATTCAGGCGCGGCCGGTGAACATCCCGCCGGATCCGCGCCTCGTGGAGATCCCAGGCGGTCTTCGCGTCGCCAATCCGGAATTCGACTTCGGCCAGGGTGTACTGGGCGTCCGCGTTATCGGGCTCGAGCACCAGGACGCGCCGTGAGACCGCCCGGCAATACGCAAGCTCATGGCGGTTGATCGCCGCGGACGCCAGGTTCCGCATGCCCATGTCGGACCCCGGCTCCAGCATCAGTGTCCGGCGGGACGCCTCGAAGGCGGTGTCGATCCGCCCGTCACGATAGGTCTCGGCACAGAGATTGAGCCAGTTCCGGGCATCGAGCGGCCGCAGGATGGTCGCCGCCCGGGCCCAGGCGACATCCCGGTCGGTCGACCAGCGCGGATCGTGGGAAGTGGCAAGCGACCCATAGAGTTCATGCGTCTCCGGCGACAGCGCGATGGCCATCATGACCACCCGCCTGGCCGTCGCCAGATGGCCGAGATCGACGTTCGCCCGGGCCAGGTTCAGCGCAATCTCGGTATTTCCGATCTGGCGCTTCCAGGCCGCTTCCAGAGGCGGGATCGCCTCGGCCGGCCGGCCGGCGCGGCGCAACAGCACGCCCTGGCGCAGGACTGCATCGGGAGATTGCGGAAACGCCATCAGCGCCTTGCGTGTGAGGGCGAGGCCGACAGCCGTCTGATCGCGGTCACCGAAGATCGCAGCAAGATTCACCAGGGCTTCCGCCCTGCCCGGATCGAGCAGGATGGAGCGCCGAAACGCACCTTCGGCGGCGGGATCGTCGCGCAGGCTACGGTCGATGGCCCCCAGATGGTTCCAGGCCGGCCCGTAAATCGGCCGACGCTTCAGCGATGCGGCAACATAGGCGCGGCCATGCTCGGCCGCCCCGAGTTGGAACAGGGCGGTACCATAGAGGTCCAGAACATCGGCGTGGTTCGGGATGTCTTTGAGAAGCTGCTCGTAGGCCTGTGCCGCGGCCAGAACATTGCCGGACACGTGCAACTGAACAGCCTGATCGAACAGTTTGTGGAGGGCCGCTTTGCGCTCGGCGGTCAGCGGATCACCGGTCACGGACCGGAACGCTCAGAACGAGTCGCGTGACGCCGCCCCGCCTGAGGCCGGCGCCGTGGCCTGCGCGACCGCGAGCTCTTCCTGCTCGGCCCGGGCCGGGTTCAGGCCACGCATGATCGCTTTGTTCACCGAGATCAACGCTTCGATATCGCCCTGTCCCGAGGTCACCAGTCCGGTCTCGCGCGACACCCAGATACCGAGGCTGACGATCGCCGCCCGCAGTTCGCGCGGTAGCATGTTGCCTTCGGTGCCGACGTCCTCGACGAACGTATCCCAGACTTGGTTGTTCCAGTTGAGCGCATCCATGACCTCGGCCATGACGGACGGCTTGTTGCGCGCGTCCTCCATGCGGTCCTTCGCCTTCATCAGAGCAGCCGTCACCTGACCCAGAAGACGATATTCCACATCCCGCGGGGACGCAGTGTTCTTAATCGCTCGGTTATAGGCATCGTAGCTGGACATTCGGACTTCACCGTCCACTAAGGCGTTTCCAGTGCAATGCTCGGCCGTTCGGTCGTTTCTCCCCGCCCGAAAGCCAGCACCTGATCTTCATACGCGATCAACGCTTTACAAGTCTTTAACGCCCGGTAGTAACGAGCCGCGTTCGCGTCCTGCACGATGTGCAGGAGCGTCCGGCGCACCTCGTTGAATGTCGTCGCCTCCATGAAATCTTCGACCAATTTCATGAAGGTCGGGTAGTAATCCTGACGGCCCTCGTCGTCGAGGTACATCAAGAGGATCGTGAAATAGATCCGCTTGGCCGGCGTATCGGCCTCATGCTCCTGCATGATGTCCTTGCCCAGCAGGATCGTCGCCTCGTTCTGCAACACCAGGGACGCACCCTTGTTGCCGGCGACCATGACCGCGCCGTTGACGACGAACTTTTCCCCAGGCTTGATGTTGACCTTTAGTGGCATGCCTTAAATGTCGCATCCATATTCAGACTGTCAAGCAAAGCTGGGAATCGACGAATGATCTGCCGTTGGCACCATAGCGTCCGTGCGGGTTTCCGCATACGGCCGGCCGGTGCTCCGGATCCGGCGGGAGGGTCGAGTCGGCGACTTACGTCGACATCGATTCGCCTGCACTAAGATGTCCACCACTCTCGCCGCAACTCTGAAGGCCGGGCTGCGGGCGCACAAGGCCGGACAGATCGACCACGCGATCACGGCCTACGGCGCCATTCTGCAGATCGTCCCGATCACCCGACCGCGCGCCATC
>JARGOG010000044.1:0-7041 GCA_029212785.1 Thalassobaculaceae bacterium
CGCCGGGCGACAGTGACATAGGCGGGTGGAGTGTGCCCTTCCTCTGCGCAGCGGGCGCGGATCTCTTCAACGATCGGTGCAAGGTCTGGCTGCTCAGGGCAAAGCCACATCTCCCGCAGGGTCATCGCGATGATGCTCTCGACAGCGGGGCTGACCCTTGGTTTCCTTGGTCCACTCGTTCGCGGCAGCAGGGACGATACCCTGCGCTCTTCTCGATACCGCGCCAGATAGTTGTAGATTTGGCGTGTCGAGAGCCGCAGCTCGTATGCCGCTCGCACCACGGACTCACGCACGGGCGCTGCTCCGTCAAGAATCCGGTCCAGGTCACGCGCGATCCGCGTGGCCTTGGCCCAAGCTTCATCCGAGGCATGCGCTCCGCCGGACGTCATCGATATGAAACTTTCGGGACCAGCTGCGCCGCGCGCTAACAGGGTGGCCACTTGCTGAAATACAGAACCAAAATTGAAGCCTTTAGCTGAAAAATGATGTGCGATATCGCCGTATCTTCCAGAAATCACGTAATAATCATGTGCTGAAAATAGTGAAGAAAATGCGACACCGGTCCTGCAGCTTTCGAACTGACCCTTGCGGATGGTGCGGAAGGTTTCGATCCCGGCGAGCGCGGCCTTGGCGCCGGCCATGGTCTGGAAGCCACGCATCGGCCGCAGCCGCTGTTTTATTGCAGCATGATCGCTCTCAATCCGGTTGTTCAGGTACTTGCGATCGACATGGCGGATTGTGTGCTCTGGCCCGAGCCGGTCGTTGATCTCGCCGATCACCTTGGCATAGCTGAGCGCCTTGTCAGTGACGATGGTCAGGGGCTGATACAGGCGAACGGTCTCTCGGGCTTGCCGCAGAAACGCCCTTGCAGCCTTGGCATTTCGCCGCGCCGTCAGCCGAAAATCGATCAACTGGCCGAGCTGATCGACGGCGCGCCATAGATAACACCAGCGTCCACCGACGCGGATGTAGGTCTCATCGACATGCCACTGCTGCCCGCGCCAGGAACGATGGCCACCATAGGCCCGTTTGCGGATCTCGGGGCCGAACTTCCTGACCCAGCGGTGGATTGTGGAGGCATCGACTGTCACCCCGCGCTCGGCCAGCAAATCGCGGACGTCGCGGCACGACAGCGGGTAGCGACAGTACCAGCGCACCGCTAGAAGGATGATCTCCCGAGGAAAACGATGCCGCTTGAACGGATTCTTGTGCTGTGCCATCGGCCCCCCCATCATTACCAACTCAAGGAACTTGCGGTGGTCGGCTAGTTAATGCAACGGACCCCTCGGCATTGATGGCCTTTGCCCTGGGCGAGGACAAGACCGTCCAGCGCCAGGTGCTGCGCGCCATGGCGCTGGTGACCACGCGCTACAACTGGCAGCGCGACGAACTGTCGATGGGCCAGGCCGAGATCGCGCGGCTGTGGTCTGTCGACGAACGCACGGTGAAGCGCGAGATGGCGCGGCTTCGCGCGCAGGGGTGGCTGGTGCTGAAGCGGCAGGGCGCGCGGGGCAGAGTGAGCGTCTACGGGATCGATTTCGACCGGATGCTGGATGACACTCGTCCCGCCTGGGAGCGCATCGGCGAGGATTTCATCGCGCGGATGAACCCGGCGGCGGCCCAGGCCGAGCCGAGCAACGTCATCCCGCTGCACAAGGTGCCGCAGCCGGCCGGGGGCGGATCGGCCTGGGCCACGGCGCAGCAGATCCTGCATGGCGAGAACGCGGCGCTTTACGGCTCGTGGCTGCACATGCTGACCGAGGCGGAGACCACCGATGGCCGGCTCGTCCTCATCGCCCCGACCAAGTTCCACGCCACCTATGTGAACACCCATCTCAAGGACCGCCTGCGCCGCGTTCTGCGCATGGTCGACCCGGCGCTGGCCGATGTGGTCGTGCAGGTCTGAGCGGTGAAATGGTCCGTGGGTGGTTCTCATTTCCGGAGAGGGCAATAGAGTGGCCCGGCAAACCCTTTACCAAGACAGCGCGGCACCGGGCCGCGCCTGAATAGAAAGAATATCCAGATGCGTGATGCAGTCATTTGCGAACCCCTCCGAACCGCCGTTGGCGGATATGGCGGATCTTTGAAGGACCTGCCGGCGGCGGACCTCGCCGCGACCGTCATCAAGGAACTGGTCAAGCGCACCGGCATCCGGAGCGAAGACATCGACGACGTGATCTTCGGCCAGTGCTATCCCAACGGCGAGGCCCCGGCGATCGGGCGGGTCGCCGTGCTGGACGCGGGGCTCGATATCTCGGTCCCGGGTATCCAGATTGACCGGCGCTGCGGATCGGGGCTGCAGGCGGTGATCAATGCTTCGATGTATGTGCAGACCGGGGCGGCAGACCTCGTAATCGCTGGCGGCGCCGAGTCGATGAGCCAGGCGGAGTATTACGTCAACGGCGCGCGCTGGGGTCTGCGGGGGCGGCCGGAGGAGTTCCATTGCCGCATCGGGCGCGGCCGCGTCACCTCGGGCGGCAAGAACTACCCGGTGCCGGGCGGGATGCTGGAGACGGCCGAGAACCTGCGCCGCGATTTCGGCATTACCCGCGCGGAGCAGGATGAATTCGCGGTCTGGTCGCACGCCAAGGCCGCAGCGGCGACGCGGGCCGGCAAGTTCCGCGACGAGATGGTGCCGGTGGTGATGAAGACCCGCAAGGGCGAGGTCGTCTTCGACACCGACGAGCACATCCGCCATGATGCCACAGTCGAGAGCCTGGCGGGCCTACGCCCGGTGATGGGCAAGACCGACGCGGATGCGACGGTCACGGCGGGCAATGCTTCGGGCCAGAACGACGCCGCGGCGGCCTGTATCGTCACCACGATGGAGAAGGCCGAGAAGCTGGGCCTCAAGCCGCTGGCGCGGCTGAAGAGCTGGGGCCTGGCGGGCGTCGGACCCGAGCGGATGGGCATCGGCCCCGTTCCCTCGGTGGAACGCGCGCTGAGCCGGGCCGGCCTGACGCTGGGCGACATGGACCTGATCGAGCTGAACGAGGCCTTTGCCGCCCAGGTGATCGCCTGCCTGCGGTCCTGGAAGGTGGCCAACAACGACGCGCGGCTGAACGTCAACGGCTCGGGCATCTCGCTGGGCCACCCGGTCGGCGCGACCGGGGTGCGGATCCTCGCCAACCTGCTGCGCGAGATGGAGCGCCGCGAGGTGCGTTACGGGATCGAAACCATGTGCATCGGCGGTGGGCAGGGTCTGGCGGCGGTGTTCGAGCGGGTTGCCTGACGCGGCCTCAGGCCGGCGTCGTGAAGGCCTGCGTGCTGTCGTAATCGGCGGCCAGCCGCAGTTCGCGCAGCGGCTTCACCCGGCGGATTGACTCGGCATAGAGCTCATGCGCCTTGTAGGCCGCCAGCGCCGCGTCGTCGGCGAATTCGCCGTAGACCACGATATCGACTTCCTTGCTCGCGGGGTCGGACTTGCGGTTGAGCGCGATTTCCAGCCGCTGGGCCTGCGGGATCTGGGTAAGCAGGCGGAGACCGTCGCGAATGGCGGGCAGGTTCTCGTTCTGGGCGGCGGTGAAGAAGACGAAGTGACGTATCATGGGATGACCGGATTGCTGGGTATTCTGAACTGCGGCGGGGCGCGCCCGTCACTGGGCCGTTGTGCAGGTCCGGGCGGCGAGGTCAACCTTGCGCAGAGGCGGGCAGGCCGGTGACGCTTCTGGAAATGCGGGGGGAAAGGTGCTAGGAACCCGGACCCTTGAGCGACCGATAGAGCCGGAGTGACGCCCGACGTGCCCACCGACACGGACAGATTGAGCGCGCTGCCGCGGCCGCAACCGCGCAAGAAGAAGCTCAGCCGCGAGGAGAAGGGGCAGCTTACCCTGCGCAACCTGCTGGAGGCGGCGGCGACCATCGTCGGCGAGCACGGCTATGCGGCGACCACCATCGCCAACGTGACCCGCGAGGCGGGCGTGGCGCATGGGACGTTCTACAACTACTTCGAGGACCGCCAGGCGCTGTTCGACGTGCTGCTGCCCTATGTCGGCGAGCGCATGACCGATTACATCACCGCAAGCCTGGCCGGCGTCGGCGGCGGGCTGGAGCGCGAGGTTGCCCGGTTCCGCGCCTATTGCGGATACCTGCGGGTGAATCCCGGTTTCTACCGCATCCTCTACGAGGCCGAGGTCTTTGCGCCCAAGGCTTTCGACGCGCATATCGAACGGCTGACCGAGGGCTATGTCCGCGCCTTCCGGCGGGCGATTGCAGCTGGGGACTGCTACGAGATGGGAGACGAGGAGCTGCGGGCAAGTGCCGGCATCCTCCTTGGCGCCCGGGCCTATGTGGCGATGCAGTTCAAGGACACCGGCGTCATCCCCGAGACCGCGATTGCGGCCTATGAGAGCCTGATGAAACAGGGTCTGTTCAAGGCGAAATAGGCGGTTCCGGGTCAGGACCCCGCGCCGCAGATCGCGAAGAGCGCGCCGCGCGAAGAGATGCCGAGCTTGGCATAGGCCCGCGCGCGGTAGGTGACCACGCTGGAGGGCGCGATATCGAGGTCGGCGGCGATTTGTTCCGCTTTGCGGCCCGACAGGATCCCGAGGCAGACCGCGCGTTCGCGCTCGGACAGTACCGCGAGCGGGGCGGGCAGGGCGTTTTCGGCCGGGGTCTCGAAATGCAGCAGGGCGAGGCGGGCGAGGAGCGACAGCAGTGGTTCGGGCAGGGTGGCGTCCTCGTCGCGCTCGGCCCAGTAGAGGTTGACGATCAGCCGAAGCCGCTGGCCCGCCACGATCACCGCCGTCTTGCCGCCGAGGCCGGGGTCTCCGAAGAAGCGGGCGCGGTAATCGGCGCTCATCGCCTCCGAGGAAGCGCCCTGCGCGACGATCCCGGTCTTGCCGGGCTCTGCCGCCATCACCCGGGGGTAGAGCGGGTCCTGCCGGTACCAGCCCTCCAGGTAGTCGCGGGCCAGCCGCGTTCCCAGCGCCTTGGCGCGGAAGTTGCGGGACAGCAGGCAGTTGGCGTGGTCGGCGGCATAGCTGAAGATCATCACCTGCGCCGCGCCGGTGGCGGCGACGAGGTCGATGAAGGCCAGCGCCCAGCCGTCGCTGCCGCTGAGGGCGAGACAGGCGTCGATCTGCGCGAGCAGGGCAGGGGAGGACAGGGTTTCGGGCGTGTCCGTCATTTTGGAGGACATACCCCTGCGGCCGCCTGCTGTATAGCGGGGCAAACGGAACGGAGGAGACCATGCGCCCAGATGGACGCGGCGAGCTCGACTCGCTTTATTTCGACTATCCGCACTTCGCGCCGCCGGAACGGCCTGCGCAGGAGGCCCGCGCGCCGGTGGTGATCGTCGGTGCCGGCCCGGTCGGCATGGTCGCGGCGCTGACGCTGGCCCGGCACGGGGTGCGCTCGGTCGTGCTGGAGCAGAAGGAGACCTTCAACGACGGCAGCCGGGCGATCTGCGTGTCGCGGTCGAGCTATAACATCCTCGAACGGCTTGGCGCGGTGGGGCCATTTCTGAAGAAGGCCCTGGGGTGGACCAGGGGGCGCAGTTTCTATCGCGGGCAGCAGATTCTCGAGTTCGACATGCCGGACGGGCCGGAACAGAAATACCGGCCGATGTATAATCTCCAGCAGCAGTATATCGAGGCGTTCCTGTTCGAGGCGGTGGCGGCCTCGGACCTGATCGAGGTTCGCTGGCAGAGCGAGGTGACGGAGCTGCGCGACCTGGTGGAGGGGGTGGCCCTGACGGTGCGCGATCCCAACGGCAGCTATGTCATTGAAACGGACTGGCTGCTCGCCGCCGACGGGGCGCGCAGCGCGATCCGGCGGATGCGCGGGTTGCGGCTGAAAGGCGAGAACTACGAGGGGCGTTACGTCATCGCCGACGTCCGGATGGTGCATGACTATCCCACAATCCGCCGCGCGCTGTTCGACCCGGCCTGCCGGCCCGGCGGAACGGTGCTGATCCACCGCCAGCCCGATGACATCTGGCGCATCGACTACCAGCTGGCCGAGGGTGAGGACGCCACTGAGGCCGCGAGCGAGGCCAGCGTGCGGTCCTCGGTGGCCGCCGTGCTGGAGGAGATCGGCCATGCCGGCGACTGGGACCTGGAGTGGTGGAGCGTCTATTCGGCCAATACGCTGCTGCTCGACGACTACCGCGACGGGCGGATTTTCTTCATCGGTGACTCGGCGCATATCGTGCCGATTTTCGGGGTGCGGGGCCTGAACAATGGCATTGCCGACGGGTTCAACATCGGCTGGAAACTGGCCTGGGTGCTGACCAGACGCGCCGGGGCAGGGTTGCTCGACAGCTATTCGCACGAGCGGCGTGGCGCGACGTTGGATGTCTTTGCCAATGCGACCAAGAGCACGCGTTTCATGACCCCGCCGAGCCACGGCTGGCGGTTGATGCGCGATGCGGCGCTGTCGCTGGCGCTGACGCGGCCCTCGGCGGGACAACTGGCCAACCCGCGCCAGATGACGCCCTATACCTATGCCGACAGCCCGGCGACGCTGCGCGACAGCGCCGGGATGACCGCTGGCCCGGTGCCCGGCGCGATGCTGGCCGAGGTGGCGCTGGGGGAGGGGTTCCTCTCGGACCGGCTGGGGGAGGGGTTCACCCTGTTGGTCTTCGGCGAAAGCGGTGATCTGCCCGAGCGGGCGGATCTAACGGTGGTGCAACTGCCAGCCACGGGCGCGGTGGTGCAGGCCTATGGCGCGGGGGAGGGCACCGGCTATCTGATCCGGCCCGATCTGCATGTCGCGGTGCGTTGGCCGGTGGTTTCGGCCGAAAAGGTCGACGCCACCCTCGATACACTGCTGGCGCGCAAGGGAGGCAGGGCATGACGCAGGACGATCTGGAACAGGTCTACGAGGCGCTGGCGGTGGCGCTGGATGACTGCGCGGCCGAAGAGCGCGAGCTTTATCTCGCCAAGCTTGCCCTGGCGCTGTGCGACACCATCGGCGCAGCGGCGCCGTGCCTGGCCATAATAGATGAATGCCGCACCGGGCTGGCGCGGCATTCGCGAGGCTGATGCGGCGGGCGGAGTTCACTCCGCCCGGCCCGGATCACTCGGTGAAGGGCGGTGT
>JARGOG010000044.1:7051-36615 GCA_029212785.1 Thalassobaculaceae bacterium
GCAGGCCGAACAGGCCGGCCGCGAGCGCGCCGAAGCCCATCGCGGCCAGCGCCTTGACCGCTTCGGGGTGCCATGGAACCGGCGGGGCGGCATTGGCGACGAAGTCCTTCGTCGTGCCGTCCACAACCGGGTGCACCTCATGCGCGCGGGGCAGGTTCGACAGGAACTTGGTCACGATTTCCGAGACCAGGGCATCGGGCATCTCGGCCTTGGCCATGATCCAGATCGGCACGCCGAAGGTCTGCACCGCGCCGTCCTGCTGCGGGTAGGTGCCCGCCGGGATGGTCACCGGGACAACTGCGCCGGTGGGGTTCATGCCGATCACCGATTTCAGCGTCTCCGGCGTGATCGAGATCCAGCGCACATCGCGGCTGGCGGCCAGGTCCTGCAGTGCCGGTGCGCCGCCGCCCATCACTGTGGTGAGCGCGTCGAGGTTGCCGTCGCGCAGGCCGGCGACCTGTTCGGTCAAGCTGTTCGGGCGGCCGTCGTAGTCGCCGTCATTGACGTTCTCGGCCTTCAGCACCTGGCGGACGTAGGTATTGGCCGAGGAGCCCGGCTCGCCCAGGCCGATGCGCTTGCCCTTGAGATCGCCCGGCGACTTGCTGTCGCTTTCGGCGGGCACGATCATCTGCACCAGCGAGGCATAGATCGGCATGATGGCGCGCAGGTCCTCGAACTTGCTCGGGTATTTGCCCTCGCCGCGATACGAGCTGTAGGCCTGCCCGCCGGTGTGCAGGATCAGCTGCGCCTCGTCGTTGCGCAGGAGGCGGTCGTTCTCGATCACGCCGGCGCTGGGGAAGGGGGTGATCTTGAGCGCCTCGCTGCCTTCGTTCACCACGGTGGCGACCGCGACGGCATACATGTAGCCGGTGCCGCCGCTGGCCGAGGTGGCAAAGCCCAGTTCCTGCAGGTCTGCCGCCATCGCCGCGGCGCTGGTCAGGGTGGCCGCGGCAAGGCCCATCAGCCCCGCGCGCAAAGTCGTCTTCGTCTTGAGAGAAACCATTTTCACCTCCTGTTGGTCTCTTGTCGGTATCAATGTTCGGTGGGCTCGCGGGCCGGCATGGCCGCCGTCTTGGAGCCGCGGAATTCGCCCACCGCGATGGCCGCCGCGATCAGAAGCGCGCCGGCGATGTCGGTCAGGTGGTCGGGGGCAAAGGCCATCAGCGCGCCGACCAGGAACATGGCGCGGCGCACCAGGCCCAGCGGTCCGCGGAAATAGCCGACGGTCGCAGCCGAAAGGCCGACCACGGCCAGGGCCGAGTTCACCAGCGGGATCAGCAGGCCGACGATATCGCCCTGGAACAGCAGCCCGGGCTGGAACACGAAGATATAGGGCATCAGGAAGGCCGGCAGGGCGATCCGCAGCGAGGTGAACGAGGTCTGTAGCGGCGAGGCCCCGGCGATCCCGGCGGCGGTGAACGACCCCAGCGCCACCGGCGGTGTGATCGCCGAGAGCGTGCCGAAGTAGAACACGAACATATGCGCCGCGATCGGCGGCACGCCGAGCCGCACCATCACCGGCGCGATGATCAGCGCGAGGATGATGTAGCAGGCCACCGTCGGCAGGCCCATGCCCAGGATGATCGAACTGTCCATGGTCAACACCAGCAGCAGCAGGAGCGAGTTCTTGGCGGCCGCCGTCATGATGGTGGTGAGGTTCAGGCCCAGGCCCGTCACCTCGACGACGCCGACGATGATACCGGCCACCGCCACCGCCACGGCGATCGGGGCGACCCCGGTCATGCCGTCGACAATCGCATTGATAAGACCGCGCGGACCCATGCGGTGCCTGGGGTTGAACATGTTCATCACCAGCAGCACCGCGAGGCTCACGATTGCGGCATAGCGCGGCGAATATTGCATCAGCACCATGCCGAAGAGCACCGCCAGCGGCACCAGCAGGAAGACCGAGTCACGCATCAGCTGGCCGGTCTGGTCCTTGTCGAGATCGTCGAGGCCGCGCAGCTTCAGCTTGGCGGCTTCGAGATCGACCACCAGGAAGAGGTTGGCGTAGTAGATCAGCGCCGGGAAGACGGCGGCGAGGATGATGGTGCCGTAGCCGACCTGCAGCATGTCGGCCATGATGAAGACCGCAGCGCCCATCACCGGGGGCATGATCTGGCTCCCCGACGAGGCGACCGCCTCGACCGCGCCGGCGAAATGCGGGGTATAGCCCACGCGTTTCATCATCGGGATCGTAAAGGTGCCGCTGGCCGCCACGTTGGCGACGGCCGAGCCCGAGACGCTGCCCAGCAGGCCCGAGCCGACCACGGCGATCTTCGCCGGACCGCCGCGCATCCGGCCGACCAACAGCTGGGAAAGTCGCACGAAGGTGTCCGATGCGCCGGTGGCGGCGAGGAAGGAGGAGAAGACGAGGAAGTAGAGCACCACGTCGGCCACCGCACCCAGCGGCACGCCGAGCACGCCCTTGGTGGTGAGGTAGTTCCCGGCCATCAGCGAGCTCCAGCTCAGGCCGCGATGCGACAGGATGTCGGGCATCGAGCGGCCGAAGAGGGCGTAGAGGATGAAGGCCACGGCAATCAGCGGCAGGGCTGCGCCGAAGGCGAAGTAGGTGGCGATCAGCAGGGCGACCACCATGACAGAGGCGAGGATCACCTCCCTCTGACCGTAGAAGCCGGCGCTTTCGGCGATGTTCTCGAAGTCGATGACGATGAAGCCGGCGGTTATGGCGCTGGCGACCACGCCGGTAACGACGACCAGCATCAGCAGCGCCCGGCGCGCGCCGGTGGCTGTGCTGCGGTCGGCCAGGCCGAGGAAGACCAGGCTCATCGTGGTGCCGAGCAGGACCGAACGCTGGATCAGCGCGGGGAAGGTGCCATACCACGCCGTGTAGAAGTAGAAGGCTGCGGTGGCGAGCGAGATCGCCACGATCAGGGCACGCACCACGACGCGCGTGGCGTCGCTCTGGGGCGGGTAAGCGTCGGTCAAGGTTTCCTCCTCCCTTCGGCGTGCGGGGGTTCGCCCCGCTGCCTCAATTCTCTATCGAGAATTGTATTTCCAAGTTCACCCGGCAGCAGCCTCGCTGTCAACCGGGCATTGGCGTGTGGCAGCCTACGGTTCCGGTGGGGCCGGGCGGTGCAGCGACAGCGCGTCCAGCGCGACGAAGTCTCCGTCCTTCGACAGGGCCAGCGGGTTGATCTCGATCTCTTCGATGCTCTCGTCGGCGGCAAAGGCGTCGCCCAGCCGCGAGAGTTCACGCGCCAGGGCGGCGATGTCGCCCGAAGGCCCGCCCCGGAAGCCGGTGAAGAGCGGCGCGCTGGCGAGGCCGCGGATCATCGCCTCGACCGCGTCGGACGGCATCGGCAGATAGGCCATGGTCCGGTCGGGTCGCAGCTCGACCTCGACACCGCCGCGCCCGATCAGCAGCAGCGGGCCAAAGACCGGATCGCGGCGGAAGCCGACGATCAGTTCCTGCGCCACGGGTGTCATCTCCTGCAGCAGGATGCCGTCGAGCCGGAGGTTCCCGGCCCTGGCGATGGCGAGCATGTCGGCTACCGCCCCGGCGACGTCCTCGGGCGACGACAGGCCGAGGCGCACGCCGCCGTGCTCGCTCTTGTGCAGCATGTCGGGGCTTTGCAGCTTGACCGCCAGCGGGGCGGACAGCTCGGCGAGTGCGGCGCGCGCCTCCTCCGGGGTCTGCACCAGCTTCTGGGTCGGAAAGCGCAGCGCGCAATGGGCGCGCACGAAATCCTGCGCGCGCACCTCGGAGCGGGGTTCGCAGCTCTCGGGCGAGGGCAGGGGGGTCGGCCAGGCGATGCCCTCCAGCGCCCCGGCGCGGCCCTGCCCGGCCATCAGGTCGCGGGCGCGGGCCATGGCGGCGACGGCCTGCGGAATGTCGGGATAGACCGGCAACCCGTTGCGTTCCAGTTCGGCGACCACCTCGGGGCGCGCGCCGATCCAGACCACGACCACCTGCTTGCCCGCCTTGGCGAAGGCGCGCACCAGGCTTTGCGACAGGTCGGCCGAGATCGAGTGCATCAGCCCGATGAACAGCACGAAACTGTCATGGTCCGGCGCGGTGCCGAGCGCGTCGAGCACCCGCCCGAAGATCGAACTGTCGCCTGCCACCCCGCCGGTCACGTCCAGCGGGTTGTTGGCCGAGACATAGTCGGGCAGCGCGTCGTCGATCCGGGCGCGGGTGGCCTCGTCGAAGGGCGGGACGCGGAAGCCCGCCTCGTCCAGTTCATCGGCGAGCAGCACCCCGGCGCCGCCCGACACGCTGATGACCCCGACATTGCTCCCGGTGGGCGTGGGCTGCATCAGCACCAGCCGCGCGACGTCGCCCATTTCCAGCAGCGAGTTCACCCGAAGAATGCCAATCTGCTCGAATAGAGCCTGATATCGCGCGTCCTCGCCGGCCAATGCCCCGGTATGCGACGCCGCCGCCGCCGCGCCGGTCTGCGACCGCCCGGCCTTGATCAGCAGGATCGGCTTGCCGGCGGCGATGGCCGCGCGGGCCGCCTCGCGGAAGGCGGGGCCGTCCTTGATATCCTCGATATAGCAGCCGATCACCCAGGTCGCCGGATCATGCGCCAGGTGGTGGATGGCATCGGCCACCGTCACCCCGGCCTCGTTCCCGGTGGCAATCCAGGAGGAGACGCCGATGCCCCGCTGGAAAACCATGTCGAGCCAATAGGCCCCCAGCGCACCGCTTTGCGAGACGAAGGCAAAACCGCCCTCGATCAGCTCGTGTTCCTCCATCGCCGTGGTGAAGGAGGCGATCACCCGGTTGCGGATGTCGATCGCGCCAAGGCAGTTCGGGCCCAGCAGCAGTACCCCTGCATCCTCGCACATCGCGCGCAGGCGGGACTGGATCGCAGCGCCCTCGGCGGAAAGCTCGGCAAAGCCCGAGGAAAAGACCACGAAGGATTTCACCCCTGCGGCGATCCCCTCGCGGATGGTATCCTCGACCAAGGCCGCCGGGGCGGCGATGATGGCGAGGTCGACCGGCTGGCCGATGGCCGAGAGGCTGGGATAGGCGGGCAGGCCCTGGATCTCGGTCGCCTTGGGGTTCACCGGGTAGATGGTGCCGCGATAGCCCTGCTTCTGCATGTAGGCGATCGGGCGGCCGCCCAGCTTCATCGGGTTCGACGAGGCGCCGACCACCGCGATCGAGGCGGGGTTGAACAGGACGTCGAGCGGTTTGAAAGCGGTCACAGTCGTGCGCTCCCCTTGATGACGGCCACACCGGCCTGGTTCTCGACCCAGACGTCGAAACCGCCCTGGTCGTCGGGCGCATGACAGGCGCGCAGGTGGTCGCCAATGCGGACCGGCTGGGTGAAACGGATCTCGAGGCTGGCCTTGCCGCTGCGGGCCGGGCCGAATTCGCGCCGCAGCATCTGCCAGATCAGCGCCAGCGACATGGTGCCATGGGCGATGACGCCCTTCATCGGCGTGGTCGCGGCAAAGTCGGGGTCGACATGGATCGGGTTGAAATCGTCGGTGATCGCGGCATAGGCGCGGATCGCCTCGGCGGTCACCACCAGGTCGGCGGGGCGGGTGTCGGTCAGGCTGCCCATATCATCCTCATGCGTCCGTTGAAGAGGTGCTGCCCCTCGGCATCCCGGCTCTCGGTGGCCAGGTCGACCCAGCGGCGGCCATTGCGCAGCTCCTTGCCGGTGCAGGTCACGGTGGTGGTGACGGTCTGGCCCAGCCGGGGCAGGCGGGTGACCTCGAAGCTCTGGCTGGCGTGGACGTTCCCCGGCGGGCGAGGGGCGACCAGTTCCATATAGGCCTTCATCACCAAGACTGCCGTCATCCCCTCGGGCATCTCGGGCGCACAGGCGGAATCGCCTGGATAGAGTCTGGTCCAGTTCGACCAGAGCTGATCATCCAGCGTGACTGGCACCGATCCGAAGCTGCGCCCGGGTTCGAAATCCTCGAAGGTGATCATGCGGTGATCCTCCGGGCCTGGGGCATCTGGAAACCGGCCTCGCCGCGCGGCTCGAAGGTGATCTCCACCTCTTCGCCGATCTGCACCTCTTCGCGGCCGGGGCCGATGATGTTGAGCATCAGCCGCACGCCGCCGGCGACGTCGATCAGGGCCAGCACATAGGGCGTGGAGTCGCGGAAGGCCGCCGTCGGGCCGCGATGCACGACCGAGAAGCTGGCCACGGTGCCGCGCAGGGCGCTGTCGCGCCACTCCAGCGCCGGCGACTGGCAGTTGCCGCAGCAGCCGCGCGGCACGGCCTGAACGGTGCCGCAGGTGGCGCAGTGCTGCACCACCAGCCGGCCTTGCTGCGCCGCGTCCCAATAGGGGCGGCTGTCGGCATTGGGGGAGGGAAGAGGCAGGGTCATGGTGCTTACTCCTGTCCCAGAACGAGGCTGCAATGCGCCGAGAGGATGCCGCCGTCGCCATGGACAAAGGCCAGCCCGGCCCCGGCCACCTGCCGCGCATCGGCCTCGCCGCGCAGCTGGTGCGCGGCCTCGACGATGTGGAAGGCACCGCCCGCCGCGCCGGAATGGCCATAGCTCATCAACCCGCCGTGGGTGTTCACCGGCAGCCGCCCGCCCAGCGAGATATCGCCCGCCAGTGCGGCCTTCCCGGCCTCGCCCTTCTCGAAGAATCCGATCGATTCCAGTTCGGTCAGCAGGGTGATGGTGAAGCTGTCGTAGATCTCGGCGACGTCGATCTCGGCCGCCGTCACCCCGGCCTGGGCAAAGGCCATGGCCGAGGAGGTCTTGCAGCCGAAGTCGGTCAGCGAGGGGGCGGCCATGATGTGTTCATGGGTGTGGCCCTGGCCCGAGCCGAGCACGCGCACCGGCTTGCGGGTGTCGCGGGCGGCATCCGCCGCGCTGACGATCACCGCGGCGCCGCCGTCCGAGATCAGGCAGCAGTCGAGCAGCCGCAGCGGCGAGGCGATGACCCGGCTGTTGGCGACTTCGGCCAGGCTCAGCGGATCGCGCTTGTAGGCCTTGGGATGCAGCGCCGCATGGGCGCGGGCGGCGACCGAAATCGCCGAAAGCTCGTCGCGGCCAATGCCGTATTCGTGCAGGTAGGCCTGCGCCACCAGCGCATAGGCCGCCGGCACCGACATGCCATAGGGCTGTTCGAACTCGGGGTGCCCGACGCTCGCCAGCGCCGCCACCGCACCGTCGCGGGTCATGCCGGTCAGGCGGTTGTCGCCGGTGACGCACAGAACGTGCCGGCAGGCGCCGGATTCCACCAGCGCCACCGCGTTGGCCAGCATGATGCAGGCCGTCGCCCCCCCGGCCTGGATCGCGGTGTTGAAGCTGGGGCGAAGGCGGTAATACTCGCAGAAGACCGAGCTGAGCATCAGGTGCGGCATCGTCATCGAATAGCCGCAAAGCACGCCGTCGATATCAGCGGCGGTCAGCCCGGCATCCTTCAGCGCGGCGGTCGTCGCCTCGGCGTGCAGGCCCATGGCGGTCGACCCGGGCAATTCGCCCATCGCGGTATCGGCAACGCCGGTGATCCGCGCGGTATGTTGTTTGCGGGTGGTCACGCGGGCTTGTCCTTCGTCATGCGGTCCCAGTCGAAGGCCAGCGGCTGCTTGTTCAGGAACCGCTGCACCGCCTGCTTGTGGTAGTCCGAGGCAAGGCAGAGCGCCTGGGCCATGGCCTCCATGTCGGCCAGACCGCGCTGATCGCTGTGCAGAGCCTGATTCAGGATGGTCTTGGACATGCCCGTCGCCAGCCGCGAGGCCTCGTCGAAGCGGCGGGCGAAGGACAGCGCGGCCTCGGCCAGCGCCTCGGGCTGGTGGATCTCCAGCACGATGCCCAGGTCGCGCGCCTCTTCGGCACCCAGCGAACGGGCGGTCATCACCAGCTCTTTCGCGCGGGCAAGGCCGACGATGCGCGGCAACAGGAAGAAGCCGCCAAGATCGGGCACCAAGCCGATGCGTCCAAAGACCGCGCAGAAGCGGGCGCGGGGGGTGGCGAGCACGAAATCCGCCGCCAGCGCGAGGTTGAAGCCGGCGCCATAGGCCGGGCCGTCGACCGCCGCGATCACCGGCAGTTCCAGGTTGCTGAGCTCGGTGAACCACATGTGCAGCAGGGCGATGCGTTCGCGGTTCAGCTCGACCGGGCGTTCCTCCTCGGTCAGCGACTTGAGGTCGCCGCCGGCGCAGAAGGCGCCGCCGCTGCCGGTGAGGATCAGCGAGCGTAGCTCGCGATCGGCCCGGATGCGCGGCAGCAGCGCGGCGATCTCCTCGCGCATGGCAAGGTCAAGCGCGTTGCGCACGTCGGGCCGCGTGAAGGTGATGACGCCGGTCCGTCCCTTCACCTCGTAGGTCAGCGTCTGGAAGGTCTCGGCCATGTCTCCCCCTTCTGGCCAGTCATTCCCGATAGAGAAGACTATTTGATATTAAGAATTATCGCATCAAAAAATGACTTGTCAATCATATTTCGGAAGCGCTGCGGTTCGTGCGGAATTTTTCCCATGTATTCCATTGCCTTCGCCCAGGCGTGCCGAACCGCGCGGGCGGACCCTCGCCTCGACAGCGGCGAGGGTCGCAGAGGTTCAGAGGTCGAGCGCGCGGGCGATCAGGTTGCGCTGCACTTCCGAGGTGCCTTCGCCGATGACGTAGACCAGCGCGTCGCGGTGGATGCGGCCGACCGAGTAGTCGCGCATGATGCCCGCTCCGCCATGAATCCGGATCGCCTGTTCGGAACAGCGCATCGCGGTTTCCGAGGCGACCAGCTTGACCTTGGCGGCCATGGCGTTGGTCAGCCTGCCCTGATCGACCAGCCAGGCGCCGTGGTAGACCAGCCAGCGTGCGGCCTCGATCTCGGCGTCCATGTCGGCGATCTTGTGCGCGATGGCCTGGTATTGACCGATCCGCTTGCCGGCGACCTCGCGGTCGCGGGCATAGGCGATGGAGGCATCCCGCGCCGCTCGGGCCATGCCAAGCGCGTTGGCCGCCACGCCGACCCGGTTCTCGGAAAGCGAGTCGAGGATGATCGGATAGGTGCCGGTTTGATGGCCGAGCAGTGCCTCGTCGGGCACTTCCAGCCCGTCGATGTGGATCAGCCCGGTTTCCGAGGCGCGGATGCCTTCCTTCTGCAACTTGTGGATCACCACGGCGGGGTTGGGCAGGTCGATGATGAACAGGCTGATGGCATGGGGTTTCAACTCAGGCGAGGTGCGCGCCGCCAGCAGCATGAAATCGGCAATCGGCGAGTTGGTGATATAGGTCTTGGCCCCCGAGATCCGCCAGCCGCCGTCAATCTTCTCGGCCTTGGTGCTGAGCGCGCGAATGTTCGACCCACCGCGCGGCTCGGACAGGCCGAAGGCGCTGATCTTGGTGCCGTCGAAGGCGCCGGGCAGGTAACTCGCCTTCTGCTCGGGCGTGCCGGCCTTCCAGATCGGCCAGATGCCGAGGTGGGTGTGCGCCGACCAGGACGAGGCGAAGGCCTGGCTGGCATAGCTCAGCTCCTCGCGCACGATGCAGTCGGAAATCTTGTCCATGCCCGAGCCGCCGTCCTCGACCGGATAGCGCACGCTCAGCAGGCCGAGCTCGCCCCACTTGCGGAACATCTCGCGCGGGAAGCTCTCTTCGTCGTCATGCTTGCGGGCGATCGGCGCGATCTCGTCGGCGGCGAAGCGCGCGACCATGTCGCGGACCTGTTCCTGTTCCTCGGTAAAGCTGAAGTCCATCCCTACGTCTTTCCTGTGTAGAATAGTATTTCCAATAAAGAATACTCTGTGCGGCCCGGACATGGCAAGGACGGATTGACCTTGCCATGCGGGCCTTCGCGCTCAGCTTTCCGGGAAGATTCCCATTTTCTTGGCGATCACCTGCAGCATCACCTCGTTGGCGCCGCCGCCGACGGCGGTCTGCCGTGCCTCGCGGTAGACCCGAGTGATGAAGTTGTCGTTCATGAAGCCCTGGCCGCCCCAGAACTGGGTCAACTCGACCGGGACCTCCATCGACAGGCGGCCGATCATGTATTTCGCCATCGAGGCCAGCTTGGTCACGTCCTCGCCCGCGAGATGCGCTTCGAGCGCGCGGTAGAGCAGGGAGCGCACCGCCTCGACCTGGGTCTGCATCTCGGCCAGCTTGAAGTAGATGTACTGGTTGTCGAGCAGCGGTTTGCCGAAGGCCTTGCGCTGGCGCAGGTAGTCGATGGTTTCGGCTATCGCGATGTCGAGGAAGCGCCAGGAGCGGGCCACGACGAACAGCCGTTCCTCCTGGAACTGCTGCATCTGGTAGAGGAATCCGCGGCCCTCTTCGCCGATGCGGTTGGCCTGCGGGATGCGCACGTCATCGAAGAACAGCAGCGCGGTGTCGGACGAGCGGTAGCCGACCTTGTCGAGCTTCTTGCCGACCGAAATGCCGGGCGTGTCGAGCGGCAGCACGATCAGCGACTTGTTCTTGTGGGGGGCGTTCTCGGTGCCGGTATTGGCCAGCAGGCAGATCCAGTCGCCCTGCACGCCGTTGGTGATCCACATCTTGGAGCCGTTGATCACGTAGTCGCCGCCATCCTTGCGGGCGGTGGTCTTGAGGCTGGCCACGTCTGAACCGGCCCCGGCCTCGCTGACGCCGATGCAGCCGACGAGGTCGCCGGCGATGGTGGGTGCCAGGAACTCGGCCTTCAGCCGCTCGCTGCCGTGTTTGGCGAGCGCGGGGGTGCACATGTTGGTCTGCACGCCGATGGCCGAACAGATGCCCATGGTGCGGATGCCGCCCAGTTCCTCGGCGAAGGCGATCTCGTAGGAGAGGTCCAGCGCCATGCCGCCGTATTCCTCGGGCTTGCAGATGCCGAGCAGGCCGGCGTTGCCAAAGGCTTTCATCACCTGGCGGGCGGGGAAGATGCCTTCCTCCTCCCATTGGTCGACGAAGGGGTTCACGTGGGTTTCGACCACCGCGCGGGTGGTGCGGCGCAGGGCGTCGTGTTCTTCGGTCCAGATCATGCGGCGCCCTCCTCGCGCGGGCGGCGGCGCACGATCAGATGCGCCTCGCCGATCTGCGAGACCCGGCCGTCGGGCGCGGTGATGCGGATTTCCAGCACCACGGTGCCCTGTTTTCCGCCGGCGGAGCGCTCGATCACCGTGGCGTCGGCGCGCAGGACCTCGCCGACGAAGGCCGGCGAGAGGAACCGCCAGGGGCCGAGCTGGCCCATTGCCACCAGGCATTCGCCCAGCAGGTTGCCGACCGAGGCCATCGCTTGCGCCACCGGGTGCGGCCCGTGGGCGATGGCGCGGCCAAAGCGGTTGTCGGTGCTGGTGTTGATCGGGTGATAGGCGTCGAACAGTTCGGAATGCCGGGCAATCCGGTCGGCGCTGCAATCGATGTCGGGGAGCGCCAGCACCGTGCCGGGCGCCAGCGTCTCGTACCAATGGGTGATCTGCGAATCCATGGGGTCCTCCTTCGCGAGGAGGAGTATCTATGATGATTTATGAATCACAAGTCATAATTAACCATGTTGCCGTGCATTTCGCGCGAGGCCGAGCAGATCCTGGCAGAGCGCGTCCAGTTTCTCGTCGTCGATCTGTTCCGAGATCCCGATGGCGCTGATCGCGAGGAGGGGGCGGTTGTTCGCGTCGGGGATGCCCACCGCCGCCGTGGTGATCCCGCGCGAGAAGTTGCCGCGGTCGACGGCATAGCCGGTCTCGTGCACCTTCTGCACTTCCTGGTACCAGTCCTCGAAGTCGATGGGCCGGGCGAGGCGGATCTTGCGGAAGCGGCGCTCCATCTTGGCCTTTTCCAGCCCGCTCTGCGCGGCGAAACAGCGGCCCAGCGAGCCGACGAACATCGGCAGGCGCTGTCCGATCCGCATCGAGATCTGCACCGTCGTGGTCGAAGGCTCGGCCCGGTCGACCAGCAGCACGCGGTCTTCCTCGACCACCTGCCAGAGGTTCATGGCAACTTCGAATTTCTGCGCGATGCGTTCGAGTTCGGGGTGCAGCACGCGGATGTGGTTCTCGCGGTCCAGCGCGCCCTGCGCCAGGGAGACGACGCCCATGGAGAGCGAATAGCTCTTGGTCGCCTGGTCGAAATTGGCGAGGCCTTCGTGCACCAGGGTCTTGAGCAGGTTGAAACAGGTCGACGGGTTCAGGTTCAGGTCGCGCGCCACCTGGGTGACGCCGACGCCGCTGCGCGACTTCTGCAGATACCGCAGCACCGCGAGGCCGCTGATCAGGGCGCCCACGAGCTTTTCTTGCGGAGCGTCGGACATGAAATCTCCATTCGGAATGAGCATTCTCAACAGAGAATAATTTACTGTCTGGAGGATTGTAAACTATCGATTTTCGCGCTGTGGGGCGTCAGCGGAACAGGCCCTTGCGGATCAGGTTGGCATAGGCCTCGACGGCGCTGTCGGGGATGTCGCCGCTCGTCTTGTAGAGCATCGCCACATAGGCGCGCGCGCCGAGCAGGATGGCGACGGTCGCATCGAGCTCGTCGTCGGACATGGTGCGCAGGTTGCCCGCCGCCATCGCGCGTTTCAGCGAACGGACGTAACCGTCGCTCAGCCGGCGGATATGTTCGTCATGCGCTTTGGGGGCAAAGACCTCGGCCTCGTAGAGCACGCGGTAGAAGCCGGGATTTTCCCGCAGGTAGGTGCAATAGGAACGAAACCGGGCGACCTCGCGGTCCAGCCCCTGGCCGACGCCGGTGAGGTCGGCGGTGATCCGGTCGGTCATCTGCAGGCCGACGAAGGGCAGCAGCACGTCGAACAGGGCCTCCCGGTCGGCGAAGTAGTTGTAGAAGGTGCCATGCGCCACGCCCGCCGCCTCGGCGACCTTGGCGATGGTCGTCGCGGCATAGCCGCTTTCCCCGACGATCGCGGCCGCCGCGTGCATCAGGTTCCGGTAGGTCTGCTGCGCCTTCTCCTCGCGGTTGGGCCTGGTCCTGCGGGCAGGGCGGTCGAACGGCAGCGGGGCTGCCTTGTCGGTGGCTCTTGCGGTTCGGCGCGGCAAGGGAGACCCCGGCGCTCAGCCGTCGGAGAGAACCTGTTCGCGCAGCACGCGCTTCAGGATCTTTCCGGAGGGGTTGCGGGGCAATTCCGACACGATGCGAAGGGCCTTGGGGCATTTGAACCCGGCCAGGTGGGTGCGGCAGAAACCGGTCAGGCGGTCGAGGTCCAGTTGCGCGCCGGGCGCGAGCACCACCACCGCCAGCGGCGCCTCGCCCCATTTCTCGTCGGGCTTGGCGACGACCGCGACATCGGCCACCTCGGGCATCAGGTGGATCACCCGTTCCAGCTCGGAAGAGGCGATGTTCTCGCCGCCCGAGATGATCATGTCCTTCTTGCGGTCGGTGAGGAACAGGAAGCCATCGGCGTCGAGATAGCCGACGTCGCCCGAGCGCAGGAAGCCGTCGTCATGCATCGCCGCAGCCGTGCGCTCGGGGTCTTTCCAATAGCCGGAAGTCACCTTCGGTCCGCGCATGCAGATCTCGCCCGCCTCGCCGGGGGGCAGGGCGGTGCCGGCGTCGTCGCGGATTTCCAGCTCGACCATGCTCACCGGCCGGCCGACCGAGCCGATCTTCTCGATCTCGCGCCCGGCTTCCATCATCGTGTCGCCCGAGACGGTTTCCGTCATGCCGTAGGCGTCGATGTACCGCGCCCTCGGGAAGACGGAGCCGAAGTCGCGGATGCGGCTTTCGGGCGTGCGGTCCCCGCCTGCGATGCACCATTCCAGCGACGACAGGTCCGGCAAGGCCGCCCGGTCCAGCGCAAGAATGCCGCTGGTCATCACCGGGGCGAGCCAGATGCCGGTGATGCCTTCGGCGGCCACCGTGTCGACCACGCGGGCCGGGTCATAGTCGCGCAGCACCACCAACGTGCCGCCGGCGGCATGGACCGCAAGCCCGGGCAGGTCGCAGGCGCCGACGTGATAGAGCGGGCCGACCATGCAGAGCCGGTCACGCGCGCTCAGCTGGAGGGACATGATCATGTCCATGTTCTTGTAGTGGAAGTTGTCGTGGCTGTGGGTCACGCCCTTGGGCCGGTCGGTGGTGCCCGAGGTATACATCAGCCGGAACAGGTCGCCGCCCGCGCGCGGATGCGGGCGGGCAACGGGCGCGCCCCGGATCGCGGTTCGCAGATCGGATTGCGCGGCCGTGTCCAGCAGGATCACCGGCGGCGTCAGCCCTGCGACCGAGGTGGCAAACTCGGTGTCGGCGATGATGAGGTCGGCCCCGGCGTGGTTGGTGATGTATCCGACTTCCTCGGCCGAGAGGCGGAAGTTCACCGGCAGCGACACCGCGCCGACATGCGAGATGGCATAGAGCAGTTCGATGAAGGCGGCCGAGTTCTTCATCACCAGCGCCACGATGCTGTCCGGTCCGATTCCGCGCGCGCGCAGTCCGCCGGCGATCTCCTGCACCCGCTCGTGCAGCGCGCGCCAGTCCAGCCGGGTATCGCCGTAGACCAGCGCCTCGGCCTCGGGACGGACGCGGGCGTGATAGATCAGCTGCGCGGTCAGGTTCTGCATGGCGGCGCTCTCCTTGCCGGTATGCTCAGTACGAACGGGGCAGGCCGAGGTTGGCCATGGCGATGTAGTTCAGGATCATCTCTTCCGACACCGGGGCGAAACGGAACAGCCGCGCATCGCGCCAGAGCCGTTCGACGTGCATCTCCTTCGAGAAGCCCATGCCGCCCATCACCTGCATCGACCGTTCCGCCACTGCCGAGGCCGCCTGTGAGGCGATCAGCTTGGCGGCATTGCTCTCCGATCCGAAGGGCAGCCCGTTGTCGAAGAAGGACGCGGCCTTGAGGTTCAGCAGTTTCGCCGCCTCGAGTTCGGCCCAATGCTGCGCCAGCGGGAACTGGATCGCCTGATACGACCCGATCGGCTTGTTGCCGAAGACCCGCCGCTCGTTGGCATAGTCGACGCCCAGCCGGATGGCGAGACGTCCGGCGCCGATCAGGCCGGCGGTGGTGACGATGCGCTCGGTGTTGAGCACGTCGAGCAGCTGGTGCCAGCCCTTGTCGACATCGCCGATCAGCTCGTCGGCGCGCACCTGCACGTTGTCGAAAAACACCTGGCTCGACGGCAGTGTGTTCGTGCCCAGCTTGTCGATGGCGGTATGGCTCACGCCCTCGCGGTTGGTGTCGATCATGAACAGCGAGATGCCATGCGTCTTCTTCGGCGACTGGTCGACCGGGGTGGTGCGGGCCACCACCAGCATCTTCTGCGACTGCGGCACGCCGGTGATCCAGATCTTCTGCCCGTTCAGCCGCCAGCCGTCGCCCTCGGCCACCGCCGTGGTGCGCAGTTCGAGCGAGTTGGTGCCGGCGTCGGGTTCGGTCAGGGCCATGCAGAACTGCATCTCGCCGGTGCAGAGTTTCGGCAGCCACTCGGCCTTCATCCGGTCGGTGCCGTATTTCGCCACCGAGACGCCGCCGAAGATCGGGTTCAGCATGAAGACCTGAGCCAGCGTCGCCCCGGCGCCGGCGGCGCAAAGCTCCTCGATGATCAGCGCCACCTCGACCATGCCAAGGCCGGCGCCGCCGAGGTCCTCGGGCAGCATCGCGCCGGCCAGCCCGGCATCGCATATCGCCTGCCAGCATTCGGTCGGGAATTCCTTGTCGGCATCCTTCCTGCGCCAGTAGTCCGGACCGAAATCCTCGCCCACCTTGCGGGCGGTCTCGATCATCATCTGCTGTTCTTCGTTGAGGGCGAAATCCATGGGAAGGCTCCGGGTGGCTCAGGCCGGTTTGCGCGCCGGGCGCAGCAGGCGGAGGGGGGTTTCGAGAAGGGCGACGACCGCCGACAGAAAGCGCGCCGCGTCGGCGCCGTCGATGACGCGGTGATCGCAGGCCAGCGTCAGCGTCAGCTCGCGCCGCAGCGCGGGCGCGCCATCGGCGTCGGGGCGGAACAGCGACCGCTCGGCGCCGACGCCGAGGATCATGGCGTTGGGCGGGTTGATGATCGGCGTTAGCGACGAGGCGCCGAACATTCCGACGTTCGAGATCGAGATCACGCCGCCGCCCACGTCGGACGGGGTCAGGCGACCGTTCCGCGCCCGCTCGGCCAGCGCGCCGGCCTGTGCCGCCACCGCGTCCAGCGATGTGCCGCCGGCATCCCGCACCACCGGGATGCGCAGCCCGTCCGGCGTCTCGGCGACCATGCCGATATCGGCATGGGCAAAGGCCAGGATGCGGTCGCCCGCCCAGATGCGGTTCATCTGCGGCATCTCTTCCAGCGCCAGACCCAGCGCCCGGATCAGCATATGCGTGACCGAGATCTTCTGGCCGTGGCCCTCGGCGTTCAGCTCGGCCCGCAGCCGAGCCAGCGCCGCCATGTCGGCCTCGTGGGTGAGGTAGAAATGCGGGATGTCGCGCTTGGCCGCACTGACCCGCGCGGCGGTGGCCCGGCGGGTGGCGTCGGGGACGATCTCGGTGACATCCGGCAGGGCGGGGGAGGGGGCCCGGGCAGGCACCGCCTGCGCCGCGGCCTCGACGTCGCGCGCCTTGATCCGTCCGCGCGGGCCCGAGCCCTCGACGCTGGACAGGTCGACGCCCCCGGCCTCGGCCAGCCGCCGCGCCAGCGGCGTGGCGATCAGGCGCAGTACATCTTCCTTCATCACCCGTCCGTCGCGCCCCGTCGGGGCCACGGCGTCGCGGTCCAGCCCGTGCTCGGCCATCAGCTTGCGCGCGGCCGGGCTGTCGAGCGTGTCCTTGCCACTTGCCACTTCGGCGGGGGCCGCGGCCATCGGCGGCGGGGCCGCAACCCCACTCGCCAGCCGGGCGACCGGCGTGCCCACCGGCACCGTCTCGCCCGCCTGCACCAGGATCTCGGCCAGCGTGCCGTCGGCCTCGGCCTCGATCTCGTTGGCGACCTTCTCGGTCTCCACCGTGAACAGCATGTCCCCCGCGCGGAAGGCCGCGCCCGGCGCCACGTGCCACTCTGTCAGCAGCCCCTCGGTCATGGTCAGACCGAACTTGGGCATCACCAGCTCGGACATGATCAGCGGCCCGTGAACGTCGCTGCGCGCTTTTCCAGGAAGGCCGAGCAGCCCTCATGCGCGTCGACGCTGTCGAGCACCAGCCCGATCATCGCCTGTTCATGGCGCAGCGCCGCCGAAAGCGGCATGTCCGCCCCGTCACTCAGCGTCCGCTTGAGCAGCTTCAGCACCAGCGGCGACTTGTGCGCGATCTTGGCCGCCGTCTCGCGCGCGCTCTCCATCAGCGCCTCGTGCGGCACCACCCGGTTCGCCAGACCGACGCTGACGGCCTCGTCCGGGGTCAGCATGTCGCCGGTATACATGATTTCCTTGGCGCGGCAGAGCGGTAGCTGGCGAATGATCCGCTGGGTGCCGCCGGCGCCGGGGAACAGGCCCAGGGTGATCTCGGGCAGGCCGAGCCTGGCCTTGTCCGACAGGATGCGGATATCGAGCGCCAGAAGCAGCTCGGTGCCGCCGCCCAGGGCAAAGCCGTTCACGGCGCCGATGGTCGGCTTGTCGAAGGTCTCGATGCGGCGGAACAGGGTGTGGATGTCCTCGGCGAACTCCTGGTAATGCGGCAGCCCCTGGCGCGAGTTCAGATCGGCGATGTCGCCGCCCGCGATGAAGGCCCGCCCCGCGCCGGTGAAGATCAGCACCCGGATCGCCGGGTCGGCGGCGACCCTGTCGAGCGCGCCATGCATGGCTTGGATCGTGGCGGTGTCGAGGGCGTTCAGCGTCTCGGGGCGGTTGATGGTCAGCGTGGCGATGGCGCCATCGACGTCCAGCAGGATCGGGTCGGTAGTCATCTGCAACTCCTGTCTGTTCAGGCCAGCGTGCGGCGCAGCGCCGCGACGATCCGGTCGGCATTGGGGCGATAGGCCTCTTCCAGCGTCTTGCCGAAGGGCGAGGGGGCAAAGGGCGCGCCGACCCGCACGATCGGGCCGTCGAGCTCGTCGAAACCGATGTCGGCCATCCGCGCGGCGATCTCGGCGCCGACGCCAAAGGCCTCGACCGCCTCGTGCACCACCACCAGGTTATGGGTGCGGCTCAGGCTTTCCAGAACGCAGGCCTCGTCCCAGGGCTGGACCGAACGCAGGTCGATCACCTCGACCTCGACGCCCTCGGCGGCCATCACCTCGGCGGCGGCCTCGGCCATGCCGACGGCGGCGCCATAGGCCACCACGGTCGCATCGCGCCCGGCCCGCGCGATGCGCGCCTTGCCGATCTCGATCTTCTCGGGCGTCTCGGGCATCTCGCCCTTCATCGCGTAAAGCGCCTTGTTCTCGACCACGATCACCGGGTCCGGGTCGTCGATGGCGGCGCGCAGCAGGCTGTAGGCATCGGCCGGGTTCGACGGCACCACCACCTTCAGCCCCGGCACATGCGCCAGCCAGGCCTCGAGGCATTGCGAATGCTGCGGTCCAGCGTTCAGTCCGCCGCCGTGCGGCGTGCGCAGGACCATCGGCACCGAGCCCTGGCCGCCGAACATCGAGCGCGCCTTGGCGGCCTGGTTCACCAGCATGTCCATCGACAGGGTGATGAAATCCATGAACATGATCTCGGCCACCGGCTTCATGCCGGTCAGCGCCGCGCCCACCGCGATGCCGGTGATCGCCGCCTCGGCGATCGGCGCGTCATAGACACGCTCCGGCCCGTAGAGGTCGAGCAGGTCGCGCGTCGCCTTGAACGACCCGCCCGCCGCGCCGACGTCCTCGCCGATCAGGAAGACCGTCGGGTCGTCGCGCATCGCATCCTTCAGCGCCTGGTTGACGGCCTTGATGTATCGCGTTTCAGCCATCTGTTCAGACCTCGGCTCGGGTGTAGACATCGGCGAGAATGTCGCCGGCTTCGGGCAGGGGAGCAGCCAGGGCGGTCTCGGTCGCCGCCTCGATCTCGGCCTCGACCTCGGCGGCAATGGCGGTCAGCACGGCATCGTCCAGCCCGGCGGCGATCAGCGCCTCGGCGCACAGGCGGATCGGGTCGCGTGCATCGAGGGCGGCGATCTCGTCGCTGTCGCGGTAGTCCTGGCGGTCGCCCTCGAAATGACCGCGCACGCGGGTGGTGCGGCATTCCAGGATTGCCGGGGCAGGGGCCTTGCGCATTCCGGCCACCAGCTTGCCGGCGGCCCTGGCGACCTCTTCGACCAGGTTGCCGTCGACCTCGCGGTAGGTGATGCCATAGGCCTTGCCCAGCTTGTCGAGGCTGGTGGCCAGTTGCCGCTCGGTCGGGCTGAATTCCGACCAGCCGTTGTTCTCGCAGACGAAGAGGATCGGCAGCGACCAGAGTTTGGCAATGTTCAGGCACTCGTGCACCAGCCCCTCGGCCAGTGCACCATCACCGAAATAGACCACGGCGATATTGCCCTTGCCCTGCATCCTGTGCGCCAGCGCGCTGCCGGTGGTGATCGGCAGCCCCGCCGCCACGATGCCATTGGCCCCCAGCATCCCCTTGGACAGGTCCGCCACGTGCATGGACCCGCCGCGCCCGCGGCATAGGCCGGTCGCCTTGCCGAGGATCTCGGCGAAGAAGCCGGTGAGGTCGACACCCTTGGCCAGCGTGTGCCCGTGGCCCCGGTGGTTGGACGACACGGTATCCGCCTCGGTCAGCGCGCGCGACACACCCACCGGAACCGCCTCCTGCCCGATGGAGAGGTGCAGGAAACCGGGGACGAGACCATCGGCGAAGAGTTTCTGCAACCGCTCTTCGGCGCGGCGGATGGTCAGCATCCTGCGGTAGAGCTCTGCGCGTTCGTTCGGCGTCATGGCGAATTCCCCTTTGTCGCGGGCAAACTGCCAAGGAGGGGGCGGGCTGTCAACAAAAATGATTTGTGAATCATAAATCGAAATCTTGCAAATCGGACGCGGCGCGATAGGGTGGCGAAGACATCTCGGGGAGGGCGGAATGGGAGAGTTCGAGAACCAGCACGCGGTGATATCCGGCGGGGGCAGCGGCATTGGGCTGGCCACCGCGCGGCTGCTGCGCGAGGGCGGGGCGCGGGTCACGGTGCTCGACCTTGCCGACAGCGGGGTGCAGGAGATCGGGGCGGCGTTCCACCGCGCCGATGTCAGCGATGCCGAGGTCATCGACGCCATTGCCGAGCAGCTGGAGACCGAACATCCGCCCACCATCCTCGTGACCTGCGCCGGGGTGCTGCAACGCACCCGCACGCCCGAAAAGCTGGGCCTTTCGGAGTGGGACCGGATGATCGCCGTGCACCTGCGTGGCACCTACGCCTGCTGTCGCAGCTTCGGTGGGCGGATGGCGCGGCGGGGGGCTGGGTCTATCGTCACCATCGCCTCGGTAGCGGGGATCGGGACCGGGCCGCTGCATGGTTACGGCCCGGCCAAGGCGGCCATCGCGCATCTGAGCAAGGGGCTTGCCGCCGAATGGGGGCCAAGCGGCGTGCGGGTGAATTGCGTCGCGCCGGGGTTCACCGAGACGCCCGCGCTGGACCGTGGTCTCGACGCCGGTGCGCTGGATGGTGGCCGGCTGGCGGCCGCGAGTGCACTGCGCCGCTTGGTTGCCCCGGCCGAGGTGGCGCAGGCGATTGCCTTCCTTGCCGGCCCGAGGGCCTCGGCGATCACCGGTACCGTGTTGCCGGTCGATGCCGGATATCTCGTCGCCGGCGACTGGTCCGCCTATGGCGGTCTGCGGGATATCGAGGGCGCGCCGCTCGGCCCGCTTACCTGAGCCGGGCCGGCGTCAGCCGCGCCCCGGCTTGCCGGTTGCGGCCTCGCGCAGGCGGCTTTCGATCAGCAGACCTTCCTCGTCGAGGATCGGGTGAGCGACCGAGACAAGGTGGGCGTTGATCCGCTTGAGGTCGCGCAGGATGTCGAGGTGCAGCGACGAGGTCTCGCGGCTGCGCGGGTCGCCGTCCTGCAGGCGCATCAGGTGGCGCTGCGCCGACTGCTTCTCGCGGGCGCGCACCTCAACCTTCTGCTCGATCATCTTGCGCGCGATATCGGTGTTGCGGATCATGAAGACGGTCTGCGCCATGCGCAGCGTCTCGATCGTCATCAGGAACATCGAGTCGAGTTCCTTGTAACCGGTATCCGAGAACAGCAACTGAAAGCGGATCTTCTTGCGCACCGCCGAGGCGAGGCCCTTTTCGACGATGTCGCCGACGTGCTCGAGGTTGATGACATAGTCGAGGATGGCGAAGGAACGGCGGTGGTCGTTCTCGTCGGCGTTGCGGCCCAGACGGGTGAGGTCGGCGGCCAAGGGCCTTGCCATGGCGACGCTGGGAATCCTGATCGGGCTGGTCGGAGGCGACCTCTTTTCCGGCGCGCCGCGCTTTACCTTCGGAACGATGAACCTCTATGACGGGCTCAACCTGCTGGTCATCGCCATGGGCATCTTCGGGGTGGCCGAAGTGTCGGCCAATGTCGGCCAGACCCTGCAATCCAAGCGCCCGGTCTTCGACACCTCGCTGCGCGCCATGATCCCGACGCGCGACGACCTGCGGCGGTCATGGAAGGCGATCCTGCGCGGCAGCGGCATCGGGAGCTTCTTTGGCGTCATTCCGGGCACCGGGCCGCTGATCGCCTCGTTCGTGGCCTATTCGGCGGAACTGTCGGCGGCCAAGGACAAGTCGCGGTTCGGGCGCGGCGCGATCGAGGGGCTGACCGCCCCCGAAGCCGCCAACAATGCCGCCGAGCAGACCAGCTTCATCCCGACCCTCGCCCTGGGCATTCCCGGCTCGGCCGCCATGGCGATCATGCTGAGCGTCTTCCTGATCCACGGGATCACGCCGGGCCCCGGCCTGCTGAACGATCACGCGGATATCGTCTGGGGCCTGATCATGAGCTTCTGGATCGGGAACGTCCTTCTGGTCGCCCTGAACATCCCGATGATCGGGATCTGGGTGCGCCTGCTGTCGGTGCCCTATCACTACCTGTTCCCCTGCATCCTGATCTTCATCTGCCTGGGGGTCTATTCGATCCACAACAGCGCGTTCGACATCTGGATGGTGCTGGTCTTCTCGGTCGTCGGTTTCGGCATGCGGCTGCTGGACCTGCCGGCGGCGCCGATGCTGCTGGGCTTCATCCTCGGGCCGATGATCGAGGAGCATTTCCGCCGCAGCATGCTGATCGCGCGCGGCGATCTGACGACCTTCTTCCAGACGCCGCTGAGCGCAGGGCTGATCAGCTGCGTGCTGCTGATCTTCCTCTGGCGTGGCGCAAGGATGGTGCGTGACTGGCGCGTGAAGTCGGCGGCGGCGGGGACCTCCAACCTCTCGGCCTACCTCGCGCGCAAGAAGCAGGACCGGACATGAGCGCCTCTGCTTGCAGCCTGGCGCGCGATGTCGAACGGGATTGCGGCGTCGCGCCGGCCGAGATGCCCCGCGCCGCCTATCTGCTGGCCGAGAACGTGGCGGCCTTCGCGAAGGATCCGCAGGCCAGCCTGGCCGCCATCGGCCGCTGGTTGCGAGAGGGGAGCGACCCGGGCGAGATCCCGTTCCGTCCGACGCGGATCCTGATGCAGGATACGGCGGGCGTCGCCGCGCTGGCGGATCTTGCCGCGCTGCGCGACCGGGCCGCGCGGATCGGTCTGGCGCCAGAGACGATCGACTCGGCGCTGCCGATCGACCTGGTGATCGACCATTCCGTCACGGTCGAACACTCGGGCCGGCCCGGCGCTCTGGCCCTCAACATGGCGGCCGAGATGTCGCGGAATGCCGAACGCTATCAGTTCTTCAAATGGGCCGAGCAGGCCTTTCGCAACCTGCGCGTGGTACCTCCGGGAGAGGGCATCTGCCACCAGATCAACCTGGAGAACCTGGCCCGGCTGGCCGTGCCCTTGCCCGACGGGCGCGGCGCGGTCTGCGGGTCGGTGATCGGGACCGACAGCCATACCACGATGATCAACGCCCTTGGCATCATCGGCTGGGGCGTCGGCGGAATGGAGGCCGAACTTGCGGCACTCGACCAGCCTCTGGCACTTGGCGCGCACCGGCTGACCCGTGTCGTGCTGACCGGGCAGCGACAGGCCGGCGTGGCCGCGGCCGACCTGGCGCTGGCGGTCACCCGGACGCTGCGCCAGGCGGATGTCACCGCCGAGTTTGTCGAGTTCGGCGGCCCGGCGCTGGATGCGCTGAGCCTGCCGGACAGGGCGGCCATCGCCAACATGGCGCCGGAATACGGCGCGTTCTGCGGGCTTTTCCCGGTGGATGAGGCCACCTTGCACTATCTGCGCCAGATGGGGCGGACGGCGGACGAGCTGGCGCTTTACGAGGCCTATGCCCGCGAGACCGGGCTTTGGCGCAGCGCCGACGAACGCCGGTTCTGGCAGCGCGAGATCGTCATCGACCTGTCGGAGGTCGGGCTGTCCATGGCCGGGCCAAGCCGGCCGGACGAGTTCGTCAAGCTGGGCGACGTGCCCGGCCGCCTGGCTGCCGGAGGGGGCGGGCCGCATCATGTGGCCATCGCCGCGATCACCAGCTGCACGAATACCGCCAACCCGGCCTCGATGATCGCGGCGGGCCTGGTCGCCCGAGCTGCGCGCCGGCGCGGCCTAGATGTGCCGGAGCACGTCAAGACCTCGCTCGCGCCCGGATCGCGGCGCATCGCGCGCCTGCTGGCCGCCAGCGGGTTGCAGGACGACCTCGACGCGCTTGGGTTCAACGTGGCGGGCTTCGGCTGCACCACCTGCGTCGGCAACTCTGGCGAGCTTGCCCCTTCCGCCCAGGATCTGCGGCAGGGTGGTGGTGCGCTGTGTGCCGTTCTCTCCGGCAACCGCAACTTCGAGGGGCGCATTCACCCGGATATCGGCAGCAACTGGCTGGCTTCGCCGGCATTGGTGGTGGTGGCCGCACTGGCCGGACGCCTGGACATGGACCTGTCCGACAGTGTCATCGCGCATGACGACAACGGCGCGCCGGTGCGTCTTGTCGATCTCTGGCCCGACGACGCCAAGATCGAGGACACCCTGATGACGACCGAGGCCGCGCTGTCGGGGCCGGCGGCGCGGGAGCGCAACCCCGAATGGGAGGCGCTGGCCGCGCCGGGCGGGACCTGCTTTCCCTGGGACACCGACAGTCTGGTGTTGCAGCCGCCGCCCTTCTTCGACGAAGCGGAATGCGGGCTGGCCGACCTGTCGGGCGCCCGGATCCTGCTCGCCCTCGGCGATGCCGTCACGACAGACCAGATTTCTCCGGTGGGGCGAATCATGCCGGACTCGCCTGCCGCGCGCCTGATCGAGAAGCGCAGCGGGCGCAGGGTGTTCGGCACCTATGGAGGCCATCGCGCCAACCATGACATCATGGTGCGCGGCACCTTTGCCCATACCCATATCGAGAACCGTCTTGCCCCCGGACGCGGGCCGATGACGGCCCTGGAGACCGGCGAGGTCACAGACATCTTCACCGCGGCCAGCCGCTACCGTGAGGGTGGGGTGCCCACGGTGGTGCTGGCCGGCGCGCGGTATGGCATGGGTTCGGCCCGGGACTGGGCGGCCAAGGGAACACGGATGTTAGGCGTCAAGGCCGTGCTGGCGACCGGGTTCGAGCGCATCCACCGCGCGAACCTGATCGGGGCAGGGGTCGTCCCGATCCAGGTGCCCGCCCAGCTCGCCACCGAGTCGGCGGTATCACCCTGGAGCACGGTGTCGGTCAGCGGCCTTGCCGGGATGGACGGCCTTGGCCATGCGGTGCGGGTCCGGCTGGAGACCCCCGGCCACCCGCCGATCGACTGTGTGGGCGTGTGCCGGATCGAAACCCCGTCGGAACTGCAACAGATCCGCGCCGGCGGCGTCTTCGCACTGACCGCCGCACGTTTGGCGCGGACCACAGGCGCGCGCATGGGCTGACCCCGAGCCGCTCCGACACTTCCCTGACCGGGTAGCCCCGCTCGGTGATCTGCGCGACCGCGTCCCGCTTGGACTCATCGCTGAACTTGCTGCTGCTCATCATGACCTCCTTGCCTGAAATTAGCGAGGAAGGCGTCCACGATACACGGGGCTATTCACACCGCCGCAGGTCCCTCGCGATCTGCGGCCCGAATTGGCCGTCCAGCGCCGAACGGATTCATAGGACACGTCGATGCCTCGTTCGAGCAGCATTTCTTAGACCTCGCGTAGGCTCAGATTGAACCGGACATACAACCAGACCGCATGGGCGATGATCTTAGGCGGGAGCCGATGGCGTTTGTAGCTGATGGAAGGAGGCTGCATAACCTTCGACAAGGCCAAGAACTCGACCGCAGCCACGCATTGCGGTTTAATGTGACACGCCAGAACTAGGGTTAAACGCTTTGGCTGAATGATGCCGCGACACCGAGGAAGGCCTCGACGATCTTGCTTTGGGTCTCTTTCAGGCTGAACACCGTCTCGTGGCTGTTCAGCCCCTGCATCTCGGCTATCGACAGATGCGAGACGCTGTCTGTCCGGGTCGTGCTGGCACGCCAGAGAAAGCCGATGCCCAACCCGTTCACGACCGCTTCGTAGAGCCCGTCGCGGGCGTCGAGCGTCAGGAAGGGGCGGGGCGACAGACCTGCGCGGGCGAACATCCGGTCGACGGCACGCTGGGTCGATGAACCGGAGGCGCGAAAGATCAGCGGTTCGTTGGACAGGGCCTGCGCCGTGACCGCGCCGGCATGCGCCAATGGATGGTCGGGCGGGGCGATGGCGATGACCTCGGAGGCCATCAGGTTCTGGCGGCGGAACCGGTTATCGTTGGGCACGTCGGGCAAGATGCCGATGTCGCATTCGTGCGTGACCACCGAGCGGGTGATCTTCTGGTGCGAACCGGTCTCGACCTGCAGCGTCACGCCGGGATAGGCGCGGTGGAATGCGGCGATCAGGGCCATTCCGGGCATCGCGTTGCCAAGACCGATTGTGATCTTGCCCTCGCGCAGTGACGATCTGCTCAGCAGCAGGCGTTCGGCGTCGCTCTTCGCCTCGGCCATCCTTTCGGCGGAATCGCAAAGCTTGAGGCAGAGCCCGGTCGGCAGCAGCCGCCCGGATTCACGGGTGAAGAGCCGGACGCCGAATTCGGCCTCCAGCGCGCGCACATGTGCGGAGACGTTGGGCTGGGTGACACCCAGTACGCGGGCGGCAGCGGCGTAGGAGCCGGATTCGGCCACGGCGCGAACGGCATCGAGCCGGGCATGACTTAGGGTCACGAGCGATTCTCCAAAATCGGGCTTTGGTTCTCTCAAGGTATAGCTTCGCTTCGTTACGTCCATGTCACAGGCCGCGGCGAAAAGTCGGCCCGTAAGCAGGAACTTTCCGGCCGAGACAGGAGACCGCGACGTGGACGACGTTAAGCACTTCATTCCCCACAGTATCCGCCGCTCGGCGCTGGATCCTGCTGCCGTGCGGGAGGCCGGGATCGTGCTTTGCGATCTCGACGGTTGCCTGGTCTCGGATGGCCGTGCCTTCGACGAGGCGCCCGCCTTCGTCGCGGCATGTGGCGCGCGGCTTTGGGTGATCTCGAATTGCTCGGATGCGACGGCTGACACGCTGTCGATGCGCCTCGCGCGGCTCGGGATGGTCGTGCCTGCCGAACGGATCCTTCTCGCCGGCGAGGTGACGCTCGAATATCTCGCGCGGGTCGAAGGCGTGCGCCGTCTGCGGCTCTGGGCCGATCCCTCGCTGAAGGCGCGGGCGCGGGTGCTGGGCATGGATCCGGAGGCCGAGGCGCCCGAGGCGGTGCTGCTCTGCCGCGATCCGGCAGTGACGGTCGAGACCATGGGGCCGATACTGGCCGACCTGGCCGCCGGCGCCGTGCTGTGGGTGGCCAACGAAGACCTGTCGCACCCCGCCCAGGATGGCCAGCCGGTGGCCGAGACCGGCGCCCTGCTGGCGGCGCTGCGCGCCATCCGGCCCGGCCTGCGCTGGAGCAGTCTCGGCAAGCCCGACCCGTCGATGCTGCTGACCGCGCTGGAGCGTAGCGGACATGAGCCTGGGACGGCGATCTTCGTCGGGGACAATCCCGATACCGACGGCTCGGCCGCGGCGGCGGCGGGCATTTCCTTTCTGCACATCCAGCGGAGCGCCCGGTGTCGCGTTGCCCTTTAATCGGCTCTGCCTCAATCTGTGTGGCGGAACTATCCTGAAACTGGAAAATTCAGGAGGGATAGTTGTGAATTCGAAGAAGCACTGGTCGCCTGGGGGCGAAGTTTCGATTCAAAGCGTCGAGCGAAGTGATTCCGGCGGGTGGATTGTATCGGGCAGTCTGACACCAAACGGCATCTGCCCAGACTGTGGATTGCATTCACGCCGACGTCACGGCTGGCGGCGTCGGCGGCTGCAGGATTATCCCGCCCATGGAGACGAGGTGACGGTTGATCTCGCGGTTTGCCGTTGCCGATGTTTGGCGCCCGCTTGCCCACGCCGGACTTTCTCGGACCAGATCGCCTCGATTGCGCGTCCTTTTGCACGTCGTACTTCGCGTGCCGGGGAGATTGTCAGCCATCTTGGGCATGCGGCCGGCGGGCGGCCCGCCGAGCGGCTCTTGTACCGTTTGGGCCTTGGGGTCAGCGATGACACGGTGCTCAGGCAGCTGAAGAAGTGTGTTCAAGGCACCGCCGAGCCGCCGACGGTCATCGGGATCGACGACTGGAGCTGGCGGAAGTCGCAAACCTACGGCACGATCATTGTGGATCTGGAGCGTCGCGCGGTGATCGACATTCTCGAGGATCGAGATGTCGTCAGCTGCACCAACTGGCTGAAGCGTCACCCCGAGGTGGAAGTGATCAGCAGAGATCGGTGCGGTCTCTACGCCCAGGCTGCACGGCAAGGAGCGCCGCAAGCGAAGCAGGTCGCTGACCGGTTCCATATCGTGCAGAACCTGCGGCAGGCCATCGAGGAGCAGATGAACCTTCACGGCCGTGCGACCGGCAGGGCGCTGCTGTCCGACGCCGACAACATCACCGCCGCCGGAAGCCTTCTGAAGTCACGCCTTGCGCACAGGACGTCTCGGGAAGAGATTTTCACCACCATCCATGTGCTCCGAAATCAGGGGCTTACCTGCAGCGAGATTGGGCGGCGAACAGGGTTCCCTCGTCGCAGCATCGCGAAATGGCTGCAGTTCGAGACGCCGCCGGACCGCAGGCGGGCAGCTTTGAAGCCGACTTCGCCGTGGTACTTTGAAGAGTTCCTGAGCCAAAGCTGGAATGGCGGAATTCGAACTGGAAGCGCCCTGTTCCGTCTGATCCGAGAGCGTGGCTACGAGGGGAGCCCGACGCATTTGCAGCGGCTGCTGGCGGGGTGGCGCAGAGCCGAAAAGCAAGCGAAGGGCCCTGCCTTGGAGCACCAGATCCTGGAACCGGTCCGGGACCCGGAAACGGGGCACGCGATCTCCCCGGTCATCGCGGCAGCGCTGTGTATCAAACCCCGCGGAAAACTCACCCCGGATCAGGCGCGGAAAGTCGACGCGCTCAAGGCTGGCTCTCCCGCCTTCGCAACGATGCGCTGCCTCGTCATGCGGTTCAACGGTATCCTGCGTGGCCGCGAGGCAGACCCGCTCCCTGCATGGATCGACGACGCGATCGAAACCGACCTGGCGCCCATCGTGCGCTTCGCACGCACATTGAACCGAGATTTCGATGCGGTAAAAAACGCTATCGAGATGCCCTGGAGCAACGGCCAGGCGGAAGGTCAGATCAACCGCCTGAAAACCCTCAAACGCGCCATGTACGGTCGGGCCGGTCCAGAATTGTTGCGGGCGAGAATGCTACCGTTCCGCCACACAGATTGAGGCAGAGCCGATTAAAGGGCAACGCGACAGCAGGTGACAAGATCTATCTGGACTACGACGCGGTGCGCAGCGGCAGCGGGTATGTTCGTCCATCGGTCTTGTTGGAATTTGGCGCTAGGTCCACAGGTGAACCGGCGCAGCGTCACAAAGTGGTATCTGACCTCTCTCAGGCGCTACCTGAATTGTTTACGCCCGTCGCCACGCCTCGTGTGATGATGGCCGAACGGACGTTTTGGGAGAAGGCGACAGCTATCCATGCCTATTGCCTGCGAGGCACGTTTCGAGGCGGCGACCGCTATGCGCGTCACTGGTACGATCTTGATCGCCTGCAGGCTGTGGGTATCGCTGCACGGGCGCTGGAGGATAAGACGCTTGCTCAAGATGTTGCGAAGCACAAACAGCACTTTTTCCGCGAAACAGATCGTTTGGGTGCGCCGATAAACTATGCCGATGCCGTCTCAGGGTCGCTTTGCCTGATCCCAGAGGGTGAAGCCCTGGAGGCGCTGGCCCAAGATTACCAGAAAATGCTGGAAGCGGGACTGCTTCAGTCAGACGCCATCGCTTTCGATGACCTAATGGGTCGTCTGATGGATCTTCAAGAACAGGCCAATAAGCGCCCTGAGTGAGATGGGGCACGCTGCTTGCTTTTCGCGTCCTTGTGATCGCCATCAGGTTCAGCTTTCGGCCTCGTTGCGTACCCATGGTGAGCAAAAGCGAAACACGTCAAACCGGCTGTCAAAACGATCCTATCTTTGTTGCGGACTGCCGGGAGTTTCGAGCAATGTTTAGGTTTTTGTGATGTCCAAAGTTTAGGTTTTGATGATTTTGGCCCCTCCTGGCCTTTGGTCAGGACAGCGCCCTACTCGGTCGGCTGCATGCAGCCGCCCTCCCCGAGCTGAAACGCCGCCGCTCCCTGCAACGTACTGCTGGCCAGGCAGTCTCCTCCGGAGCCAGCCCGGCCAGCCGTCGCATGGTCGTGGCAACGCTTC
>JARGOG010000140.1 GCA_029212785.1 Thalassobaculaceae bacterium
GAGCGCGAAGGCTTCCGGATCCATGGCGAAGTCGAGCTCGCTGACCACCGGGAAGAAGATCGGCACGGTCAACAGGATCATCGACAGTGAATCCATGAAGCAGCCGAGGACGAGGTAGAGCAGCAGGATGGCCGCCAGCACGGTGTAGGGGCCGAAGCCCTGGGTGGTCACCCATTCGGCCGCTTCCTGGGGAAGCTGGGCGAAGGCGAGGAAGGTGTTGAACACGGCCGCCCCCAGCACGATGAAGAAGATCATCGCGGTCGAGGAGGCGGTCTGCAGCAGTGAGGTTTTCAGCTTCTCCAGCGTCAGCCCCCGGTTGGCGAGCGCGATCAGCCCGGTGCCGGCGGCGCCGAAGGCCGCCCCCTCGGTCGGGGTGAAGATGCCGGCATAGATGCCGCCGACCACGACGGCGAAGACCACGAGGACCGGCCAGATCCGCCACAGCGCCCGGAACCGCTCGGGCATCGGGGCAGGGTCGCGGTGACCCGCGCTGCCCGGCTTGAGGCGGACATAGACGGCGATCGCCACCATGTAGCCGATGGCGGCGAGCAGGCCCGGAATCACCGCGGCGACGAACAGTTTGGCGATGTTCTGCTCGGCCAGGATGGCGTAGATCACCAGCACCACCGAGGGCGGGATCAGAATGCCGAGCGTACCACCGGCAGCGAGCGCGCCGGTCGACAACGCGCCGGAATAGCCGAAGCGCTTGAGTTCCGGCAGGGCCACCTGGGCCATGGTCGCGGCGGTCGCCAGCGAAGAGCCGCAGATCGCACCGAACCCGCCGCAGGCGCCGATGGCAGCCATCGCCACGCCGCCCTTGCGGTGGCCGAGCCAGGATTCCGCGGCGTCGAACAGCGCTTTCGACAGCCCGCCATGGGTGGCGAACTGTCCCATCAGCAGAAACAGCGGAATGATCCCGAGCGAGTAGTTGGAGAAGGTGTCGTAGGCCATCGACTTCATCTGCGACATCACCGGCAGCCAGGTGTCGTTGACCAGGGCCGACCCGATGATGCCGAGCCCCAGCATGGCCAGCCCGATCGGCATGCGCAGCCCGATCAGCAGCAGCAAGAGCGGAAACGACCAGAGCGCGATCTCGAGCTTGTCCATCAGCCGGTCTCCGCCACGGTATAGGCGGACCGGGCTGCGGCGATGCTCTCAACCACAGACCACGCGCAAACGATCACGAAGACGGCGGCGACCGGCACGCAGACCGCATAACCCCACCAGACCGGGAACTGCAGGATGAACGTGGTCTCGTTGTACTGCATCTTGTCCTGCATGCCGGCCCAAAGGCGCCAGAGAATGAAGCCGGCGACGATCGTCATCAGGATGTTGAACACGATCGACAGGACCGCGTCGACCCGGGGGCCAAGGAAATTCACGAACGCGTCGACGGACACATGGGCACGCCGGACCTGACACCAGGGCATGAAGCAGAACACGGCGAGGGCCGTGGCCGCCTCGACCAGTTCGAAATCGCCGGGGATCGGTGCCAGACCGGCCCAGACAAGGGCGCGACCGCTCACGCTGAGGACCACGAGAACGGTCACGGCCAGCAGCAGAAGCCCACCAGTCAGTGCCAGAAGGCGCGACAGCCCGGTCAGGAATCCGGCTAACGTCTGATACACGCGTTCCCCCTCGACCGAAGCCGTCAGCGTAAGGAAAAGGCAGGCGAGAGTCTCGCCTGCCTCCGTCTGTGCGGGTGGGGATCTACTTGGATTCGGCGGCCAGCATGGCCCGCGCGTCCTTCAGGAGGCCGGTGCCGTCCATCCCTTTGCCGTCCATCTCGGCGGCCCAGTTCGCGACCACGGGTTCCGCCGCTTTCTTCCAGCGCGCGACCTCAGCCTCGTCCAGGGTGATGATGGTGTTCCCGGACTTCTCGGCCTTGGCCAGACCGATCTTGTCGACCTCGTCCATCACGCGGCCGGCCCAGGCGGCGGCCTCCACGCCGGAATTGGCGTCGATCACCTTCTTCAGGTCGTCCGGCAGGGAGTCGTAGCGGGCCTTGTTCATGGCGAACAGGAAGGTCGCGGTGTAGAGCCCGCGATCGCCGGAGAAGCCGGTGTGATTATGCACAAGTTCGGTCATCTTCAGCGGCAGGGTGACCTCCCAGGGAATGACCGCGCCGTCGATCACGCCCTTCGACACCGCCTCGGGCACCGCCGGCACCGGCATGCCGATGGCGACCGCGCCCAGCGCTTCCAGATACCCGGTGATCACCCGGGTCGGGCCGCGCAGCTTCATGCCCTTCACGTCTTCCATCTTGTTGACCGGATCCTTGGAGTGGATCAGGCCCGGGCCGTGGGTGTGCACGGCGATGACCTTCATGCCGGGAAAATCGTCCTGCATGTATTTATCGACGTATTTCTGGAAGGCGGTGGAGGTCTGTTCGCCGGTCGTGACCATGAAGGGTTGTTCGAATGCCTCGGCCCGCGGGAAGCGGCCCGGCGTGTAGCCCATCACCGTCCAGATGATGTCGACGGCGCCGTCGGTGACCTGCTGGACCAACTCCGGCGGCTTGCCGCCGAGCTGCATGGACGGGTAATGCTCGACCTTGATCCGGCCGCCGGACTCGTCCTGGACCTTGGCGATCCAGGGCTCGATGAACTTGGCCGGGATGCCGGCCTTGATCGGCAGCAGCTGGTGCAGCTTCAGCGTGACTTCCTGGGCGTTCGCCGGAGCGGCGACAGCCAGCATGCCGGCGGCGACCACGCCGGCGGATAGCAGTTTCTTCAGCATTGTTCAGTCCTCCCTACAGTTCGATTTTTGGTTATTGTTTAGATTGATTCCAATGTGCGATCCAAGATCATCATATCCACACATGCATGTCGATGGCGGGATGTCGTCGCTCCCGCTTACCCTGAGACTAGCGAGAGACCGGGTACCTTGGTCACTAGTTTCGCATCCTCGATCATTACATCTAGGTTGCGGCGCGCAAGTCTGGCGTGTTCCCGCGCCAACGCCTCGGCACGGGCGCCCTCGCGCAGTTCGATGGCGTTGACCATCGCGCGGTGTTGCGCCTGGGCGACGACCAGGGACGCCCGCACCTCGGGCATCTCGGCCTGGGCGGTGATGAAGGCGTTGGGACCGGCAAAGGGCAGCTTCATCACGCGTTCGAGTTCGCGGCGGATGGTCTCGCTGCCCGCAAGCATGTGCAATTGCTCATGGAACTCGCCGTTGCGCGCGATATAGGCCTGAAAATCCATCCGATCCGGATCCGCGACAATCCGGTCGATCTCGCCGAGCAGGGCATGCACGCCCTGCAGGCGGACAGGGGGGACGCCACGTTCGGCGGCGAAGCGGGCGGCCATGCCTTCCAGCACACCGCGCAGCTCGATGGCGTCGGCGACATCCGCCTGGGTGAATCCGCGAACCGTGTAGCCCCCGGACGGGATTGTCTCCAGCACACCTTCCTGTTCGAGTTGGGCAAGTGCCGCGCGGATCGGCGTTCGGGAGAGGCCGAGGCGGTCGCTGAGGGTCACCTCGGAGAGCCGGACTCCCGGTCCGACGGCGCCGGAAAAAACCAGTTCCCGAATGCCGAGAAGGGCCTTCAGGGTCTGCGAGGTACCCCGCTCGCCGCGGGTGGGGGCGGCCATGGTCAGGCCGCTCCAAACTGTCGACTGTATACAGTTCGTTCCGTTTCATCCGGCCGGATGTCCGGCTTCGAAATGGTTCGTCTGGGTGTTTGCATCCATTTTCCTCCCGATCGTCTCTTGCAATCGTATACGTGATGTATACAACTTATGGGAAAGGTGAGGCAATCAACTCTGTCCGGCTCAGCATGCCTGACCGAAAAGACTTCAGTGGAGGAACTCTCATGACGACGCCGACCCCGCCTTTCCGCGCCGACGAGGTCGGCAGCCTGTTGCGTCCGGCGGAACTGAAGTCTGCCCGCGCCGACTATGCCGCCGGGGCACTCGACGCCGCCGGGTTGAAGGCGGTCGAGGATGCCTGTATCCGCCAGGTCGTGGCCCGCCAGGAGGCGGTCGGTCTGAAGGCCGTCACCGATGGCGAGTTCCGCCGCTCATGGTGGCATTTCGACTTCCTGGCCGGTCTCGACGGCGTCGAGATGATCAAGGGCGCGCAGGCGATCCAGTTCACCGGCGTGCAGACCAAGTCGGAGAGCATCGCCGTCACCGGCAAGGTCGGGTTCTCCGACCATCCGATGCTCGAGCATTTCAAGTTCCTGAAGAGCGTCACCAAGGTCACGCCGAAGATGACGATTCCGTCGCCGTCGGTTCTGCATTTCCGCGGTGGGCGCGACGCCATTTCCAAGGATGTCTACCCGGACATCGACTCGTTCTATGCCGATACCGCGGAGGCCTATGCCGAGGCGGTCCGGGGGTTCTACGCGGCCGGTTGCCGGTATCTGCAGTTCGACGACACGGTCTGGGCCTATCTGTGCTCGGAGAAGGAGCGAGTGGCGGTGCGCGACCGCGGCGAGGACCCGGACGCGCTGAAATCGGCTTATGCCGGTATGATCGCCCACGCGCTCAAGGCCAAGCCGGCCGACATGGCGATCACCACCCATGTGTGCCGAGGCAATTTCCGGTCGAGCTGGATCTCCGAAGGCGGGTATGAGCCGGTGGCCGAGGTGCTGCTCGGCGACCTGCCCTATGACGGCTATTTTCTGGAATACGATTCCGAGCGGGCCGGCGGTTTCGAGCCGCTGCGCTTCCTGCCCAAGGGCAATAAGAAGGTCGTGCTCGGCCTGGTCACCTCCAAGTTCGGCGAGTTGGAGGACCGCGACGGCGTCCACGCGCGGATCGAGGAAGCCTCGAAATTCGCCCCGCTCGACCAGTTCTGCCTGAGCCCGCAATGCGGCTTCGCCTCGACCGAGGAGGGCAACATCCTCTCCGAGGAGGAGCAGTGGCGGAAGCTCGGTTTCATCGTCGAGATGGCCAAGTGTGTCTGGGGCGAAGCCTAGGACAGCACGGGCCATTTGCATTAACGGAGTATTTACGGTGTCGGCATAGAGTCCTCCACATTCTCTGGAGGTTTCTATGCCCGACCCTGCGCAGATCGACGGTAACGGCCCCAAATCATACGATTTCGGGGCTTCGGAAGCTGCGGTCGATCGTCTTTATGCACTGCCGTTGCATGACGTCCCGCTTCAGACCCTCGGGCTGAAGAAGGCGACGATGATCAAGAACGCACACCTTGAAAGCGCGCTTGAGCTGTTCCGGGGCGAAGGGATCGGTAGCGGCCAGATCCAGAT
>JARGOG010000045.1 GCA_029212785.1 Thalassobaculaceae bacterium
TCGACCCAAAGGGTCAGGCCGGGACCGGGCGGCGGTCCTCGCGTCTGGGTCCCGGCCCTCGCTCCGCGCCACCGGGCTGACCGTCAGGGAAAGGTCGAAGACGGGTCGATTGACCCTGCGTGATCTTGCACGCCCGTCCTGCGCGTCCTATCCATGATGGCGAGCGGCATTTCCGCTGGAGACGCCCGCACCAGGACAGCCGCCTTCGGTCAACCACCCGCGCCATCCCATGCGCGGCGCCAGGATGAGGAGAGAACCCATGACCGCTTGCATCGTCGGATGGTCCCATCTGCCCTTCGGAAAGCGCGTCGACGATGATGCCGAGAGCATGATCGTCCAGGTCGCCACTGCGGCCCTGGAAGACGCCGGCCTGACCCCGGACGAGATCGACGCGGTCTATCTCGGCCATTTCAACGGCGGTTTCGAGAAGCAGGATTTCACCGCCTCCCTCGTGTTCCAGGCCGATGACCGGTTCCGCTTCAAGCCCGCCACCCGCGTGGAAAACGCCTGCGCCACCGGCTCCGCCGCGGTGCATCAGGGCATCCACCTGATCGAGGCGAAGAAGGCCAAGCGCGTGCTGGTGGTCGGCGTCGAGAAGATGACGGCGCTGGGCGGCAAGGAGATCGGCGACACCCTGCTCAAGGCCAGCTACCTGAAGGAGGAGGCCGGCATCGATGGCGGCTTCGCCGGCGTGTTCGGGCAGATCACCCAGGCATACTTCCAGCGCCACGGCGACAACATGGACGCGCTCGCCCGGATCGCCGCCAAGAACCACCGGAACGGCGTCGCCAATCCCTATGCCCAGATGCGCAAGGACCTCGGCTACGAGTTCTGCCGGACCGAGAGCGAGAAGAACCCGTACGTGGCCGGCCCGCTGAAGCGCACCGACTGCTCGCTGGTGTCCGACGGGGCGGCGGCCATCGTGCTAGCCGATGTCGACACCGCGCTGGCCATGGACAAGGCGGTGATCTTCCGCGCCGCCCAGCACGTCAACGACTTCCTGCCGATGTCGAAGCGCGACATCCTGAAGTTCGAGGGCTGCTCGGTCGCCTGGAAGCAGGCCCTCGCCGAGGCCGGCGTGTCGCTCGACGACCTGGACCTGGTCGAGACCCATGACTGCTTCACCATCGCCGAGCTCATCGAGTACGAGGCCATGGGCCTGGCGCCCGAGGGCCAGGGGTCCCGCGCCATCCTGGAGGGCTGGACCGAGAAGGACGGCAAGCTGCCGGTAAACCCGTCTGGGGGCCTCAAGTCCAAGGGTCATCCGATCGGGGCGACCGGCGTGTCCATGCACATCATGGGCTCGCTGCAGGTGCGCGGCGAGGCCGGCGACATGCAGGTCAAGGACGCCAAGCTGGCCGGCATCTTCAACATGGGCGGTGCGGCCGTGGCCAACTTCGTCTCGATCCTCGAGCCGCTTCGGTAAGCCATGACGGACGGTCGGGCCCGGACATACCGCATCCGCCAGGCCCGGCCGGACGAGCTGCCTCTGCTGGCCGCTATCGACATCGCCGCCGACCGGCGCTTCGCCGCGACGCCCTATGCCGCCGCGATCGCCACCTACACGCCGGTGCAGGTCGAGGAGCTGGCGGTGATGCAGGACGCCTGGCGGCTCTGGGTCGCGGCGGACGGGGACGGGTGGCCGGTCGGCTTCGCCCACACGGTCACCGACACCGACAGCGTGCTGCATCTGGCCCAGGTCTCGGTGCATCCGGACCATGCGGGGCACCGGCTGACCGAGCGGATCGCCAAGGCGCTGGCCCGCTACCACCAAGGTCGCGGCATCCGGGAAATCACCCTGACCACCTTCCGCGACGTGCCCTGGAACGCGCCGTATTACGCCCGGCTCGGGTTCGTCGAGATCCCGGACCCCGAGGCCGATGCCGATCCGCATCTCGGCCCGCGCCTTCAGGACCAGATCGCCCACGGCCTGCCGCGCGAGAGCCGGGTGGCGATGCGGATGATACTGGCCGGATGACAGCCGATCAGGAAGCTGTCCGCGGAGAGCTGGGCTGCGGCGATACCGACCAGCGTGACCGAGTTCCCACCCCCGAGATCGATCAGGGTATTGCCGAAGCCGTCGTCCCCGGCGCGGGCGAACAGGTCGCCCGCCGATGCGACGCCGGTCCCGTTCACGTTCGCGGCGATCACCAGCAGGTCTTCCCCGATGACGAAGCCCTCCACCAGGTCGGCACCGGCGCCACCGTCGAGCGTGTCGTTCCCGGCACCGCCCGACAAGATATCGGCCCCGAGATTGCCGAACAGCCGGTCGGCACCGCTTCCGCCGGCGACCTGATCATTGCCCTGACCGCCGAACAAGGTGTCGTTGCCGGTGTTGCCCAAGATCGAGTCGTCGCTGCGGTTGCCGTAGAGCACGTCCTGGTCCTGACCGCCATAGATCGCATCGGCATCCTGGCCGCCGTAGATCGTGTCATCGTTGGTATTGCCGTAGAGGACATCGTCCCCGGTATTGCCGTAGACCACGTCGCTGCCCGCTCCACCTTCGATCCGGTCCACACCGGCACCGCCACTGAGCGAGTCATCGCCGCCGAGCCCGAGGATCGTGTCGTTGCCGGCCTGGCCGCGGATGACGTCCGAGTCGCCCCCGCCGGTCAGGACGTCGGCGTCGCCTGATCCGACGGGGGCTGACGATCCGCTGCCGCCACTGTCCGAGGAGGGCAACGGGGTGGTGTCGGTCAGGGTGACGTCGTTGCCGGTCCCGCCGGCATAACTGATGGTGAAGGTCCGGCTGCTCGCCGTGATCGTGGCACCTTCCGCCAGTCCCGAGAACGTGCCGGTGACGGCGTCCAAGCCATCGTTGGCGATCAGCGGGTAGATGTTGCCCGAGGTCGACGCCCCGAGGACTGAGATGCTGAGGGTCGAGCCGGTGATGTTGACGGTGCCGGTGACGTCGATCTGGTCGTAATCAGTCCCGGCGGTGGTGCCGCCGACCTCGAAGGTCGCCGTCGCGCCGCTGGCGACGGTCAGGGTGCCGGTCGCGAGCTTCCCGGCGCTGTTGCCGGGGGTCAGCGAGGCACCGGAGGCGACCGAGACGGCGCCGCTGATGCTGCCGGACCCGGCGAGCGTGGCGCCCGACGCGACGGAAACGGAGGTGCTGCCGGTCAGCGATCCGGTAACCGACAGGGTGCCGGCGGTCACGGAGGTGGTGCCGCTGTAGGCATCGGTGCCGGAGAGCGTGAGCGTCCCCGTCCCGGCTTTGGTCAGGTTGTTGGCGCCGGTGATCGCGCCCGACAGGGTGACGGCGGCGCTGTTGGTGATGGTGGCGCTCGAGCCGAGCGCGATCCCGTTGTCGATCGTCGTGGCGCCAGTGACGGTAAGATTGCCGCCGTTGAGCGTCAGGTCGCCGGTGCCGAGATTGCCGTCGGAGCTGACGGAGAGGGTGCCGGCGGTGACGGTGGTGGTGCCGGCATAGGTGTTCGATCCGGACAGCGTCAGCGTGCCGGCGCCGGTCTTGGTCAGGCTGCCGCTGCCGGTGTCGTAGACGACCGAGGAGATGGTGACGTCCGCGCCGGTGTCGATGGTCTCTGTGTTAATGAGCCGGATCTGGTTGTCGATCGTCGTCGCGCCCGTGACGGCCAGGGTTCCCTGGCTGAGGGTGATGATGCCGTTTCCCAGATTGGCGTCGGAGGAGATCGACAACGTATCTCCGCCTGCGACAGCGATATTCGAGTTGAGGGTGTTGGTGCCGCTGAGCACCACCGTCAGGTCGCCGGCCGCGGAGTCTATGCGGAGAGCCCCACTGCCCGTCATGTTGGAGGCGATCGTGACGGTGTGCGTCCCGGCGCTGGATAAGAACGTCATGGTGCCGACGTGGCCCAGGACGATGTCATTGCCTTGGAATGTCAGGCTATCGACGCCCCCGAAGTCTATATTCGGGCCGCCACCACCGGTGAGCGTGACCGAGCCGGAACTCATGTCGATGGTCTGCGTGCCGGTCAGGGTGAACGTAATGTCGCCGCCGACGGCCGCGGCTTCGCGGAACGAGCCCGCGCCTGAATCGGCGTTGGTGCTGACAATCTCGGCCAGCAGGCCCGGCCAGGTGGCATGCGCGCGGGCGAAGGCGCTGGCCGCCGCCGTGCCGGTTCCCGCCGAGGAAACGTCGAAGCGCCAGTCGCCGCCCCTCGCCGTCGCACCGGTCGGCGTCGAGGAGGCGACGACCCGCGCACCGGTCGCCCGGGCCAGTCTGCGGACGAGCCTGCGCCCGCCGGGCCCCTGTCCCGTCGAGCAGCCGTAGAGAACGATCGTGGCATCCGACGCCAAGTGACGGCGCCAGCGCCGGCCCATGGCCGCGAGGGCGCGGGCGTCGCGGGTCCGTCCGCCAAGGGTCAGTTGCCCCGGCGCGCCGTGACTAACGACATGAAGCTCTGCGACCGGCGCATCCGCTGTCGTCAGTGCCGCCGCGACCGGGTCGTCACAATGGGCTGTCCCCCGCACCACCGCCGTCCCGGGATCGACCGTTGCGACCAGTAGATCCGGATAGGGCGTCGTATCATCAAGCATCGCGAGAGACGTCGGCCTCCGCGTAAACATCTCTAATTCCATAATTTTATTATGGATATTCTGTTGCACGAAGACCATGTGAAGACCCTCCTCATGACTCGGCTTCAGGTGCGCGAACCGTTATCTGTCCAGCGGACAGCGCTCTGTGCGTTTTGTATTTTGGTGGCGGGGTCGGTCATTGATGATCGTCAGACTTGGTATGATCCGACCGAACAAGTGTAATGCCAGATAACCAGACACCTTCAACTTGCTTCATCAACCGACGCGTGATGTTTTAAACCCAAATTTATTGCCGGAATAGCTTAAATTTGCCTGTGCGACTCCCTTCTTGCCAAGCGTTGCAGCGGGTGGAAAACGGTCAGGACTAGGCGAGCAGAAGGTCGGCCGCCATTGCATCCTCGCCGTCCGCGTTCCCCAACGGATCTCGCGGGGTGAGTTTGTGGCGGATCACCAGCTCGGCCAAAGCCGTGCGCCGCACGTCTCCGAGTTGTGCCCCCTCCGCCGCCAGCAGGCAGGCCGAAGCCGCATGGTACAGGCCCGACGCCACACTCCGGGCCCTGTCGTCGGCGCCTGTCTCAGCAGCACTCCCGACGGCGGCGACCGCGCGGGCCAACAGCCCGTCGAGCCGCCCCCGCAGACCGTCGGCCACTCCCGCCTCCGCCATCCGCCCAGACAGCGCCTCGCCAAGCGCGGTATGCGCCGCTTCCTTGCGCGCCGCCCGCAGTACATCCAAGGCGACGATGTTGCTCGTCCCCTCCCAGATCGAGCCGAGATGGGCGTCGCGCACCAGCCGGGGCTCGATCCATTCCTCGATATAGCCGACGCCGCCACGCGCCTCCATGGCGTCGCCGGCGACCTTGCGGGCGTCGCGGCAGACCCGGAACTTGACCAGCGGTGTCAGGATCCGCCGCAGCTTGATCCCCTCCGCCTCGCCCGCATCGGCCCGGGCCAGGGCGTCGGCGGTGAACAGCGTCACCGACAGCGCCTGCTCGGCCGGCACCATCAACTTGAGAAGCTGGCGGCGCTGCAGCGGCAGATCGATCAGCCGCGACCCGAAGGCGCTGCGCCCGCGCGCCACCACCAAAGCCTCCCGCAACGCCCGACGCATGATCCCGGCGGAGCGCACGGCATTGGACAGGCGTGACTGGTTGATCATCTCCGCCATCTGCACGAAGCCCTGCCCCGGCTCCCCCACCATCCAGGCGAACGCGCCATCCAGGGTGATCTCCCCCGATGCCATGGAGCGCGTCCCGAGCTTGTCCTTCAGTCGGATGATCCGGTAGCTGTTCGCCGTCCCACCCGGCACCTCCCGCGGCAGCAGGAACAGCGACACGCCCTTGATCCCCGACGGCGCCCCCTCGGGCCGGGCCAGCACCAGGGCGAGTCCGGCATCGGTGTTGGAACAGAACCACTTGTCGCCACTGAGCCGCCAGCCGTCGCCGTCGCGCCGGGCCACCGTCTCAGTCGCACCCACATCGGAGCCGGCGGCCTTCTCGGTCATGAACATCGCTCCCTGGATCTGCTCCTCCAGGCGCTCCGCCGTCAGGCCCGGCAGATAGCGCGCGACCAGATCCGGGGCGCCGTAGCGACGGATCGTCCGGGTCAGCGCATCGGTCATGCTGATCGGGCAGAGCAGGCCGAATTCGGCTTCGGCGAACAGGTACTGCAGCGCGTATTTGGCGACATGCGGCACCGGCCGGTCGAGGCCCAGGGCCGGGCGATGAGACATCGCGGCCATGGCGAAATCCTGGAATCCGATCCGCTCCATCTCGACATAGGCGGGATGCTTGTCGATCGCCTGGATGTCCTGTCCCTGGCGATCGCGGTGCCGCAGCACCGGGGGGGTTCGGTCGGCCGCATGGGCCAGCTCGTCCAAACGCCCATGCACCAGCGCACCAAGCCGTTGGAACGCCGGGGTCAGCATCTCCAGATCGCCGGGCGCGAGATACAGCCCCAGCAGCGCCGCAAGCGCCGGGTCGGCGTCGAAGGCATTGAGGTCGCGCGTGTCCGGCTGCAGTCCGTGTGTTGCGGTGACGGACAGATCCATGGCTTTCTCCCGTGTGTGCCCTTCTTTACCGGGGCCAGCTCAAGCCTGACATCCGGCGAGCGGCCGGACAACATGATGACGCCTGCACGATGCAGACCCAACCGCGGGAGCGACCCATGACCGAAACCTTCAAGGCCTATCTGCTGCGCGAGGGCGACGACCGGAAGGTTTCCGGCACCTTCGAGGATGTGGCCGTGAGCGACCTCCCGGACGGCGACGTCACGGTCCGCGTCGCCTATTCCACCGTCAACTACAAGGACGGCATGGTGATGAACGGGATCGGCCGGCTGGTGCGCAGCTATCCGCATGTGCCGGGCGTGGATTTCTCCGGCATCGTGGAAGCCTCTGACGACCCCGGATTCAAACCGGGTGACAAGGTCGTGCTCACCGGCTGGCGCGTCGGCGAGATGCATTGGGGCGGCTATGGCGAGTTGGCCCAGGTCAAGGGCGCCTGGCTGGTCAAGCTGCCGGACGGGCTGTCACTTGCCCGCGCCATGGCGCTCGGCACCGCCGGGTTCACCGCCGGGCTCGCCGTCGACACGCTTGAAGCCGCCGGGATGGATCCAGCCAAGGGCGAGGTGCTGGTCACCGGTGCCGCCGGCGGTGTCGGCAGTGTCGCCGTCGCCCTGCTGGCCGCCAAGGGCTACAGCGTCGCCGCCGCGACCGGCCGGGCTGAGACCCACGACTACCTGACGGACCTCGGCGCCACCGCCCTGGTCGACCGCGCCGAGCTGGCCGAGCAGCCGAGCCGTCCGCTGGCCAAGGAGCGGTTCCAGGCGGCAATCGACAATGTCGCCGGCCCGACGCTCGCCAACCTGCTGACCCAGATCTCCTATGGTGGCTCGGTCGCCGCGGTCGGTCTTGCCGGCGGCAGCGATGTGGCGACCACGGTGCTGCCGTTCCTGCTGCGCGGCGTCAGCCTGCTCGGCATCGACAGCGTGATGTGCCCGGCCGAGCGCCGCACCGGTGTCTGGTCGATGATCGCCGCGACCCTGCCGATGGAGAAGCTGGACGCGATCAGCCACAGCCACGGCTTCGACGAGCTCCCCGATCTCGGCAAGGCGATCCTCAAGGGCGCGGTGCGCGGCCGCGCGGTGGTCACGATCGGCGGGGAATAGGTTAGACTGCCGGCGCCGTGACCCGAACCAGGAGCTTTCCATGCGCCGCCTCGCCACCGCCCTCGTCCTCGCCAGTGTCCTGATGCTCTCGGCCTGCTTCAAGGACAGCAAGGCGGAGATCGCCAAGAAAGCGGAGAGCGCGTCGACCGTGGAGGACCTGCGCGCGGCGATCGGCGAACCCGACGAACTGAACAAGGCGGGCCCGATCGAGGAATGGATCTACGACGCCTCCGACGGCACCGTGCGGTTCCCAATCCTCGCCGGCAAGGTCGGTCCGATGGTCACCGGCGGCAAACGGAAATAGCGGGACGGCACAGCCGCCGCGATCGCCGCGTGGCGCCCGTCAGCCCTCGCGGGCGGCCTTCCGCCGGGCGATGCTCTCCGCCGGCCAGTGGTCGTTGTAATTGTAGAACGCCTCCATCACCAAGGCCCCCTCCGGCAGCCCCACCCAGGGTTGCTTGGAGCGGGTGAAGATGTGGACGTCCGGCGGGCACTGCTTGGGGTCGTCCAGGGTACCGACCCGCACGAAGGCGACCGTGGGTCCGGCTCCGGTATAGTGGCTGTACATCGTCGCCCTGCAGGTCGGGCAGCGCATGAAGACCTGCCCCTTGCCGCTCTCGGTCGGGGTGTCCACCGACTCGAGCGTGCCGGATAGAACCTCGATCTCCTTGGTCTCGATCAGCGCATTGAGCGCGAAGGCCGTGCCGCTGTCGCGCTGGCACCAGGTGCAGTGGCAGCAATGCACGTACATCGGCTTGCGCTTGAGGCGATAGCGTACCGACCCACAGGTGCAGCCGCCCTCGGCGAATGTCTCATCCGTCATCGTTCAGGCTCCCCGCAATGTCGACCAGAACCGCACGGGCTCGCCAACCGCTTCGCCGATCAGTTCCTCATCGCGCATCACCACATTGCCACGCACCAGGGTGGCGATCGGCCAGCCGGTGACAGTCTTGCCGTCGAACGGCGTCCAGCCGCACTTGCTGGCGATCCATTTGTTCGTGATCTCCCGCTTGGCCTTGAGGTCGACCAGGGTCAGATCGGCGTCCCAGCCCTTGGCGATCCGACCCTTGCCGGCGATGCCGTAGATCCGGTGCGGACCGGCCGAGGTCAGATCGACCAGCCGGGCCAGGGACAGCTTGCCGGCATTCATATGGTCGAGCAGCAGCGGCAGCAGGGTCTGCACCCCCGGCATCCCCGACGGGCTGGACGGATACGGCCGCTGCTTCTCCTCCAGCGTATGGGGTGCGTGGTCCGAGCCGATCACGTCGACCGTCCCATCGGCAATCGCCCGCCACAGAGCGTCCTGATGGTGCTGCTCGCGCACCGGCGGATTCATCTGCGCCAACGAGCCGAGCCGCTCGTAGCACTCCGGGGCCGCCATGGTCAGATGGTTCAGGGTGGTCTCGACCGTGGCCACGTCCTTGTTCTCGGCCAGGAACGCCATCTCCTCGGCGGAGGTGATGTGCAGCACGTGGACCGGGCGGCCGGCGGCCCGGCCGAGGCGTACGATCCGCTGGGTCGCCTTCAAGGCGCATTCCGGCGAGCGCCAGTCCGGATGGGCGCGCGGATGCCCCTCCTCCTTGGCGATGTGCTGGCGCTCGCGCAGCATGTCCTCGTCCTCGGCATGGACGGCGACGCGGCGGCGGCCGGCGGCCAGCACTTTGGCGAGCAGTTCGTCCTTCTCGACCAGGAGCGAGCCGGTGGAGGAGCCCATGAACACCTTCACTCCGGCGCAGCCCGGCAGACGCTCCAGTCCCTCCAGCAGATGCAGGTTCTCCTCGGCCGCGCCGACGAAATAGGCGTGGTCGCACCAGGCCCGCCCCTTGGACCGGTCGAGCTTGTCGTTCAGCTCGACTTCGGTCAGGGTCAGCGGCGAGGTGTTCGGCATCTCGAAGATCGCGGTCACTCCGCCCTTGGCCGCTGCCCGCGTGCCGTGGTGGATGTCCTCCTTGTGCTCGAGGCCTGGCTCTCGGAAATGCACCTGGGTGTCGATGACCCCCGGCAGGACGGTCAGGCCGGACGCATCGACCACGTCTCCGGCCTCGGCCACCGTCAGGTCGCCGATCTCCACGATCTTCCCGCCGGCAACCCCGAGATCCACTTTCTCCAGGCCCGACGGCGTGAACACCTCGCCGCCCCGTACCACCAGATCGAACCGCCTCTGACCAGACTGGGCCGTCATCGCATCCTCCATTCATGAGCTGGGGCAGCATAACCGGGCTGCACGGGGCGACAACCGGTGAACCGGATGACGATGGCGACCGACGGTGAGAAATCCCATGGTGGAGGCAGATGGCGCGACCTGCGATAGTCGAACGGATACGCAGGCCGCCGAAAAAGGACCCTTCCGCCCATGGCCGACACCGACAGCGCCGGACCGGCACCTGCGCGCCCCGACACTCCCAAATCCGCCAACGCCAGGATCGACTACGCCGAGGGCGGCACGTGGCCGCTGGTGCGCCGTCACCTCATCAATGTCGCCCTGATGATCGTCACCATCGGCCTCTACCGATTCTGGGCGATCACCATCATGCGCCAGATCATCTGGCGGCGGGTCCGGTTCGGTGGCCAGCCGCTGGAATACACGGGTACCGGGATCGAGATCTTCCTCGGGTTCATCCGGGTGTTCCTGTTCATCCTGCTGCCGCTCGGCATCATCTTCGTGCTCGTCGAGCTCGGCCTCGAACGCGAGATGCCGACCGCGAACGGGTCGGCGATCGAGCTGGTCGACCTCGTCTATCTTGTGGTCGTTCTAATGCTGATCGAGATGGGCCGATTCCTGAGCTGGCGCTATCGCATCTCGCGCACCCGCTGGCGCGGCATCCGGGGCCGGATCGAGCTGCCGGCGTCGAACTATCTGATCGTGGCGGCCGGTGCGGCGGCGATGATCGTGTTCTCCGGTTGGCTGCTGAAACCGGTGGTCGACCTGTACCGGGCCAAGAACGTGGTCGGCGCGCTCAACATCGGCGGCCTCAAGGGGATCTATCGCGGCGGCGCCTGGGGGCTGCTCGGGACCTGGATCGCCATCTGGATCGGCTATGGACTTCTGGCCATCGGCTGCGCCGTCGTGTGGTTCTGGCTTATCGGCATCGCCATGGTTGCCGGAAGCGACACATTCTTCGGCCTCGTCATCCTGTCCGGCGGCCTCGCGGTGTTCTGGCTCAGCCTCTACATGTTCTCGGTCTACCGGGTCGCCTTCTGGCACCTGGTCTGCACATTCTCCACGGTCGGTCCGGTCCGGATCCGGTTCGACGGCAGCGCCGCCAGCCTCACCCGGTTGACCTTCGGCAATTGGCTGATCCTCGCGCTTTCGCTCGGCCTGCTGGCGCCGGTCACCTGGGAGCGCAAAATCCGCTACATGGCCGCCCATGTCCATGTGTCGGGCATGCCCGACCCGGCGGAGCTCCGGCAGGTCGGCGACGACGACAGTGCGATCGGTGGAGAGGGACTGGCCGGTGACTTCGATCTCGCCTGAGGATCAGCGCGGACCCGCCGGGCCGCAAGGGAACGCCCATCTGCTGGACGGGGTAACCGGTGCCGATCACCGGGTGGCGATCCTGGCCGAGGCCCGGGGTCTGCGCATCCTGCCCGCCGATCCGCAGGCCGCCGCGCCGCAATGCCCGCTACTGTGGCCCTGGAACCGGGTATACCGCCCGGCCTCCGCCGGCGAGGACATGGTGTTCGCCATGCTGGACGCGCAGGACGCGCGGCTGACGCCGGACCTGCCCGAGCAAGCGCACGCCATCCGGCAGCAGGCGACCGGCGACGAGCGAGAGGCCGGCCACCAGGTCTTCGGCCTCAGACGGCGGCCGAGCGCCGCGCTGGCGATCGGCGCCACGGTGGCGGTCCTCATCCTGGTCCTGATCTCTCTCGCCCCGCTCAGCGGGATGGCCGCCCATCTGCTCCCCGCCGGCACCGGCGGGGTTTCCTCCGATCAGGTGATCCGGTCCCTGGTCGCCACGCACAAGCGCTGCACCGGCGAAGACGGCGACAGGGCACTCACCGACCTGAGCCGCCGACTGGCCGACGCCGGCGACATTCCGACGCCCCTGATCACCGTCATCGACTGGAAGCTGGTCAACGCCTTCGCCCTGCCCGGCGGCCGGGTCGTGCTCACCAGCGGCCTGATCAAGCAGAGTGAGGACGGCTCGGAGATCGCCGCGGTCATGGCACATGAATTCGCCCATGTGATCCACCGCGATCCGATGACGGGCTGGATCCGGCGGGAAGGGGTGAGCCTGGTCCTCGCCGTCCTGTTCGGCCAGGAGGCGGCCGGCTCGATCGCGTCGACCCTGACCGGCACCCTGCTTGACGCGACCTATACCCGCGATCAGGAGGACCGGGCCGACCACACCGCCCTCGACCTGCTGCGCGCGAACGGCATTCGCTCCGACGGTGGCCAGGCGTTCTTCGTTCGGCTCCAGGCTCAGGAGGCCGGAGGCTCGCTCGGCTCGTTGCTGTCGCTGATCGACACGCACCCGGGCGCCGCCGATCGCGCCGCGCTGTTCGGCGGCGCCAAGACCGGCACCGGACCGGGACTCGACGCCGGCCAGACCGCGGCGGTGAAGCAGATGTGCCGCTGAGCCGGATCGCGGTCAGATCTTCTCGCCCGCCACCGCCTCGCGCAGGGCCTGGACCTGAAACCGTTCCGGCAGAAACGGGTGCAGCTTCAACGCCGCCTCGAAGGCCGCCAGGGCGTCGGCCTTGCGGTCGAGTTTCAGATTGATCAGCCCCAGACCGGACAGTGCGCCAAAATGCCGCGGCTCCAGTTGCAGGGCCTGACGGACGTCTGCGATTGATGCTGCGTAGTCCCCGAGCAGGTAATAAATCGTGGCCCGCTTGTTCCAGGCCTCGGCAAAATCCGGTGCCAGCCGCACCGCCGCGTCGAACGCATCCAGAGCGCTGGCAAAATCGGACTCCCGCATTGCATGCAGTCCGCGTTCCATGATCGCCTCGACCTCCGGCTGCTCCGGGCGCGCGTGCCAGATCACCCAGATCCGTTGCTCGGTCGCGTGTGCGATCGAGAACACCTCGGCATTTCCTAGCTTTTCGAACAAAGCGTCCAGGCTCGGATCACTCTGGTCCGCGCGTACCGATCCGATCAACACGAAGACAATGACGAGAGCACAAGCAATCCATCTAAATATCGATAAAATACCATTCATTATTGTACTCCCCAACGTGAAACGTAATCCTTTATTAACCGCTATCAACTAAGGTCATACGTGTTATCCGATCCCATCAGGAGTTGATTTATGTCCGTTCTGCAAACGGCACAGCTCGAACAGTCAGATTCTTCCGAAGCCGAAACCTCGGCCTCGCCGCCCACCGGGAAATCCGGCGGCTTCGGGATCGCCGGCCGTTTGGGCACAGCATTCGCCGCCACCACGCTGCTGACGGTTCTGACGGCGGGCGTCGCCTGGTTTGCGTTCTCCAACGTGGAGGGCACGCTCACCACGGTAACGGACGAAGCGATGCCGGCGGTGACGAGCAGCCTTCAGTTGGCCGCCGCCAGTTCCGGTGTCGCCGCAGCCGCGCCGAGCCTGGTCTCGGCCAAGTCCGACGACGAGCGTCAGGCGATCCGCGACCAGCTCTCCACCAAGCAGGAGAACCTGGCGGTTCTTCTCGATCATCTCCGCGAAACCGGGGTGGACATTTCCGAACTGGCCGGCCTGGCCTCGACCATGTCGCAAGCGATGGGCGATCTGGACTCCGCCGTGCGGCGCAGGGTTGCCGCCAAGGCCGCGCTTGGCGAGGCGATCCAGACGGTCTCCGAGGTCAACAATCAATTCCAGGAAGACGTTCAGCCGATGATCGTCGATGCCAGCGGCCGGATGATCGAAACCGGCGAGCAGGCGATCGAGGCGACCACTTCGACGATCGGCGAGCTGCTCGGCACGCATATGTCGGCGCTGAAGGATATCCTCACCCTCGCCGGAACCGGCCAGAAGATGCTCGGCATGCTGGCGCGGGTCGCCGGCACGGTGGACCTCGACTTGCTGGCCACCGAGCAGGCGCATTTCAAGGATCTGGCGACCGAGATGGAATACTCGATCACCAGCGCGCCGGACTCCGAGGACGGCAACCGGTTCCGCAACGCGGCCATCGCGCTGATCGAGCGCGGCACGGGAGAGAACTCGGCCTTCGATATCCGCCGCGACGAAATCAGATGGGTCGAGCTGACGCCTGAGAAGTTCGACGAGACCCAGCGCCTGCGCGAAGAGCTCGACGCGGCCCTGCCGGAGATCGCCGCCGCGTTCGAGACGTCGGTCAACCCGCTCGTCAACGAAGCCCAGCGCAACATGGCATTCGCCGGCCGCGATCTGGCGATCGGGTCGCGCAAGACCATCGGCGGTCTGGTGTCGAACGATGTCCACGAGTTCCAGATGATGCTGGAAGCCGCAGCGACCGCCAATCTGATCATCGGCACCCTGAACGCCGCCGCCGGTGCGGAATCCGAACGGCACCTGGACAGCATCAACCTCGAATTCTCAATGGCGCTGTCCCGGTTGGAGAGCATCAAGAATGAGGCATCGGAAATCGAGCGGATGGCCGGTCTGGTCCCGAGCCTGACCAACATCCTCGACCTCGGCAACAGCGACGACGGCGTGTTCGAGCGTCGCAAGGCGATGCTCGCGGCCGAATCCGATGCCGACGCCTCCCTGGCCCGGGCCCGAGAGGTTTCCGGCGCCTTCGGCATGGCGGTATCCGACGTCGTCACGACCGCCACGACCTCGGCCAACACAACCGCCGCCGATGCCAAGCAGACCATCGCCGACAGCCGTCTGATGATCTTGGCCCTGGCCGTCGCCAGTGTCGTGGCGGCGATCGCCATCGGCATTCTCGTGGTCTGGCGCGGCGTGGTGCTGCGGCTGACCAGGCTCGCGGGGATCATGCGCCGCCTCGCCGATGGCGAGTTGGATGTCGAGGTCGACACGGCCGGCAGCGACGAGATCTCCGGCATGGCCGAGACGGTTCAGGTGTTCCGCGACAGCGCCCAGGAAGTCGAACGTCTGCGGGCCGACCAGGTCGAAGCGGAGCGCCGGGCTTCCGACGAGCGTCAGCGTCAGCGCATCGAACTGGCCGACGCCTTCGAAAGTCGGGTGAAGGGCATCGTCGACCGCCTCGGGACCGCCTCACGCGGTATGGCCGAGACGGCGAAGAAAATGGCCAGCGGAGCCGGCGACGTGCGCGAGCGCTCGACCGCCGGCGTCGGGGCCGCCCAGCAAACCTCGTCGAACGTGCAGACCGTCGCCGCGGCGGCGGAGGAGCTTTCGGCGTCGATCGTCGAGATCTCCAATAAGGTCAGCGAGAGCTCGGCCCGGGCGCGCGAAGCGGCCGATCAGGCCGATGCGACCAACCGCACGGTCGAAACCCTGGAACAGTCGACCAACCGTATCGGTACGGTCGTTACCCTGATCCAGGACATCGCCGAGCAGACCAACCTTCTCGCCCTCAATGCCACCATCGAGGCGGCGCGGGCGGGCGAGGCGGGCAAGGGCTTCGCGGTGGTGGCCTCGGAGGTCAAGTCGCTGGCCAGCCAGACCGGCAAGGCGACCGAGGAGATCACCGTGCAGATCAAGTCGGTGCAGGACGGCGTCGCCGCCGCGGTGACGGCGATCCGCGAGGTGTCCGAGGCGATCCGCGAGATCGACGGCCACGTCACCGCCATCGCCGGCGCGGTCGAGGAGCAGGGCGCCTCCACCCAGGAGATCGCCCGCTCCAGCCAGGAAGCGGCGACCGGTACCGACGACGTCACCCGCACGATCGAGCTGGTCTCCACCGTCGCCAACGACACCGGCCACCAGGCGGAAGAGGTCCTGACCTCGGCCAACCTGCTGGCGGAGGATTCCTCAGTGCTCGACCGCGAGGTCCAGGGCTTCCTGAACCAGGTCCGCGGCGGCGGCAACGGCTGATCTGATCCACCGCGGCCAACCGAAACGCGAAAGGGCGGGAGAAATCCCGCCCTTTTTTCATTTCTCTCTCCCGGTCATGCCGGCGGCCTCCGGCGACAGCCGGGGGACGTGCCGAGGGGTTAAAGGGTCGAAGGCCTGGGGATCGCTTCTTACCCCAGCGCCTGCTCGAGTTCGGCGATCAGGTCGTCGCCGTCCTCGATGCCGACCGACAACCGCACCAGCCCGTCGGAGATACCGAGTGCCTCGCGGATTTCCTTCGGCACGCTGGCATGGGTCATGATCGCCGGGTGCTCGATCAGGCTCTCCACCCCGCCGAGCGACTCCGCCAGGGCGAACAACTCGCAGCGTTCCAGGAACCGCCGCGCATCGTCCAGCCCGCCCTTCAGCACCGCCGTCACCATGCCGCCGAAGCGGGTCATCTGTCGTTTGGCGAGCGCGTGCTGCGGGTGGCTGGCAAGCCCGGGATAGTAGACCTTCTCGATCCTCGGATGGGCCTCCAGGAACGCGGCGATCCGCTCGGCATTGTCGCAGTGCCGCTCCATGCGCACCGGCAGGGTCTTCAGCGCGCGCAGCACCAGGAAACTGTCGAACGGGCCGGCGATCGAGCCCACGGCGTTCTGCAGGAACGCGAGCTTGTCGCGGATCAGGTCACGCCCCTCGGCGACCACGGCGACGCCACCGACTACGTCCGAATGGCCGTTCAGGTATTTCGTGGTCGAGTGCATGACGATGTCGATGCCGAAATCCAGCGGACGCTGGACATAGGGCGAGCTGAAGGTGTTGTCGCAGACCGTGATCAGGTCGTGCTTCTTGGCGAACGCGGCGATGGCGGCGAGGTCGACCAGCTTGAGCAACGGGTTGGTGGGGCTCTCGACCCAGATCATCTTGGTCTTCTCGGTCACCGCGGCTTCGAGAGCCGAGAGATCGGACAGGTCGACGAAGCTGAAGTCCAGGCCCGACGAGCGTCGGCGCACGTTCTCGAACAGCCGGTAGCTGCCGCCATAGAGATCGTCCATGGCGATCACATGGTCGCCGCTGTTCAGCAGCTCCAGCAGCGTTCCGATGGTCGCCAGTCCGGAGGCGAAGGCGAAGCCGGCTTCCCCGTTCTCCAGGTCCGCGATGCAGGCCTCCAGCGCGAAGCGTGTCGGGTTCTGGCTGCGCGAATACTCGAAGCCCTTATGGACGCCCGGACTCTCCTGCACATAGGTCGAGGTGGCGTAGATCGGGGTCATGATCGCGCCGGTGGTCGGGTCCGGGCTCTGCCCAGCATGGATGGCGCGGGTGGCGAAGCCCGGACGGTTGCGGCCGGTCTGTTTCGGATCGGTCATGGAAAGCTCCGTTCCTCAGCCGACGGATCGGCGGATGTGGTTGATCAGGTCGACCCGGGTGATCATGCCGAGGAAGGTATCCCCGGCCATCACCATCGCGACCTCGTTACGGCGGACCAAGGCCAGCACGTCCTCCACAGGCCGGTCGACGGCGATGACGTCGAGCTGACCGGTCATGAATTTCGACACCGGCTGTTTGAAGACTTCCGGGCGATCGTGGACCGCCAGCAGGATGTCGTCCTCGTCCAAGATACCGACCGCGCGGCCGTCCTGCATCACCGGCACCTGACTGACCTCGTTGGCCCGCATGCGATTATAGGCGGTGTTCACGGTGTCCTGCGGACCGACGGAGATCACCCGGCCCTGGTCGGCGCGGTACATGATCAGATCACGCAGGTCGCCGCTGCGCTCCCGCTCGGTCAGCCCCTGTTCCACCAGCCAGGCCGCGTCGAAGGCCTTGGAGAGGTATTTGTTGCCGGTGTCGCACACGAAGGTGACGACGGTCTTCGGCTCGGTCTGCATGCGGCACCACTTGAGCGCGCCCGCCAACAGGGTGCCGGTCGAGCTGCCGCCGAGGATGCCTTCTCGGCGCAGCAGATCGTTGACCGCGGCAAAGGCCTCGGCGTCGCTGACCACGACCCCCTCGTCGATCACCGAGAGGTCCAGGTTGGGTGGAATGAAGTCCTCGCCGATCCCTTCGACCAGCCAGGACCCGCCCTCGTATTTGACCTCGCCGGTCTCCACCGCGGGCGCCACGACCGAGCCTTCCGGATCGGCGACGACCACCTTCAGGGCCGGATTTTTCGATTTGAGGTACCGGCCGGTGCCGGAGATCGTGCCGCCCGAGCCGACGCCCGCGACCAGGGCGTCGATCTTGCCCTCCATCTGCGCCCAGATCTCCGGGCCGGTGGTGGTCTCGTGGGCCGCCGGATTGGCCGGATTGTCGAACTGGCTCGCCCAGAACGCGCCCGGTGTCTCCGCCACGATCCGCTCGGCCATGTCCTGGTAGTATTCCGGATGCCCCTTCGGCACGTCGGATCGGGTCAACCGGACGTCGGCGCCGAGGGCGCGCAGGTGGCGGATCTTATCGGGGCTCATCTTGTCGGGGATCACCAGGATCAGCCGGTAGCCCTTCTGCGACGCCACCAGCGCCAGGCCGAGACCGGTATTGCCGGCCGTCGCTTCGACGATCGTACCGCCGGGCCTCAGCCTGCCGTCCCGTTCCGCCGCCTCGACGATCGACAGGCCGATGCGGTCCTTGATCGAGCCGGCCGGGTTCTGGTTCTCCAGCTTGACGAAAAGCCGGCACGGGCCAGCGTCGAGTTTGGTGAGTTCCAGCATCGGGGTGTTGCCGATCATCGACAGCACCGACGTCGCGGGCGCCATGGGGGCCTCCCTAACCGCGTTTCTCGTTAGCGGCCCATATGGGGGCGCGACGCGATGTCCGAAAGCGCCCCCGGCGCGCGACAACCTTTCCCAGCGATCATCAGCGTGAAGGTCCCCCAACCACAGAAGAGATCCGCAGCCTAATCCAATATCCGATAGACCAGCGACAGCAGGTCGTGCAGCGGATCGTATTTCAGACGGCCGCCGAAATGCCGATCGGTGATGAACCGGCGCACCTCGGCCGCATGGTCGAGACGCGACAGTTCTTCACCCAGTTCATTGAAGATGTCGGACGCATTGCCGAGGAAGTTGATGAACGGCCCCGGGCTGCGCTTGTCGATGAACAGCGCGGTATAGGCGTCGTTGTATTCCAGCAACCGGCCGCGGGCGCGCTGCCAGCGGTCGCGCACCTTGTGGCGCACCCCGTCGCGGATCTCATTCAGGATCTTGGCGTTGCCGGACGGCACCATGTCGGTCGGCGTCGCCGAATGGGTCAACCAGGTCGCCAGCTCCCGCACGCGGCCTTCAAGGCGCGTCAGCCGATAGTCGTAATAGATGACGCCCTTCCAGGAATGCAGCGCCTTGGGCGCCTCCTCGACCGAAAGCTCCATGGCGTCCAGGATCGGCTTCAGGCCATCCATGTCCTTGGCTTCCCAGATCTTCTGCACCAGCGAGCGCAGGCGTGCCTGAGTCTTGGTGGCATCCGCCCCACCGAAGGCGAATTCGACGATCGGACGGAAGCGGCGCATGACATGCTCGCGGATCTGCTGCCACTCGTCCTCTTCGATCTCGAAATAGCCAAGATGCGGCGTGATTCCTTCCGCCTCCAGGCGATCGCGCATCAGGAACGGGTCGAGCGAGGGCAGGCTGTCGAGAATCTGAATGATGTCTCGATCCCGGATGTAGTCTTCCATCTTCCGGCTGCGGTCGAACCCGAGCTGGAAGGCCATGGCGTCGTCGAACTGGGGATCCCCGGCGAAGATCGATTTGCCGCCCTCGAACGCGTTGGCTTCGTTGAAGGCGAAATAGAGCTTTGTGCCGACCCGGTTCGGTCGGTCCTTCTGATAATCCGGATCGATCAGCGCCTGCTTGATGAAGATGATCCGGTGCAGTTCCGGGTGCCGGAACAGGTGCTCGCTGCGGGGCGCACCGTCAGCCATGATCGCGCGATGCAGTCTGTCGACGTTGAAAACCCGGGTCGACCCGGAGTTCAACTCGCCCGCCAGATAGGAGGCAGCGAGCCTATCGCTGTCCACGAGTTTGGAAGCTGCCAGCATCCACAGATTATCCTTTAGCCACAATGCGACGACTATACGCGGGACTTAGCACTTTCCGCCATATTCAGCACACCCGCGGTCGCGGACACTGATCTGCATCTTGTCGGGTGCGGATCAGGCGTCGTTAGATGATCCGACCCGCCCCCAAGATCCACCGGACACCGCCATGCCCCTGGACGCCGCCGCCGCGAAGATCGAACTCTGCCGCGTCATCGACGACCGCCGTGACGAATTCATCGAGTTGCTACGCGCCTTCCTGCGCATCCGGAGCATCAACCCGCCGGGCGACATGCGCGAGGCCGCGGCCTTCGTGCGCGACATCCTCGACAGCTTCGGCGTGCCCCACCATACGCGCGCCGCGCGCCAGGATATGCCGAATATCGTCGGGCGTTGGGACGCGGCCGGACCTGGGCGGCACCTCGTGCTGAACGGGCATATGGACGTCTTTCCGGCCACCGGCGACAGATTGTGGGCGGCGGAAATCGAGGGCGACCGGATCGTGGCGCGCGGAGCCGCCGACATGAAGACCGGCACACTCGCCTCGATCCTGACCTATGGCCTGCTCCACCCCTATCGTGACCGGTTGCATGGCGCCCTGACACTGACGGTCGTGTCGGACGAACAGTCGGGCGGGCGTTACGGCACCAGGTTCCTGTTCGATGAACATGCCGACGAGATCACCGGCGATTGCTGCCTGAACGGCGAGCCGACCGGTCTCGACACATTGCGTTTCATGGAAAAGGGCACCCTGCGCTTTTCCCTCGCGGCGACGTCGATCGGCGGCCATGGCGGGTATCCGCACCGCGCGCCCAACCCGATCCAGCAGGTCGCCGCCGCCATCCATGCGATCTACGAGCGTTACCACCGCCGCCTCGGCGATCTGCCGCCGGAGGTCGACGCCATCCTGACCGCGCCGGCGACGGTTGCCGCCGCCGATGCCAGTCTCGGCGCCGGTGCGGCCGACAACGCCCGGCGGATCACCGTCAATGCCGGCATCGTCCAGGGCGGGCAGAAGGCGACGCAGATCCCGACGGAATGCTCCGCCCATCTCGACATGCGGTTCCCCCTCGGGGTCGACCGCGACACGGTTCGCGCCGAGCTACAGGATCTGGCCGCCAGCCTCGGCTGCACGATGCAGGTGAACGAGGACCACAGCTATCCCGCCAGCAGCACCGATGCGTTCGGCGAGATGGCAACGATCCTGCGCACCAACATTCGGGATCTGACCGGCAACGACGCGCCGCCGGTCTGCAGCCTTGGCGGAACGGACGCGCGCTACTGGCGCTGGCGCGGCATCCCGGCGGTGATCTGCGGGCCGTCGAACATCTCGATCGGCAGCGACAACGAGAACGTCACCCTGGACGAGGCGATCGCGGTCATGAAACTGCACGCCATGTGCGCGGTCGACTATCTGAGTCGTCCGGGCGCCTGACCGCCACCCCGACCCGTCACCCAGAATTCGATTCAGGTCGCAGAGGCCCGTCCTGCCACAAGGTGCCGATCGGCCGCGCCTCTCCCAACGATGTGCCCTGCAGCAGGGGGACGTCCGAACGCGTCGTGGCTACGCCATCACGGCTTCGATCAGGTGCGGCCCCGATTCCTCGATGGCGCGGGCGAGCGCCCTGTTGAAGCCGTCGGCATCGTCGACCCGCACGCCGGCCACGCCCATGCCCTTGGCAAGCGCCACCCAATCCAGGTTCGGCCGGTCGAGGGTGAGCATGTCGATCGCCTTGCGGCCCGGATTGAGCGCGCCGACATTGGTCAGCTCGTGGCGCAGAATGGCGTAGGAGCGATTGGCGAAAATCACGTTCACCACGTCGCAACCCTCGCGCGCCTGGGTCCAGAGCGCCTGCAGGGTGTACATGCCGGACCCGTCGCCCTCGGTGCAGATCACCTTGCGATTCGGGCAGGCGATGGCCGCACCGGTCGCATACGGCATGCCGATCCCGATCGATCCGCCGGTCAGCGACAGCCAGTCATGCGGCGCAGCTCCTTGGGTAAACGGCATGAAGCCGCGGCCCGACGTCACGCTCTCGTCGGCGACGATCGCGTTTTCCGGCATCAGGTGGCCAAGCGCGGCGGCAACGGAATCCGGGGTGATCTCTCCGCCGCTGATCAAGTCGGGCTTCTTTGCTTCCTGGCGGACCGGCTCAACGCTCCAGGCGTCCAACTCATCACAGAGCGCGGTCAGCACCGCCCGATGGTCGGCGGCGATGTCCGCCAGCTCCACCACGTTGCAGCCTTCGGGTGCCAGCACGCTCGGCTTGTCCGGATAGGCGAAGAACGCCACCGGCACTTTGGTGCCAAGCAGAACCAGATTCTTCACGCTCGCAAGCTGCTTCAGCGCAATATCGACCGGGTACTGGATGCGCTCGATCGCCACGCGGCCCGCGCCGCGCTGCCAGCGGCCGTTGGCGGTCATGCAGGACAGCCGGCAGCCGGTCTTGGCCTGGATGCGGCCGGCGAGGTCCAGCAGGTCGGCGCGCAGGGCGTCGCCGGTCATATGGATCAGCGTCTCCTGACCGGACGTCAGGGCCGCCGCCGCCGCCTTCACCGCGTCCGCATCCGGACCCGGACGCGCCGCCGGAGCAACCGGAGCCGCCGGACCGTCGGACTCGTCCCAGGCGGTGTTCGCCGGCAGGATCAGCGTGGCGATCTGGCCCGGAGGGCCCATGGACGCCGCGACCGCCGCCGCCCCGTCCACCGCCACATCCTTGGCCGAACGCGAGGTCTTCACCCAGCCGGAGACCGGCCGCGCGATGCCTTCGATATCGGCGGTCAGCGGTGCGTCATACTCGATGTGGTAAGTGGCGTGTTCGCCGACGATGTTGACGATCGGGGTGAACGCCTTCTTGGCGTTGTGCAGATTGGCGAGGCCGTTGCCGAGGCCGGGGCCGAGATGCAGCAGCGTGGAGGCCGGTTTGTCCGCCATCCGTGCGTAGCCGTCGGCCATGCCGGTCACCACGCCCTCGAACAGGCCGAGCACGCAGCGCATGCCCTCCACGTGGTCAAGGGCGGCGACGAAGTGCATCTCCGAGGTGCCGGGATTTGTGAAGCAGACTTCCACGCCGGAAGCGACCAGCGTGCGGACCAGGGATTCAGCGCCGTTCATCTTGGTGCCGTTCATTGAATTCCGTCCTCGACGGGTTGAGACAAGCGGCGCGATCATGGCCGCTCGGATATGCCCGGGGCAAGAGGTGCTGAGACAAATCCGGCGATATAGGCGCGTTGCGCCAGCGGGGCGAGGGATGCGATGGCTAACAAGACCGAACACAGAGCGTATGCCGACGACGAAGTGGCTGAGTTCGAGGATCCGACACAGGCTTATAGGCCGAAATCGGTCGATGAGGCGGTTGAGGTCATCAACACCTACAGTGACCGTCTGGAGTTTCTGTGGGAGCAATACCTCAAGGTCGTGCAGCTCAATATCATCCTCGCTGGTGCCACCATTGGCCTCATTGCGAATTTCACCCTGCTACGAGAGAAACCGATCGATCTGGAATGGGTTAGGTTGCTGCATGTCTCCCTCGCCACGGCAGCCTTCTCCGGCTTCGGCGCCTTGCTCTGGCGGTTCTGCGCTCAAGTGCAGATGGACCGGCAGGTATACGGTAACATTAAGGTCGCCAATTGGTATTTCGACCTCAACGACAGCAAGAAACCGCAAGGCGTGATGGATACGGTGCACCGCTATGAAAAATGGACAGAGACGTTGAAATGGATCAGCGGAGGTCTGTTGGCTCTGTCCTGGTGTGCATTGTTCATTTTCGCGTCCAAGAATCTGGGTGTTTTCATCAAGTGAGCGGAGCCCTGGTCAGCAGTCCAATCCCGACGGCGGCCTGATGGGGCTGACCGTCGCCACCTGGAATCTCGGGTTGCTGCAAGTCGGACCGGCGCGTCTTCCGATGTTTCAGTTCGCACCGCATGTGGATGCCCGCGCGTCCGTGCAGGCGGACCTCATCTGCCGGTCGGATCTCGACATTCTCGCCGTGCAGGAGTGTTTCGGCAGCGCGCGGCGCGACAGGCTTACCGAGCAGTTGGCGGATCATCTGCCGGTCGCCGCAACCTCGCCTTCCCAACGACTGCGTCCGCTCGACGCCGGGCTCATGGTCGCGGGCCGGCTCGCATGCCGGAATCCGTCGATCGAACGGCTCGGGGCCAGGCTGGTCGACGAGGCGATCTTCGCCAGCCCCAGCCTGCAGCGGGTCGAGGTTCGCACGCCCGCCGGCCAGTGGATCGCCGTCTACAATACACACACCACCGCCGGCGGAATATTCCGTCACCCCGAAAGCCGCCGGGCCGAGGCCGTCCGGGCGCGGCAGTTCCGACAGATCATCGCCCGCGCCGCGGCCGACCCGCTGCCGGCCATCGTATGCGGTGACATCAACGCCAGCCCCAGGGTATCGCCGGCGAACTTCGCGCTGTTCGATCAGGCCGGGTTCATCGACGCGGTCCAGGAGGCGGCGGATCCCAATTTCGCACCGGTCACCTGGGAGCAGCGGAACCCCCTCAATATCGACAGTCCGCACGCCACCTCGCCCGACCAGCGGATCGACCACATCCTGCTGACCCCGGCCCTGCGCCGGATCCTGCGGCCAACCGGAAGCCGGCGGCTGTTCGACGAACCGGTCGCTCTCCCCGGCGTCGACCGTCCGCTCACGGCATCGGACCATTACGGCATCGCCGTCCGCCTGGAAGAGGAATGATCGGCGCCGGATCCCCCCTGCGTCCGGCGGATGGAGCCGTCGGGGGAAGGGTCTGAAACGCTGCTCCGAATGGGAGGCTGGAGACCCGAACGGCAACAATATTTCGGATTTCTCGGGTATTACATTGTAATTTTTCCTGAAACCCTCATATCTTCGCCTCCGCTTCCTCAATCGTCGATGGGCGCGGGCCACCCATGTCAGCGGTCCCATTTCCGGCGACCGCTGCACTTCGCATCGACCGGCCGTCTGGCATTTCCCGGCCGGCGCCCCTGCGGAGCTATCTATGCCGTCTGCCGCGGACTTCGCCGCCTCGCGCTGTCCGTTCGACCAAACCGTCAAGAAGAGAGGATGCGTAAATGACCTCCGGTTCTTCCCAGAGCGACCTGCTCGACGAGCCCGTTTCGGCCCCGCCGCGGACCCGGACCTGCCTGCGATGCCGCACGGATTTCCAGAGCGAGTGGGCTGGCGAACGGATCTGTCGGCGCTGCAAGGGAACCTCTGCCTGGCGCGAGGGCAATCCGGCCACCACCCATTCCAGCTCTTCCTGGCGATAGCCCCGCCGCATCCCAACAGACGCCACTCGATCGACTTCAACCCGGCAAACCCGCCTAGCTGTCGGTCCTGTCGCCACGCATCAGCCTGTGGATGAAACGCAGCTTCTCGATGACGCTGCTCGCCAGCACGAACGGATACAGGTCCGGCTGGCCCATGCTGGCGTTCAGGCTGTTCACCGCCGCCGTCAGCGGCACCCACGCCTCGACCAGGCTGTCGAAATCCGCCATGCGGTAGGAATCGAATTCGATCTCCATGGCCAGGATCGGGTCGATTCCCGACCGCGCGCGGATTGTCATCCCAAAGGCCTGCGCGGTTTCCAGCGTATCGACGATATGCAGATAGTGAGCCCAGGTCTCGGCGAAGTCCTCCCAGGGGTGGGATGACGCATAAGAGCTGATGAAGTGGCTCGGCCAGTCCGCCCGCGGTCCATTGGCGTAATGCGCCTTGAGCGCGTCGCCGTAATCCGCGCGTTCGTCGCCGAACAGCGCACGGTAAGGCTCGAGCCAGTCGGTCGGCGCCACCAGCCGGGCCCAGTAGTAGTGCCCGATCTCGTGACGGAAATGGCCGAGCAGTGTGCGGTAGGACTCGACCATGTCGGAGCGCTGCTGCTCGCGCGCCACCGGATCGGCCTCGGCGATGTCGATGGTGATCACCCCGTCGGCATGGCCGGTCACCACCGGCTCTCCGTCGGAATCCTCCCCCGACAGGAAATCGAAGGCGAGGCCTCCGCTTGGGTCGTCATCCTTGCTCTGCACCGGCAGGCCGAGGCGCAGGAGGCTGTAGACGAGCCGGCGTTTCGCCGTCTCCAGCCGACGCCACAGCGCCAGCCGATCCGGGTCGCCGAGATTGGGCACCGTGCGGTTGAGCCGGCAAGCGCGGCAATACCCGTCAGCGCTCTCGCTCGGCACCATCCAGTTGCACGCGCCGTGCTCGGCATTGGCGCAGAGACGGTACAGATGATCGGTGTCGCCCAGCGCCTGCCAACGACCGACGTCGTCAGGCTTCAGGGCGCTGAGCTGGGCCTGGCCTGCCAAATAGCCCAGTGTATGGTCGCAGCGGACGCAGATCGTATTTTCAAAATACAGAAGCTGGCCACAGCTCTGACACTCGAAGAGTTTCATGGGGCGCGTCGCTTGGACGTCGGCCGGTCAGGCCGCCTCGGCCCATCGAGCGACGCGAAGAAATCGCGCGACGCATGGTCCGAAACCTTGTCGGTCGCATCCGTCGTCGGCGCGAACAGAGGCGTCTCTGGCGCCCCCTCGGCATCCTCCTCCAGCACGTCGGGCGTCTCGCCCTTTTCGACCACCGCGACGTCGCGCCGCTTCGCCTCACGCCCGAACTCATGCACTTCGATCAGCGCATGCAGGAATTCGGCGCGCACGGCCGTGTCGGTGATCCGCTGCTCGGCCTGATTCGCCATCTCGCAGATATGACCCATGGGGATATTGAACTCGTGCATGATCTCGCGCACCCGCCCCCGGATCGACATCAGGTGGTTTGTGAGGCCGTCATCATCGTAACGCCTCAGATAGTCGCCGCCGGACCGAGCGCCACCCTCGCGACGCGCGTCAGTCTTAGAGGACCCTGAATTCATTTCCCAATCACCGTTGCTGCACTTCCTGGCACGCCTGTCCCCCACGCGTCTTCATGTGGCTTGGAAATCGCTCCACTTCAAAGGAATTCCAGCACATACCAGTAAATATGATCACGTCCCGGCAGAATTCCACCGACAACACGACCCCGGTCCCGCCGGCTTCGCCCCATCAAAGTGGATCACCGGACCGTAGCGTTCTGTATTGTGCCGACAACCTTCCATCGAGAGTCTCCCGCGATGCCGCCCAGCCCGCCCTCCCTCCGCCCTCACGGCATCACCATCGGCTCCCTGCCGACAGGCCCGTCGAACACCATCGCCGACGTTCCCGGCGTCGCTGTCGGTCATGTCACTCTGGGCGGCGGTGAGGTGCAAACCGGTGTGACCGCCGTGCGGCTGCACCCGGGGCACCCGTTCCGCGACAAGCTGCCGGCGGCGGCCCATGTGCTGAACGGCTTCGGCAAGAGCGTCGGTCTGGTGCAGGTCGAAGAGCTCGGCACGATCGAGACACCCGTGATCCTGACCAACACCCTCTCCGTCGGCACCGCCGCGACGGCCCTTGTCCGCCACATGCTGGAGATCACGCCGGAGATCGGCGACACCACCGGCACCGTGAATCCGGTGGTGATGGAGTGCAATGACGGTTCCTGGCTGAACGACATCCGCGGCCTGCACGTCCAGGAAAGCCACGTCCGTGCCGCCCTGGACGGCGTCTCCGACGGTTTCGACCAGGGCAATGTGGGAGCCGGCACGGGGATGAGCTGCTACGGCCTCGCCGGCGGGATCGGCAGCGCGTCCCGGGTCGTGCGCATCGCCAAGAGCGATTTCACCCTCGGCGCGCTCACACTCTGCAACATGGGCCGGATGGCGGATCTGCGCATCGACGGCCGCCCGGTCGGCGCCGCCATCGCCGAGCGGATCAAGGTGGAGAAGGAGCCGGCGGAGTCGGGCTCGATCATCGCGCTCATCGTCACCAACGCCCCGCTCGACGCTCGCCAGCTTCGCCGGATCGCGACCCGCTCCGGCGCCGGGATCGTCCGCACCGGCTCTCATCTCGGCTCCGGCAGCGGCGACATAGCACTCGCCGTCTCCACCGCCGAGACGGTTCCCCACACCCCGCCCAAGGGCAGGGTGATGGCGCGCCATGTGCTGCACGAGGACGCTCTCGACCCGCTCTTCCGCGCCGCCATCGAGGCGACCGAGGAGGCAATCCTCAATGCCCTGATCGCCGCCGAACCGCGCACCGGCCGGCAGGGCCGCACCCGTCGGGCGCTAGGAGAATTCGCGGATCTGGTCTTCGGGTAATTCCCGCCCCGATCGACTTCCCGGATGACATGCAGGGGCGATCCAGGACCCATTCTGAGCTCCTCGTGGATCCCGGATCGTCCGTCCCGCGGCCGGCTGACCTGGAAGTCGTTGAGGAGGTCGTTCGAAACCCTAAGCGGCCGCGCCCGCCACGATGCCGTCGTCATGCAGCTTGCCGATGGCGCCGCTGTCGAGGCCGAGCGCCTCGGCGAGCACCTGATCGGTGTGCTGCCCCAGCGCCGGAGCCGGCGCCACCGGCAGGCGGGACAGGTTGCGGAAATCGATCGGCGAACCGGGGGTCAGCACGGCGCCGACCTCAGGGTGGGTGACGGTCTGGAACAGCGGGTTCTTCTCCGAGGCCCGCCAGTCGTCCGCCAGCATCTGCCCGACGGTCTGGTACGGCCCCCAGGTCACCCCCGCTTCGGTCAACGCCGCGCCGACCTGTTCGAGGGAATGCGCCCCACACCATTTCTCGATCAGGGCGAACAGCACTTTCCGCCACTCGAAGCGCAGCCCCTCGTCGGCGAAGTCGACCCCCAACGCGCTCTCAAGCCCCGCCACCGTCTGCTCGATTCCGGCGACCCGGCAGAGTCCTTTCCACTGCTTGATCGTGATCGCGGAAATCATCACCCGGCGCCCGTCGGAGGTGCCGAAGTCGCGGCCGAAGGCGCCGTAGAGATCGTTGCCGATGGGGCCACGGTCGACGCCGTTGCGTTGAACCTCGCCGATCTGACCCATGTTGCCGACCATGGCCATGGCGACGTCGCTCAGCGCCACTTCGGCCCGCCCGCCCTCGCCGGTGCGCTTGCGCCGGTCGACCGAGGCGACGATGGCCAGGGCCGCATGCAGGCCGCAGCCGACGTCCCAGGCCGGCAGGACGTTGTTCACCGGCGTGGCGTCCGGCCCCGTGAGGTGCGGATATCCCACGGCGCAGTTGATCGTGTAGTCGACCGCCGGCGCGCCGTCGGGACTGCCCTTCACCGCAACGGAGATCGCATCGGCCCGGCGCTCCTCGAGCACCTCCTGGGACAGCCAGGGCAGGCCGGCGAAGTTGGTCAACAGGATGCCGGCATCCTCGCCCGGTCGGGTCGCCAGCGTCTGCACCAGTTCGCGGCCGCGTGGATCGCGCAGATTCACCGCCACCGACTTCTTGCCCTTGTTCAGTCCGGCCCAGTACAGGCTGCGCCCGGTCTCCTTGGACAATGGCCAGCGATTGTAGTCGAGCCCGCCGCCGATCATGTCGACCCGGATCACCTCGGCTCCGAGCTGCGCCAGGGTCATGGCGGCAAGCGGGGCGGCGACGAAGGCCGAGGCTTCGACGATGCTGAGGCGGTCGAGAAGGTCGTACACGGAGGATCTCCCGAAGGGGCTGGGGAAAGGCGGGCGCTGACCTTACGGAACCAGGGGTCGCGATGTCATCACCCCGTATGCGGATCGCTAATGCGCGGCGGCCCGGTAGATCGTGATGTCGATCTCCTTGCCCCGGGAGTAGTTCAGCCCGCGCACCTGACCCGCCGGTTCAACCGTGAGCCCGCGGGCCGCCGTGGCGGCAAGGAACGCATCCTGCTGACGGTGCTCGACGACGGCGAGAGCACAGGTCGGCTGGCCTGCCAGCACATCCGCCGCCCCCGCGGCGTCGCTGAGCTTGGTAGCGGTGCCGTGGACGAAGACCATGCTCGGCTCGGAGAACCCGGCGGTCACCAGCGGTCCGGTCTCGCAGGTGCTCGCCGAGGCGATCATCGGCACCAGGGACCGGGCGATCCACAATTGGCTGAGCGACGGCGCCACCACCGCGAAGGTCAAGGCGTAGAACACGCACACACCGCCCGCGAGCGGGATCATGCGGGCGAGGGAGAGCTCCTGCAGAAAGCGGATCATCAGGACGACGACAACGAGGCCCATGCCGCTCGCCGCGATCGCCGCCGGCGTCACGGTGCCGGAGAGATGGACCACCGCACCGGCCGGCACCACGGCCAGGGCAACACTCACCAGCACGGCGATGACGGCGAGCACCCGTTGGGCCAGGCGGCCCCAGCCATCGGCAACCAGATCGGTCCCGGTCGCCAGGAACAGCCCCGCCAGCACGGCGATCGCCGGATATGTGGGGAAGGTGTAGTGCGGCAGCTTGGTCGCCACCGCCTCGAACACGAGGAAGGTCGGCACGATCCAACAGATCAGGAAGCGCACATCCGGCGCTTTTCGTCGGGTCCAGGCGAGGATCGCCCCGCCCGCCGCGAGCGCCATGCCCGGCCAGAATACCAGCAGGAACACGAGCGTGTGATAGCCCGGCGGCGCGCCATGGGCGTCGTCGCCCCGAGCCACCTTGCCGAGCAGAGCGTGGCCGACGGATTCCTGCAGAAACGACGGTCCGACCTTCAGGGTGATCGCCACCAACCAGGGCGCGACCACCGCGACCGTCAGCGCCAGGCCCGGCAGCCAGTACAGGCGTCGCAGCAGCTCCCGGTCGCGGTTCCACAGGCACCAGGCGAGGATGGTCGTGCCGACAACCAGGGTGATGATCGGCCCCTTGATCAGGACGCCGATCCCATGGAACAGCCAGAACGCCGCCGGTGAACGCAAACCGCCGTCGACGAAGCCGCCCGGCCGGTCGGGGTGGGTGGCGATGCGGTGCAGGGCAAGCTGTGACGCCAGGGTCGCCGCGACCAGCAAAGCGTCGGTCTTGGCCGTGCGCGCCTCAACGCCGGTGATCAGGGCGAGCGCCATGACGATGCCGGCGGCCACGCCCGCACCGGCGCCGCCGAGCCGGGCCGCCAGCCAGGCGGTCATCGCGACGATGCCGAGGGCTGCCAGCAGCGACGGCATGCGATAGGCCCAGATCCCTGCCTGCGCCCCGCCGCCGAAGACGGTGGCGCTGGCCGCCTGCAGCCAGTAGGTCCCGATCGGCTTCACATGGCGCGGCACGGCTTGGAAGCGGATATCCACCAGATCGCCGCTCTCCAGCATCTGGCGCGATGCCTGGGCGTAGCGCGCCTCGTCCCGGTCCATGGCCGGAATTTGGAAGATCCCCGGCATCAGGGCGGCGACGGCGACGACCAGCACCAGCAGCCACTGGCGCAGCGACAAGGCGCTCGGCGCCTGCGGCGTGTCCGGCATCATGGCGCCCGGTCCGCCTGTGGAATCGGATTGACGCCGACCGTCGTGCGCCGCAGCAGCCAGACCACACCCAGCAGGTCGACGATACCGACCAGCGCCCGGCCGATATTGGTGTATTTGGACTGTCCCGCAGCGCGCGGCCGATCGTCGACCGAAACGTGGACGGTCTCGTAGCCATAGCGCCTGGTCAGCGCCGGCAGGTAGCGGTGCAGGCTGTCGAAATAGGGAAAGGCCAGGAACAACGCGCGCGGCACCACCTTCAGGCCACAGGCGGTGTCCGGGCAGTCGTCGCGCAGCAGCGCGCGCCGCACGCCGTTGCCGATGCGCGAGGCGATCAGGCGGCGGATCCCCGCCGTGCGCCGCCGACGAATTCCGGCAACCAGCCCGACCTTGCCCACACTGGTCGCGTCGATCGCCGAGGCCATCGCCACCACATCGGCCGGATCGTTCTCGCCGTCGCCGTCGATCGTCGCCATCCAGAGCGCCGTCGCCGCCCTCGCCCCGGTGCGCAGGGCCGCACTCTTGCCGGAACGGGCGGCATGCCGGATCAGCGTGACGCGGGGATCCTTGGACCCCAGGTCGGCGACGATGTCGTCGGTACCGTCGCGGCTGCCGTCATCGACGACGATCACCTCGACCCGGTAGGCGGCGCCGACCTTGTCGAGCACCTCCTGCAATAGCGGGGCGATGGCGCCGGCCTCGTCGCAGACGGGGACAATGACGCTGAGGGCGGGAAGATTCTGGGACTGTGTATCGGACATCGGCCGGTCGCACGGACAGTTTCGGCGCCTCTCCTATCAGATACGCGGGGTCAAAGCGATGACGAACCCCGACGCCTCAACCGGTCTCGCCGCGCAGTTGGCGGAACAGCGCCATGTAGTTGGCGACGCAGGCCGCCTGAGTGAACTGTGCGGAGTGCCGGGCCGTCCCGCCGGCGACCAGGCGTTCCGCCAGCCCAGTCTCCTCGATCACCCGGCGCAAAGCCTCGCGCAACGGTGCGGCCTCGCCCTTGGGCACGACGAGCCCGTCCTCGCCGTCGCGCACGAACTCCGCCGGCCCGTCGGCATCGGAGGCCACCAGCGGCTTGCCATAGGCCCAGGCCTCAAGCGTAACCGTGCCGAACGGCTCGTGCCGCGACGGGAAGGCGACGATGTCGCAGCTGCGGAAGAACGCGCCGGTATCGCGCCGCCAGCCGAGAAATTTGACCCGGTCGGCGATGCCGAGTTCGGCGGCAAGGGCCTTCAACGCGTCCTCCTCCGGCCCGCTGCCGGCGACCCAGAGATGGACCTGCGGCAGATCGACCGCCGCCTGCATCAGCACGTCGAACCCCTTCACCCGGTGCAGGCGCGACGGGGTGAAGACGACGACCGCGCCGTCCGGCACCCCCAGGGCGGCGCGGTCGGCGGCGGGGCTCGAATCCTGCTCGGCGAAATTGGCGATCATGCTGCACCGGTCCTCGGGCCAGCCCTCGGCGATGACGTGGCGGCGGATGCCTTCGCTGATGCAGATCAGGTGGTCGCAGTTGCGGAAGTATTTGAGGTCGTAGAAACCACCCAGACGCGCGGCTTTCAGGTGCGGGCCGGCCGGCATCCACCAACTCGCCCGGCTCATGTAGGAGAGCACGACATCGGGGCGGAATTCCGCCACCGCGCGGCGCAGGGCCGGCCGGGTGCGAAGGTCGAACCAGGATCCGAACGGCGCCTCCGAGACCGGCACGCCGCCGGCCTCCAGATCGGCGCGGCGCGGCGGGTTCGGCCGGATCACTGCGCGGGACTCCTCCCCCGCCTCGGCCAGGGCCCGCGCCAGGGTCACGAAAAAAGTCTCGGCTCCGCCATTGGCGGCACCGGCGAGGATCGAAAGAATGCGCACGGGGCTCGGTCCGCGTAGGTGATGCAACGGGGCCGCACTATGGCGTCCGGCGATGCACCCACACAAGGTCGATCACCAGGGCGACCGCCATCAGCGCCGCCGCGAGCGCGAAGATCAGCGGGTAGGATCCGACCCGGTCGTAGAGCGCGGAGAATCCGTAGGCCGCCGCCGCCTGTCCGAGCGCGAAGGCGATGGTCGCCCGCCCCCAGGTGCCGCGTCGCGCCACCGGGTCATCGATCAACTCATGCACCCGGCCCAGGATCAGCGGCACCACGCCCGGCACGCAGGCACCGACCAGGACGGCGGAGACGAACAGCCCGACCTCCGGGATGCCGATCCCCGGAGCCAGGATCGCCACGCCGACCAGCACCAGGGTCAGACGGAGGGACGTGGCGAAGCCGATCCGGTCGGCCAGACGACCGGCCAGCGTCGGCCCACAGGCAGCACCGATGCCGAAGGCGATCCACACCGTCGCGCCCAAAGCGAAGGATTGCCCCATTCCGCGCACCACGAAGTCGACGAGCAGCACCATGTGCGGCACCAGTCCGGCGGCGATCAGGCCGTAGACCACGATCAGGGCCATGACCGCGGAGGAACCGGCAACCCGCACCGGTATCGTCGGCCGTGACGGTTCCGCCTGCGGCCACCAGTTCCATACCGCCAGCGTCAGCAGGGCACAGAGCCCGCCCAACGCCAGCCAGGTCTCGACCAGTCCCACCGTCAGCAGGACCGGGACCAGGGTGCCGGAGACGGCGATGCCGAGCCCGACTCCGGTGAAGATCACCCCACCGGCTATCCCGCGCCGTCGCTCCGGGACATGGGCCAGCGCCGTCGGCGCGGCAACCACCATCAACACTCCTCCGGCGACGCCGGCGACCAGCCGCCAGGCGAACACCCAGGAAAAGCCGAGCGGCTCGGCACAGGCCAGCAGGGACAGGGAAGCGGCGACCATCATCACCCGCAGTACCCCGACCGGTCCGAATCGGCCCGCCAGCCGGTTTCCGAGCAAGGCGCCCATCAAGTAGCCGAGCAGGTTGGCCGCCCCGAGATACAGCGCGGCCGCCGGGGCGAACCATCCGGCCGCCACCACCGCCGGGATCAGGGGGGTGTAGGCGAAGCGCGCCAGACCGATGCCGACCAGCACGGCGGCACAGGCGGCCGCCACCGCCCGCCAGGGGATGGATCCGTCACGGTCGGCTACTGTCGTCAGACCACTCATGCGGCCAAGCTAGGCGCGCCCCGTTCTCACGAGAAGCGAATTGATCCGATACCGGCGATCACTCGTGGCGATACCAACTCCGCCGCGTCGACCAGAACCGGCTCGGCGACGGTATCGATCAGGGCGGTCAGTGCACTGGTGGCGTGGCCGTCGCGGCGGCGGATGAACAGGGTCTCGACCCTGCCATCGCCGGGTGGCAAGCGATGCAGTTCGACCCGCCCCTCCGCCTCGGCGGTCGCGACGATCCCCCGTGGCATCAGGGTGACGCCGAGACCGGCTGCGACACTGCCCACGATCGCTTCGATGGTTCCGAATTCCAAGGTCCGCAATCCGACGATGCCGCGCCGGGCCAGAATCTCTTCCAGGCGCTGGCGGTAGGAGCATCCGGCCCGTAACACGACGATCCGCACCTCACGGCGGGCGGACAGCGCCTCGATGGCGCCGAGGCCCGGCGGAGCGACCAGAACCAGTTCCTCGCGGTACACGCTCTGGGTTTCCAGTTCCGGGTGGGAGACCGGACCACACACGAAAGCCCCTTCCAGTTCCCCGGTCAGCACGCGCTCGATCAAAGCCGCCGTTGTGTCGGTCCGGAGCACCAGATCGACCTCCGGATGGGCGGCGACATAGGCCGCCAGCGGCCGCGACAGGTGCAGGGCGGCCGTGGTCTCCAGCGAACCGACAGCAAGCGCACCGCACGGATTGCCGTCATCCCGCGCCGCCTGCCGCGCATCCCCCATGAGGACCGCCGCCCGATGGGCATAGGGCAACAGCCGTTCTCCCGCCGGGGTCAGGGCGACGCCCCGGCTGTGCCGGTCGAACAGCCGCACCTGCAAGTCGTCCTCCAGCGTGCGGATGCGGGCCGTCACGTTGGACTGCACCGTGGCCAGTTCCTCCGCCGCCCGCTTCATGCCGCCGTGGCGGGCCACCGCCTCGAATACCTTCAGATCCTGGACATCCATGGCGCGCTCCGACCGCTGGGTGCGATAGCTGTAGTGAATTCGGATCGGGGTCGATGATACCAGAGACGGGCGGCCGTCACACGAATCGGGTATCGTCGCCCATCCTCTTCATCAGGGAGCGCGGTCATGCGCCTGGACGACACGGTAACGGTCGAGTGCACGGATACCGACCAGAAAATGGACGCCCAGATCATCCGCCTGCAAGGTGAGCGGGTCGATGTGATGGTCTCCGGGATCATCCTGTCCCTGCGGCGCACAAAGCCGGGGATCTATGTGGGAAACCGCAGCGGAATGGAGTTCGTCCTGCGCTCGAAATAGGAGCGCGCCTCAATCTCGATGTCCGGGCAGGCGGTCGGCGGCGGTATCGCTGTCGAACCGCTCAGGCGGCGCTGCGTTCCAGAACGTTGCCGCGCAGCACCTCGACCGAGACGTCCATTTTGACGAAGGCGTCGGCCGGGCCGAAATACTTGCCCTGCAACGGCATGGCCTGGGACGGATCGCGGGCGACGCCGACGCGGATCAGGTTCGCGCCGCCGATGATGCCGTTGGTCGGGTCATATTCGACCCAGCCGGCGCCCGGCAAATAGACCTGGACCCAGGCATGGGTGGCACCACCCCCTTGAATCGGCTGCCCGCCGAATATCGAACTGGCGGCAGCACTGTCCGCATCGACCGCCGGATCGAAGACGTAGCCGGTGACGAAACGGGCGGCCAGGCCGAGGGCGCGGACCGCCTCCATCATCAGCAGGGCGAAGTCGCGGCAGGTGCCGCGCTTGCGCAACAGGGTCTCGGCGGGGGTCTGAACCCCCTCCTCGTCCCGCGGCATGTAACCGAACTCGGCGCGCACGCTCTCGGTCATGCGCTGGAGCAGCCCCAGGGTCTCGGTCCGATCGCCGGTAAAGAAGGTCCGGGCCCAGGTCTCGATCGCGCCGTCGTCCGGATGATGGCGCACCGTGGTGCGGCCGAGATCCTGCAGATCGTCGACCGGATAAGCGACGGGCAGATAGCGGGCATCGTCGGCGATCTCGAAGATCGGCGCGTTCACCGCGTAATGTTCGACGACGATCACGCTTTCGAAGAACAGCCGCTCGCCCGGATCGTCGAATCTGGCGACCGCCACCGAGTTCGAGAACACGTCATGCATCCACCAGACCTTGGAGGCGGGGTGGATCTTCAGGCGGCTGTCGACCAGACGCATGTCATGGCTGTCCCGCGGCCGGAACAACAGGCGG